>NZ_QYRT01000027.1 GCF_004923255.1 Subtercola vilae | reverse complement strand
CACCAACCACCTCATCAAAGGCAGCCCCGTCAGCAGCAGGCGAAGTGGTGGGCGATTCATTCATGACCCAAGTCAACCACCAACCACTGACATTCACTCAACAAATCAGGCCCATAACGACCCCCACAGAAAAGAATCTCAAAATTCTTTTCGACACCCGACCCGCAGACCCCCCAACCCGCACCCGGGCACGAAAAAGCCGCCGACCAGAGTGATCTGATCGGCGGCCGGAGAAACGTGAAAAGCTACGCCTGAAGCGAAGCCTGCAGGTCGATGGTGATGGTGACGTCGTCGCCGACGAGAACTCCGCCAGCTTCGAGCGGAGCGTTCCAGTTGACACCGAAGTCGTTGCGGTTGATGACCGTCTTGGCGGTCAGACCGAGCTTGTAGTTGCCGTAGAGGTCGTTGCCGAAGCCGCCGAACTCGACGTCGAAGACGACCGACTTGGTGACGCCCTTGATGGTCAGGTCACCCGTGACCTCGAGGTCGTCTTTCTTGGGTGCGACGCTCGTCGAAACGAACGAGAGGGTGGGGAACTCGGGAGCGTTGAAGAAGTCGTTGGTACGCAGGTGGCCGTCGCGGTTGGCGTCACCGGTGTTGATCGACTCGACCTCGGCGGTGGCGGTGAGCTTGGTGTCGAGGGGGCTCTCGCCGGTCACAAAGGTGGCGTCGAACTTCTCGAATTTGCCCTTGACCTTGCTGATGAGCAGGTGGCGAACACTGAAGGAGACCTCGCTGTGTGAGGGGTCGATGGTCCAGGTGCCAGCTTTGTGTCCGGGGATCTCGTACGTGTCGGTCATGATTTCTCGTTTCTCGAAGACATTACTTGTAGATACAACGTTACTTCATACAAATGCATCAAGGCAAAACTTTATTCCGCAAGTGAGAACATTTGGTTATGGCTAATACAACTACACGTGTCGACTTCTGGTTCGATCCCTCGTGCCCGTGGGCATGGATGACAAGCAGATGGGTCGACGAAGTCGCCTCTCATCGTGACCTCGATGTCAACTGGCACATCATGAGTCTGGCGATTCTGAACGAGAACAATGATGTTTCTGAGAGTTACCGCGCCTTCTTCCCGCGGGCCCTTCGATACGCCCAAGTAGTCGCCGCGGCCAAGGAGTTACACGGTGACGGTGTGGTGAAGCCGCTGTACGACGCACTCGGAACGCGCATCCATCTTCAGCAACGCACCGACGTCGATGCTGTGATCAGCGAGGCCTTGGCCGAGGTCGGCCTTCCTGCCCAGCTGATTCAGGATGCCCCGGCCGACCCCGAAGCGAACCCATATCGTTTCGACGACGAGCTGCGCGCGTCGCATTTCGCGGGAATCGATCTCGTCGGGCAAGACGTCGGTACGCCGGTGATTGCGGTGAATGGGGTCGGATTCTTCGGCCCGGTCATCTCTCCTGCCCCGAAGGGCGAGCAGGCGCTGGCTTTGTGGGACGCCGTGGTCGCCGCAGCGAACTACGACGGCTTCTTCGAGCTGAAGCGCAGCCGTACCCGCGAGCCGATTTTCGATTGAGAGACGAAACACGCATCGGCGGGTCAGATGCACGCATTCGGTGAATCTGCAGTGCCTTACCTGCATTTTGCGCGATCGTCACATAGCGTAGGGGCATGATTCGTTCGGCGCGCCTCGTTGTGGGGGCTGTGCTGGTTGTCGCCGCAAGCCTCGCCTCGCCTCTGACGGCGGCCGCAGGGTCGGCTCCGACCGGCGTTGTCAGCGCGCAGCCGAGCAGCGGGGCATCCGGTGCCGCAGGGCAGTTCACGGCGGTGCGCACCGACTACCCCAGCTGGAATGACGTGAACGCCGCGAAGCAGAATGAGGCGGCGAAGCAGGCCGAGGTGAGCAACATCACAAGCCTGCTGTCGGGCCTCGAGGCCCAGGCGGCCCAGCTGGGTGACGAAGCAGTGAAGAAGGGCAACGAGTATCTCATTGCTCAGTCTGCGCTGCAGGCCGCAACGCAGGTGGCGGCCGATGCCACGACGAGGGCCTCTGATGCAGTGAAGAAGGCTGCCGCGGCGAAGAAGCAGTTCGGGCAGCTGACTGTCGAGCTCTACCGTTCGGGCGGCAACCAGAGCGCGAGTCTGCTGCTGAGCGGGCAGAAGGCCGATTCTCTGTTGTACCAGCTCGGCGCGATGAGCAAGCTCACCGAGCAGTCGGCCCAGCTGAACGAGCTGGCCACGAGCACGCAGAACCAGGCCGCGGCGCTGAACGCGCAGGCCGGTGTCGCCGAGTCAGCCCGAGCCACACTCGCCAGCGCAGCCCAGCAGGCCGCCGCCGATGCGCAGGCAGCCCAGGAAGCGGCCGATGCGCAGGTGGTCGACCAGAAGGCGAAGAGCGACGTACTGTACGCCCAGCTCGCAACGCTTCAAGACACGACGGCTCAGGTCGAGGAGTCGTACCGGCAGGGCCAGGCGGCGGCTGCGGCCGCCGCAGCCCAAGCCGCTGCTGCAGCCGCGGCCGCCGCAGCGGCAAGTGCGGCCTCGAGCTCGTCAGGTTCGGGCGGCGGAGGCAACAGTGGCGGCAGTAGCGGCGGCAGTAGTGGCGGCAGCGACAGCAGCGCGGGCCTTCCGCCCGGCTCGGTTGTCGTCGACACAGCGGGAGCCAAAGCGTACGCGCAGGGCCAGGTTTCGGCGCGCGGCTGGGGTTCAGACCAGTTCGCGTGCCTCGTGAACCTGTGGAACCGCGAGTCGGGCTGGCGAGTGAACGCTTACAACCAAGACGGCGGTGCGTACGGTATTCCGCAGTCGCTGCCGGGCAGCAAAATGGCGTCGGCCGGCTCTGACTGGCGCACGAACGCGCAGACGCAGATCAACTGGGGCCTCGACTACATCACGAGGTCGTACGGCACTCCCTGCGGGGCCTGGGCGCACTCACAGAACACCAACCCGCACTGGTACTGAACCGCTCAGGCGGGTTTGTCGAACACGTCGTTCAGCGTCACCGGTTGAAGCCCACGGCTCCGGATGATCTGCTCCAGCTGCCCGAAGACCTCCGTCACCGGTAAGAAGTTGAGGTGCCCGATGACGATGTGCTGCGGCAGAAACCACTGTGTGGCGAAGTCGACGACCTGCTGATCGGTGATGAGCCCGGAGTCGGAGAGCGATCCGTACCAGAGCACCGGTGTCGTGTAGCCGATCGAGGCGGCGAGACGGTCTGTACGGTGGTTGCGGTACCCGTAGGGCGGTCGGTAGTAGGGCCGGGCATCCACCCCGAAGGTCTTCTCGATGAAGTCGTGATTCTTCTGCAGTTCGGCGATGACCTGGTCGTCAGAGAGCGAGGTGAGGTCGGCGTGGCTGAAGGTGTGGTTGCCGAGTTGAATCTGGCCGCTCTTCACGAGGGGCCGCAGCAGGTCGGCGTGGGTGCTCCAGCCGTCGTAGGTTGCGTTCAGAAAGAACGTGAGGCGCATGCCGGTCGCCTTGGCGAATTCGATGTATTTCTGAATCACTTCGCTGCTCGAGCCGTCGTCGACGGTCCACGCGAGCAGTTTGCCGTCGCCGGGCAGGTCGGTCATGACGCCGTCGGGAATGGCCACCTTGGTGAGGCTCGGAGCCGAGAACGGCGGCGGGAGTGTCGAGGTGGGGGTAGGGGTAGGCGTGGGCGTGACGATCGGTTTGGGCGGCACCGTCGGTGCCGGCGTGAGCGTTGCTGCAGTCGTCGACGAGGGCCCGGCAGAGGGCAGACCGAGAGTATCGGGGCTCCCCGCACAGGAGGTGAGAAAGCCAACTGCCCCCACGGCAGTTAAGCTCAGGAATGTTCGCCGTTGCACGACTTCACCGTAGCGTCTGGGAGTTTTCTATGTACGAGGCTGAAACCCCCATTACGGGGGGTGCACCTGAAGGCGTGCCGCGAAGTATGCCATCTGACAGAAGATTCGGTGCAGTCGCGAGCGCCCTCGTCGCCGCCTGCCACCCCGGCCCCACCGCCGCGGTCACGCTGCTCGCCGTGGTGCTCGGTATTGCCACTGGGCTCTCGCCGCTTGGCGTTCTGCTGGTAGCTGCCGCCATTCTCGCGGGGCAGCTGGCCATCGGATGGTCGAATGACTGGCTCGACGCGCGCCGCGACATCGAAGTGGGGCGCACCGACAAACCCGTCGCCACGGGAGCGATCTCAGCGTCGACCGTACGCACGGCGTTCATCGTGTCTGCGATGGCCGTCGTTGCGCTCAGCCTGCTGCTGGGGCCACCCGCCGCGGTGGCGAGCATCGTGCTGGCCGTGTCGGGGCTGAGTTACAACGTGCTTTTCAAGAAGACGGCGCTCTCCGGCCTGCCATACGTCGTGAGTTTCGGATTGCTTCCGCTCGTCGTGACGCTGGCAGCACCGGGCGCACCGATCGCTGCCTGGTGGGTCGTTGCCACCGGGTCACTGCTCGGGCTGGGTGCGCATTTTGCGAATGTGCTGCCCGACCTCGCCGACGACGCCGCGACCGGGGTGCGCGGGTTGCCGCACCGAATGGGAAGAACCGCATCGGGCCTGTCAGCGTTCGGCGCGTTGCTGGGCGCCTCGGCGCTGGTGGCGTTCGGAGCGACCCTGACAGACCCCAGCCTGCCGCCTTCAGTGGTCGGGCTGGTGGGCTTCGCCGTCGGCGTGGTGCTCTCGGCGGTCGGGGCGTGGCTGGTGCTCACGAAGCCGCCAGGCCGCCTGCTGTTTCAGCTCATCATCGCGAGCGCGTTGGTCGACGTACTGCTGCTGGCGCTCAGCGGTTCCCGCGTGATCGCGTAGCGCGGCTCCGCGGCTTCGCGGCCTCCGGATGCCCGTGCTCCGGTGTCGCGCGGCACGAACCCTCTCGTTTCAGAGCCGACTCAGAGCCGGCTCAGAGCCGGCTCACGCCCGTCACCCGCACGACCGCCACGCCCTGTTCGGCCGATTCGGCGAGGTCGACTTCGGCGTCGATGCCCCAGTCGTGGTCACCGGCGGGGTCGTCGAACGTCTGCCGCAGAACCCAGACGTGCGGGCCCTCTGTGACGGTGAGCATGCTGGCGCTGCGGGCGTCACCGGCCGTGCCGATGGAGTCGTGCTCGGCGTAATAGCCGTCGAGGGCATCCGCCCACTGGTCGCGACTGAAGCCGAGCGGTGAATCGAGTTCGCCCAGGTCGTCGACCTTGTCGAGCGCGGCGAACTGAACTCGCTTGAACAGCTCGTTGCGAACCAGGATTCGAAAGGCGCGCAGGTTCGAGACCACGCTGCGCGGCGCGGGCGGCAGCACAGCGGTGACCCCGCGGCCGTGCGACGCCACCAGGTCGGCCTCGCCCTGCACGTCGGTGGGGTTCGTGAGCTCTTCCCACTCGTCGAGCAGGCTCGAGTCGACCTGGCGCACCAGTTCGCCCAGCCACTCGATGAGGTCGAGCAGGTCTTCGGTCTTCGCCTCGTCGGGGATGGTCGCCCGGGCAGCCTTGAAGGCGTCGGAGAAGTACCGCAGCACGAGCCCTTCCGACCGGTTCAGCTTGTAGTAGCCGATGTAGTCGTTGAAGGTCATCGCGCGTTCGTACATGTCGCGAACAACCGTTTTCGGGCTGAGCTCGAAGTCGCCGACCCAGGGTTGAGAGGCCTTGTAGATCTCGAAGGCCGCGTCGAGCAGCTCTTCGAGGGGTTTGGGGTGGGTGATCTGGTCGAGCAGTTCCATACGCTGGTCGTACTCGATGCCCTCGGCCTTCATGGCGGCGACGGCTTCACCCTTCGCGGCGAACTGTTGGGCCGAGAGAACGGGGCGGGGGTCATCCAGAGTCGCCTCGAGCACAGAGACCATGTCGAGGGCGTAGGTGGGCGAGTCGGTGTTGAGCAGGTCGAAGGCGGCGAGCGCGAACGGTGACAGCGGCTGGTTGAGAGCGAAGTTGGGCTGCAGGTCGACGGTCAGCCGGATGCCCACGTGGCCGTTCTCGTCGGGCGGCAGCTGCTCGACGATCTCGGCCGTGCGCAGCGTTCGGTAGATGGCGAGGGCCTGGCGCTCGAGTTCGAGCTGGCGGCTGCGCGGCTCGTGGTTGTCTTCGAGCAGCGAGCGGGTGGCGGCGAATGCGTCTGACTTTCCGTCGCTGCCGTGGCCGCGGCCGATGATGTTCAACAGCATGGCGTGGTTGATCTGCATGCTCGACGTGAGGGTCTCGGGTTCGGCCGCAATGAGGCGGTTGAAGCTCGGCTCGCCCCACGAGACGAACCCCTCTGGCGCACGCTTCTTGACAACCTTCTTCAGCTTCTTCGGGTCGTCGCCGGCCTTCGCGATGAGCCGGGCGTTCTCGGTCTCGTGTTCGGGGGCCTGCGCCACCACGGTTCCGGCTGTGTCGAACCCGGCACGGCCCGCCCGGCCGGCGATCTGGTGAAACTCGCGGGCAGTGAGCTGACGGGTTCTCGTGCCGTCGTACTTGGTGAGGGCGGTGAGCAGCACGGTTCTGATCGGCACGTTGATGCCGACGCCGAGCGTGTCGGTGCCGCAGATGACCCGCAGCAGGCCCTGTTGGGCCAGTTGCTCGACCAGGCGACGGTACTTCGGCAGCATGCCGGCGTGGTGCACGCCGATGCCGGCCCGGATGAGCCGCGAGAGCGTACGCCCGAAGTTCGTGGTGAACCTGAACTCACCGATGGCGTCGGCGATCTGGTCGCGCTGTTCACGGCTGACGATCTTGAGGCTCGAGAGGGCTTGGGCGCGCTCGAGTGCCGCGAGCTGGGAGAAGTGCACGATGTAGATGGGCGACTGGCCCGTGTTCAGCAGGTCTTCGACCGTCTCGTGCACGGGTGTCGTGGCGTAGTAGTAGTTGAGCGGAACCGGCCGCTCAACCCCCGTGACCACCGCGGTCTCGCGGTCGGTGCGGCGCGTGAGGTCTTTCGAGAGCCAACTCACGTCGCCGAGGGTCGCCGACATGAGAATGAACTGCACGTCGGGCAGCGTGAGCAGGGGAACCTGCCAGGCCCAGCCGCGCTCGGGGTCACTGTAGAAGTGGAACTCGTCCATCACGACCTGATCGACCGGCGCATCTGCGCCGTGCCGCAGGGCGATGTTGGCGAGAATCTCGGCCGTGCAGCAGATGATGGGTGCGTCGGGGTTCACGCTCGAGTCGCCGGTCACCATGCCCACGTTCGCGGGGCCGAAGATCTCGACCAGGGCGAAGAACTTCTCGGAGACGAGCGCCTTGATGGGCGCGGTGTAGAAGGTGCGGCGGCCGTCGGCGAGGGCCGCGAAGTGGGCGGCGATGGCCACGAGCGACTTTCCTGTGCCCGTCGGGGTGCTCAGGATGAGGTTGGCTCCCGAGACGATCTCGATGATCGCCTCTTCTTGCGCCGGGTAGAGCGTGAGGCCGCGGGAGGCGCTCCACTCGGTGAAGCGTTCGAAGAGCAGGTCGGGGTCGGCGCTGGCCCCCGCAGCGGGCACGTCGGGGAGGTAGTTGACCAGAGATGCGAGGGGGGTGGGGAGGGCATCCGTCATGCTTCGATCATGCCCTACCTCAGATAAGATGTAGCTACAACCATTTCAGCAGAGGCCCGCACATGCAGCTCAGTTTTCTCTCGTTCGTTCCGAACCACGGTGGGCCGCGCGGCGCGGCCGCCTCGCTCGCTGACGGCGTGCGCCTCTTTCAGACCGCTGAGCGCGAAGGCTACGACACCGGCTGGGTGCGCGTGCGGCACTTCGAGCCGTACCTGTCGAGCCCGATGGTCTTTCTGTCGGCCGTCGCACAGCGCACGAGTTCCCTGCACTTCGGTACCGGCGTGCTGCCCATGCGGTACGAAGACCCCATCCGCGTGGCCGAAGACGCCGCAACGCTCGACCTGATGAGCGGCGGGCGGCTCGAACTCGGGCTCTCGAGCGGTATTCCCACCCAGTCGATGCTCGACCCGGTGTTCGGGCCGAGCGAACTGAGCTTCTCGGCCGAGGCGCAGAAGCGTGCGTTGCGACTGCGCGCGGTACTGGCCGGCGATGCACTCATCAACAGCGGTGAGGGGTATATGAGCATTCCGCCGCACACCGACCTCACTCTGTCGCCGCCCGTTCCCGGGCTCGCCGAACGGCTCTGGTACGGCTCAGGAACGGTCGCCGGGGCCCGGCGCACCGGAGCACAGGGGTTCGACCTTCAGGTCTCCACGCTGAACGGCGAAGAGACGGGCGTCTCGTTCGACGAGGGCCAACTGCAGCAGATCCTGGCGTACAAAGAGGCGTTCGCCGCCGGGCAGGCCGCCGGAACCATTTCGGCCGCCCGCGTGCCGCGCATCGCCGCGGGCCGCATCATCGTGCCGCTGCTGACCGACGAAGACCGGGCCGTGCACCGCGAGTTCATCGAAGGCTACGAGTCGGGCATGGGTGCCGACGGGCGCCCGCTCGACCCGCGCGTTCCGCTGCGGTTCAGCCGCATTCTGGCGGGCCACCCCGACGAGATCGTGGATGCCCTCCTGGCCGACCGCGCGCTCCCCCACGCCAGCCAGCTGATGGTCACCCTGCCCGCGAACGGAGCGGTCGCCTCGCACGAACGCATTCTGCGCATCGTGCGGGAGCGCATCGCGCCGGCGCTGCTGCCGGTGCTCGCCTGAGCGCTGCTGCTGCCCACCGCCAGCCTGCCTACCTGCCACCACGGGCGGGTAGCATTGATGTGCCCATGACTCAGAACACTTCGCCCCCTACAGCCGCGCCCACCGAAGGCTCCTCGACGGCGCCCACGACGGTGTCCACGACCGGCGGCATCGACCCCGCCGAGCTCGCAACGGCCCTCCGCGTACTCGCGAGCCTGCACGAGCTCGACGACGAGCATCCCGATTTCGTCACCGTGCGCCAGGCCACCGCGAAGATGTTCAAGTCGGTCAAGAAGAACCGGCGCGATGAGAAGCGCGACGCCATCGCGAGCGCCGACCGCAGTGTCATCGCCGCCACCGCAACGGGCGCCCCCGACCGCATCGACGACGAGACGCGCGGCATTCCGCTCGCCGCCATCACCGCCGCACCCACCGTGGGCACGCTCATCAAGTCGCGCCCCTGCTACATCTGCAAGCAGCACTACACGCAGGTCGACGCCTTCTACCACCAGCTCTGCCCCACCTGCGCAGCGATGAGCCACACGAAACGGGATGCCCGAACCGACCTCACCGGCAAACGTGCCCTGCTCACCGGCGGTCGCGCCAAGATCGGCATGTACATCGCCCTGCGATTGCTGCGCGACGGGGCGCACACCACCATCACCACGCGCTTTCCCCGTGACGCGGTGCGGCGGTTCGCCGGGCTACCCGACTCGGCCGAGTGGCTTCACCGACTCACCGTGGTGGGCATCGACCTGCGTGACCCGGCCCAGGTCATCGGCCTGGCTGATGCCGTGGCTGCTGCAGGGCCGCTCGACATTCTCATCAACAATGCTGCGCAGACCGTGCGGCGTTCGCCCGGGTCGTACGCTCCGCTCGCCGAAGCCGAACTGTCGCCGCTGCCCGACGGGCCTCTGCCCGCGATGATCACGTTCGGCCATACGAACGATGCGCACCCGCAGGCCCTTGCGGCGTCGGTGGCATCGCACCCGTTGCTGAAGACGGCCACCCTCACGGGGGTTCCGCTGAACGCCGACGAGCTGACCTCGATGGCCCTGGCCGCCGGCTCGTCGTCGCTCGAGCGGCTCGCTGCGGGAACCGCGATCGACGCGGGCGGGCTCGTACCCGACCTGCACGACGAGAACAGCTGGACCCAGGCCGTTCAAGACGTCGACCCGCTCGAGATGCTCGAGGTGCAGCTCTGCAACACGACGGCACCGTTCCTCCTGGTGTCACGACTCAGACCGTCGATGGCGACAGCCGCCGCGGCTGCCCGCTCTGAGCGCGCCTACGTGGTGAATGTGTCGGCCATGGAGGGAGTGTTCGCGCGGGGGTACAAGGGCCCCGGGCATCCGCACACCAACATGGCGAAAGCGGCGCTCAACATGCTCACCCGCACCAGCGCCAAAGAGATGCTGACCGACGGCATTCTGATGACCAGCGTCGACACGGGCTGGATCACCGACGAGCGCCCGCACTCCACGAAAGTGCGGTTGGCAGAAGAGGGTTTTCACGCCCCGCTCGACCTTGTCGACGGCGCCGCGCGCGTGTACGACCCAGTGGTTCAGGGTGAGGCCGGCGTCGACTTGTGCGGTGTCTTCTTGAAGGACTACACCCCGTCGCAGTGGTAAGGCCGCGGCGCGTCTCGCGCTAGCTTCGGGGGCGCGGGCGCCGGGCAGCAACAGCCGCCGCGATGGCGCGCCAGCCGAGCAGGAAGACGCCGATGACGATGGTGGCCACGATGACGAAGCTCACCTCGACGCCCTGGCTGCTGACGGTGCGCAGCAGCATGCCCACGAGCACGGTGAGCAGCCAGATCGAGAGGCCGGGAAGCCGGATACCGAACGGGCGGCGCCACGCACGCGACACGGCCCAGCCCACAGCGAGGCCGATGAGGAACGGCCACCACGTGGTGAGCGTACCCGCCAGGCTGAACCCCTCGGAGTGACTGCTGCGACCGATCAGCACGAAGACGAGCACCAGAACCACGTCGAATACGGCGGCTACGACGATGTCGCGGCGCGGCGCGGGAACGCGACGGGCCACGGGAGCGGCGGGCGGTACTGGCGTGCCAGCGGAGGTGTCTGACGAGTGTGCTGACATGAGTTCCAGTCTACGGAAAGGGCGCCCGGGTGCGAGGCACGCCTGTCGACGATAACGCGCACGGGCGCCGGCCGGGCACGGGCCTCGCCTTACCTGCGTCGCTAGATGCGCAGGTCTGGCGCGCGCGTGATGCCGAACTCCACGGCGAGCGCCCTGCGAGCAGCGTGCCAGCCTCCGAGGCCGTGTACGGCGGGGCCGGGGGGCGTGGATGCCGAACAGAGGTACAGCCCCCTCACCGGTGTCTGCCAGGGGTACCGTGCCAGGGTGGGCCGCCGTATGAGCTGCCCGACGGTCGCCGCCCCCGACGAGATGTCGCCGCCCACGTAGTTCGGGTTCATGGCCTCCTCCTCGACCGAGGTGCTCGAGTGCTGCGCGAGGATCGTGTCACGAAAACCGGGAGCGAACCGCTCGATCTGGCCGATGATGGCGTTGCTCTGGTCGATGTCGGAGCCGCTCGGCACATGGGCGTACGCCCACAGAACATGACGCCCCTCCGGCGCCCGCGATGCATCGAAGGTCGACGGCTGTGAGACCAGTACGTACGGCTTGTGGGCGTGGCGCCCCGAGGCGACGGTGGCTTCGGCGCGAGCGATCTGGGCGTGGGTTCCGCCCACGTGAATGGTGCCGGCGCGGTGCAGTTCGGCATTGCTCCAGGGAACAGGGTCAGACAGGGCGAAGTCGAGCTTCGCCACAGCGTTGCCGTACCGGAAGCGGCTGAGGGCCCGGGCGTATCGAGGCGGAAGGCTGTCGCCGGCGATCGAGGCGAGCGCGCGCGGGCTCACATCGAGCAGCACGGCCCTGCTCTGCGGCAGGTCATCGAGCGAGGTGACGTCGGTGTCGGTGACGATCTGGCCGCCGTGCAGCAGCAGGTCATCCACCATCGCGTTCACGATCGATTGGCTGCCGCCCACCGGAATGGGCCAGCCCACCCCGTGCGCGTACGTGGCGAGCAGCAGGCCCGCCGCCGCGGGCGCGAGACCCGGAAGCGGCAGATTCGCGTGCGCCGACACCCCGCTGAGCAGGGCCGGCGCAACGTCGCTTTCGAATCGCAGCCCCCACAGCGGGCTACCCTGCTCAAGCACGCGTAGACCGAACTGCGCCACGAGCACAGGGTGCTGAGGCACACGCAGCAGCGACCCACCCGTGAACTGCGCGAGCTGGCGCCAGTGTTCGACCAGCGGCGCAAGCAGTCGCTTGTACGCCGGACCATCGACACCCAGCCTGCGGGCCGTCTCGTCGAGGTCGCGATACGCCAGCCCCGCCCGGCCGCCCTCGAGCGGATGACCGTAGGCCACCTCGGGCTGGCGCAACTCGACCCGCGAGGCGAGCTGAAACCGTTGAAAGAAATCTGATGCGAGGGCCATCGGATGCACGGCTGAGCACAGATCGTGCAGATACCCGGGCAGCGTGAGTTCGCCCGTTCGAGCTCCTCCGCCGATGGTCGACGCCCGCTCGTAGACCCGCACAGACAGACCAGCGCGCGCCATCGTGACGGCGGCCGCCAGACCGTTCGGGCCCGAACCGACGACGACCACATCTACCGAATCCACGTCTGTAGTATCGCCCACTTCCCGGCCAGTTCATAGGCAGGTGTCAAGCCCTTGCCCGCGTGAGGGGGCCAGTGTTCAATTAGGTTCACGCACGAAACCAAAGGAGGTTGATGTGTCTGCGCAACTGAGTGAATACTCACCTCGCAACTCACCGCACGCTACCGACATCCGCATCTGCATTCTGTCTGACCACGAATGGTGCATCTGCGACCGCCGCATTCCTGAGACCAACGCCGAGAGTGTGCTCGGATACGTCGAACTCACCGACACCTTCTACGAAGTCATGAAGCTGTCGTCTCCCCGCAACCTGCTGTACTACCCAGACTTCGAGCGTGCCATCGAATCGTTCTCGGCCGATGTAGAACCCTCGGTCACTCGACCAGTTACCTGATGCGCTCTCCCGGGGCGGTTCTCTTCGACATCGACGGAACGCTGGTCGACTCGAACTATCTGCACGTGTTCGCGTGGTCTCGCGCGCTGCTCTCGCTCGGGCATCCGGTTGACGACTGGAGAGTACATGCCGCAATCGGCATGGACTCGTCGAAGTTGCTCGAAGCACTGCTGGGCGACGACAGCGACGAGCTTGGCAGCCGCGCGAAAGACGCCCACACCGAGCAGTACTCGAAGTTCACCGACGAGTTGCGACCGTTCGAGGGCGCCCGCGAACTGCTTGCTGCCGTCTCAGCGCGCGGTGTGCGTGTCGTGCTCGCGACCAGCGCACCCGAAGACGAACTCGAGAACCTGCGGGCCGTGCTCGACAGCGACGACGCGCTCTACGCGGTCACCTCGTCAGAAGACGTCGAGACGGCGAAGCCCGAACCCGACCTGATCACTGTCGCTCTCGAGAAGGCGGGGGTTGCGGCTGGGCAAGCCGTGATGGTGGGTGACACCGTGTGGGACATCGAGGCGGCGACCCGTGCGGGCGTGCGTTGCGTAGCAGTTCTGAGTGGCGGAGTCGGGCGGGCTGCGCTGCTCGACGCGGGTGCGGTCGCGGTGTACGACGACGCGGCTGCCCTCCTCGCCGGCCTCGACGAGAGCCCGCTCGGCGCGCTCTGAGCCGAGCCTTCGATTCGGTGAGCCGCCAAATCGGTGCGACAGTCAAACGGATCGATATGCCTGCACTCGGTGCGCCTGCCGACGATTCGTCAGTAGCGTCGCAGTAGGTCGCTGCCGTTCTTAACGACCACCTCGACGTCACCGGAACCCATCAACGCGACGGCTGAGGCATAGCGCGCTGCACCACCCACAACGGTGAGCGGCACATCGGCCCACCGCACGGCTAGCCCCTCGCAGTTCACGATGCCGCTCCCGGTGCCGCTCACGGTGCCGGTGACGCTGACGTCGATCGTCGCCGGGTCGACCCGCAGCCCGCGGCCGAGCGCCTTCACAACTGCCTCCTTGCGCGCCCAGAGCACGCCGCGCATCCTCTGCATCTCGGCGTCGTCACGGCTCCGAATGCCCGCCACCTCGTTCTCCGTGAGGGCGACCTCATCGAACCCGCCGAACTCCGTCGCAGACACGAGCTGCACGTCGACGCCGACCTCCCGAGCTGTTCCGGCGTCGGCACCCGCCTCCCCCGCTGCCGGCGGAGTCGCCACCGCCCCTGCCGCCACCGCCACCGCCACCGCCACGAGGTCGTGCGAGGTCGACAGCGACACCGTGTATCCACCGGTGACGGGCAACGCTTCGCCACCGACGATCAGCCGGGGCCGACCGTGCGCTCCGCCGCAACGGGCACAGGTGAAGTCGAACGAGAACCGGCCGAGCGGCAATTCGAGCTCGGCGCTGGTCGCGAGCCTCAACAGTGCGTGGGCCGCGACGAACCTGCTTCGATCGGCAGCGTCGACCAGCAACCCGGCCCGCTCACGCTCACCGTCGCTCAGCAGGCCTTCGAACCGGCTCGTCCCGAGCCCGTCACGCGACCCACCCTGCGCCCCAGCGAGATCCCTCATGTCGGCCACGTACACGGCGACGAGAGAAGAAGTTACGGCCCGGTTCACAGAGCTGCCCCCCTCTCTGCCACCCGCTCGGCAGGCGCGGGCGTCACACGTCGATCGAAGGGCCTGCGCCGGGTTCGATGTCGAGCGCAATCATGCGATCGAACACCGCGCGCCCGCCGACCTCTACCCGAATGTCGGCCGCCACACCGACCCGCCCGTCGGCCTCGGAGACGAGCCGCGTCACGATGCGCGAGCCCCGCCCCTGCCGAATGTCGAGGCCGCGCCCGAGCAGCGCCGTGATGCGCACGGCAGCCGCACCCGTGGCCTCGTCTTCGACGATGCCCATGTCGGGTGCGAACATACGTGAGCGCAGAACGCCGTTCGGCTCGTCGACCCACGACCAGACGTAATGGTGACCCGAGGTGAAGTGCTCGGCCCGAATGGCGTCGACGGCCGCCGGGGTTTCGACGGGCACCCACTCGAATTCGGGTGCCCAGGATGCGCGGCCTGTGATCCAGGTGACCTCGCCGTCGTAACGCACGGCCACATCGCCCGCGCCCTCGGCCAGAACGGCCACCGGCAAGCCCTCGCGTGCCAGCCACCACGCTGCCCCGACGCTCGGATGCCCCGCGAACGGCAGCTCGGCGGCCGGCGTGAAGATGCGGATCACCGCGGCCACCCCGAGCGACGCGTCGCCCCGCAGGGCATCGATGAAGACGGTCTCGCTGAAGCCCAGCCGCGCCGCAATGGCCTGCTCGCGCCCGGCAGTATCAGAACTCGATCGCACGATGCCGAGTTCGTTGCCGAACGCCCCGGAGTCGTCGGTGAAGACGCGCACGACATCGATGTTGATCTGTGAAGTCATGCGCCCAGCCTGCCATAATGCGGTGACGGCAGCGCCCGCCTCGACGACGAGCGAACGTACTGCCGCACGCACATCTGGGAGGCCCTCATGACCGGGAACGGCACCGCAGCAGAACCCTGGCAGCTCGTCACGCCACCCGGGAGCTCCGCCTACACGATGTACCGCGACGATGAGGCGACACCCCCGGCCCTGGTGTGCACGGTGGGCTCGACGAAGCTCTCGTACGATGCACGCGCCATCGACGATCTGCACGCCTGGCTGGTGGAGAAGGGCGACTGGGTCGACCTGGGGGCGGCCGATGAGCAGAAGTCCGCCAAGGAGGGCACCGTCGAGGCATGGGCCCGGGCATCCGATAACCCGCTCGGTGGTTGGTACGGGCTGCGAAAAGGGTACCGGGGCCGTTTCGGCCTCTACCTGCCGCCGTTGCTCGAAGCGCTGGGGCTCGCCGAACTCACGCACGACCCCCGCAACAATCGCATGCGCGCGCGACCACCCTTCGAAAGCTGACCGAAAATGCAGGGCCAGCGGTCAGCCTGCCCGCACTAAACTCGCCTCATGGATGAGCCACTTCTCAGCTCGCTGCGCCGCGCGATCGACTCATCGCCGAACGATGTTCACCTGCGACTGCATCTCGGTCAGCTGCTGTTGAAGAGCGGGGCCGCGGCCGAAGCCATCACGATGGCGGCCAGCGTTCTGCAGCTGGCGCCCGAGAATACGGATGCTCGGCAGCTCATGACCGATGCGCTCGCTTACCCAGCGAACGTCGCGCCGAGCCCCGCGGCCGCGGTTGACCCCGAGCCTGTCCCCTCGGCTCCGATCGCGCCCACGACTGCTTCTGTGTCGGCGCCACCCGGCGCCCTTACCCCCTCGCCGTCGCCGTCGCCGTCGCCCGAAGCCGATCGCCCTGCCGCAGCTGAACCCGCGCGCACTGATCCCTCCGCCGCAGACGCGGCAACCCCTTTCGCCACTGAACACGCAACACCCGCCGCTCCCATCACGCCCCCCGACTTCGACTGGAGCGCCGCCGAGAACGACGTTCACGACCTCGCCCAGCCGATGTTCGTCGACAGCTCCCCCACCGTGGCCCCCGGCACCTCGTTCGACATCGAGCGCTCGGTGATCACCCTCGCCGATGTGGGCGGCATGAAGTCGATCAAAGACCGCCTCAACGCGGCATTTCTGGCTCCGCTGAAGAACCCCGAGCTTCGAAAGCTCTACGCCAAGAGCCTCAAGGGCGGCCTGCTCATGTACGGGCCGCCCGGCTGTGGCAAGACGTTCATCGCCCGCGCGGTGGCGGGTGAACTCGGCGCCCACTTTCTCTCGGTGGGCCTCGCCGACATTCTCGACCCGATGCTCGGCAACAGCGAGCAGAACGTGCACGAAGCGTTCGAACTGGCCCGGCGCGAGGCACCGTGTGTCATTTTCTTCGACGAGATCGACGCTCTCGGCCAGCGCCGCAGCCAGACCCGCAACAGCGCCCTTCGCGGAACCGTGAACCAGTTGCTCACCGAACTCGACGGGGTCGCAGACCAGAACGAGGGTGTCTTCGTTCTCGCCGCGACCAACCAGCCGTGGGATGTCGACCCAGCGCTTCGGAGGCCGGGCCGGTTCGACCGCACGGTGCTGGTGCTGCCGCCCGACCTCGAAGCGCGGGAGAGCATCTTTCGCTACCACCTGCAGCACCGACCGGTGGAGGGCATCGAGCTGCAGGCTCTGGCCCGGGCATCCGGGGGTCTGTCGGGAGCTGATATCGCCTACGTGTGCGAGGTCGCGGCCGAACGTGCACTCATCGACAGCGCCGCCAGCGGAACGGTGCGCATGATCACCATGGCCGACGTGCAGGGTGCACTGAAAGAAGTGGCCCCCTCAACGTCGAGCTGGCTCGACAGCGCTCGCAACGTGGTGTTGTTCGGCGACGACGACGGAACGTACGCCGAACTGAAGGCCTACCTGAAGAAAGCCAAGCGCCTGTGATCGGCGAAGACGCCGCGCTGGCCCACGCCCGCACGTACCTGTCGATCGGCAAGCCGGTCGAGGCCCTGCGAGCTCTGGCCGCACACCTCGCGACCCATCCCGACGACGACCGGGGCCTCTGCCTCGCGAGCCAGGCGCACCTCGTAGCCGGCGAACCCGCCCGGGCACTCGAGACAGCCCAGTCGGCCGCTGAACTCAGCGCTGACAACGAATGGGCGTGGCGTCTGATTGCACTGTCTCTCTCGAAACTGGGCCGGCACGACGACGCCCGGCAGGCCGCCCAGACCGCCCTCGGGCTGGCGCCGCAACTCTGGGTGACGCACGCCCAGGTGGCGCAGGTCGACATCGCGGCCCGGCACATCACCCCGGCGGCCGAAGAGGCGGCCCGGCACGCCGTCGAGCTCGCTCCCCTCGAACCCGATGCGCACCTCACAGTGGGCAACATCGCTCTGGCCAAAAGGCAGTGGGCAGACGCCGAACGGTCGTTCAGGGCGGCACTCACACTGGCACCCGAGCACGCGGCCGCACGCAACAATCTCTCGCTCGTCATGCTGCGGCAGGGGCGGGCCGGCAGTGCGGCGGCGGGGTTCGTCGACATTCTGGCGGCCGACCCCGGCTCGGCCGTGGCCGTTCGCAACCTGCGCGCGGTCGCTGCGGTGGCCCTCAGGCGCATCCACTTCATTCTCTGGGTGGCCTTCGCGGTGGTGACGGTAGCCTTCAGCGGCAACCGTGATCCGGGTGACTCGGCCGTCTACGGGCTCGTCTGGACAGACTTTCTGGCGCTCGTGGCGGTGGTCGCGGGCATCTTCGTGGTCGTCTACATCGTACGTCTCCGCCGGGCTGCGGGCGCACGATTCGCCCAGTTCGTACAGAGCGTGCCGCGCATCGATCGACTTCTCACCGCATGGGCGGGTCTGCTCGTGGCCGACTTCGCCCTGATGGTGGCCGCATGCTTCACCTCGGTCTACGTGGCCCAGTTGCTGTATCTGCTGGCCGGCGCATTTCTGGTGGCCGGCTCTCTCGTGGTCGTGGCCCGCCGCAGCCGGGCCCGAACGGCGAACTAGGCGAAACCGGGCGGGCAGAGCGGTGGTCGACAGAACGGGTGACGAGACCGGCGACGAGGCCGGCGGCGTGCCGGGCGGCGCGGATGGCGAGACCGGCCGTGAGACGAGCGAGACCGAACGCGTACTCGAGCTGGCGGCGGCCTACGTCTCGGCCGGTCGGCACCGGGAGGCGCTGGCACTTCTCGGCCCGTATCTCGCCGGTCACGCCGACAGCGAGCGCGCACTCTGCCTTGCAAGCCAGGCTGCTCTCGGCAGCGGTGACCCCGAGCGGGCACTCCGCGCGGCCGAACGGGCCCTCCAGCTGAACCCCGAGAACGAGTGGAGTTGGCGGCTCGTCGCCTCGGCGCTGGCAAAACTCGGCCGATTCGACGACGCCCGCGAGGCCTCTTCGGTGGCGCAGGGCCTCGCTCCGGCCTCGTGGCTGGCACACCTCAGCCTCGCGCAGGTCGACGTCTTCGCCCAGTGCATCACCCCCGACGGCGACGCGGCTGCCATCGAAGCAGTGCGGCTGGCACCCCTCGAACCCGACGCCCATTTCATGAGCGCCAATGTGGCGCTGGCCAAGAACGACCTGCAGGGCGCCGAGTCGGCGTACCGCACCACCCTCCGGTTGAATCCGCAGCACACCGCGGCCCGCAACAATCTGTCGGTGGTCATGCTGAGAAGCGGCAGGGCTGCAGACGCCGCCGGAGGCTTTCTCGACGTTCTCGCCACCGACCCGACCTTCGCCCTTGCCCTGCAGAACGTGCGTGCCGCTTCGTCGAACGCCCTTTCGCGGCTCTTCCGACTCTTCGCCATCGCCACGACGCTCGCCGGCTACGCCCTGGTCATTCTGCTTCTTGAGCCTCCTCTCACCGAACAGGCTCAGCTGGTGGTTCAGTGCAGTCTTCTACTGGTGGCCGTCGTCTCGGCCGCCGCGGTGGTGATCGACCTGGTGCGCCTGCGCCGCACGACCGGAAGGCGGCTGTACGCCTACCTGCTTCATTTGCCGCGCATTGATCGGTACTCCACCGGGTTCGTCATTCTGTTCGTGCTCGTCTACGGGCTGATGGTTACCGCATGCTTCACGGCTCTGCCCCAGTCGACCCTTCTGTACGGGGCCTGCTGGGTTCTTCTGGCCGTCTCTGCGGCCGTGAGTGGAGCGCACGACAGCCGTCGTCAGAAGAGCCGGCGACCGGGTGCCCGGCACCAGCATTGACCCAACACACAGTCGCTCGATAGCCCACTCATAGCTCGGCCTCCTAGCGTCGACGGGTCAGTGAACGAAGGGGTCGTGCGTGCCGGTCAACGTCTACGAAGAGCAACTGCGCGGTCTGCCGAAGAAGGAGCGCAAGGCGCTGGCCCGCGAGATTGCGCGCATTCAGCGCGAAGACGAGCGCCGGCGAAAGAAGCGCAACACGATCATCCGGCGCACCAGTCTCATCACAGTGGGGGTCGTTCTGCTCGCGGTCGCCGCACTGGTCATCGTGAACACCGTTCGCGCGGGGCTCGTGGGGCCGGCGAACATGGCCAGCGACGGAATCGTGTTCAGCGGCGACGGCACGAATACGACCGCCGCCACAAGCGCTGCCCTGCAGGCCGGCCAGCAGCCCACGGCGACCACCTTCAACCCCACCAGCGGGGTGCTGACCGTGGTGCTCTATGTCGACTACGCGAGCGCCGACTCCGCAACCTTCGAGAAGGCGAACGCCACGACCGTGCAGGGCTGGGTGACCTCGGGCTACGCAACGCTCGAGCTGCACCCCGTTGCGCTCAGCAGCACCGACGGCAACGATGCGTCGACTCGGGCCGCGAACGCTATCGCCTGTGTCGCAGAGACCTCGCCGAACAGCGTGCTCACGGTGCACAACGCACTGATCGCCGACCAGGCCACCATCGCGAGCGCCGGGGTGAGCGACTCCGATCTGGTGACGTTGGTGACGAAGGCGGGGGTGACCGACGCGGCTGTCAGCTCATGCATCACGTCGAACCGGTACGACAGCTGGGTGAAGGATGCCTCGGCGCGGGCGAAGGCGGGCATCCCGAATGCCGACATCACGGCCGTCACGACCTCCCCCACGGTGATCGTCGACGGGTCGACCTACACGGGAGCGCTGAGCGACGCCACCGCGTTCGGCACGTTCGTCAGTGATACGTACACGAAGAACACCCCGGCCAGCACAGCGACACCCACGCCGACTCCCACGCCGACCCCGTGACCGACATCAGGCGCAGGGTGAACACCCAGCAGTCTCGGGCATTCTGAGGAGATGTTCCGTCGGCATCCCGTTCTCAGCGCGATCACCCTCGCGTACCTGGGCGTGGTCGCGTGGGTGACTCTCGGCCCGCAACCGCTCGACGACAAAGCACAGGGGCTGCTCTACCAGGTGTTGAGAGTGTTCAGCCGTCACACTCCGACAGAATGGATCACCTACGACCGGGTGGAGTTCATCGCCAACATCGCCATGTTCGTGCCGGTCGGGCTGTTTTTGCTGCTGTTGTTCGGCCGGCGGCAATGGTGGCTGGCCATTCTGGTCGGGTTTCTCATGACGGTGTCGATCGAGACAGCCCAGCTTTTTCTGCCGGGGCGCGTGTCAGACGTGCGCGACGTCGTATCGAACACCTCTGGTGCAACGGTCGGGGTACTCGTGGGGCTCGTTCTCACAGCGAGCAAGGCCCGCCGACTCAGACGGGCACGGCAGCCGCAGCGCGCCTGAACCTGCTCAGTCGTTCGGTGTGTCAGAACGCCGGCGGTGTTGCAGATACACGGTTCCGGCACCGGCGACCATGAGCAGAAGTGCAAGCACGCCGCCACCCACGAGGAATGTCTCCGAAAGACCTGTTGCGGCCAGCCCCGAGGTGGCGGCGACTGTTGCCGCTCCTGACTGCACGGGGTTTGGTGACAACACCGGGTCTGGTGACAACACGGGGTCTGGCGTCAGCACGGGGGCCACGACTGCCGGGAACGCTGCCGCGATGAGCGGCTCGAGCAGGCCGGCCATGTATGCGACACCGGCTGGGTTCGGGTGCAGCGAGGTGGGGGCGATCACTTTGGTCACGAGATCGACGGTGACGCCGTTGACGTACGGATCGACAGTGGCACAGGCGGTGTGCGCGAGCGAGTTTTCGAAGACGGGCACGAAGGTGAACCCTGCGGCCGCCGCCGCGGTGGCGGTCACCGTGTTCAGCGCGGTCTCGACTTGATGGAGGAACACGGTGTCGGTGATGCCGAAAGGAAAGCTGTTCGGGTGAGTGATGTCAGTGAAACACGCCGTCGGCGTAGCGGGCGTGTTGGCCGCATCGGGCGCGATGCTCGGGTAGCCGAGAACGAAGATCTTGGCGTTGGGCGCTGCGCTGCGAATGGTTTTGTAGGTGTCGGCGATGGTGCTGGCGAGCGAGCCGGCAATGGAGCCGATCAGCTTGGAATACACCGGCGCACACGCCGTCGCATTCGGAACTGCGGCCGGGGGGAAGAGCAGCGGCCCCTTGTCTGCCGAAGCTGCAGCGCAGCCCTGGGCCACCGAGGCGAACGTGAGACTGTCGTTGCCACCTACGGTGATCGTGACGACGTCAGTCGACGCAGAGAGGGCACCGATCTGCGCCGGCACCGCGTAGCTGGTGCTCGTCGCGGGGTCTGTCACGACCTGCGCGTCGCTGACGACGTTCTTCGATTGCGCCCCGCTGCAGGTGACGTCGGTGAGGTTCAGACCCAGAGTGGCGGCCACCTGGTGCGGAAAGTTCTGCTGTGCCTGGCCACAGCCGGGCAGCGACGTCGTCTCTGGCTCGATGCCGAGCCCCGACGAGTACGAGTCACCGAGAGCCACGTAGTTCAGCCCCGCGGTCGGCAGCGCACTGGCATCGGTGCGAACCGTTGCGACTGCTGCGCCCGGCAGACTCGCTGCCGTCGCGGTCGGCGCCAACGCCAGCACGGAGACAGCCACCACGGCAGCGGCCAGCGCGAGTGCGGTTCTGCGGGGTGCTGTCAGAGAGCGCGGCGTGCGAGACGTCATTTTTTCCTTTGTGCTAGACAAGCAGCTTCACGATAGCCGCCACACTATCAGCGAACGCGCAGCCGCCGAGGTGTACGTCGTCACCGGGCCGCCAGATAGTCCCGGGCGAACCCGAGGTACGCGTCAGCGATGCGGGTGCGCGCCTCATCGGCCGACACCGTGCCGGCGAGGTGCTCGGCGAGGGCATCCCACCAGATGCTCCGCCCGATCGCGAAGCCGACGAAGCCCTGCACGGGCGCCGCAACGTTCAGCCAGTGATCGAGCTTCTCGGCGGGAGCGTGCCTTCCGAGCACGATGCACTGCGCCGAGCGGCCCCCGCGCACGGCGGCACGGGCCACGGCTTCGGCTCCGGCCGTCTCGTCGAGCCCTTCGATCTTCCAGAGCGCCGGCTCGACCCCGCGGTCTTGCAGGTACTCCATCACCTCGACGGTGAGCGCGGGGCGCAGCTCCCGGTCATACCGCTCAGTGTCACCGTCGACCCGCGCGAGGTCGGCGTCGCCAGCCGGAACGAGCAGCTCGAGAATGAGGGGCCGCCCCGCGCTGGCCGCCCAGGCCGACACCGCGGCGAGCTTTTCGGCCTGTGCAGCGCGGTCGGCGGCATCCAGAGCCGGATTGTCGCGCACCAGAACTTTGCTGTGCGTGGCGCGAAAGAACTCGGCGTGCGCCTGCCACTGGTCGCCGTATGCGAACTCGAACCACGGATGCCCGCTGGCCTCGAGCGGCATCGTCAACGCCACGGCGCCACCCGACCCGGCGGCCAGCTCCGCCGCCGAAGCGCCGTACTGCTCGTCGATCAGCAGCCCCGCCTGAACGCCGTCGGGCAGCTCGGCCGACGCGGCGAGCACCGCTTCGTAGATCAGCAGCTTGTCGGCCACGATGCGCGCGGCCTCGGTGGGGGTGGCTGGGGCAGTGAGCTTGTAGAGGTCACGCTCGAGGCTGTCGCGGTGGTCGGCAGCGAGAATGAACAGCAGGGTGGTGTCGGAGCCGGCCATGGGTGGGTGCCTCGTCTTCGTGGGTCTTGTGTGTCGTCAGGGTTCGTGCGTCACAGCCTACGAGCCTCACCCGGGCGACGCGAGGTGCTTCGGAGGCGGTTGACACCGGCCGCCCCGGCCTCGGCGAACGGTAGAATCAGGTAATGCCTCCCGCCTCCACCGTTGCCCCCGAGCGCGGTTGGGTAGCCCGGCTCTGGGCGTACATGCTGCGCCATCGGCTGAGCCTCACCCTCGCCCTCACGGGCGCCCTGCTCGGCAGCGCCTGCCAGGTTGTGGTGCCACTCGTCGCGCGGCAGATCGTCGACAACGTCATTCTGACGCCCAGCACTCCCCTGCTGCCCTGGCTCATTCTGCTGCTGGCCCTCGCCGCGGCCACCTTCGGCTTCGCGTACCTCCGCCGGTACCGCGGCGGGCAGGTGGCGCTCGAGGTGCAGAACGACCTGCGCAACGACATGCACGACCACCTGCAGTCCATCGACTTCGCCACACTCGACACACTCTCGACCGGGCAGTTGGTCTCGCGGGCGAACTCCGACTCGGCGCTGGTGCAGGGGCTGCTCATGATGCTGCCCATCGTGAGTGGCAACGTGATTCTCATGCTGCTCTCGCTGGTGGTCATGTTCATTCTGTCGTGGCCGCTTGCACTCGTCGCCCTCGTGGTGACGCCGCTGCTCTTCCTCATTTCGTACCGCATGCGGTTGAAGGTGTTCCCGGCCACGTGGGACGCCCAGCAGCACGAGGGCGACGTGGCCCAGATCGTCGACGAAGACGTCACCGGCGTGCGGGTCGTGAAAGCGTTCGGCCGCGAGAAGCACGAGGTCGACCGTATGGTGGCCGCGTCGAGCTCGCTGTACGGGTCGCAGATGCGGGCGGTGCGCATCCAGTCGCGCTACCAGCCGCTGCTCGAAGCCGTGCCGACCCTCGCGCAAGTGGCCGTGCTCGCGTTCGGCGGCTGGCTCGCCCTGAACAACCAGTTGACCATCGGAACCTTTCTCGCCTTCTCTGCCTATGTCGCCCAACTGATGGCGCCGGCCCGGCAGCTCGCCGGCATTCTGACCATCGGCCAGCAGGCGCGGGTTGGGGTCGAGCGCATCTTCCAGCTGCTCGATCGCAGGCCGGCGATTCAGGATGCCCCCACCGCCGTCGCCCTGCCCGCCGGTGCTGGCGGGTCGATCGACTTCGACGACGTTCGGTTCGCGTACGGCACTTCGAGCGGTGCCACCGGCGCCGGCACTTCGAGCAGTGCCACCGCCGCCGACGCAGCGAGTGGCACTGGCACTGACGTGGGCGCCGCTACCGCGCCGCACACCGTTCTCGACCACTTCGATCTGCACATCGCCGCCGGCGAGCGCGTGGCCATCGTGGGCCCGAGCGGCAGCGGCAAGTCGACCGTCGCCGCCCTCATCTCGCGTTTCTACGACCCCGCCGCAGGTGCTGTGCGCGTCGACGGAATCGATGTGCGCGCCCTCACTCTCGCGTCGCTCCGCCGGCAGGTCGGGGTCGTGTTCGACGAGAGCTTCCTGTTCTCCGACTCGCTGCGTTCGAACATCGCGTACGGCCGGCCGGATGCGTCGCAGGCCGACATCGAGGCGGCGGCCCGCATCGCCCAGGCCGACGGGTTCATCGCCCGACTGCCGCGTGGCTACGACACCGTGGTGGGCGAGCGCGGGCTGAGCCTCTCCGGTGGGCAGCGCCAGCGCATCGCCCTGGCCAGGGCGATTCTCTACGACCCCCGCATTCTGATTCTCGACGATGCCACGAGCGCCATCGACGCGAAGACCGAAGAACTCATCCACGACGGGCTGCGCGACGCCCTCGGTACCCGCACGGTTCTGCTCATCGCGCACCGCGAATCGACGCTGCACCTGGCCGACCGCATCGTGGTTCTCGAACACGGGCGCGTCAGCGACAGCGGCAGCCACGACGAACTGCTCGAACGGAGCGCCACGTACCGCAGCCTGCTCTCGGGTCTCGACGACGACTCCGCTGCCGCTGCGGCGGGCGCCGCCGATGGGCGCATCGAGGTTCTGGCGGGGCTTGCCGCGCGCGACGAGATCCGCTCCGACGACGACACCGAACTCGGCGACGAGGCCCGCGACTCCCGCGCGGGGGCGGCCACCGGGGGTGGCGGGCCCGCGCTCACCGAGTCTGCGTGGCGGAAGCCCGGCGGCAGCGCAGCCCACGCCCACGCATCCGGCGGCGCGGCCGGCGGAGGCGGCAGCCTCGGTGCCGGGCTCGGCGGCCGCGGCGGTGGCCGCGGTGCGGTCTCGTTTCTCGCACCGACCCCCGAGCTGCTCGCCAGCGTGGCGGCGCTCGGGCCGGTCACCGATGTTCCCTCGCTCGACCTCGACCACGAGACCCGGCGTGATGCGCGCTTCAGCCTGGGGCGGCTGCTGCGGGAGTTCAAGCGTCCGCTCGCGTTCGGGCTCGTGCTGGTGGTCATCGACGCGGTGGCGGGGCTGCTCGGGCCGGTTCTGGTGAAGACCGGCATCGACAACGGCGTGCAGGCCGGCAGCGCGGCCGTGCTCTTTGGGGCATCCGCTCTCTATCTCATCGTGGTGCTCGCCGATCTGCTCGATCAGATCGCTTCGACCTTCGTCACCGGCCGCATCGCCCAGCGCGTGATGCTCTCGCTTCGCGTTCGCATCTGGTCGCAGCTGCAGCGCCTCTCACTCGACTACTACGAACGCGAGATGGCCGGGCGAGTGATGACCCGCATGACCACCGACGTCGACCAGTTCGAATCGCTGATTCAGAACGGGCTGCTCTCGGCGCTCGTCTCGGTGGTCACGTTCGTCGGGGTGGGGGTTGCGCTCCTCACGGTGAACCTCGAGCTCGGGCTCTGCACGCTCTCGGTCGTGATTCCGCTAGCCATCGCCACGGTCTGGTTTCGCAACCGGTCGTCGCGGCTGTACGACGAGTCGCGCGACCGCATCGCCGTGGTGAACGCCGACTTCCAAGAGAGTCTCTCTGGCGTGCGCGAGTCGCAGGCGTTCGTGCACGAGGCCGAGACCATGAAGCGCTTCCACGGTTTCGGGCGGCAGTACCTGCAGTCGCGCGTGGCGGCGCAGAGGCTGGTGGCCACATACTTTCCGTTCGTCGGCTTTCTCTCGGGGGTGGCCGACGCCATCGTGCTCGGTGTGGGGGCAGGCCTCATTGCGAGCGGGCAGCTCACCTCGGGGGCGCTCATCGCGTTCATCCTGTACATCGACATGTTCTTCTCGCCGATTCAGCAGCTCTCGCAAGTGTTCGACTCATGGCAGCAGACCCGCGTTTCGGTGGGGCGCATCGCGCAACTCATGCAACTCGAGACGCTCACCCCCGCCGCTTCGAACCCGGTGAGCGCCGGGCGGCTCACCGGTTCCCTGGTGCTGTCGAACGTTCACTTCGCCTACCCCGCGGCTCCGGATGCCCGGCCGGGCTCCCCGCGCCCCAAGACCGCCGCGCGGCGAGGCCCCGCCGACACCCGCGAGCTGGTCAGCGCCGACGCGGCCGTTCGCCGCCCACCCGAGGCGCTGCGCGGAATCGACCTCGTCATCGCCCCGCACGAGACCGTCGCCCTCGTCGGGGAGACCGGCGCCGGCAAATCGACGGTCATGAAGCTGCTCGCCCGGTTCTACGACGTCGAATCCGGCGCGGTGCTGGCCGACGGACTCGATGTTCGCTCGCTCGACCTCGTGGCGTTCCGAAAGCAGCTCGGTTATGTTCCGCAGGAGGCGTTCCTCTTCACAGGGTCGGTGCGCGACAACATCGCGTACGGGCGCCCCGACGCGAGCGACGCCGACGTTGAGGCCGCTGCCCACGATGTGGGAGCGCACGAATTCATCGTCGAGCTCGCGGGTGGGTACCTGCACGAGCTCAGCGAGCGGGGCCGGTCGCTGTCAGCGGGTCAGCGCCAGCTGATCGCGTTGGCGCGGGCGCAGCTGGTGGATCCGGCCATCCTGCTGCTCGACGAAGCGACCTCGAACCTCGACCTCGCCACCGAGGCGCGCGTCACGGCGGCCATGCAGCGGGTATCGGCCGGGCGCACCACTATCGTTATTGCGCACCGCCTGCAGACCGCGCGGGCCGCCGACCGCATCGCCGTGCTGCACGCCGGCCGCATCGCCGAGGTCGGATCGCACGACGACCTTCTCGCCGCCGGCGGCCGCTACGCCGCCATGTGGACCGCTTTCGTCTCAGCCGAGCGCGGCGCCGCCGCCTGAGCCGCCGCCGGCCCTCTCGATGACGGGGGCGAGGCGGGAGGCGGGGCGGGAGGGCCGGACGGGCGCGGGCCGGATGCGACGGGGGTCAGTACTGGGCGGGCCAGACGAAGGGGGTGGGGGGCACGGCAGGGGTGGAGGCAGGGCCGTAGACGAGGTCGATGTCCATTTTGTTGGTGAAGACGATGCTCGCCGGGTCTGCCGTGGTCGACACCCGGTCGACGAACACGGTCAGAACGCTGCCGTCGGTTGGCCCGTAGGAGCCGACACGCGAGCCGTCGAGTGCCACGTTCCACTCGGTGAAGAACTGGCCCAGCGTGAAGTCGGCCTGCACCGGCGACTCGATGTGCAGAATTCCCGTGGTGTCGTGGGTGTGCAGGGGTGACACCAGCCCACTTACTTGATCGATGCCCACCTCCCCCGGCACCGTCTCTCTCACTCCGTTCACCGTCACGGTGAGATGCGCGTGGATGTGCAGCGCCGTGCCCTCGGTCGTGAGGAGGCCGAAACCCGCCATCGCCGCGCGCACTCGCGGGTCTGCGGGCGCCGCCCACGGCGCTGGCACCGCCTCGCCGATCGCTGTCGTCGCCGGGCTCGCCGGAATCGACGCCGCCTCGCCCGCCAGCTGCGCCGCGCTCACAGCGCTCTGAACCACCGCTGCCTGCGTCTGGGCCGCTCTGTCGGCGGCTCCGGATGCCCCGCGAACCCCCGCGAACACCACCACCCCCGCCAGCAGCACCACGCACACCACCCCGAGCAGCCACACAGCTCCCCCGCGGCGCTCGCGCGCAGTGCCCGCCTCGCCAACCCTCATCGTCAAGCCCTCGCCCTCGCCCTCGCCACCGCTACCCCCGTCCGCGTACCCGTCGCCGTCGCCGTCGGGTTCGCCCGTCGCACCATCATCAACCGTCACCCGCACAGCCTATTTTCGGTGCCTGTGAGTCCCGCGAAAGCATTCGGTCACTCAGCGAGCGCCATCGAGCACGGCGCGCCGAGCATCCGGGTCTGCCAGTACCCGAAAGTGCCCGCCCGTCGCCACCCTGATGTTCGTGGCACCCGGCAGCTGACTGCCGCCCGGAATATGCGGGTCGAACGACGCATACACCGAGGTGATGCGCGCATTCACGTCCCGCTCGGCCGACAGCCGCAGCAGCCCGGCGTCACGCACAGAGAACGCCCGCAGCGCACGCATCGGAAGAAAGCGCGCGTACCGCGACCCCGAGAACGGGCTGCTCACCGCGATCATGCTGTCGATTCGGCGCCCCGCCACCGGGTCGAGCATCACCGTCTTACCGATGAGCCCGCCCTTACTGTGCGCCACGATCACCACGTGCTCGAGCCCCGCGCCTTCGAGGTACACGCACACGGCGAGCGCCGCCTCGGCGAGAGGCCGGTCGTTGCGTTCGAGCATCGCGACCACATGCACCGGATGCCCGGCCGCGTGCAGCTCCTCCACGAGTGGCCTCATGAACTGCCAGTTCTCGTAGATGCCCGGAATCACCACCACCGGGCGCAAACTCCCGCTCGCATACGTGCTGGCATCCACCCTCGAGACGACCGCCCGCATCTGCCATCCCACCGCGTACCCGTAGTCGAGCGCCCACCACCACGCCTTCTGCAGAACCGCCGTCACGTTGCGCGCTCGTCGTGCTCGTCCTGCTGATCGTGCTCGTCGCGCCAGTCGCGCCCGTCGCGCCCGTCGGCCTCGTCGGACTCCGGCAGCGTTTCCCCTGGCAGCAGATCAGCGACAAACGCACGGATCGCCCCCGCAACCCGCCCTGGCGCGGTCAGGTGCACCACGTGCCGCTGCCCCTCGACCTCAACGACGGCCGATGCAGAACGAGCCGAGCCGGCCCGCGCACTCGCGGCAACCCTGCCACACCAGTCGGCCCGCGCAATGGGGTCGTGCTTCCCGCGCAACACCAGCACCGGGCATCCGAGATCCGCCATGCGCTCGAGAAGGGGGTAGGCCAGCATCACGCGCGACTCGGCGACGAACCACGCGAGACCGCAGCGCAGGAAATCACCACCCTGCACCCGTTTCACCTGCACAGGCTCGGCCAGTGTGTCGCGCAGCAGTTCGAATCCCGACCGGGCGAGGGATGCACGCCGCGGGTCGCTCACCGGCCCCATCAGTACGAGGCCCGAAACCAGCTCGGGCCTGTGACGCGCCAGTTCGACGGCGAACTGGGTTCCCATCGAGTGTGCCACCACCACGGCGCACGCTGCACCAGACGGCTCCACCGGCGTCACCCCCTCGCCCACCGGCGAGGCACGCTTGTGGCGCGCATCGGGCACGTCGATCGAACGCGGCGCGTCGCGCGACTCGAGCTCGGCGAGCCGATCAAGGGCCCGACCGATGAGCCGACCGTACTCGGCAATCGACAAGGGTCGCGTCGGCTTCGCCGTGCCGCCGAACCCGGGCAGGTCGAACGAGTGCACCACTGATGCCGAGGCGAGCTCGTACTGCAGCGGAATCAGGTAGCGATGAGACGACCCCACCCCGTGCAGTAGCACCATCGGCGGCCCTGCGGCTACAACGCGGGCGTGCCGCCCTCCCGCCGGCGGCCACTCGGTGCGTACCCGCAGTTCGTAGCCATCGATCTTCAGCCTCAGAAGCCGCGGAAGCCGCACTAGGCCCGGCCCGGCCGGTATTTCGCGTCGTCGCGAACGTTGATGCGGGTCACCCCGTCGGGTCGCTCGGTCACATCGATGCGGGGCGCGGCATCGGATGCGTCGGCTTTCGGTGCCGTCATGAGCTGTTCTTCGCGATCCGATCGTTCGGGTTTCTCTTCATCTGTGGGCATGATCGAACGGTACCGGGCTGTACTCCCCTTCGAAAGGGATTGTGCACCGGTACCGAAACACCTGCTCGATAGAATCGGTGCAGGCTGCACAGAACCGATCGGCAGTCGGAAGGCGATGACCGATGAGCGACCCGAACCCGATTCCTCCCGTGCAGCACCCCGCTGGTGCAGAACCCTCCCAGCCCGCGGAGTACCCGCCCCCCGGCCAGTACCCGCCGAAAAGCCAACCCACCTTCGAGCCCGGGCAGTACCCGCCTCCGCTCATCTCCTCGGCACCTCCCGCACCGCCCACCCAGCACCCGGCGAACCCGTACGCAAGTACTTCTACTCCCGCCGCAGCACCCTACGGCTATGGCGCGGGGTCCAGCGCCAGCGCACAGCCCGGCACCGCGAGCACCAACGTGCTCGCCATCATCGCCCTCGTGCTGGGCTTCGTCGTACCGATCGGCGGAATTGTCACCGGCCACATCGCTCTCAGCCAGATCAAGAAGTCTGGGGAGTCGGGCCGCGGCCTCGCCCTGGCCGGCACCATCATGGGCTACGCCTTCACTGGGCTCGCCATTCTGGGCGTCATCGCCTACATCGTGTTCATCGTCATACTCTTCAGTACCGCCGGGCACACATCCGGCTACACCTCGAAGTACTGACGACGAAGAACATTCGGCACCCGAAAGCCCGCCGACCGTCTTGACGACCGGCGGGCTTCTTCGCGTCAACCGGCGAAGTTGTCTCTGCTACGCGGCGATGTCGAAACGTGCGCCCTCTGGCTTCGGGGGCAGCAGCACGAACACCAGCAGAATAATGCCGCCCACGAACGGAATCAGGCCGAGAAAGATGAACCAGCCGGCGTAGTTTCCGTCGTGCAGGCGACGCACAATCAGTGCGAGGGTCGGGATGATCGTAGCGAGCCCATAGAGCGAGAAAACGATGGCCACGATGACGTAACCGGGGCTGATCGAGTTCACGGTGCCGTCAGAATTCACCATGCCGGCGCCGGTCGCAACGAGAAGAATCTCGCCCACGATGCCGATCACCGCGGCCACGAGAGCCCACCACCAGTACTCAGCTCGACTCGCGCGACCCGTGAACGTCGCGTACTTCTTGAAGAAGCGGCGCACGGCCTCGCCGAGGGGGGCGTTGTAGTAGGGCGCCCACAGAGGAACGGGGCCCTCTTTGTACGACGCGTTCGACTGCGGCGCCGGTGGCGCGGGGGGAATAGTCACGAGGTTCTCCTCAGAGGTTCAGAATCGATCGAATAAACGTTGTTACGACGGCGGCGCTGGCAAATCCAGTGAAACCAGCGCAATAAATTGCATCTGCCCCATGCCCCCGCTAAGCACATGGTAGCGAAAACCCGCCGACGTGCACGGGAGTTGTGACAAAGTAGCGCTTTTCGGTAAAAACAGGTGCCCTCTGTCGTCGTGGAAAGGATCTACTACATCACGGGCACGCCCAACCGGCCGCGCTCCTGGTATGCGAACCTCGTCGCGAACCCCGAGGTCACCTTTCACGTGGAACAGTCCGCCACCACCGACCTCCCAGCCATCGCGGGCGCTTTGCGCCTAACCGTCACACCCGCGCCCCAAACCGACACCTCGGCACAACACGTGTCGGCGCGAAGCACGCGGGCGGCCGACGGAGGGGGCGAACACCGGCAGCTCAGCACGGAATCTGCTCGCCCGGGGTGCAATAAAACCGGGTTCAGTGTGCCCCTGAACGAAAGAACAGGCCCACCCTTTCGGGTGAGCCTGTTCTGTGTGGTGGAGCTGAGGGGATTCGAACCCCTGACCCCCTGCATGCCATGCAGGTGCGCTACCAACTGCGCCACAGCCCCGAAATCTCAAACCTTTCGGCCCGAAACAACTTGTTTAGGCTACTACATGCTGGCCCTCTCACGAAACCGAGACGGCTTCAGGTTGGGAAGGAGCACCCAGTAGACCGAGTGAATCTAGTGCGCCTGGTCGACCGAGATGCTCAGTGGCACGACCGGGCAGTCTTTCCACAGCCGCTCGAGCGAGTAGAACATGCGGTCTTCATCGTGGAAGACGTGCACAATGACGTCGCCGAAGTCGAGCAGTACCCAGCGGCCCTCAGAGAGGCCTTCACGGCGAAGCAGAGGGGCACCGAACTCTTCGACCTTCTCGATGATCTCTTCGGCGATGGCGCGAACGTTGGGTTCGTTTCGACCGGAGGCCATGAGAAAGATGTCGGTGAGGGGCAGCGGGCCGGTCACGTCGAGGGCGACCAGGTCGGCGGCCTGTTTCGAGTCGGCTGCCGCGGCAGCGATCTGGGTGATTTCTATGGAGCGAGGAGTTGCAGTCACGAAGTGTGGGTTACCAAACGGGTCTAGAAGATACGGAAAACGAATGCGGCTAGCAGGAGGCCGACGACCCCGATGGCGAGCACACCGGCCGTGACCGCCAACACGACGGGAGCGGTTGCTCCACGGCGTTTGGGCGGAGCGACCAGTCCGGAGTTGGTGCCGTGGGTGCTGATGGCACGCGTGGCACTCACGGGGGCGACATCAGAACCGATTTCGGCGTCTGAGTCGAGAAAAGCGTCGAGTTCGGCTGATTCGAGGCCGTCGGCCGGAGCCGCGCCCGTCGAGCCGAGGCTCATGGGCAGGTCGATCGAGCCGGTGATGATGACTTCACCGGTCTCGTCGAGCGCTGTTCCCACGTCGCCGTGGTTGGGCACCGACGGCAGCACGAGAGCGCTGGTCGAGGCGATGTTCGACGAGCCGACACCGCGCGAGGCGATGAGGTCGTCGAACGAGGCGAGGGTGGGGTCAGAGGCTACGACCTCGCGCTCGGCTGGAGCCTGGAAGAGCGGCGCGAGAATGGGCGCGCTCGACCCGTCGTCGATGGTGATGATGTGTACGGCATCCGGAGCCGGCGTGTCGTCGATCTCGGCGAGCTCGTCTTCTTCGGCGGCCGAGATGTCGGCGGGCTGCACCTCGTCGACCACCATGAGCTCTTCAATCACCGGCGCGGGCGCCTCGGCTTCAGGCTCTTCGGTGGGCTCGACACTGGCATGGTCGGCATCGTCGTCGTGCTGGATGATCGTGTTCGCGTCGGTCGCAAGGTCGGCACCGAAGCCGGCACTGAGGTCTTCAGGCACGATCTCGGCGATGATGGGGCCGGTGGCCGGGGCAGCTTCGCCAGCTGGTACCGGATGCTCGTCTGCATCGCGGCTCGTATCGGCATCGGTGCCCGCGAACGGGTGATCGGCGGAGAGTGCACGGCGGGCCCGACGGCTGAGGTTCGGAGCGGGAGCAATGGTGGCGACACCCGTGAGCACATCGTCGAAGGAGTGCGAACCGGTGTCGTCGACAACCTCGGCATCGACGACGTCTGCATCGACGACGCTTGCCTCGGTGCCGCTCACATCGGTGCCGTCTGAGTCAGCATCGGAGACGGGCAGAATGTGCTCGCCGGTGACCGATTCTGACTCAACTTCAACAGGCTCAGGCTCAATGGTCTCAACAGCGGGCGCGGGCGTGTTCGAGACGGCGGCTGCGGCCTGGGCGTCGAACTCCGCTTTGTCGCGAGCCGCTGCGGTGGCCTCGTCAGCCTTGCGCTGCGCTTCAGCTTCGTCGAGGGCTTTGGCCTCTTCTTTTTGCTGCTTGCGCGGTTTTTGACGCTCGAGGTCACGGAGCTGCCGCCTGGTCAGCGGCTGCTCGTCGTGAGGCACAGTCATTCAACACTCCGATATAGGTGATGCTTGGTGATGTATTGAACTACACCGTCGGGTACCAAGTACCACACTGGGAATCCCCGGCCAACCCGCCCGCGACAATCGGTTGACGATATCGCAAGCGCCGGAACTTCCAAATAGCTTACGTCTTGTCGCGGCAAAGCGGAAATGGCGAGGGTGTGGCCGGGCCGGGAGACCGCGACGAAATGGGCGAGAGACCAGAGTTCGGTCGAGTCTTTCCAACCCAGAATCTGAGCGATGGCGTCGGCTCCCGAAATGAAGAAGAGGTCGGCATCGGGGTTGGCTGCCTTCAGATCGCGCAACGTGTCGATGGTGTACGTGGGGCCGTCGCGGTCGATGTCGACGCGGCTCACGGTGAACCGGGGATTGGATGCTGTGGCGATCACCGTCATGAGATACCGGTGCTCGGCCTCGGTTGCCGTGGTCTTCTGCCAGGGCTGCCCCGTGGGCACGAACAGCACCGTGTCGAGGTCGAAGAACTGGGCGACTTCGCTCGCGGCGACGAGATGCCCATGATGAATCGGGTCGAACGTACCGCCCATGATGCCGATGCGTGGGCGCCGTGGTGCGCCGGGCAGCGCCGAAGTGATGGCCGTCATGGTCGGTGGAGTGCCACAGAGCTCACAGGCTCAGAGCCTGGGGGCCTGATGGGCTCTCTAGTGGTCGGCCCCGGTGCGGTCGCCGTGACCGTGCAGGTTGTGCGACTGGGCGAACTCGGCCGACTTCTTGGGGTGGCGGTTCGCCACGTCACGGTAGCTCCACATGACGAGGCCGAGCGCCAGAAAAATGACGAACGCGATCAAACCGAAGAAGAACCCGGGAATGGGCAGCTGGTTGACAACGTCTTCTGACAAAACGATGGCACTTGTCACAACTGACATTGATTCTCCCGGATTGAGGTTAGAGCGTGGCGCGATACCAGTGTATCTCTATGGCCCGGCATCGCTACGGCCTGACCTGGCCACTGCCGCGCACCAGCCACTTGGTACTGGTGAGCTCGGGCAGCCCCATGGGGCCTCTCGCGTGCAGCTTCTGTGTCGAGATGCCCACTTCAGCGCCGAAGCCGAACTCGCCGCCGTCGGTGAACCGCGTCGACGCATTGACCATGACCGCGGCCGAGTCGACCTCGTTGAGAAAACGTTCAGCGTTTGTGAGGTCGTTCGTGATGATCGACTCGGTGTGGTGAGTCGAATACGTGCGGATGTGCTGCATCGCCTCGTCGATGTCGGCGACCACGCGCACGGCGAGGTCGAGACTCATGTACTCGGTCTGCCAGTCGTCTTCGGTGGCGGGCACGGCGTCGGCGAACAGGGCTCTGGTCTCATCGTCGGCATGGATGACCACGCCCGACTCCCGAAGCCGCCCGAGCACCGCGGGCAGAACCCGCGCGGCCGCCCCCCGATGCACCAGCAGCGTTTCGAGGGCGTTGCACACGCTCGGCCGCTGCACTTTCGCGTTCTGCACGATGTCGACCGACCAGTCGAGGTTCGCCGACTCGTCGAGAAAAACGTGCACCACGCCGGCGCCGGTCTCGATCACCGGCACCTTCGATTCGGCCACGACCGTGTTGATCAGCGACGCGCTGCCCCGCGGAATGAGCACGTCGACGAACCCGCGGGCCTGCATGAGTTCGCGCGCACCGTCGCGCCCGAATTCATCGATGGTCTGCACACACTCGGGGGGTAGCCCCACCGAGGCCAGGGCATCCTGAATCAGGGAGACCAGCACCGCGTTCGTGTTCTGGGCCGCCGAACCGCCCCGCAGCACCACGGCGTTGCCGCTCTTCAGGGCGAGGGCCGCGATGTCGACCGTGACGTTCGGCCGCGCTTCGTAGATGACCCCGACCACGCCGAAGGGCACCCGAACCTGGTCGATGCGGATTCCGTTCGGCAGAACCCGCCCACGCACGGTCTCGCCCACGGGGTCGACCAGCGCGGTGATCTCGGTCACGGCCGCCGCGAGGGCGCTCAGCCGCGCCTCGGTCAACGACAGGCGGTCTTGCAACGCTTGCGAGAGGCCGTTCTCGCGGCCATTGGCGAGGTCGAGCTCGTTAGCCGGCAGAATGACGTCGGCTCCCCCTGCGACGGCGCGGGCGATGGCATCGAGAGCACTATTTTTGAGGTCGGCGTTGGCCGTGGCGAGCGTGATCGAGGCCGAGCGGGCGGCGACGAGCTTCTCGGTGAGCGTGGGGGCGTCGAGCGTCGTGTGCGGCATGCTCAAATTCTACGGCCCCGGTACGACACAGCGCCCGGTACGACCGAAGTGAGCGGTCAGGCGGTGGCCGGCTCGAAGAAGGTGCCGATCGGATGCCCGGCGAGCGCCTCACTCACGAGAGTGGCCGAGGTCACCAGAACGGCGGTACCGGCATCCGCAGCCAAGCGGGCGGCCGAGACCTTCGTCGCAGCTCCCCCGGTGCCCACACCGGCCGCGCCCACATCACCGAACGTGACATCGGCCAGCAGGTCGCCGACCGTCACATCGACGATCTTCACGGCGCCGGGCTCCTGTGGCGGCCGCGTATACAGCGCGTCGACGTCGGACAGGAGCACGAGCAGGTCGGCCTTCACCAGCACCGATACAAGCGCGGCGAGGCGATCGTTGTCGCCGAACCGGATCTCGTGCGTGGCGACGGTGTCGTTCTCGTTCACGATGGGCAGGATGCGAAGGCCGAGCAGGCGTTCCATGGCGCGCTGGGCGTTCATGCGGTGGCTCGGGTTCTCGAGGTCGCCGGCCGTCAGCAGAACCTGGCCCGCCACGATGCCGAAGCGGTCGAGGCTGTCTTGGTAGCGGTAGATGAGCACGTTCTGGCCCACTGCGGCCGCGGCCTGCTGGGTGGCGAGGTCGGTCGGTCGCGAGTCGAGCTGCAGGTAGGGCATACCCGTGGCGATGGCACCGGACGACACGAGGATGACCTCCGCGCCTCGCCCGTGAGCCTCAGCCAAGGCACTGACCAACGGCCCGATCTGGCCGGCGTTCTCCCCGCTGATCGACGACGAGCCGACCTTCACGACCACGCGGCGTGCGCTGGGGATCTGCTCGCGCGACGCGATCGGGCCTCGGTTCACGCGTCTTCCCGCGAGCTCTCGCCAGCGGCATCCGCGGAAACGGCATCCGCAGTCACATCTGCAGCAGCACTGCTGTCAGCAGAACTGTCGCCCGTGTCGCCGGTGCGGCCCTCGCTGTCGTAGTCGGGCACGGTGAGGCCATCGGCCTCCTCGTCGCCCCAGAGACCGGCCTCTTTCTCGCGCACGAGTTCGGCGCGGGCCTCAGACTTGGCGTTCATCATCTCGACGTAACGCTCACGACGGGTCTGGTTGGTTCGGCGGTTGTTCTGGTCGATGCGCGGGTCGGTGCCGCGGGGTGCGGTCACCAGTTCGGCGGTCGAGGTGAGCGTGGGCTCCCAGTCGAAGATGATGCCGTTGCCCGGGCCGATGACCACGGTCGAACCGCCCACGGCGCCGGCGCGGAACAGTTCGTCTTCGACGCCCAGCTTCGCCAGGCGGTCGGCGAGGAAGCCGATGGCCTCTTCGTTGGTGAAGTCGGTCTGGGCCACCCAGCGCTGCGGCTTCTGGCCGAGCACACGGTAGATGTTGCCGAACGAACCACCCTCGACCTTGACCACGAAATCGGTTGTGTCGACGGCCTGCGGGCGGATGACGATGCGGGGCTTGGCCGCGTCGTCAGCGGCTTCTGCACGGGCCTTCTCAACGATCTCGGCCAGCGCGAACGACAGTGCCGGTAGGCCCTCGTGGCTGGCGGTGGAGATCTCGAAGACACGGTATCCGCGCGCCTCGAGGTCGGCGCGCACGAAGTCGGCGAGTTCACGCGCTTCGGGTACGTCTATTTTGTTCAGCGCGATGAGCTGGGGGCGTTCGAGCAGCGGCAGCTGGCCATCCGGAACCGGGTAGGCCGCAAGCTCGACCAAGATGATGTCGAGGTCGCTGATGGGGTCGCGGCCGGGGTCGAGCGTGGCGCAGTCGAGCACGTGCAGCAGGGCGCTGCAGCGTTCGACGTGGCGGAGGAACTCGAGCCCGAGGCCCTTGCCCTCGCTGGCACCCTCGATGAGGCCGGGAACGTCTGCGACCGTGTAGCGGGTCTCGCCGGCCTGAACGACACCGAGGTTCGGGTGCAGGGTGGTGAAGGGGTAGTCGGCGATCTTCGGCTTGGCCGCAGACATGGCTGCAACCAGGCTCGACTTGCCGGCGGAGGGGTAGCCCACGAGCGCGATGTCGGCAACGGTCTTCAGTTCGAGAAAGACGTCGCCTTCCCAGCCCGGCGTGCCGAGCAGAGCGAAACCGGGGGCTTTGCGCTTGCTGGAGGCGAGCGCCGCGTTGCCGAGGCCGCCCTGGCCACCCGGGGCGACGACGATGCGCATTCCCGGTTCGTCCATATCGACGAGCACGGTGCCGTCGGCGTCTTTGACCACGGTGCCCACGGGAACGTTCAGCACGAGCTCACCGCTCGTGAAGCCGCTCTTGTGGTCGCCCATGCCGGGGCCGCCGTTCTCACTCGAACGGTGCGGCCGACGGTGGAAGTCGAGGATGGTCGTGGTCTGCGGCGAGCTCTCGAGAACGATGTCGCCGCCATTGCCACCGTTGCCACCGTCGGGGCCGGCCAGCGGCTTGAACTTCTCGCGCTTGATCGAGACACACCCGTTGCCGCCGTCGCCGGCACGCAGATGGAGGGTCACCTGGTCAACAAACGTTGCCATTTGCTCTCCTTCTAAAGACTTGTCGAACTAAAAAAACAGGCCGAACTAAAAAAAACAGGCCGAACTAAAAAAAACAGGGACGAGCCGAAGCCCGCCCCTGCCAAAACAAGAGATACCTGACTAGGCGGAAACCGCGACAGCCTCGGCAACCGGAACCACAATGTTGATGACCTTGCGGCCACCCTTCTGGCCGAACTGCACGGAGCCCGCTTCGAGAGCGAACAGAGTGTCGTCGCCGCCACGGCCGACGTTCACGCCGGGGTGGAAGTGGGTGCCACGCTGGCGAACGATGATCTCGCCGGCGGAGACGACCTGGCCGCCGAAGCGCTTCACGCCGAGACGCTGAGCGTTGGAGTCACGACCGTTGCGAGTAGAACTCGCGCCTTTTTTGTGTGCCATTTGTTCTACCTGCCCTTACTTGATCGTGGTGACCTTGACACGAGTGAGCTCCTGGCGGTGGCCTTGGCGCTTCTTGTATCCGGTCTTGTTCTTGAACTTCTGGATGACGATCTTCGGGCCGCGGAGGTCTTCGAGAACCTCAGCCGTGACCGTGATCTTGGCAAGCTTCGCCGAGTCAGACGTGATTTTCTCACCGTCGACCAGCAACACCGCTGCCAGCTGGATGTTGCCGTCTTTGTCGGCCTTGATTCGGTCGAGGGTGACGATAGTGCCGACCTCTACCTTTTCTTGCCGACCACCGGCGCGCACAACTGCGTAAACCACTTCACGTACCTATTCTCTAAAAAGGCCAATTAGCCACAGTAGCCCCTGCGATTCAGGGGCAAAAAACTTGTATCGGTTGCGCGGGCAAAGCCGTGCGCGCACCAACGGTCTACTTTAGCCGATGCGGCTACCCCGGTCAAACGCACCGGCGTGGCTGGTCGTGCTGCCGTGGCTGGCTGCCGCGTGACGTTCGTAGACTGACGGGATGACCGTGCTCATCGATGTGCCACGCTGGCCTGCCCACAACACTCTGTGGTCACACCTGGTGAGTGACACGTCGCTCGACGAGCTGCACCGGTTCGCGGCCGGTCAGGGTATTCCCCGCCGCGGGTTCGATCTAGACCATTATGACGTACCGGAGGCCCGGTACGACGAACTGGTGGCAGCGGGCGCCCGGCCCGCGACCATGCGCGAGATCGTACTCGCGCTCCGCACCAGCGGCCTGCGTGTCGCTGGGCGTGACCGACCCGCGAAGTGAGACGGCCGCACAGTGGCCGCCTCATGTGCGCGACTGCCTGCGTCTGATCACGCGCCCCTGATCTGCCGGCACGCTGAAGCGCGCGGCCGGCAGATCGGAGACAGTCGCTAGTCGGTCTTCTTGTCGATGGTGGGCGTCACCGGGGCGCTGAGCGCCGCCGTGGAGACCCTGCGGCTGCGCGAACGGCCCTGCCCGGGCTGCTTAGGCTCAGGAAGCGCTTCGAGCACCGAGTCGAGCATCTTGGCCGCATCCTCGCGCTTGCGGCGCTGGGGCGCTGCCGCCGCGGGGATGTCGAACAGCGGGAGTTCGGTGTGCCCACCGGATGCCGGGGCCGTCGATGTGACCGGCGTCGACTCGGCGGGCGCCGAGGTCACGGGCGCTGTCGCCGCACCGGAGGAAGCCGGTGCCGACTCGGCGAACACTGCTGCCGATTCGGTGGCGACAACGCCCTCAGCGGGCTGAGCGTCGGCTCCTGCTGCTGCACGCTGGCTGCGTGACCGGCGCGAGTTGCGGCGCGAACGCTGCGACGGCTCGGCCGAAGCCTGCTCCGGGGCGGGCTCGGTCGGCTCTGCGGTTGACGACGGCTCGCCAGTACCCTGAGCCACATCGGCACGGGCAGCGGATGCGTCGGCCGACAAGGCCGGTGCGGCATCCGGAGCAGCATGGTCGGCATTCGAGCCCATGCTGACGCTCTCTTCGAGCGTCGCGACGAGTTCGCTGAGGGCGGCATCGGTGGCCGGGGTCGAAGCGGCGCCATGTGCGTGCTCGGGCTTCACGCCGTTGGCCGCGGCGATGGTGCTGGCCGCGATCTTCGCGAGAGCCGATTGGGCGGCGGGGGTGATGCTGTGCGTCACTCCGGGGGCGTGCGAGGAGCCGTTCGACGACGAGGAGCCGTTGCCGTTGGATCCGTTGCTATTGCCATTGCCGTTGCCGTTGCCGTTCGAACCGTTGCCGCTGTTGCCACCGCCATTACCACCGTTGCCGCCCTTCGAGCGGGCACGACGTTCGGGCTGCGGCGTCTGCTGCTGGCCGCGGTGCTTCGAGGAGGGGTCGTGCTGAACGATCACACCGCGACCGGCGCACACCTCGCAGGGCTCGCTGAACGACTCGAGCAGGCCGAGGCCCAGCTTCTTGCGGGTCATCTGAACCAGACCGAGAGAGGTGACCTCTGCCACCTGATGCTTCGTGCGGTCGCGGCTGAGGCACTCGACGAGTCGGCGCAGCACGAGGTCGCGGTTCGACTCGAGCACCATGTCGATGAAGTCGACCACGATGATGCCCCCGATGTCGCGGAGGCGCATCTGGCGCACTACTTCGTCGGCCGCCTCGAGGTTGTTCTTGGTGACGGTCTCTTCGAGGTTGCCGCCCGAGCCGACGAACTTGCCGGTGTTCACGTCGACCACGGTCATGGCCTCGGTGCGGTCGATGACCAGCGATCCGCCAGAGGGCAGCCAGACCTTGCGGTCGAGCGCCTTCTCGATCTGCTCGCTGATGCGGTACTGGTCGAAGATGTCGTTCTGGCCCTCGTAGACCTCGATGCGGTCGACCAGGTCGGGAGCAACCTGGGCCAGGTAGGTCTCGATGGTGCTGCGGGCGTCTGAACCGCTGATGACCAGCTTGTGGAAGTCTTCGTTGAAGACGTCACGAATGATCTTGATGAGCAGGTCAGGCTCGCCGTGCAGCTGCGCGGGAGCCTGCAGCGTCTTCACCTGGGTGCTGATGGCCGCCCACTGGCTGATCAGACGGTTCACGTCGAGCGTGAGCTGCTCTTCGCTCGCACCCTCGGCGGCGGTGCGCACGATGACGCCCACGTTCTCGGGCAGAACCTCTTTGAGGATCTTCTTCAGGCGAGCGCGCTCGGTGTCGGGGAGCTTGCGGCTGATGCCGTTCATGTTGCCGTTCGGCACGTACACGAGGTACCGGCCCGGCAGCGAGAGCTGGCTCGTGAGCCTGGCGCCCTTATGACCGACAGGGTCTTTGGTGACCTGCACGAGCACGGTGTCGCCCGGCTTCAGTGCGAGTTCGATGCGGCGGGGCTGGTTGCCCGTGTCGGCGGCATCCCAGTCGACCTCGCCGGAGTAGAGCACGGCGTTCCGGCCGCGGCCGATGTCGACGAAGGCGGCTTCCATGCTGGGCAGAACGTTCTGCACGCGACCGAGGTAGACGTTGCCGATGAGCGAGGCTTCGGCAGCCTTGGCCACGTAGTGCTCGACCAGAACGCCGTCTTCGAGCACGCCGATCTGAATACGGTCATGGCTCGAGCGCACGATCATGCTGCGGTCGACCGACTCGCGCCGGGCGAGAAACTCCGCCTCGGTGATGACGGGGCGGCGGCGGCCTGCATCGCGACCGTCACGGCGGCGCTGCTTCTTGGCCTCGAGGCGGGTCGAACCCTTGATGCGCTGCGGCTCGGTGATGAGCTCGGGGGCCTGCACCTGGCGGGGCGGGCGAACCTTGACGACGGTGTTCGGCGGCAGATCATCCGGCAGCCGGCTCTCGTCACCGCTGCGGCGGCGGGTGCGGCGCCTGACGGTGGTGTCGGCATCGCTGTCGCGGGCGGCACGGTCGTCGTCGAAGTCGCCGTTGTCGGCGCGGTTGTCGCTGCGGGTGTCTGAACGGTTGTCACCGCGGCCGCCGGAGCGGTTGTCGCGAGCCGAGTCACGGTCGCGGTTGTCACGATCACGATCACGGCTGTCGCGGTCGCGGTTGTCACGGCTGTCGCGGTCGCGGCTGTCACGATCCCGGTTGTCACGACTGTCGCGGTCACGGTCGCGGTTCGCGTCGCGGCCCTCTCGGCCACCAGCGGCAGCACCGTCGCGGCGGTCGTAGTCGTCGAAATCGTCGTCGAACTCGCGGTCGCGGCGGCCTGAGCCGGCGCGCGGCGGCAGCGGCTGGATGTCGGGGGCCTGGAAGAGCAGCGACGTGGTCGTGCGCGGCGCCGGCGTCTGCGGAGCGGCCGGAGCCTGGCTCAGCTCGGGCTCGAGCCACGGCTCACCCGAACCCGCCTCGATGTTCTCGCCCGTCGTAGTGTCTGAACCTGTTGAATCGTTCACGGAAACCTTCACATCTGTTGAGGTCGTCGCCTGGCCGTTCGGGGCCGCAGAGGAGTCTGCAGCCGCTCGCGTGGCCGGGCGGTCGACGGTGCCGGGAGACGTCGGATCGGGCAGGGCTGGCGTACGGGCCTCGCCCGTCACAGGCAGGGCGAGAGCTGAGCTCTCTGCCGCCTTGCGTGCAGCCTTCCGCCCACCGAACAGCCGTGACCGTCGTTTGACCGGGGGATCTTGCTCACTGTGGGTATTGTCTTCCACCATTACTGGTGCACTCCTAGCCCTGGTGAGGCGACCGCGCCGCCTACCCGGGTACTCTCTCGTGCGAATTCTCACCTTCGTGAGACTCGCAAATCCTTCACGCAACCGACCGGCTTGAGCTCTGGTCGATCATTCGTGTGTTTCTTTTACTCGAGCGCCCGGTTCAGGCAGGCTCGAAAAGCTTTTTTGCTGTCATTCGGGCGCGGCCCGTCTGGCATGGCTCAATTATCGCACGCATTCCCAGATGAGGGGGCAAACCGGTGTGCGAGAATGCCACAGTGATGCCAGAAACAGCGCTCCAACGCCGCCCCATCGGGTTGGCGATCTTTCTCATTGTTGCCGGGGTCGTGGGCTGGGTGGCCTCGTTCACGCTCACGCTCGAGAAGATCGAGACCCTCATCAACCCGAGCTACGTACCCTCGTGCAACATCTCGGTGCTGGTCAGCTGTGGGCCGAACATGGCCAGCGCCCAGGGCTCGCTCTTCGGGTTTCCGAACCCCATCATCGGGGTGGCATGCTTCGTCGCCGTGATTGTGGTGGGGGTGGGCATCCTCGCCGGCGCGCGCTTCGCAAAGTGGTTCTGGGTGCTGTTCAACGTGGGCATCGCGCTCGCCCTGGTCTTCGTGATCTGGCTGATCAGCGTGAGCATCTTCGTGCTCGGCACGCTCTGCCCGTACTGCATGGTCGTGTGGGTCACGGTGATTCCGCTGTTCTGGTATGTCACCGCCTACAACCTCAAAGAGGGCCACATTCCCGTACCGGTTGCGGTACGAAACGTCGTGGCCCTCTTCTATCCGTTCATCTGGATGCTCGTGATTCTGTCGTACCTCGTGATCGCGGTGCTGGCGCAGTTGCGCCTCGACGCGATCGCGTCGCTCACGAACAGTTGAGCATCCCGAACCGTGAGTGTGTGACCCGCAGGCTCAGCTGAACCAGAGAGCGAGTTCGCGGGCTGCCGACTCGGGCGAGTCGCTACCGTGAACGAGGTTCTGCTGAACCTTCAGACCCCAGTCGCGGCCGAGGTCACCGCGGATGGTGCCGGGAGCAGCCGTGCTCGGGTCGGTCGTGCCGGCCAGTGAGCGAAAGCCTTCGATGACGCGGTTGCCGGCGACACGCACGGCGAGAACGGGGCCCGACTCCATGAACTCGATCAGCGGCTCGTAGAACGGCTTGCCCTCGTGCTCTTCGTAGTGGGCAGCGAGCAGGCTGCGCTCGGGCTCGAACAGTTTGATGTCGACAAGCTGGTAGCCCTTGGTCTCGATGCGACGAAGAATCTCGCCGATGAGGTTGCGGGCCACGCCGTCGGGCTTGACGAGTACGAGGGTTTCTTCGACGTTCACGGTCACAGTCTTCTGCTTTCTGGGGTTTGAGGTTGCGATTGAGGTTGTTGGTGGTGCGGGTGCAGGTGCACGTGCACGTGCCGGCGAATCAGGCGTTGCGTGCGAGTTCGGCGTTGTCACGGTCGATTCTGCTGCCGCGAATCATGCAGAACACCCACATTCCGCCGAACAGCAGGGCAACGATCAGCATCAGCGGCACCAGCAGGGCCGACGCGAGAATGATGATCTGCAGGGCCCAGCCGAGAGCGATGCCGAGCGGCCGGTTCAGCAACGGGATGGTCGCCAGCAGCAGCACGCAGAGCGCTGCTCCCCCGCCGAGCGCGACCGGCCAGGGCAGCGCCTTCAGGCCGAAGATGGCGAGCGTGGCCAAGAACATGATGACCGACTCGAACCCGAGCACGATCGACGCGAGGCTCTCGCGAACGGTGCGCTGGCGGCGCTGGCGCTGCTGGCGGCCACCGCGGCGCGGCGCGGCTGGCGCATGAGGCTCGCCACCGTCGTGCGGCTCGCCGGCAGGCAGCGGCTCGGTCACGGCTTCCACCCCTCGTCACGGGCCAGCGTGATGATCTCGCCCACGAGCGTGATCGACCCGGTCACGAGCACCGCTCCGCGATCGGATGCCCCCGCCGACTCCCTCGCCAGCTCGGCCGCCACGCGGGGGTCGAGTTCGACCACCACCCGCTCGGCGCCGACGATGCCCACAACGATCGACGCCAGCTCGTCGGCGTCGATCGCCCGGTCGGAGCCCGACTGGGTGACGACGAACTCGTTCACGACGGGTTCGAGCGCTCGAATGATTCCCTCGGCATCTTTGTCGTCGAGCACGCTGACGACGGCAACGACCTTCTCGAACGAGAAGTACTCCTTCACCGCCGCCGCGAGCGCGATCGCTCCGCCCGGGTTGTGTGCAGCATCCACCAGCACCGTCGGCTCGGTGCCGACCAGCTGCAGGCGGCCGGGCGACGTGGCCGTGGCGAACGCCTCGACCAGCACGTCGTCGACGAGCGCGGTCGCTCCTCCGCCGAGGAACGACTCGACAGCGGCAACCGCCACCGCCGCGTTCTGGGCCTGGTGGCTGCCGTACAGCGGCAGGAAGATGTCGCGGTACGTGCCGGCGATGCCCTTGATCGACACCATCTGGCCGCCCACGGCCACGCTGGTCGAGAGAACACTGAAGTTCTCGCCCTCGGCGACGAGGTTCGACTCGCTGAGCTCGGCGGCCCGTTTCAGTTCGGCGAAGGCCTCTGGCTCCTGACGGGCCGTGACCACCTGTGCCGCCGGCTTCACGATGCCCGACTTGGTGCGGGCGATCTCGGCGACGGTGTTGCCAAGGCGCGCGGTGTGGTCGAGCGAGATGGGGGTGAACACCGCGACCTGGCCGTCGGCTACGTTGGTCGAATCCCACTCGCCGCCCATGCCCACCTCGATGACGCCCACGTCGATCGGCGCGTCGGCGAACGACGCGTACGCCAGAACAGTGAGGGCCTCGAAGAACGTGAGGCGGGGTTCGCCGGCACCGGTGAGTTCAGCATCCACCAGCCCGATGAAAGGACTGATGTCGGCCCAGTTCGCGGCGAGCGCCTCGTTGCTGATGGGCTTGCCGTCGATGACGATGCGCTCGTTCAGGCGCTCGAGGTGCGGGCTCGTGAACAGGCCGGTACGCAGCCCGTAGGCGCGCAGGATGCCCTCGGTGATGCGGCTCGTACTGGTCTTGCCGTTCGTGCCGGTGATGTGGATGATCGGGTACGCGTGGTGCGGGTCGCCGAGCAGCTCGACCACCTTGCGCGTGGCCGAGAGCCGGGGCTGCGGAGCCGCTTCGCCGAGGCGCGTGAGCAGCTCGGCGTACACCTCGTCTCCGGCCTCGACGAACTCGTCGGGCAGGTCGTCTTGGTCAGCGTTCTCGCCGTCGCCAGCACCCGTCACGAGCTGTTCGTCGTAGGCGTCGGCCATCTCGAACTCGGTGCGGTCGTCGGCGAAGAGCTCGTCGTCGGAGTACTCGTCGCCGTCGCCCTCACCGTCGCCCTGCTCGCTGCGGTCTTTCGTGCTGCGGTCGCGGTGCACACCGTCGCCCGGGTCGTCGCCGTAGCCCTCGTTCACCGGCGACTCGTCGTAGAGCTGAAAGAGCTCGTCGTCGGGGTTGCGGGGCGGGCGGCCGCCGTCGAGGGCAGCGTCGTCACCGTCGGTGTTGGTGGGATCAGACATTGGTAACTCCTCCTGCGCGGCTCACGGCCACGATGAACGCATCGGTGTTGGCGTAACGGCCCGCATCGATCAGGGCGTAGTGCTCGGGGGCGGTCGACACGAGCCGGCCGATCCACTCCGAAACCAAGACTCCACGATACTGCTCGAGGTTTCTGAAGTCGCGGGGTGAAACCACGGTGAATCGGGTGGCGAGGGTCTCTGCGTCGATGGCGACGACCCGGGCACTCTTCACCGCGGCGGCATCGGCGTCGGCGAAGAACACGAGGTCGAGCGTGATGCGGTCGCTCACGTCGAAGCCGGCCGACTTGCGGGTCTCCTGTACGGCGCGAATCACGTCGCGCGCCAGGCCCTCTGCCTCGAGAGCGGGTGTCGTGGTGGTGTCGAGCAGGGCGAAACCTCCGCCGGGCAGCAGGGCGAGTGCGAGGGCAGGGGCCTGGGCATCCGGAGCCGACGAATCAGCTGGCTCAGGATGCCCGGGGCCCGCCGCACCCGTCTCGAGCACCAGCTCGTACTCGGTCGGTTCGAGGGCGATGCCGCCGGCTGTGACGACGCCGTTCTCTTCGCTCCAGTCGCCCGAGCGGGCGGCCTTGATGACCAGCTGAACCTGTTTGCCGAGGCGGGGGCCAGCGGCGCGGGCGTTCACCGTGAGCTTCGAGGTGATGCCGAAGTCGGCGGCGCTCGTGGGGCTCTGCTCGACGAGCGTGACGGCTTTCACGTTCAGCTCTTCGCGCAGAATGTACTCGAAGCGCGCGAGGGCCTCGGTGTTCTCGGTGACGATGGTGAGCTGGGCGAGCGGCAACCGAACGCGCAGACCGTTCTGCTTGCGCAGCGACAGGGCCGTGGAGCTGATGGCACGCACCTGGTCCATGGTGTGCACGAGGCCAGGGTCGGCCGGGAAGCCGTTCTCGTTCGGCCAGTCTTCGAGGTGCACGCTGCGGCCGCCGGTGAGGCCCTGCCAGATGTTCTCGCCGATCAACGGCAGCAGCGGGGCCGCCACCCGGGTGAGGGTCTCGAGCACGGTGTACAGGGTGTCGAATGCCTCGCGGCTCTCGGTGCTGGTGCCGTCACCCGACCAGAAGCGGTCGCGTGAGCGGCGTACGTACCAGTTCGTGAGCACGTCGGCGAAGTCGCGGAGTTTCGCGGCGGCGGTGGTCGAATCGAGGGCCTCGAAGTCACTGGTGACGTCGCGGATGAGCTCGCGCGTCTTGGCCAGCAGGTAGCGGTCGAGCACGTCGGTCGAGTCGGTGCGCCAGGTGGCTTCGTAGCCGTCGGGGCCGGCGGCGTTGGCGTAGAGGGTGAAGAAGTAATAGGTGTTCCAGAGCGGCAGGAGGAACGCGCGCACCGACTCGCGGATGCCCTCCTCTGTGACCGCGAGGTTGCCGCCGCGGAGCACGGGTGAGCTCATGAGGAACCACCGCATGGCATCCGAGCCGTCGCGATCGAACACCTCGCTCACATCGGGGTAGTTGCGCAGACTTTTCGACATCTTCTGGCCGTCGTTGCCGAGCACGATGCCGTGGCTGACAACATTCTTGAACGCAGGGCGATCGAACAGGGCGGTGGAGAGAATATGCAGTGTGTAGAACCAGCCGCGGGTCTGGCCGATGTACTCGACGATGAAGTCGGCGGGGCTGTGGCTGTCGAACCAGTCACGGTTCTCGAACGGGTAGTGCACCTGGGCGAAGGGCATCGAGCCCGAGTCGAACCACACGTCGAAGACGTCATCGATGCGGCGCATCGTCGACTGCCCGGTGGGGTCGTCGGGGTTCGGGCGGGTGAGCTCGTCGATGAAGGGGCGGTGCAGGTCGGGCTCGCCCTCGGCGTTCAGCGGCAGGGTGCCGAAGTCGTTCTTGAGGTCGTCGAGCGAGCCGTAGACGTCGATGCGCGGGTACTCGGAGTTGTCGCTCTTCCACACCGGGATGGGCGAGCCGAAGTAGCGGTTGCGGGAGATCGACCAGTCGCGAGCGTTGCCGACCCACTTGCCGAACTGGCCGTACTTCACGTTCTCGGGCACCCACTCGATCTGCTCGTTGAGTTCCTCCATGCGGTCGCGAATCTCGGTGACGCGCACGAACCAGCTCGAGACCGCCTTGTAGATCAGCGGGTTGCGGCAGCGCCAGCAGTGCGGGTACGAGTGCTCGTAGCTCGCCTGGCGAAGCAGGCGGCCGTTCGCCTTCAGCAGCTGCGTGAGCGGCTTGTTCGCCTCGAACACCTGCAGCCCCGCCACCTCGGTGATGTTCGGCAAGAACCGGGCGCCCTCGTCGACCGAGATGATCACCGGAATACCGGCGGCCTCACAGATCTTCTGGTCTTCCTCGCCGTAGGCCGGCGCCTGGTGCACGATACCGGTGCCCTCGGTGGTCGACACGTAGTCGGCCACCAGAACCTGCCACGCGTTCTCGGTGCCGTAGGCCTCGACGTCGGCGTAGTAGTCCCACAGCCGGTCGTACTTCACGCCCGCGAGCTCGCGGCCGGTGATCGTGCGGCTGATGGATGCCCGGGCCTCGTCAGCCGAGTCGTAGCCCAGCTCCTTGGCGTAGTTGCCCACCAGGTCTTCGGCCAGAAGGTACTCGGCACCGAGCACGTCGGTCAGGGCATCCGGAGTCGCCGTCTCGCGCTGAACTTCGGCGTCGGGCGTGCCGTTCGGGCCAGAGGGCACGACGGCGTACGAGATGCCGGGGCCCACGGCGAGGGCGAGGTTGGTGGGCAGGGTCCACGGGGTAGTGGTCCAGGCGAGGGCGCGCACGGCGGTGAGGCCGAGCGCCTCGGCTTTCGTGCCCACGAGGGGAAAGGTGACTGTGACGGTCTGGTCTTGGCGCATCTTGTAGACGTCGTCGTCCATGCGCAGTTCGTGGTTGCTGAGCGGGGTCTCGTCGTGCCAGCAGTAGGGCAGCACCCTGAAGCCCTCGTACGCCAGTCCCTTGTCGTGCAGCTGCTTGAATGCCCAGATCACGCTCTCCATGAAGGTGGTGTCGAGCGTCTTGTAGTCGTTCTCGAAGTCGACCCAGCGGGCCTGGCGGGTGACATAGTCTTCCCACTCGCCGGTGTACTGCAGCACCGACTGTCGCGCGGCAGCGTTGAACTCGGCGATGCCCATCGCCTCGATCTCGCTTTTCTCGGTGATGCCGAGCTGGCGCATGGCTTCGAGTTCGGCCGGCAGGCCGTGGGTGTCCCAGCCGAACCGGCGGTGCACGAGCTTGCCGCGCATGGTCTGAAAACGGGGAAAGAGGTCTTTGGCGTAACCCGTGAGCAGGTGGCCGTAGTGCGGCAGACCGTTCGCAAAGGGAGGGCCATCGTAGAAGACCCATTCGGGGGCATTCTGCGCCTCGCGCTCGGCAAGGGATGCCTCGAAGGTGCCGTCGGCCTTCCAGAAGGCGAGCACCTGCTCTTCGATGGCGGGGAAGCTGGGGCTCGGGGTGACGGGCTGTGGGGCGGCTGCGGCGGCGGGGCCGTTCGTGGCGGCGCGGCCGAAGGCCGATGCGGGTGACTGCTTGGGGTAGGTCATGATTCTCCTGGAAGGCTGTTTCTGCTGCTGCCTGTTCCACGAGCACGCCACCACACTCTCGTGCGCGGCGCGGTACCAGCCCGCTTACTCCCCGTACCTCTCGGCCCGGCGAATCGCTTGTTCTTTGGCTGTGACGGGCCAGACCCGGCCGGTTCTACTGGGCTGAACCTTGCGGCTCAACCGTTCTTCCGGCGACTCCCCGGTGATGACCGGCTCATAGTCTTTTGGCAGCAATCTTACACGCCCCTCGTCGCTCGTAGACTTTGCTCGTGCACCAGAATCCGAAGCCGTCGAGGGGCCGCCCGCGGTCGTCGTCGCGCGAGCTGCTCGAAGACGCCGCGTTCGAGCTCTTTCTCGAGAACACCTACGCCAAGACCACCATCGACCAGATCACGCAGCGCGCGGGCGTCGGCCGCACCACCTTCTTCAACTACTTCGAAGGCAAGAGCGACGTGTTCTGGGTCGACGTCGACTCCACCTTCGCTGCCCTGACATCGGCTCTGGATGCCCGCCCCGCCGCCGATCCCGTCACCGATGCCCTCTGCGGAGCCCTCACCACGGTTGCCGCGGAGTTCGGTCCGTCACGAGTGCCCTGGATCCTCACCCAACACCCCCTCATCGGTGCCGTCGGCGAAGTGCAGGCGTCAGCACTCGCCCGCTTCACGCGCTGGGCGGGCATCCTCGCGACCTTCGCCGGAGTTCGCCTCGGGCTCGACCCCGCCGCCCTTCTCCCCCGCACCATCGCGTACTCGTTCACCAGCGCCCTCGTCGCCGCCGCCCAAGAATGGGCCGCCGCCGGCCCCGACCGCGGCTCCCTCGCCCCCTTCGTCGCCCACGAAGATCATGTCGTCGAGCGGGATGCCCGTGAGCTCGGCGAGCTTGTTCATTCCGTAGGCCTTGTCGATGCCCTGG
>NZ_QYRT01000026.1 GCF_004923255.1 Subtercola vilae | reverse complement strand
GTGAGCATTCAGGGGCAAGCCCGCAGGGCGCGGCAGCCCCCAACGAATGCCTCGGCCGACAGCCAGAGGATGGGTTGGTGGTCTCTGATGTGTTGACGAGGGATCGTCGTACGGGTGAGCAGTTCGTCTTCGACCGGTTCTATGACCTCCTGACCGTCGCGGCAGGCCTCACCGGTGCGCCGCGGATCAACGGGGCCGCCCCGGTGCTGAACATCCGGGTGGAACTTGACGACCTCGCCCAAGGGCATGGTGTGGGCTGGGTTGATGGGATTGTTGACCCGGTCCCGATGTCGAGTGTGGAACAGCTCCTCTGCCACGGCGACATCACGACCACCGTCTTCGGGCTGCACGGGGAAGTACTCCAGCACGGGAAAACGAAACGGCTCTTCACGACAGCGCAAAGGGCCGCTATGGCCGCGCGGGATGGTGGGTGTGTGTGGCCGGGCTGCGACCGGGGCCCGTCGTGGTGCGAAAGCCACCACGTCGATGATTGGAAACACCAAACGTATGCACCCGGCCGTACAGACATCGACAACGGGGCACTGCTGTGTCACTTCCACCACACACATGTGCATTCTTCTGAGTGGAAACTTGCCATGCAGAACGGCGTCCCGGTTTTGATCCCACCGAAAAGCATCGACTGGGAACAAACCCCACGACCCTGCTCCCAAATCAGATCACGAAGACGCGGACCTTTGCCCACAACACCATTACCGCCATGGGTCAGACAACCACGACCATACACAACCTGAGCACTATCGAGTCTGCCCAGCCACTCTGGCGTACCTCAGTGAACCAGCGACTGACCCGACGTCGTCGGCGCGCTCGAGTACATGCTCTCGATCGTCGGCGCGAAGTCTTTCATGATGACGCTGCGCTTGATGGTGAGCTTCGGCGTGAGGTGCCCGCTTTCTTCTGTCAGGTCAGACGAGAGCACGACAAACTTGCGAATCGACTCAGCGCGCGACACCTTCGTATTCGCCGCGTCGACGGCCCGCTGAATCTCGGCGAGCACCGCCGGGTTCTGCGATGCCTCTTCGAGCGTCATGTCGGCCTTCTGACCGTTGTTTCCGAGCCAGGTGGCCAACATTTCGGTGTCGAGCGTCACCAGAGCCGAGATGAACGGCTTCTGGTCACCCACCACGACGATCTGACCGACCAATGGGTTCGCGCGAATGGGGTCTTCGAGCACAGCAGGGGCCACATTCTTGCCGCCGGCCGTCACGATGATCTCCTTCTTGCGGCCCGTGATGGTCAAGAACCCGTCGTCGTCGAGCGCACCGAGGTCGCCGGTCTTGAACCACTCGCCGTCGAAGGCTTCGGCTGTGGCTTTCTCGTTCTTCCAATAGCCGGCGAACACGTTGATGCCAGCGACCTGAATTTCGCCGTCTTCAGCGATACGGATGCCCACCCCCGGCAGCGGCGGGCCGACAGTGTCGATCTTGAACTGCGACACCAGGTTCACACTGGCCGGCGCTGTGGTCTCGGTGAGGCCGTAGCCCTCGAGGATGGTGATGCCGAGCGAGCGGTAGAAGTGCCCGAGCCGGTGTCCGAGTGGAGCAGAGCCCGACACGGCGTACTTCGTGCGGCCACCGAGCGCAGCGCGAAGTTTCGAGTAGACCAGGCGATCGAAGAGTGCGAACTTGATCTTCAAGCCGAGCGGGATGTGTCCGGCATCCAGAGCCTCGGAGTGAGCGATGGCCACGTCGGCAGCCTGGCGGAAGATCTTGCCGCGGCCGTCGCCCTCAGCCTTCTGCTCAGACGAGTTGTAGACCTTCTCGAAGACCCGCGGTACCGCGAGCAAGAAGGTGGGCTTGAACGAACCGAGGGCGGGTAACAGCTGCTTGGTGTCGGCCTGGTGACCCACCTTGACTCCGGCGTGAACGCAGATGATGGCGATGAACCGCGCGAAGACGTGAGCTGTGGTGATGAACAACAGGGTGGATGCGCCGGGGTGAACCACATCACTGAGCTTCACCGCGGCGTTTCGGGCGAGCTCGACGAAGTTGGAGTGCGTGAGAATGCAGCCCTTCGGCCGGCCCATAGTGCCGGAGGTGTAGATGAGCGTGGCGAAGTCGCTGCCTTTGGCGAGGGTGCGGCGGCGCTCGACTTCGGCGTCGTCGACGCCTGCGCCGGCCGCGACCAGTTTGTCGAGGTCACCGAGGTCGATCTGCCACACCTTGGTAATAAGGGGAAGCTCGGGGTGAGCTTCGTCGAACCGGGCGAAGTGATCGGGCGTTTCGAGAATCACGGCCACGGCTTCGGAGTCGCTGAGGCTCCACTGCACCTGCGAGGGGGAGGAGGTCTCGTACACGGGTACGAGAACGGCCCCGGCGAACCAGGTGGCGAAGTCGATGAGGGTCCATTCGTACCTCGTACGGCACATGAGGCCGATCTTGTCGCCGGGCTCGATACCGGCCGCGATCAGACCTTTCGCGAGGGCCCGCACCTGGGCCAGAAACTCTGCACCGCTCACATCAGACCAGCCACTGCCGTTCGGCAGGGCGAACAGCGGCTCGTTCGGTGCCAGCGCAACACGCTTCACCAACAGGTCGGTGGCGTTGGCTTCGGGATCGGCCCCAACGACGGCTGGGGCGACAAACTGCTGCACGGCAACTCCTTCGGTTCCTTAAGCCTCGAGTCTATCGGCACCGCAATTCGACAGCGGGTCTGGCGCTTGGCAAGATGGCCTTGTGCATGCCATCGGAATCGACATTGGCGGAACCAAGATCGCAGGAGCCCTCGTTGACGAGCTGGGCACCATTATTCGCGCCGATCGCCAGCCGACCACTGCAAGCAACCCCCAGCTCATCGAAGACGCCGTCGTGGCCATGGTCGAACGCCTCTCTGAGGGCGTCGAGGTGGCAGCCGTCGGTGTTGCCGCGGCCGGCTTCATCGACGCGTCGCAGTCGATCGTCTACTACGCGCCCAACATCGCGTGGCGCAACGAGCCGTTTCGCGAGAAGCTGGAGCGTCGGCTAGGCCTCCACATCATCGTCGAGAATGACGCCAATGCCGCCGGCTGGGCCGAATTTCGGTTCGGCGCGGGCCGACTGGTCAGCGACATGGTCATCCTCACCATCGGCACCGGCGTCGGCGGCGCGATCGTCTCGGGCGACAAACTCTTTCGTGGGGGCTTCGGCGCTGCTGCCGAACTCGGGCACATGCGGGTCGTACCCGACGGTTTGCCCTGCGGCTGCGGGGCACGTGGATGCATCGAACAGTACGGCTCCGGCCGTGCACTGTTGCGCACCGCCAACGAACTGGCCGATGCCGGTGGAGTGGGTATCGGACTCGCCGACGTTCGCGCCCGGGTCGGAACCCTCTCCGGAATCGACGTGAGCACGCTCATCCAGTCGGGCGACCCAGGTGCACTTCTCGCCCTGCGCACGCTCGGGCATTGGCTCGGTCAGGCCTGCGCGAGTTTCGGAGCCGTACTCGACCCACAGCTGTTCGTGATCGGCGGCGGGGTGGCTCAAGCGGGAGACCTGCTGCTCGACCCTATTCGCCAGGCGTATCTCGATGTGCTTCCCGCTCGAGGCTTTCACCCTGAGCCCGAGTTTCGTATCGCCGAGCTCGTCAACGACGCCGGTGTGGTGGGTGCAGCCGATCTGGCCCGCATCTATGCCGAGTCGATCTAGACTCAGAACCACGGCACACCGTCGCACCACCGGAGAACCACTACTGCCCACGGCGAGGACAACGATGTTTTACTGGTTCATGAAGTACCTGGTGGCTGGCCCCATAGTGAAGGCCGTATTCCGCCCGTGGGTGCGCGGCGCCGAGAATATTCCGAAGACCGGCGGGGCCATTCTGGCCAGCAACCACCTGTCGTTCGCCGACTCTGTATTTCTTCCCCTGTCGATCGACAGGCGAGTCTCCTTTCTTGCGAAGAGCGAGTACTTCACAGGCAAGGGCCTCAAGGGTCGGTTGGTGAAACTGTTCTTCACTGCCACCGGCCAACTGCCGATCGACCGGTCAGGCGGCAAGGCCAGCGAGGCCTCGCTCAACACGGGCCTCGAGGTTCTGGGCCAGGGTGACCTGCTCGGCATCTACCCCGAAGGAACCCGCAGCCCCGACGGCAAGATGTACCGCGGGCGCACCGGCGTGGCACGCATGGTGCTCGAGGCGGGGGTGCCGATCATCCCGGTCGCCATGATCGATACCGAGAAAGTGATGTCTGTCGGCAAGGGCATCCGCATTCGCCGGGTTGGCATCGTGATCGGTGAGCCGTTAGATTTCTCTAGGTTCGAAGGCATGGAATCAGACCGATTCGTGCTTCGGAGCATCACCGACGAGATCATGTACGAGCTGCACCGCATCAGCGGTCAGGAATACTCAGACGTATATGCGACTTCGGTCAAGGAGAAGCGCGCGCGCGTCGCTCGCTAGCTCGATCTGGTTCGACTACAAGGGTCGATTCAGAAATTCTGTTCAAACGAAAACAATGGAAATGTGTTGCTGTGATAGATCTGTCTGAACGTGTCATCGAAGCGGAGCCTTCTGTGATTGACGGACTCGACTATTGGCGCACACTCGAGGCGAAGCAGCAGCCGACGTGGAATGACCGCTCGGCCGTCGAAGCCGCCTCTGCTCAGCTCTCTGTACTGCCTCCGCTGGTTTTCGCGGGCGAGGTCGACACGCTGCGCGAACGACTCGCCACCGCAGCATCCGGTAACGCATTTCTGCTTCAGGGCGGTGACTGCGCCGAGACTTTCGCCGGTGCGACCGCCGACCAGATTCGCAATCGCGTCAAGACCGTGCTGCAGATGGCCGTGGTTCTGACCTACGGCGCCTCGATGCCCGTCATCAAGATGGGCCGCATGGCCGGCCAGTTCGCCAAGCCGCGCTCGAGCGACACCGAGACCCGCAACGGCATCACCCTGCCCGCCTACCGCGGCGACATCGTGAATGGCTACGACTTCACACCCGAGTCGCGCGCCGCCGACCCCGCGCGCCTCGTCGCTGGGTACCACACGGCCGCGTCGACCCTCAACCTGATCCGCGCCTTCACACAGGGTGGGTTCGCCGACCTGCGTGAGGTGCACCACTGGAACAAGGGCTTCACCTCGAACCCCGCCAACGCGCGCTACGAAGACCTCGCACGCGAGATCGACCGCGCCATCCAATTCATGATCGCGTGCGGCGCCGACTTCGAGGCGCTGAAGCGCACCGAGTTCTACACCGCGCACGAGGCGCTGCTGTTCGACTACGAGCGACCCATGACGCGCATCGACTCGCGCACGGGTACCCCGTACAACACGTCGAGCCACTTCCAGTGGATCGGTGAGCGCACCCGCGATCTCGACGGTGCGCACGTCGACTTCCTGTCGCGCATCCGCAACCCCATCGGCATCAAGCTCGGCCCCTCGACGACCCCCGACGACATGTTGCGCCTCATCGACAAGCTCGACCCCGCGCGCGAGCCCGGTCGCATCACGTTCATCACGCGCATGGGTGCGGGCAAGATTCGGGATGCCCTCCCGCCCCTGCTCGAGGCCATCAAGGCATCCGATGCCACGCCGCTGTGGGTCACCGACCCGATGCACGGCAACGGGCTCACCACCCCGAACGGCTACAAGACCCGTCGTTTCGACGACGTGGTCGACGAGGTCAAGGGCTTCTTCGAGGCGCACCGCGCGGTCGGAACCCACCCGGGCGGTATTCACGTCGAGCTCACGGGCGACGACGTCACCGAGTGCCTCGGCGGTTCGGAGCACATCGATGAGCACACGCTCGAGTCGCGCTACGAGTCGCTCTGCGATCCTCGCCTCAACCACATGCAGTCGCTCGAGCTGGCCTTCCTGGTAGCCGAAGAACTGCGAAACGCCAAGCAGTAGTAGCACGCTGGCCGGCTGCCGGCTGTTGGCTGCTGGCCGGATGGGCGCATGGGCCGAAGGGGCGGCGGGTTGCTGACTGGTCGGCAGCTGAGGCCGGCGGTCAGAAGCCGCTGAAGCTGACGGTGATCTTGCTACCGCGGGGGAGTGAGGTGCCGGCGACGGGGTCGGTTGCACGCACGGTGAAGGCGGAGGGTGCCAGATCGGCGAGGCCGTTATAGGCGAGGGTGAAGCCGGCGGCCTGCAGTGCCGCCTTCGCGTCGCTCCACGACTTGCTCGTCACGTCGGGCACGGGAACCGGCGCGGGCCCCTTCGACACTTCGAGCGTGACCGTCGCACCGACCGGAGTCGGGTCGGCCGGCAGCGCGTACGAGATGACCACGCCGGTCGGCACGGTCTCGCTGTAGCTCTCGGTCGCCACCGAACTCGCCAGCCCGGCCGCGACGAGTGCCGCATTCGCGTCAGCAGACGACTTGCCCACGGTGTTCGGTACAGACCCGAGCGACACCATGAACGTGACAGGGCGTTGCTCGGCGTAGGTCGGCCCCAGCGGCTGCCCGTCTGCACCGAGTACCTGCATGACGGTGCCCGTGTCGTTCTTCGACGAGAATTCGGTCTGCGACGGGGCAAGGGTGAAGCCCGCGTCTTTCACGGCCTGGCCCGCAGCGGCTTCGGCCTGCCCGACCAAGTTCGGCGGCACGGGTAGCTGCGCCGGGCCGGTCGACACGATGACGGTGATGTTCGATCCGTTCAGAACCATGGCCCCGCCGCTCGGGTCGCTGCCGATGACAGTTCCCGCTGGCACGGTGGGGTTCGTCGCCGAGCCCTGACTCACCTGCAGTCCCACACCCGTGAGTGCCGCTGATGCCTGGTCGGGCGTGAGCCCCGCCACCGACGGAACGCCGAGCTGGCCGCCGGGGCCCGAACTGAAGTACCACCCGGTTCCGCCAGAGGCCGCGGCGATCAACAGCACCAGCGCCACGATCCACCAGCCGCGCCGACGCCGCTTCGAACTGCGGGCGGCGAGCTTCTCAACAGGCCCGGCCGGCCGTGTCGCCACCGCGATACCGTGCCCGCTGCCGTCGTTCGAGCCGCTGCCGTCGTTGTTGTCGAACCCCGCGTCATAGTCGTGGGGGTAGCCCGGTGCGCCCGGGGCTCCGGATGCCCCACCACGCTCCGACGAACCGATCAGCCCGGTCGACCCGAACTTCGTCGTCTCGCCCGTAATCGCCGGCATCGCCGCAAACCCAGTGCCGCCCGCAAACCCCGTAGCGCCCGCAACACCCGTACCAGCCAGCTGGCTCGCGCCCGGAGCGATCCTGGTCGAACCAGCGCCAGCGGCTGCGCCAAAACCGGCCGCGCCGGCAATGCCAGCCGCACTGGCCAGACCCGCCGCATCCGCCGCAGCACGCTTGCGCTCGGCTCGCCGAACCTTTGCCGGGCGACGCAGAACCTGTGTCTCGCCTTCGTCTTCACCCTGGGCATCCGCGCTGGCCGCATCGAAGCCGCCGCCAGCAGCACCAGCAGCAGCACCAACACCGTTGACCTCGAACATCGATTTCGGCAGCACCGCCGTCTCGAGCGCCGACGCCCGCAGCATCTGCGCCGTCGCGCGAATCGACGCGGTCGCCACCGCCTCGGCCTCGAGCAGCCGGTCGAGCATCACCCGCGCATCGTATGGTCGTTCGTTGGGGTCGCGCGACGTGGCCCACGTGACCAACTCGTCGACCTCCGGCGGAATCGACGGGTTCGCGATACTCGGCGCCGGAACCGTCTCATTCGCGTGCTGAAAGGCGATCTGCATGGGCTGTTCACCCTTGTACGGCTGCTCACCGACGAGCATCTCGTACATCATGATTCCGGTGGCATAGATGTCGCTGCGGGCATCTGCCACTCCGCGCGTCAGAAGTTCGGGGGAGAGGTACGCGATCGTACCGAGCAGGGCCTGGCCGGTCGCCGTGTTCGCCGAGGCCGCCCGCGCCAGACCGAAGTCACCGATCTTGATGCGCCCGTCGTCGGCCAGCAGCACGTTCTCTGGTTTCACGTCGCGATGCACGATGCCCGCCTTGTGCGCAGCCGCCAGCCCGCCGAGCACCGCCTCCATGATGTCGAGCGTCTGCTCGGTGGTGAGCCGGCCGTAGTCTTTCAGCAGGTCGCGCAGCGTCATGCCGGGCAGGTACTCCATGACCATGTAGGCCATCTCGCTGTCTTGCCCCTGGTCGAACACACTGACCACGTTCGGATGCGCGAGCCGAGCAGCCGATCGCGCCTCCTGCACGAACCGCTCGCGAAACGCATCGTCGTCGGCGAGGTGCCCGTGCATGATCTTGATGGCGACCCGGCGGTCGAGCCGCAGGTCGTTCGCCACGTAGACCGTGGCCATGCCGCCCCGGGCTATGCGCGAGTGCACCTCGTAGCGGCCGTCGATGAGACGGTCGATCATGGGGTCGGCAGGCGCGCTGGTCACGTGCTGATTCTAAATTGCCGAGACCGGGTAAGCCGGTATAGACACTGGGAAGCCGGTGGTGACATCTCTCGATTCGACATGACAGTTCCCGGCGCAACCCGTCGAAACACGCCGGATTGTCGCTGAAGGCACGCGACATGGCAGTCTTGTCGTGTGAGTGAAACTTCTTCGGCCAGAAATTGGCTTTCCATTACCGACCTGTCTGACCGGCTGGGCATCACCCCGAGCAAAGTGCGCAAGCTCATCGAAGAGGGCGCGCTGCTGGCTGTTCGCCGCGACGGCGTGCTGAGCGTGCCCGACGTCTTCATCGCCGGTGACCTGCCGCTCAGCGAGCTGAAGGGCACCATCGTCGTGTTGGGCGACAGCGGCTTCTCGAACGACGAGATGATGACGTGGATGCTCGAGCCCGAAGACTCGCTCGGTGCAGCCCCCATCGATGCACTGCTCGCGGGCCGCAAGGCCGAGGTTCGCCGCATCGCCCAGGCGCTCGGATAGAACCTTCCGGCCGAACGGCCCACCGGCCCAACGGCCGAACAGTCAGGCGTCGCGCTGTGTGATCAGCGTGGCGAGGTTCGCCAGCTCGATCTTCGACTCCTCGCCGAGCTTCGACGCGGCCAGCGCGTGAAGAGCGTTCTCTGCGTGTTGGCTGATCAGCGCCTCGACGCGATCGGCCGCCCCACTGTTCGAGATGGTGGCCTGCAGCATGCTGATCTGCTCGGCATCGAGCTCGGGGTCTCCGAGCAGTTCGTCGAACAACCGTCGGCTGCCGGGTGACAGCGTCTCGCGGGTCAGCGCAACCAGAACGGTGCGCTTGCCCTCGCGCAAGTCGTCGCCGCTGGGTTTGCCGGTTCGCTCTGCGTCGCCGAAGACGCCCAGCAGGTCATCCCGAAGCTGAAACGCAATGCCGAGCGGCAGACCAAAGGCCCGAAGCGCCGCAACGTGTTCGTCGCCCGCCCCGTGCAGCCGAGCACCGAGCACGAGGGGCGCTTCGACGCTGTACTTTGCCGACTTGTACACGATGACGCGCTCAGCCCGAGCGAGCAGCTCATTCTCGGCCACCACAGGCCAGGCACCCTCTTCGAGAATGTCGAGGTACTGCCCCAGCGTCACCTCGGTGCGCATGCGGTTGAACTCGAGGCGAGCGGCTCTGGATGCCCGGGGGTCGCTGAGCATCTCAAGTGCCTGCCCCACCAGCTCGTCGCTGAAGGCCAGCAGAAGGTCGCCCATCAGAATGGCACTGGCTCGGCCGTAGTCGCTGGCGTTTCCCGTGAAGGAGCTATTCGCGTGCAGCGCTTCGAACCGTCGATGCGCGGCGGGCATGCCCCGGCGAGTGTCGGAGTTGTCGATGATGTCGTCGTGCACCAACGCGGCCGCGTGAAAGAACTCGAGCGCCGTGCAGAGTTCGACGAGGGCCCCGAACTCAGCCTTCGCTTTCGGGCCCGATTCCACCCCTGAATCGGGCACAAGATCGGCGTCGGAAACCGCCCGCCAGCCCCAATAGCAGAACTGCGCGCGAAACCGTTTGCCGCCCCTGAGAAGATCCCGCGAGAATTCGGCAAAAGGCGCGAGATCTGGCGCGATTGCGACGAGAATAGGAGCACGGTCTGCGACAAAGCTTGCGATGTTAGAGTCGACGAGCGAGGTCAGGTGTGTACTTTGAGTCACACGCCTAGCCTAGCTACAGACCAAGCAGTAACATTTTGTGGCGCAGTACTATTTGAAGGGCGCGAAGGCCGTGTGTCAGCACGGTCTCTCCCGAACCTGAGGTGAAGAGAAATGCCGCTTTCGGAGCAAGAGCAGAAGCTCCTCGATGAGATGGAGCGCAGCCTCTATCACAACGATGCCGATTTCGTGTCGGCCGTCGGTGCCGGTCGGGGTCGCCTGAATTACGGGTCGCTGGTTCTCGGCGTGCTGCTGGCCATTGTGGGCCTGGGCGTCGTCATCGTGGGTGTCGTGATTCACGTACCCCTGGTCGGCATCCTCGGCTTCGCCCTCATGTTCACGGGTGTACTCGTGGCGCTTCGACCGAGCCGCGGTCTCGGCCGCATGGGCCGCTCGAGCGCCCGTTCGGCAAGGTCGCCGGGTTCGCCGCAGAACAGGGCCGGCTTCATGGATCGACTGAACGATCGCTGGGACAACCGCGACGAGAAGAACGAGTAACAACAACAGAGACTTTCGAAAAAGGCCAACCCTCGGGTTGGCCTTTTTTTGTGCCCAAAAGGGAGGCGCGGGGAACTTGGTGGAGGAATAAACCACCAATGTGGGGTGAAGTGGAGTAAAGTGGAGGAACACCCGCAGTCTGGCCGGAAATGAGGGGGAGTAAGGAGCATGTTCCTTGGTACCTACACCCCCAAACTCGACGACAAAGGCCGCGTCATCCTGCCAGCGAAGTTTCGAGACGAACTCTCGAGCGGCGTCGTGATGACCCGGGGCCAGGAGCACTGCATCTACGTGTTCAGCACGCGTGAATTCGAGACTTTGCACGAAAAGATCCGCGAAGCTCCCGTGACCAGCAAGCAGGCACGTGACTACCTCCGTGTCTTCCTGTCTGGCGCGAGTGCGGAAAACCCCGACAGCCAGCACCGGGTCACTGTGCCGGCACCACTTCGCAGCTACGCCGGCCTCGATCGCGACCTCGTCGTCATCGGTGCGGGCAGCCGCGCCGAGATCTGGGACGCCGAGGCGTGGGAGACCTACCTCGCGGCCCAGGAGGCCGCATTCGCCGACACCTCTGAGGAGGTGATCCCGGGCCTCTTCTGACGACCTCGTTGCCTGTGACTCCCAGCCGTTCGCCCTGACACACTTCCCCGGTGCCAGGTCGAAGCGGGTGGGGATCAGGGGCAACGAATCCCAGATCTCCCTCTTACATATGAACGATGAAATGCACACAGACCCAATCGCCGAGACCGAGACGAACAAGATCCACGTTCCGGTCATGCTCGAGCGCTCGATCGAGCTGCTGGCGCCGGCCCTCAGCCAGCCCGGGGCGATTCTGGTCGATGCCACGCTCGGCCTGGGCGGGCACGCCGAGAACTTCCTCAGCCGTTTTCCCGGCCTCACCCTCGTGGGGCTCGACCGCGACCCCGAGGCGCTGAAGCTAGCGGGCGCACGGCTTGCCCCCTTTGGCGAGCGGGCTCAGCTCGTGCACTGTGTCTACGATGAGATTCAGGATGCCCTGCGGAGCCTCGGCCACGCCGAAGCCCATGGCATCCTCTTCGACCTCGGTGTCTCCTCGATGCAGCTCGATCGTGCCGAGCGCGGTTTCGCCTACTCGAAAGACGCCCCGCTCGACATGCGTATGGACGGCACGGCAGACGTCACCGCCGAGCAGATTCTGGCCGATTACTCGGAGGGCGAGCTTCGCCGCATCTTCTGGGAGTACGGCGAAGAACGCCTCGCTTCGCGCTACGCCAAGCGCATCGTGGAGCGTCGCGCTGACACGCGGCTGGTTCGCTCGGCTCAGCTCGTCGACCTCATCCAGCGGGCCACTCCTGCGGCCCTCGCCCGCCAGGGCCACCCGGCCAAGCGGGTCTTCCAGGCGCTTCGCATCGAGGTGAACCAGGAGCTGGTCGCGCTCGAGAACGCGATTCCCCGCGCCATCGAGTCTCTCGCCCTGCACGGCCGCATGGTCGTGCTGTCGTACCAGTCGCTCGAAGACCGCATCGTGAAGCGCGCCTTCGCCGCCGCCTCCACCTCGAGTACGCCCCAGGGCCTGCCCGTCGAACTGCCCGAACACCAGCCGCAGCTGAAGCTGCTCGTTCGCGGGGCCGAGCTGGCCACCGATGACGAGAAGGCAGCCAACCCCCGATCAACCCCCGTGCGCCTGCGCGCGGCCGAGCGAGTGAGAGTCGCATCATGACCAACCTGGCCCCCGCCTACAGCCCTACGATTGCGCCGTCAGACAGCCCCGAGCTCGACCCGTTCGACGACTTTCCGGCACCCAGCTGGGCCCCGAGCTGGGCCCCCGGCCACACGCCGGGCACCCGCCCGGGCATCCGGTCGACCCTGACTCTGGCCGGCAATGGCGTGCTTCGTCGCCGCAAGCCGAAGCTCGCCTACGCCGCCGTCGTGATCGTGGGCGTGATGGCCATCGTCGTGACCCAGCTGCTGCTCAGCATCGGGCTCTCGAACGGCGCGTACCAGATCGAGTCGCTGCAGTCGACGCAGAAAGACCTCGGTCGCTCGAACGAGTCACTGAGCGAGAAGATCGACTCGCTCTCGTCACCCCAGAACCTCGCGGCCAGCGCCGAGTCGCTCGGCATGGTCTCGAACGTGAACCCGGTGTACCTGCGGCTCTCCGACGGCGCCGTTCTCGGCACACCCAAGAAGGCGCAGGCTTCGGCTGGCTCGCTCACGGGCGGGCAGTCGTCGCTCACTCCGAACGCCGCGATCGCGGGCGCAGCTGCAGCCGGCCAGCCGGCGACCCCTACCGCCGCCGCGGGCGCGGCAGCGGTCACTCCGAGCGCGCCTCCCGCCGCAGCGGCCGCGGCAACAGTACCGTGGACGGGTGAGTTGCCCTCGCCGACAACACACTGATCTTCACCGCCCCACAACGAAAGTGCATTCGTGACCAGTAGACGTTCCACACGAAACCGCATCGCTGTCGCCATCGTTGTGATCACCGCGGTGGTCGCTGTTCTGGTGGTCAAGCTCGTCGACATCCAGGTGGTGCAGGCCAGCTCGCTGAATGCCCAGGCATACGACAAACTCTCGGTGGGGCAGACGCTCTACGGGGCGCGGGGCGATATCGTCGATTCCACCGGAACAGTGCTGGCCACCACGGTCATCCGGTACGACGTCACGGCATCGCCTAAAGACGTTGCAGACTTCACTCAGACCGTCAACGGCGCTGCGGTCGACGTGACACCCCTGCAGGCCGCCGGCCAGATCGGCGCGATCACCGGGCAGAGCGCGACCGATGTGTACGCACTGCTGACGGCCGATCCGTCGTCGGGCTACGCGCTCATCATCAAGGCCATCGACCTCGACAAGTACAACGCCATCAGGGCTCTCAGCATCCCGTGGCTGCAGTACCAGACCAACCCCCAGCGGGTCTATCCCAACGGCAGCGTCGGTGGCAACCTCGTGGGTTACCTCGGTGCCGACAGCTCCACCAACGGCGGCCTTGAAGCCAAAGAGAATCAGTGCCTCACCGGCTCAGACGGCTCGCAGACCTACGAGAAAGGCGCCGACGGGGTGGCGATTCCGAACACCCTCGTCGTCGACAAGGCGCCCGTCACCGGCGGTACCGTGATGACCACCATCGACAGCGACCTGCAGTACTACTCGCAGCAGGTGCTCGCCCAGCAGGTGACGTCCACGAAGGCCGAGTGGGGCAGCGTGGTCGTCGAAGAAGTGAAGACGGGCAAGCTGCTGGCCGTGGCGCAGTACCCCACCCCCGACCCGAACAACCTCGACGCCACCGACCCGCACTTCTGGGGCGCCACGGCGTTCAGCGACCCGTTCGAACCGGGCTCCACGTTCAAGGCCGAGTCGGCCGCGGCACTGATCGACGCCGGTAAGGCGACCCCGGCCACCCAAGTGCTCGTTCCCTACCGCTACAAAGCGCCGGGCGGCTCGGTCATCACTGACTCGGAGAACCACGACCCCGCCCAGTGGACCCTGACCGGCGTGATTCAGGAGTCGTCGAACGTCGGTATCTCCATTCTCAGTGCCATGCTCACCACGCAGCAGCGCTACGACTACATGAAGAAGTTCCACCTCGGAGAGAAGACCGAGGTCAACTTTCCCGGCGAGTCGGAAGGCATTCTGGGCGATCCGAGCCAGTGGGGTGAGCAGACCCTCTACAACAGCTCATTCGGCCAGGGTGTCACCACCACGGCGGCACAGATCGCGAGCATCTACCAGACCCTCGGCAACGGCGGCGTGCGCCTGCCGGTGAGCCTCGTCTCGGGTTGCAAGGCCGCCGACGGCTCCGTGAGCGAACAGCCCTCAACCCAGGGCGAACAGGTCATCTCCTCCGACGCGGCGCAGCAGACAGTGAACATGATGCAGAGCGTGGTGACCGGTGGATACGCCGCAAGCCTGCTGAAGATTCCGGGCTACAACGTGGCAGCCAAGACGGGCACCGCTGAGGTCAGCAATGGCCAGGGTGCGTACGGTGGCGGGTACCTCACCAGCGTCGCGGGCCTGGCTCCGGCCGAGGCCCCGCAGTACGTCGTTTCGGTCAACCTCATGAAGCCGGTTACCATTGAAGACGGTTCTGCCGCCGCCCCTGTCTTTCAGAAGATCATGTCGCAGGTTCTGCAGAAGTACCGAGTGCTGCCGTCAACGACGCCAGCCGTCAACTACCCGACAAGCTATTAAGAAGACAAGGAGCCAGGTGACGACAGGGGTTTCTCCCAGGCTGCGGCCTTCGCACCCCGACGCTCGTCTGGTGACCGATCTGGTTTCGCAGTTCGGGCTCGAGGTGCGCGGCTCGGTCGACGGCCTCGAGATCACGGGCATCACGCTCTCATCGAAGACCGTCGAACCGGGTGACCTCTACGTGGGGCTCGCCGGTGTGCACGCGCACGGGGCGCAGTACGTCGACGACGCGAAGGCGAAGGGTGCCATTGCCGTCGTGACGGATGCCCGGGGGGCAACGCTGGCCGCCCGCTCGGGTCTGCCCGTGCTGGTCACCGCCGACCCGCGCGCCGCCCTCGGAGCCCTCTCTGCCTGGGTCTACCGCACGACCGAGAACACACCAACGCTCTTCGGCGTCACCGGAACCAACGGCAAGACCTCGGTCGCCTACATCCTCGAGGCCGTCCTCCGTCAACTCGGCGTGCTCGCCGGGCTCAGCACCACAGCAGAGCGCCGCATCGGCGACCTCGCCGTGACGAGTGCCCTCACCACCCCCGAGGCGACTGAGGTGCACGGACTGCTGGCCCGCATGCAGGAGGCCGAGGCCGAGGCCGTCATCATCGAGGTGTCGGCTCAGGCGCTGACCCGCCACCGCGTCGACGGCATCGTCTTCGACGTGGTCGGGTTCACGAACCTCACACACGACCACCTCGACGACTACAAAACGATGCAGGCCTACTTCGAGGCGAAGATGCCGCTGTTCACCACCGAACGTGCCCGCCGCGGCGTGATCATCACCGACGCGGAGTGGGGTGTGAAGCTGTCTCGCGCCGCGACGGTGCCGGTCACGACCGTCTCGACCTATCCCGGCCGCCCGGCTGACTGGTACGCAGCGATTCTTCGCGAGAGCATGGACGAGACGCGGTTCATTCTGAACGGTCCCGACAATCAGAGCATCACCACGAGCATCCCGGTTCTGGGTCGGCACATGGCCGAGAACGCAGCCCTCGCGCTCGTGATGCTCGTCGAGTCGGGCATCGAGCTGTCGGCCATTGCGGCCGTGCTCGAGCGCGACGGCGGCATCGATGTGTACATTCCGGGCCGGGCCGAGCGCATCGCCAACTCGGGGCCCGCCGTTTTCATCGACTACGGGCACAGCCCCGACGCCTTTACCAGCACCCTCGATTCGCTTCGGCGCGTCACCGATGGCCGCATCATCATGCTGTTCGGTGCCGACGGTGACCGCGACCCGAGCAAGCGCGAAGAGATGGGCCAGATCGCGGCACGGCTCGCCGACGTTGTGGTCATCACCGACTTTCACCCGCGCACCGAAGACCCTGCGGCCATTCGCCGCGTGCTGGTCGATGCGGCCCGGGCTGCTGTGCCGTCGCGCGAACTGTATGAAGTCGCCGACCCCCGGAAGGCACTTCGACAGGCCCTGTCGGTTGCGACACCCGACGACGCGATTCTGTACGCGGGGCCGGGCCACGAGGATTACCACGAGGTGGCGGGCGAACACCTGCCCTACTCAGCACGAGACGACGCGCGACTCGCGCTTCACGAATTTGGATGGCTCTGAACCCATGATCGACCTGACCCTCGATGAGGTCGCCCGCATCACCGGCGGCACCCTTGTTCTCGGCGACCACGCCGTGGCACAGGGCACAAACGAATCGACTATCGTGAACGGGCTGGTCGACACTGACTCCCGCGAGATCGGCACCGGCGGTATCTTCGTTGCCAAGCCCGGCGAGTTCAGCGACGGGCACCTGTTCATTCCGGCCGCCATCGATAACGGCGCAGACCTGGTCATCTGCGAGAGAGTCATCGACGACCTCGCGGTGCCGCAGATCGTCGTGGCTGACTCGGTCGACGCTCTCGCGGCGCTGGCCACCGAAGTGGTTCGCCGCATCCGGGCCGGCGGCGTGCTGAAGGTCGTGGGTATCACCGGCTCGAACGGCAAGACCACCACGAAGAACCTCGTGCGCACCATTCTCGAACGCCGCGGCCCCACGGTTGCCCCGCGGGATTCGTTCAACAACGAGGTCGGCGCGCCGCTCACCATGCTGAAGCTCGAGAGCGACAGCCAGTACCTCGTGGCAGAGATGGGCGCCAGCAAGCCAGGCGAGATCAGCCGCCTCGTTCGCATGGCTCGCCCCGATGTCGGGGTGGTGCTGACCGTCGGCCTCGCCCACGCCGGCGAGTTCGGCGGCATCGAGAAGACGCTTCAGACGAAGACCGAGATGGTCACCGATCTGCTGAGCACCGACGTCGCCGTGCTGAACATCGACGACTTTCGCGTCGAGGGCATGGCGGCCAAGACGAGCGCCTCTGTGCTGTGGTTCGGCCTCGAGTCGGGGGCGGATGTTCGGGCCACCGACCTCGTCGCGACCTCCACCGGCACCACCTTCACCCTGAGCCTGCCCACCGGCGAGTCGCAGAGCGTGCGTTTCGGCGTTCTCGGGGAGCACCACGTCATGAATGCCCTGGCCGCGGCCGCGGTGGCACACACTCTCGGAGTTCCCCTCGCCGAGATCGTCGACGCCCTTCAGTCGGTCACCCGTGCCGAGCGCTGGCGCATGGAGGTGCTGCCCACGACGAAGGGCGTCACCATCATCAACGACGCCTACAACGCCAGCCCCGACTCGATGCTCGCCGGGCTGAAGACGCTCGCGCAGATCTCGGGCGAGGGCATCCGGCGCGTGGCGATTCTCGGTGAGATGAGCGAACTCGGCGAATTCTCGCTGGCCGAACACGACCGCATCGGGCGCACCATCGTCAGGCTCGGTATCGAACGTATCTTCGTCATCGGCGAAGGCGCGCGCGCTCTGCACCTCGCGGCCACGCACGAAGGCTCGTGGGACGGCGAGTCGGCGTTCTTCGAAACGGCTGATGAGGCATACGCTCTGCTCGAGACCGAACTGCGCCCGGGCGATGTGGTGCTGGTGAAGTCTTCGAACTCGGCAGGCCTGCGCTTTCTGGGAGACAGACTGGGGGAGCTGTTCGCATGATCACACTGATCGGCGCGGGTGGTCTCTCGATGATCTTCTCGCTGCTCATGACACCCGTCTTCATCAGACTGTTCAAGAAGCTGGCCTGGGGCCAGTACATCAATATCGACGGCCCGAGCAGTCACCAGGTGAAGCGGGGTACGCCCACGATGGGCGGCATCGTCATCATTCTGGCGACGCTGTTCGGGTACTTCGTGGCGCTGCTGGTCACCGGCAACCCGCCCTCGGTGTCGGTGCTCCTCGTGCTCTTTCTCATGGTGGGCCTGGGGCTGGTGGGGTTCATCGACGACTTCATCAAGACTCAGAAGAAGCGGAGCCTCGGCCTCGGGCCGAAGTCGAAGCTGGCCGGCCAGATCATCGTCGGTGCGGTGTTCGCTCTGCTGGCCATCCAGTTTCCGAACTCAGCGGGTGTGACGCCCGGCTCCACCCACATCTCCACGGTGCGCAACCTGAATTTCGACTTCCTCGGCTGGGGTCTGGTGATCGGCACCATCGCCTTCGTGCTGTGGATCGTGCTCATCGTCATGGCCACGTCGAACGCGGTGAACCTCACCGACGGGCTCGACGGCCTCGCGCCCGGCTCGGCGATTCTGGCCATCGGGTCGTTCGTCATCATCGGGTTCTGGCAGTCGAACCAGTCGTGCGCGAGCCCGACGCTCGATGCCGAAGTGGTGTTCAAGTGCTACGACGTGCGCGAACCGCTCGACCTTGCGGTCATCGCCGCGGCCATCGCGGGTGCGCTCGTCGGCTTTCTCTGGTGGAACACCAACCCCGCAAAGATCTTTCTCGGCGACACGGGCTCACTGGCCATTGGCGGCGCCCTCGCCGCCCTCGCCATCGAGAGCCACACCGAACTGCTGCTCGTTCTGATCGGCGGTATCTTCGTGATCGTCGCCGGCCAGGTCGTCATTCAGCTCACCTACTTTCGCCTCACCGGCGGTAAACGCATCTGGCGGGCCAGCCCACTGCACCATCACTTCGAGATGAAGGGGTGGGCCGAGGTCACCATTGTGGTTCGGTTCTGGATCATCGCCGGGCTCTGCGTCGCAGCCGGCGTCGGAGCGTTCTATCTCGAATGGATTCTGCAGGACTGACATGGCACACGACAGGCTTTCAACACTCACCAGCTGGCATTCCGACTGGAAGGGGCTGAGGGTCGGTGTTCTCGGCCTCGGTAAGACCGGGTTCTCGGTGGCCGACACGCTCGTCGAACTGGGTGCAGAGGTGCTCGTCGTGGCGCAGCGTGCCGACGACGCGCAGGTGCGGCTGGTCGAGGTAATCGGTGCGGCGCTGGTGCTCGACGAGCAGCTGGCGGCGGCCCCCGGGCAGCTTGTCGAGCTTCGGCCCGAGGTGCTGGTCGTGTCGCCGGGGTTCCACCCCGATCATCCGGTGCTCGAGTGGGCCGGCGAGCAGGGCATACCCGTTTGGGGCGACGTTGAATTGGCCTGGCGCTTGCGTGACAAGGTGCTGACGAATGCTGACGGTTCAAACCGGGCGCCTGCCGAGTGGATCGCCGTGACCGGCACCAACGGCAAGACCACCACGGTTCAGCTCACCGCCACGATGCTCGTCGAGGGCGGCTTCAGGGCGGCCCCCTGCGGCAACATCGGCATTCCCATTCTCGATGCCATTCGCGACCCACAGGGGTTCGATGTGCTGGTGGTCGAGCTCTCGAGCTATCAGTTGCACTCCACTTTCAGCATGTCGCCCTATTCCGCTGTGTGTCTGAACCTCGCCGAAGACCACCTCGACTGGCACGGGTCGTTCGACGCGTACGCTGACGCCAAGGCCCGCGTGTACACGAACACGAAGGTGGCCTGCGTCTACAACCGGTCGGATGCCCGCACCGAGTCGATGGTCGAGAACGCCGATGTCGTCGAGGGTGCCCGCGCCGTGGGTTTCGGGCTGGGGGTGCCCGGGCCGAGTGATGTGGGCATCGTCGACGGAATCCTCTGCGACCGCGCGTTCATCGACGATCGCCGCACGGCAGCTCGTGAGATCACGACCGTCGCCGACCTCGCCGCACGCGGCCTCGGTGCGCCGCATACCGTCGCCAACGTTCTGGCGGCCGCTGCCCTCGCCCGCAGTTTCGGCGTGAGCGTCGAGGCCATTCGCCGAGCGCTAGCCCGGTTCGAACTCGATCACCACCGCATCGAACTCGTCGCCTCGGCCGACGGGGTGAGCTGGGTCAACGATTCGAAAGCCACCAACGCCCACGCGGCGAACGCGTCGCTCGGTGCCTTCGACTCGGTGGTCTGGATCGCCGGCGGGCTGCTGAAAGGTGTCGATGTCGATCCGCTGATCAGGGGTCGGGCCGGCAGGCTGCGGGCTGTCGTACTGATCGGCACCGAGCGCGAGACTCTCAGAAAGGCATTCGAGCGACACGCGCCCGGGGTGCCCGTGTTCGAGGTCGACCACACCGAGACTGAAGAGGTGATGTCGGCCGCGGTGCGGTTGGCGGCGGCAGTGGCACTCGCGGGAGACGTGGTGCTGCTTGCACCCGCGGCGGCGTCGATGGACCAGTTCGTCGACTATTCCGACCGTGGCACCCGCTTTGCCCAGGCAGTACGCGACTTACTTGGAGGTGGGGCAGCTGACGAACACGATGCGCCGCCCCGGGGCTAGAAGCGCCGCCGATCATCCGTCGGCTTCGCGGATGCACACCGCGCGGGTCTCGGTGGGCCGGGCCTTTCAGGCCGAGTCGAGCAACTACTACTTTCTGCTCGGCACCACCCTCTTCCTGGTTGTGCTCGGGCTGGTGATGGTGCTCTCGTCGTCGTCGGTCGACTCGTACACCGCCCGGCAGGGCTTCTTCGGCACCTTCGCCAAGCAAGGCCTCTTCGCGCTCATCGGTGTGCCGCTGATGCTCGTCATCTCCCGCCTGCCGATGCGCTTCTGGAAGCGCTGGGGCTGGCTCGCCCTCGCGGGCGGCGCGGGTCTTCAGCTCATCGTGCTCTTCACTCCTCTCGGCGTCGAGGTGGGCGGCAACCTGAACTGGCTGTCGGTGGGCGGCATCAACATGCAGCCCTCCGAGCTCATCAAGCTCGGTCTCGTCATCTGGCTGGGTGTGATCCTCGCTAAGAAACAGCGCTACCTGCACCTCTGGGGGCACCTCGCCATCCCGGTCGTGCCCGTGGCCGGCGCCGGCGTTCTGCTGGTGATGCTGGGCGGCGACCTCGGCACCGTGATGATCATGGCCGGGCTCATCTTCGGCGCCCTCTTCTTCGCCGGCATCAAGCTCCGGATGCTCGCGGTACCCCTCATCATCGGCTCGGCCGCCATCGTGGTCATCGCGTTCTCGAGCGCAAGCCGGGTTTCGCGCATCGGGTCGTTTCTGAGTTCGGAATGCTCCGACTACGCCGACAGCTGCTGGCAGACCCAGCACGGGCTCTTCGCGCTGGCCGCGGGCGGCTTCTTCGGTGTGGGCCTCGGCAATTCGAAGGCCAAGTGGTCGTGGCTGCCGGCCGCCGACAACGACTTCATCTTCGCCATCATCGGCGAAGAGCTGGGCATGATCGGCGCTCTCGTGGTCATCGCGCTGTTCGTTGCTCTCGCCGTGGCGTTCCTGCGCATCGTGCGTTCGAGCAACGACATGTTCTCGAAGGTCGTCGCCGGTTCGGTCATGGTGTGGATCATCAGCCAGGCGTTCGTGAACATCGCCGTGGTGCTGGGGCTCATTCCGGTGCTGGGGGTACCGCTGCCGCTCATTTCGTCGGGAGGGTCGGCGCTCATCACCACACTCATCGGAATCGGTGTTGTGCTCTCGATCGCCCGCCAGCAGACCACGCCGGTCGGCGACGACGATGACGAACTCGTTCTTCCGGGCGCCCCTCGCCGGGCTCCGTGGGTGCGTCGCTGATGGCCACCTACCTTCTGGCCGGCGGCGGCACGGCCGGCCACGTGAACCCACTTCTCGCCACAGCCGACGAGCTGCGCCGCCGCGACCCCTCCGCTGAGATCATCGTGGTGGGCACGGCCCAGGGCCTCGAGGCCCGGCTCGTTCCGGCGAGGGGCTACGAGCTCGTGACCATCGCCAAACTGCCGTTTCCGCGTCGCCCCAACCGCGCCGCCGTGACGTTCGCGCCGAAACTGCTGCGGGTCATCTCCGACCTCGCCGCGCTGATCGTCGAGCGCCACGTCGACGTGGTGGTCGGATTCGGCGGCTATGCGGCAGCACCGGCGTATCTGGCGGCCCGGCGGGCGCGGGTGCCGCTGGTCATCCATGAAGCCAACGCCAAACCGGGGCTCGCCAACCGGCTCGGGGCCCGCTTCACGCCCTACGTCGGCGTGGCTTTTCGGGGAACAGAGCTGCCGCACGCGCGGTTCGTTGGCATGCCGCTGCGAGCCGAGATCGAGACGCTAGAGACAGCTGAGGCTCTCGCCGAGGCGCGCATCGAAGGCCTCGAGCTGTTCGGGCTTTCAGACGACATGCCCGTACTGCTGGTCACCGGCGGATCGCTCGGCGCCGAACGCCTGAACAGCGCGGTCTTCGCCTCGATCGCGCCCATTCTCGCTGCCGGCTGGCAGGTTCTGCACATCGTGGGCGGTCGCTCGACACTGGTCGACCCCGAGATCTCGGGCTACCGGATGCTCGCCTATTCCGACCGAATGCATCTCGCTCTCGCGGTGGCGTCGCTCGCGGTCTCGCGGGCGGGCGCCGCGACGGTCTCAGAGCTTGCGGCGCTCGGCGTTCCCTCGGTGCTCGTGCCCTACGCGGTCGGCAATGGCGAGCAGCGCTTCAACGCGGCCGACGTGGTTGCGGCGGGCGGTGCGATTCTCGTCCCCGACTCCGATGTCACGCCTGAGTGGGTGGCGTCGACATTGGTGCCGCTGCTCGGCGAGCCTGACCGCGTTGCCGCCATGGCCCGGGCGGCGGCCAGTGTGGGCGTGCGCGACGGTTCGGCGCGCACGGCGAACCTCATCGGCGCTGCCCTCACCGACGCGGCCGACGTCGAGTACACCCCGAACGACGATGGCTCGATCGATGGCGCCCCCATTGATGGCGCCCCCACTGATGACGCCCCGGGCAAGGGTGCCGCAGAGTGAGCGTAACCTTGACGCTTGCCCGCACATCCTGCAGAACAGAAGGTACCCCCTCGTGATCAAACCCGACCTGACCCTCACCATTCCGGCGGAGCTCGGCGCGGTGCATTTCGTGGGCATCGGCGGTGCCGGCATGAGCGGTATCGCACGACTGTTCATCGCTGCCGGCGTGACGGTCACCGGTTCTGACCGCACCGATTCGAAAACCGCCCAGAAGCTGCGCGCGCTCGGGGCCACAGTGCACGTCGGCCACGACGCCGCAAACGTCGGTTCGGCTGACACGCTCGTGGTCACCTCGGCGCTCTGGCCTGACAACCCCGAACTCGTCTACGCCGAGCAGCACGGCCTGCCGGTGCTGCATCGCTCGCAGGCGCTGGCCTGGCTCGTGAACCGCCGCCGGCTCATCTCGGTCGCCGGGGCGCACGGTAAGACAACCTCCACCGGCATGATCGTGACCGCGCTGATCGGCCTGAACGCCGAACCGAGCTTCGTGAACGGCGGTGTCATCTCCGCGCTCGGCACGAGTTCCGCCTGGGGCGACGGTGAGCTGTTCGTGCTCGAAGCCGACGAATCCGACGGCTCGTTTCTGCTCTACGACACGGCCGTGGCCCTCATCACCAACGTCGACCCCGACCACCTCGACCACTACGGTTCGACCGAAGCAGTCGAAGATGCCTTCGTGACGTTCGCCGACGAGGCCAGCGAGCTCGTGGTGATCTCCTCAGACGATGCCGGTGCGAAGCGTGTCGACGCGCGGCTCGCCGCCCGGCAGCCAGTAGGCGCGGGGCAGACCCGCTCCGGCGGGCGCGTACTCACGTTCGGTCAGGCAGCAGACGCCGACGTGCGGGTGCATTCGATCGTGGCCGAGGGTGCGGTGTCGTTCGTGATCGACTACCTCGGTGAGAGCTATGCGGGCGCGCTGCGGGTGCCGGGCATCCACAATGCCATCAATGCGGCGGGCGCCTTCGCGGTGCTCGTGGGCACCGGCTTCGACCCCGCCGCCTCGCTCGCCGCCCTGGGCGAGTTCGACGGCACCGGTCGCCGATTCGAACTGCACGACACCGTTCGCGGTGTGAGCGTCTACGACGACTACGCGCACCACCCCACCGAAGTGGATGCCGCACTCACCGCCGCGCGTACAGTGGTCGGTACCGGGCGCATCATCGCGGTTCATCAGCCGCACCTCTACAGCCGCACCCAGCTGCTCGCCGGCGACTTCGCCGAAACGCTCGAGCGCACCGCAGACTTCACCGTGGTGCTCGACGTCTGCGGAGCGCGTGAAGACCCGGTGCCCGGCGTCACGGGCGCGCTCGTCTCCGGGCGGTTCGCCGATCAGAGCAAGGTGGCCTACATCGCCGACTGGCAGCAGGCGGCCGACTTCACCGCGTCGATCGCGCGCCCCGGCGACTTCATCGTCACCCTTGGCTGCGGCGACGTGAACCTGCTCGTTCCGCAGCTGCTCGGCGCCCTCGCGGTGCCTGTGGCTGCGGGTGCGTAATCGGAGGCGCCCGTGAAGCGCCCCAACGGATTTCCGCCACCGCCCCCGCCCGAAGCTCCTGCTTCGGCACAGGGATCGCCGCGCGCGCCGAAGGCGCCGAAGGCCTCGAAGCGTCCCGCAGTGGTTCGTGACGGAGCTGACACCGCCGGCGTTGACGCAACCGCGCCCGCTCCCGCTCGGTCGTCGGCCACGCCACCCCGCCTGAAGACGACCCGGTGGCAGACGGCTGAGCCCGAAACCCGCACCGCAGACACCGAGCCGGGTTCGGCGAACGCCACCCCGGCCACTCCGGGCGGATCGAAGCCCGGCAGCACGAAGCCCATCGCACAGAACCGTGCCGCGAAGCCACCCACCTCTTACCCGCAGGGAGCCACCCCTGCCTCCGCCGACTCCGCCGCGCCGCGACCGACCGCGACGGTCAAGACCGCCATCGGCGCCCCGCCGAGCCGCTCACGCAGCGACGAAGCACTCGCACGCAAGAACGTGCGGGTCGCCGAGCGTCGCCGTCGGCGTTACGAGCGAGCCGAATCCCGCCGGTTCACCGAGCGGTCGCGTCGTCGTCGCCTCACCTGGTTGATCTCGCTCGGAACCCTCGTGGGTCTCATCGTGGTCGTCGTCGTCACCGCATACTCACCCCTGTTCGCCGTGCGCTCGGTCAGCATCACTGGCACGAGCCGCATCGACGCCGCGCAGGTGGAGGCCGCGCTCTCGGGCCAGGTGGGCCGCCCATTGGCTCTGGTCGACTACGGCTCCATTCAGTCTCAGCTCGCCGCGTTCCCGCTGATCCAGAGCTACTCGACCGAGTCGCAGCTGCCGAACACACTTGTCATCCGCGTCGTCGAACGCCAGCCCGTCGGCTCGATCGTGAGTGCAAGCGGCGCCGGGTTCGACCTGGTCGACCCCGCGGGTGTCGTCGTTGAGCACAGCGACGCCCGCCCGGCCGGCTTTGCGCTGATCGACCTGGCCGGAACCCCCGTCGGCAGCCCCGGCTTCCTTGCCGCCACGACCGTGCTGCGCACCCTGCCCGCAGACCTGCTGGCCAACGTCGACTCCATCAGCGCCGCTACGCCAGATTCGGTGACGATGGTGCTCGGGGGAGTGGGCCAGAAAGTCATCTGGGGCAGTTCGGCCAACAGTGCCCTGAAGGCCCGCGTGCTCGACAAGCTCATCACGACCCAGAGCGCGAACGAGAAACTGACGTACGACGTGTCGAGCCCCGAAAGCCCTGTCGTCGAATGACGTGCGTGCGGCATCCGATGCCCGATTCTGGTCGCCGGTTCGCGACACGCGGCGCGGCTAAACGCGCAGCCCACTACATCGACCATAGGTTCGTCGTAGGAATTGCATACTGAGCATAACATTAACTGTCAACCTGAGGTTGAAAGTATGCGCCCGTTGACACTAAATGAGCCCGGAGGCCAGACGTGACGTCAAACCAGAACTACCTCGCCGTAATCAAAGTCGTCGGTATCGGCGGTGGTGGTGTCAACGCCGTCAACCGCATGATCGAGCTCGGCCTTCGCGGCGTCGAGTTCATCGCCATCAACACTGACGCGCAGGCGCTCCTGATGAGCGACGCCGACGTGAAACTCGACGTGGGCCGTGAGCTCACCCGCGGTCTCGGCGCCGGCGCCGACCCCGAGGTCGGCCGCCGTGCAGCAGAAGACCACGCCGACGAGATCGAAGAGGCGCTGGCCGGCGCTGACATGGTATTCGTCACCGCCGGCGAAGGTGGCGGTACCGGTACCGGTGGCGCTCCCGTCGTGGCCCGCATCGCCAAGTCGATCGGCGCTCTCACCATCGGTGTCGTCACCAAGCCGTTCGGCTTCGAAGGCAAGCGCCGCATGTCGCAGGCCGAAGACGGCGTTGCCACGCTGAAGAACGAGGTCGACACCCTCATCGTCGTGCCGAACGACCGCCTGCTCGAGATCAGCGACCGCGGTATCAGCATGCTCGAGGCGTTCTCGACTGCCGACCAGGTGCTGCTCGCCGGTGTTCAGGGCATCACCGACCTCATCACCACCCCTGGCCTGATCAACCTCGACTTCGCCGACGTGAAGAGCGTCATGCAGGGTGCAGGCTCGGCCCTGATGGGCATCGGGTCGGCGAGGGGAGCCGACCGGGCCATCAAGGCCGCGGAGCTGGCCGTCGCGTCGCCCCTGCTCGAGGCGAGCATCGAGGGTGCCCACGGCGTTCTGCTCTCCATTCAGGGCGGGTCGAATCTCGGCATCTTCGAGATCAACGATGCTGCCAAGCTCGTGCAAGACGCCGTGCATCCCGAAGCCAACATCATCTTCGGTGCCGTCATCGACGACACGCTCGGCGACGAGGTACGGGTCACCGTCATCGCGGCCGGGTTCGACAGCGGAGATGCCAGCTCGTCGGCCGAGTCGAAGAAGGCGTTCCCCGCTGTTCCGAACGATGCCAGCGACCTGTTCGCTTCGAGCTCGGCAGCGCCGCTTCGCCGCGACCGTGCAGAAGAGCCGCCCGCCGCGGCATCGTGGGCGCAGACCCCCGAGCACAGCATCACCGGAACAGCGCAGCTCGACCCGGCGTCTGACGACGACGACTCCGACCTCGACGTTCCCGACTTTCTGAAGTGAGCTCGAACGAGGGCGGCCCCGGCCTCGCCGAGCGGCTCGCCCTCGTTCGGCAGCAGATCGGCGAGGCGGCCAGCGCCGCCGACCGGTCGAGCGATGAGCTGACCCTCATCGCCATCACCAAGTTCCACGACGAGTCACTCCTGCGTGAGCTCGCCGCGCTCGGCGTTCGCGACTTCGGCGAGAGCCGGCACCAAGAGGCGCGTGACAAAGCGGCGAACCTCGCCGATCTTGACCTCACGTGGCACTTCGTGGGGCAGATTCAGAGCAAGAAGGCCCGGCAGATCGCGGCGTACAGCGCGGTCATCCACTCGCTCGACCGCGCATCGGTCGCCGACCTGCTCGGTACGACGTTGTCGTCGTCGCCTGAAACCGTGCTGAAAGCTGCAGCGTCGGCATCGGATGCCCGGCCACCGGTCGACGTCTTCATCCAGGTCAACCTCACCCCCGATCCCGCCCGCGGGGGAGCAACTCCCGGCGACCTTGAAGCCCTCGCAGAGCATGTCTCCGGGCTGGCCGGCCTCCGCCTCAGAGGAGTCATGGCGGTCGCTCCCCTCGGCGAGCCGGCCCGGCCCGCCTTCGAGCGCCTGCGGCTGCTCTCAGCCGCGGTACAGCGCATCGACGCCGGTGCAAGCGCCATCTCGGCCGGAATGTCGAACGACTTCGCCGACGCCATCGCCGAAGGTGCGACACACCTACGAATTGGGTCGGCAATCACCGGATTCAGGCCCGTGCAACGTTAATCTCGTTACCAGGCACCCGCAATCACCTCCGGAGGATCACATGGCCAATCCACTACGCAAGACGATGGTCTACCTTGGGCTCGCAGACGAAGAGCTCGAGTACGAAGAGACCCCGGCATCGCCGGTCGCCCATGTGGCACACCCGCAGGCTGAAGCCGCCCCCGTGCAGCGGGCGCAGGCGTCTGCCGGTCACAACAACTCCGCACACAACGGTGCCGCGAACAACGCGGGCCGTGCTCCGGTCACCCCCCTCCGTCGAACCCAAGTTCAAAAGAATGTGGCGCCGCTCGAAATGAATGAAATCCTGACCGTTCACCCCAAGCAGTACAAAGACGCTCAGATCATCGCCGAGAGCTTTCGCGAGGGCATCCCGGTCATCATCAACCTCTCGCAGATGACCGACGCCGACGCGCGCCGCCTCATCGACTTCGCTGGCGGCCTCTCACAGGGTCTCTACGGCAAGATCGAGCGCGTCACGAGCAAGGTGTTCCTGTTGTCGCCGTCGCACGTCTCAGTTTCAGGTGAGGCCGCAACCGACGCTCGCGCTGAGGCATCGTTCTTCGTTCAGTCGTAGTCCAGTCATAATTGACGAGTGGGTTCACTAGTCGGTCTTATCGCAACAGTCGCGTACTTCGCGCTCCTGCTCTACTTCTTCGTGATGTGGGGCCGGTTCATTCTTGATCTGGTGCGCAGTTTTCAGCGCCAATGGCGCCCGCAGGGTGCCGTTCTGGTGATGGCCGAGGTCGCGTACACGGTGACAGACCCACCCATAAAGTTTTTTCGGCGCGTCATCCCTCCGCTTCGCGTGGGGCCCGTTGCCTTTGATTTCGGGTGGAGCATCGTAATGCTCCTCGTGGTCATACTGCTTTCGGTTACGAGTTACGTACGCTTGATTGCGTGACGCATGTATCGTAGTTTGTGAAACGCCCATAACTCTCAAGTCTCAAGTAATAAAGGTGGAAGAACATGCCGTTAACTCCAGAAGAAGTGGTTAACAAGCGCTTCTCGCAAACCCAGTTTCGGGCAGGCTACGACCAAGATGAGGTCGACGACTTTCTCGATGAGGTAGTAGTAGAGCTTCGTCGCCTGATTCAGGAGAACGAAGAACTGCGTGCCGGTATCGTTCCCGCCGCGAGTGCAACCCCTGCCGCCAGCGAAGAGGCTGCGCCCGTCGAGGCCGCACCCGTCGCTGACGACACCGCCGTGGTCGACGTGGTCGACTCCGATGACAGCCAGGCCGCACCGGCTCCGGTTGCTGCTGCTCCCGTCGCCGCCCCGGTCGACGGCGACGACGCACAGAGCACCACCAGCCTGCTGCAGCTTGCTCGCCGTCTTCACGACGAGCACGTCAAAGAGGGCGCCGACAAGCGCGCCGAGCTCATCGAAGAGGGCCAGGCAACCGCTACGCGCCTCGTGGCTGAGGCTGAGGCCAAGCAGCGCACCGAGCTCGCGAAGCTCAACCAAGAGAAGTCGGGCATCGAGCACCGTATCGACGAGCTGCGCTCGTTCGAGAAGGAATACCGCCTGAAGCTGCGCGGGTACATCGAGGGCCAGTTGCGCGACCTCGACTCGTCAGGTTCAGACAGTGGAGAAGCGGCGGCTCCGGCCTCCAGCTTCCAGGGTTTTGGGGCCTGACGCCCAAACAACGACTGTGAGCCCTGAAACGGGCCGCTCAAGAAGGGTCAGCCCACGTGCGCTGGCCCTTCTTGTGGTTGTCGCTGTTTTCGTCTATGCGATCGACCAGATCGCGAAATACCTGGTTGTCGCCAACCTGCCCTTGAACCAGTACGTTCCTGTATTCGGTGACGTGCTGCAATTCTTCTATGTCACCAACTCCGGCGCAGCCTTCTCCATCGGCAGTGCCTACACCTGGATCTTCTCGGTGCTGGCCGCCGCCGTGTTCGTGTTCATCGTGTGGTTCTCCCGGCGCATCCGCTCGCTTGGCTGGGCCGTGGTCTTCGGGCTGCTTCTCGGCGGGGTTCTCGGCAACCTCACCGACCGCCTCTTTCGTGAGCCCGGCTTCGGCATCGGGCACGTTGTCGACTTCATCAAGATTCCGCTGCTGCCCGCCATCTTCAACCTGGCTGACACGGCCATCTGCGCTGCCATGGTGGTCTTTCTGGTGCTGACAGTGATGGGCGTCGGCCTCGACGGTCGTCGTGCGCCGAAGACCGGTGAAGCTACCGAAGCGGCCCCCGAAACCACGCAGAGCCTCGAGCCCGGCGCCGGGCATCCCGACCGCACCGAGGCCGAGTAGCTGTGGAGTTTCGCCAACTACCCGTTCCCGACGGGCTCGACGGTGACCGTGTCGACGCCGGCCTCGCCAAACTGCTCGGCTTCTCGCGCAACTTCGCGGCCGACGTCGTTGAGGCCGGGGGAGTCGTGGTCGATGGCCGTGTCGTCTCCAAGTCAGACAAGTTACGCCGAGACTCCTGGCTCGAGGTCAGCTGGGCGCCGCGAGAAGAGGTGCGCATCGTCGAGACTCCGGTCGACAACCTGACGATCGTGTACGACGACGATGACATCGTGGTGGTCGACAAGCCCGTGGGCGTGGCCGCGCATCCGTCGGTCGGCTGGACGGGCCCCACCGTTCTCGGCGCACTCGCCGCGGCGGGCTACCGCATCTCGACGAGCGGAGCCGCTGAGCGCGCCGGAATCGTGCACCGCCTCGACGCCGGCACCAGTGGGCTGATGGTGGTGGCTAAGTCGGAAGACGCCTACACGTGGATGAAGCGCCTCTTTCACGACCGTGAGGTCGACAAGATCTACCACGCGGTGGTGCAGGGGCACCCAGACCCGTTGGCGGGTACGATCGACGCCCCCATCGGCCGGCACCCGAAGAGCGACTGGAAGTTCGCCGTCGTCTCAGACGGCAAGAACTCGGTGACGCACTACGAGACCATCGAGGCGTTTCCGAGCGCATCGCTGCTCGAGATCCACCTCGAGACCGGCCGCACGCACCAGATCCGCGTGCACATGTCGGCGCAGCGCCACCCGTGCGTGGGAGATGCGATGTACGGCGCCGACCCCACGATGTCGGCGAGACTCGGGCTCACTCGGCAGTGGTTGCACGCTCTGAAACTCGGATTCGTGCATCCGGCATCGCGTCAGTATGTGTCGTTCGAGACGACCTACCCCGACGACCTGCATCACGCGCTCGACCTGCTTCGAAATGATTGACCGACCAAAAGTAGGGCTATAGTGAGGAGTAGTCACTATATTCTTGTATATGAACGACAGGTGTCGATGCCTTTTCGATCGAGTCTTAAGGTGCGCCCAGCCGTTCGAGACGCAGGGTACCGCAGTAGAGATATCTCGGTACAACTGATGTACGCCATGATCATCGTGAGCATTGCGTGTACGGTCGGAGCGCGTGTCGTGGTGAACACCTTTTGGGAGATATTTTTCCAGGTAATCCTTATCGGTGCGGAGTGGCTCGGTGTTTTGGCATTTGCCGCATGGATCGTTTCGCGAATCGCCGTGCGCCTGATTATCGGTCGGCGGCGATGGTCGCGTTGGTAGAGAGTTCTTCGAACAGTCTCGATCCATCGACTGAGCAGGCCATTCGGCCGAGCTGTTGACGCCGAGCTCTGCTGCACAGTGGCTAAACTGAAGGGTCTCTCCTTACCCCAGAGGCGAGGTCGTACCCCCTAGCTAGCCGGAGAATCTGTGCCCACCCGAGACAGCTCATTCGTTCATCTTCACGTGCACAGCGAGTACTCGATGCTCGACGGGGCCGCCCGGGTTAAACCCCTGATCGAAGCCGCTGTTGAGCAGGGCATGCCCGCTGTGGCGGTCACCGATCATGGCAATGTCTTCGGTGCATTCGACTTCTGGAAGACGGCGACCGACGCCGGAATCAAGCCCATCATCGGCACCGAGGCGTACATCACGCCCGGCACCCACCGCAGTGACAAGACACGCGTGAAGTGGGGCGGCCCGAACTCCGGCCGCGACGACGTCTCCGGCTCGGGCGCGTACACGCACATGACCCTGCTGAGCGAGAACACCGCCGGCATGCACAACCTTTTTCGTCTGTCGTCGCGCGCGTCGCTTGAGGGCTACTACTTCAAGCCCCGAATGGATCGCGAGCTGCTCGCGCAGTACTCAAGCGGCCTCATTGCGACGACCGGGTGCCCGTCGGGCGAGGTTCAGACGAGGTTGCGCCTCGGTCAGTACGCCGAAGCCGTGAAGGCGGCCTCCGACTTTCGCGACATCTTCGGCCGCGAGAACTACTTCTGCGAGATCATGGATCACGGTCTCGGTATCGAACGCCAGATCATGGGCGATCTGCTGCGGCTCTCGAAAGAGCTCGACCTGCCGCTCGTGGCAACGAATGACCTGCATTACACCCACGCGCACGACGCGACGAGCCACGCCGCTCTGCTCTGCGTGCAGTCGGGCTCGACGCTCAGCGACCCGAACCGGTTCAAGTTCGATGCCGACGAGTTCTATCTGAAGAGTGCCGCGGAGATGCGGCAGATCTTCCGCGATCACCCCGATGCCTGCGACAACACGCTGCTCATCGCCGAGCGTTGCGAGGTCAAGTTCGACACCTCGGCGAGCTACATGCCCCGCTACCCGGTGCCCGAAGGCGAGACCGAAGACACCTGGTTCATCAAAGAGGTCGAGAAGGGCCTCGTCGACCGGTACCCCGGCGGCATCTCGCAGGCGGTACGCGAGCGGGCCGACTACGAAGTCGGCGTCATCGTGCAGATGGGGTTCCCCGGTTACTTCCTGGTGGTCGCCGACTTCATCAACTGGTCGAAGAACAACGGCATTCGGGTCGGCCCGGGCCGAGGCTCCGGTGCCGGCTCGATGGTGGCGTACGCGATGCGTATCACCGACCTCGACCCTATTCGCCACGGGCTGATCTTCGAGCGTTTTCTGAACCCCGACCGCGTCTCGATGCCCGACTTCGACGTCGACTTCGATGATCGTCGCCGCGGCGAGGTGATTCGCTACGTCACCGAGAAGTACGGTGACGAGCGCGTGGCGCAGATCGTCACGTACGGCACCATCAAGGCCAAGCAGGCACTGAAAGACTCCTCGCGCGTGCTCGGTTTTCCCTTCGGTATGGGTGAGAAGCTGACCAAGGCGATGCCGCCGCCCATCATGGGTAAAGATATTCCACTGTCGGGAATCTTCGATCGCGATCATCCGCGATTCAAGGAGGCGGCCGATGTGCGGGCCGTCATCGAGGCCGACCCCGAAGCACGCACGGTCTTCGACACCGCCGTGGGCATCGAGAACCTGAAGCGCCAGTGGGGCGTGCACGCGGCGGGTGTGATCATGTCGAGCGACCCGCTGATCGACATCATTCCCATCATGAAGCGTGAGCAAGACGGCCAGATCGTCACGCAGTTCGACTACCCGGCCTGCGAGTCGCTGGGTCTGATCAAGATGGACTTCCTGGGGCTTCGAAACCTCACCATCATCGATGACGCGCTCGACAACATCCAGTCGAACCGAGGGTTCAGGCCGGTGCTCGAAGACCTCGAACTCGACGACGTGCCGGCGTACGAGCTGCTGGCACGGGGCGACACCCTCGGGGTGTTCCAGCTCGATGGCGGGCCCATGCGGTCGCTGCTGCGCCTGATGAAACCCGACAACTTCGAAGACATCTCGGCCATCCTCGCGCTGTATCGCCCGGGGCCGATGGGTGCCGACTCGCACACCAACTACGCGCTGCGAAAGAACGGTCTGCAGCTCGTCACCCCGATTCACCCCGAGCTCGAAGAACCGCTGCGCGAGGTGCTCGGCCAGACCTACGGGCTGATCGTGTACCAGGAGCAGGTGATGTCGATCGCGCAGAAGCTCGGCGGGTTCACGCTCGCCCAAGCCGACCTGCTGCGCCGCGCGATGGGCAAGAAGAAGAAGAGCGAGCTCGACAAACAGTACGAGGGCTTCTCGAAGGGCATGAACGACAACGGCTACTCGAACGCCGCCGTCAAGACGCTGTGGGACATTCTGCTGCCCTTCTCCGATTACGCGTTCAACAAGGCGCACTCGGCGGCGTACGGGGTCATCTCGTACTGGACCGCCTACCTCAAAGCGCACTTCCCGGCCGAGTACATGGCGGCCCTGCTCACGAGCGTCGGCGACTCGAAAGACAAGTCGGCGATCTATCTGAACGAGTGCCGGCGCATGAACATCACGGTGCTGCCGCCTGACGTGAACGAGTCGATCGGGTTCTTCGCGGCGGTGGGCGAAGACATCCGGTTCGGCCTCGGCGCTGTGCGAAACGTGGGTTCGAACGTGGTGGAGGGCATTCGCGAGTCGCGCGAGAGCAAGGGGCGGTTCACGTCGTTCCACGACTTCCTGCAGAAGATTCCGATGCAGGCGACGAACAAGCGCACGGTCGAATCGCTCATCAAGGCGGGCGCGTTCGACTCGCTCGGCAACACGCGGCGCGCGCTCGTCGAGATTCACGAGGGTGCCGTCGAGGCCGCGGTGAGCGAGAAGCGGGCCGAGGCGAACGGGCAGGTCGGCTTCGACTTCGACAGCCTGTGGGATGCCCCGCAAGACAATCGGCAGGTTCCCGACCGGCCCGAGTGGGCGAAGAGAGACAAGCTGGCCTTCGAGCGCGACATGCTCGGGCTCTATGTCTCCGATCATCCACTTGCCGGGCTCGAGATCGCGCTGGCCAAACATGCCTCGACGACCATCACCGAGATGCTGACGAGCGAGTACACGAACGACGGCGACACGGTCACGGTGGCCGGGCTGATCACCAACGTGCAGCACCGCGTGGCGCGCAACTCGGGCAACCAGTACGGCTCGATCGTGGTCGAAGACTTCGGCGGCGAGGTGACGGCCATGTTCATGGGCAAGGCTTACCAGGAGTTCGCGCCCGCCCTCACGAACGACTCGATCGTGGTGCTGCGGGGGCGGGTGAGCATCCGCGACGACGGAATGAACCTGCACGCCTTCAGCGTCTTCACGCCCGACCTCGGGCAGCAGGGCGGTGGCGGCCCCATCGAGATCTCGATGTCAGAGGCGCGGGCGACGACCGACACCGTGCAGGCACTGAACGACGTGCTGATCAGGCACGCGGGTGACAACGAGGTGCGGCTGAAACTCATCAAGGGGCAGACCGCGCGGGTGTTCGAGATTCCGTTCAGGGTGCGGGTCACCGCAGACCTGTACGGCGAGTTGAAGTCGCTGCTCGGGCCCTCCTGCCTGATGTAGGGGTGCGGGCGCTGGGGGCGTCTGCGCTGGGCTCTCTGTGCTGGCCTGTCTGCGCTGGCCTGTCTGAGTCGGGCTGTCTGAGTCGGGCTGTCTACCCCAGAGCCCCGGCCCGGCGCCTTGGGTAGAGTGGGGGAGCTATGATCCAGACCATCGATTTGCGGGGCCAGACCCCCTCCCGTGCCCAGTTGCTCGACCTCGTACCGCGGGCGGTGACCGATGTCAGTGTCGCCACAGAGGCCGCAGAGGCTCTCATCGACGACGTTCGCTCCCGCGGGGTTGCGGCCCTGCGCGAGCAGGCCGAGCGGTTTGACGGCGGTGAGGCGGCGAGCGTGCGGGTGCCCGAGAGCGAGATCGCCGATGCCGTTGCGGCGCTGGCTCCGGATGTTCGGGCGGCGCTCGACGAGGCCATCGACCGTGTGCGTTCCGCCACTGCGGCGCAGATTCCCGCGGGCCAGCTCACCCAGCTCGGCGACGGCGCCGTGGTGGAGCAGCGCTGGCAGCCGGTCGACCGGGTGGGGCTCTACGTTCCGGGCGGTAAGGCGGTGTATCCGTCGAGCGTGGTGATGAACGTGGTTCCTGCGCAGTCGGCGGGAGTGCAGTCGATTGCGCTGGTCTCGCCGCCGCAGCGGGAGTTCGGCGGGCACGTGCACCCGGTCATCCTGGGGGCCGCTGGGCTTCTGGGCGTCACGGAGGTGTACGCCATGGGTGGTGCCGGCGCGATCGGTGCGCTGGCGTACGGTGTCGACGACATCGGGCTCGAGCCCGTGCAGATCATCACCGGCCCGGGCAACGTGTACGTCGCAGCGGCGAAGCGGCTTGTGCGCGGTCGCACCGGTATCGACTCCGAGGCGGGGCCCACCGAGATTCTCATCATCGCCGACGAGACGGCCGACGCGCGGTATGTTGCGGCCGACCTGGTCAGCCAGGCAGAGCACGATGAGCTGGCGGCGGCGGTGCTGGTGACGACGTCACCCGCGTTCGCCGGGGAGGTTCGGGTCGAGCTCGAAGGATTCGCGGCGGCTACGCTGCACTCGGAGCGCGTGCTGGTCTCCCTCGGCGGGCAGCAGTCGGCCATCGTGCTGGTCGACGATCTTGCCGCGGCGGCACGGTTCAGCGACGCATACGGGCCGGAACACCTGGAGATTCAGGTCTCTGACTCGGAGGCGGTGCTGGCGAGCATCCACTCGGCCGGAGCCATCTTCATGGGCTCGTACTCGCCGGTGAGCCTCGGCGACTACCTCGCCGGGTCGAACCACGTTCTGCCGACGGGCGGGCAGTCGCGCTTCTCGTCGGGTCTCGGGGCATACACGTTCTTGAAGCCCCAGCAAGTCATTCGCTACGACAAGGCCGCGCTCGAGGCGGTGGCCGGGCGAATTCACGCGCTGGCGCACTCAGAGAATCTGCCGGCGCACGCCGAAGCGGTCGAGGCGCGGTTCGGGCACTGAGTTCGGCGCCGAGCCGCGGCGGTGACCGGTAAACTTGCAGCACCATGTATTGCCCGTATTGCCGGTACCCAGATTCCCGCGTCGTCGACTCGCGCACCACTGACGACGGCGTTGCCATTCGACGTCGGCGCCAGTGCCCCGACTGTGGCCGACGCTTCAGCACCACTGAGACGGCGAGCCTCAACGTCATCAAACGGAGCGGGGTCGTGGCGCCGTTCAGCCGCGAGAAGATCATCAACGGAGTGCGCAAGGCCTGCCAGGGGCGCCCGGTGACCGACTCCGACCTCGCGGTGCTCGCGCAGCGGGTCGAAGAGACCGTGCGCTCGACGGGTGCTGCGCAGGTTGAGGCGAACGACATCGGCCTGGCCATCCTGCAGCCGCTTCGCGAACTCGACGAGGTCGCCTATCTGCGCTTCGCCAGCGTCTACCAGGCGTTCGATTCGCTCGACGACTTCGAGGCGGCCATCACGCTGCTGCGTGTCGAGCACGATACGGCGGCGGGTGCCGCGGGCGGTTCGAACGGCCCGGGCGGCGCAGCCGGCTCGAAAGCGTCGGCCGAGTAGCGTGGGGTTGTACAGCCAGCTTTTTCGTCATGTTCTCGCGCGCCTCGACCCCGAGCAGGCCCACCATCTCGCATTCGACGTAATTCGCGCCCTGCCACGCACCGCGCTCGGCGAGTATCTCCGCCGCTACACCGCGCCAGCGCCGCAGCTGCGTGTTCACACTCTCGGGCTCGAGTTCGAGTCGCCGTTCGGTGTTGCCGCCGGGTTCGACAAAGACGGCCGGGCGATCGTCGGGCTAGGCCAGCTGGGCTTCGGTCACGTGGAGGTCGGCACGCTGACCGCCAAGGCGCAGCCGGGCAACGAGCGCCCCCGTCTCTTTCGCCTCGTAGCCGACCGCGCCGTCATCAACCGCATGGGTTTCAACAACGGGGGAGCGGCCGCTGCGGCCCTCCGCATCGCGCAGACCACGTCGGCCCGGTGGCGACCTATCGTCGGCGTCAACATCGGCAAGAGCCGGGTGGTCGACGTCGCCGACGCCATCGACGACTACCGTTCGAGTGCGCGCGCCCTGGCACCCGTCGCCGACTATCTCGTCGTGAACGTCAGCTCGCCGAATACGCCGGGGCTCCGCGGGTTGCAGGAGCTCGACAAACTCGCACCGCTCCTGACGGCCGTGCGCGAAGAGTCGGGCACCGTTCCCCTGCTCGTGAAGATCGCGCCCGACCTCAGCGACGACGAGGTGCGCCGCATCTCCCAGCTCGCGGTCGACCTCGGCCTCGACGGAATCATCGCCACCAACACCACCATTCTGCGCGAAGAGCTGGGGCTCGTCAGCGATCCGGCCCTGATCGCGGCGGCCGGTGCGGGCGGGCTCGCCGGCCCCCCGCTCGCCGCTCGCTCGCTCGAGGTACTGAAGCTGGTGCGCGCCGTCGTTCCCGCCGACATGTGCGTCATCTCCGTCGGCGGTGTCGAAACCGCCGAAGACGTCGCCGAGCGCCTCGCCGCCGGTGCGACCCTCGTGCAGGGCTACACGGCGTTTCTCTACCGCGGGCCGCTCTGGGCGCGCGAGATCAACCGCGGCCTCGCCCGGCTCCTCCCCGCCTGAGCGGCCCGCCTCCACCCGACTTCCGCCCTGTTCGCCTCACCCCGCCCTGTTCGCCGCGCGCGTCCGCACCGCGGGTTCCCCGCTCCTCCGCGTTTCGCGCGGCGCTGTGGTGCCGGCAGAGAGCCACGACGCGCGTCGACACGAAGAAGCCCCCCGGATCTCAGGATCCGAGGGGCTTCTTCGTTACGGCTATGGGGCCCGTTCAGGCGGGAAACTGGCCGCGCTTCACCTGCGGCTTCGGCAGGCGCATGGGCCGCAGCTGCAGGGCGCGCATGGCGCCGTACCAGCGGAGACCACGGTCGGCCGAACCGAACTTCGCGGCGAGACGCTTGTTGATGCGTGTGCCCATCACGAAGATGTCGACAACGACGATGAGCACGAAGGCGTAGAGCACGAGCATGAGGTAGGTCTGGATGCTCGTGTTCGGCACCAGCGTCAGCAGGATCACCCCGAACATGACGGGGATGATCACTTCACCGATGCTGAACCGAGCGTCGACGTAGTCGCGAACGTACCGGCGCTGGGGGCCGCGGTCGCGGGCCAGCAGGTACTTCTCTTCTCCTGCCGCCATGCCGATGCGGGCACGCTCACGGGCTGCCTGGGTCTGCGTCTTTGCGCTGCGGGCCGCTTCTTTGCGGTCGCTCGGCACCAGCGGGCGCTTGCGAGCGTCTTCGCGCTCTTTGCGGGTCGGGGTCGCCCGACCCTTGCCGACGTGCGAAGCGTCGCTTTCTGGAGCTTCGATTACGGGTGTTTCGCGCTTGGCCACAGTCATTCCTCGAGTTCGGCGGGCCACGTTCGGGCCTGCCCGTTAAGATTACCCGTATGACCGAACAAGAGGGCACTTCGGTGCAGAAACACAGCCTGTCGAGCGAACGCGAGGCGGGTATCCGCTCATCTGTTGCAGCAGGGCTGCCCGTGGCCGTTGCCGATCTGAGCGACCTGGTGCGCATTCCGTCGGTGTCGTGGGACGGCTTCGACGCGTCAGCAGTGGCGCAGAGCGCCGAGGCTGTTGCGGCACTCTTCGAGGCGACGGGCGTCTTCGATGCGGTATCGGTGAAGCGAGCGAACACCGAGACAGGGGAGGCGGGCCAGCCTGCCGTTCTGGCAACCCGCACCGCCCGCAACGGCAAGCCCACCGTGTTGCTGTACGCGCACCACGACGTGCAGCCTCCCGGCAACGACGCCGACTGGAACTCGCCCCCCTTCGAACCGACCGTACGCGGCGACCGCCTGTACGGCCGCGGCGCCGCAGACGACAAAGCGGGTGTCGTCTCGCACGTGGCCGCTGTGCGCGCCCTCGCCGAATCGTATGGCGACGACCTCGAGCTCGGTCTTGTGGTCTTCATCGAGGGCGAAGAAGAGTTCGGTTCGCGCTCGTTCGCCGACTTTCTCGAGCAGAACCGGGAGGCGCTGGCCGCCGACGTCATCGTCGTCGCCGACTCCGACAACTGGAACATCGACACTCCGGCCCTCACCATCAGCCTGCGCGGCAACGTCACCCTGAAACTCACCGTCTCGACGCTCTCACACGCCTCGCACTCCGGCATGTTCGGCGGCGCAGCGCCCGACGCCATGCTGGCGACCATCCGGCTGCTGTCGACACTGCACACGACCGACGGTTCGGTTGCCGTCGAGGGTCTTACTTCGTCGGGCGAGGCCGTGCCCGAAAGCTCTGACGCCGACTTCATCGTCGACGCTGGGCTTCTGCCGGGGGTCACGCCCATCGGCACGGGCCCCCTGCTCGGCCGCCTCTGGGCGAAGCCGGCCATCACGGTCACCGGCATTGACGCGCCCAGCGTTCAGAACGCGTCGAACACGCTGCAGCCGCAGGTCTCGGTGAAGATCAGCGCGCGCATCGCTCCGGGTCAAGATGCCCGGGCCGCCTTCGAGGCCCTGAAGACGCACCTCTATGCCAACGCCCCCTTCGGTGCCCACCTCGAGATCAGCGACGTCGACACCGGTCAGGCATTTCTCGTCGACACCAGCGGATGGGCGGTGGCCGAGGCCAAGCAGGCCATGGCCGACGCCTGGGGAGTCGACCCGGTCGAGACGGGGGTCGGCGGCTCGATTCCGTTCATCGCCGACCTGGTGCGTGTCTTTCCCGAGGCGCAGATTCTCGTCACCGGCGTCGAAGACCCCGACACGCGGGCGCACAGCCCGAATGAATCGCTGCACCTCGGCGTGTTCAAGCGGGCCATTCTCACCGAAGCGCTGCTGCTGTCACGGCTGGCAGAGAAGCGGCTCACCGATTTCTGACCCCGATTCGGAATGATTGCCCGACTTCGCAGGTTGGAGGTTTAGGATTTCAGTAATTCTGGTCACCCGTGCCGGGCATCCGTGCCGGTCACCCGTAAGGAGACACTCATGAGCGACACCATCACCCTCGCACCCGAGGTGCAGAGCCCCGCGCACAAGGTCGGTCTCACCGACGCCGCCGCGCTCAAGGTCAAGAACCTGTTGAACCAGGAGGGTCGTGACGACCTGCGCCTGCGCGTGGCCGTGCAGCCCGGCGGCTGTTCAGGCCTCATCTACCAGCTGTACTTCGACGAGCGCCAGCTCGACGGCGACGGGGTCGTCGACTTCGACGGCGTCGAGGTCATCGTCGACAAGATGAGCGTGCCGTACCTCGAGGGCGCCACCATCGACTTCGAAGACACCATCCAGAAGCAGGGCTTCACCATCGACAATCCGAACGCCGGCGGCAGCTGCGCGTGTGGCGACTCGTTCCACTGACTCCTGCTCTTACCTCATTCTGCTGCGGCCACACGCCGCGGTAAATTTTTCTACGTCAAGTAGAACCCTTCTTCATCACTCGATGGGGCTGCCAAATGGCGGCCCCATCGGTGCTTTAACCCGATTCACATGCGCGAGTGAGCAGTTTCTCAGGTGAGTCGTGAGACATTGCCGCTGAAATCGACGCGTTAGGCTAGGCAGGGTCAAATACACTTGACACAAGATTTGCCAGCAGTAGTTCCGAAGGGTTACAGGTGCGCTCGAACCGACGTCTTAGATGGGTCGCCATCCCGGTGATGGTAACCATGGGTCTGCTGCTTGCGGGCTGCTCGCAGCAGCAGCTGCAGGGCTTCCTGCCAGCAGAACCCGGTACCACCAACAACACCGACAAGGTCACGGGCCTCTGGGTCACGTCGTGGATCGTTCTCCTCGCCGTGGGAATCATCACCTGGGGCCTCACGATCTGGGCCGTGGTCGTGTTCCGTCGCCGCAAGGGCCAGACGGGCCTGCCCATCCAGCTTCGGTACAACATGCCCATCGAGATCTTCTACACGATCGTGCCGCTCATCCTGGTGCTCGGCTTCTTCGCCTTCACCGCGAAAGACCAGGCCGACATCGAGCAGCCCTACGCGCAGCCCGACCAGGTCATCTCGGTCTACGGCAAGCAGTGGGCCTGGGACTTCAACTACGTGAACCAGAACGTCTACACGGCGGGTGTGCAGGCGCAGGCCGACCCCAACGACGCGAACGGCGCGCTCGTTGAGAGCCAGATCCCCACGCTCGTTCTGCCCGTCGACAAGAAGATCACCATCGAGCTTCACTCCCGCGACGTCATCCACTCGTTCTGGGTCATCGACTTTCTGTACAAGAAAGACATGATCCCCGGCAAGACGAACTACATGTACGTCACGCCTGAGCGAATCGGAACATACGCTGGCAAGTGCGCCGAGCTGTGTGGCGAGTACCACTCCGACATGCTGTTCAACGTGAAGGTCGTGTCGCAAGCCGACTACGACGCGTACACGGCTCAGCTTGCGGCTGAAGGCAACACTGGCCAGCTCGGTGACGACTACAACCGCAACACAAACCTCCCGGGCACCACGTCTCCGCTCGCGGAGTCGACCAGCAGCAGCGCGAAGTAGAAGGCGACGATGACGACCCTAACCGCCCCCAAGACCACCCCGGTCGAACGTAAAGGCAACGTTCTGGTCAAGTGGATCACCTCCACCGACCACAAGACCATCGGGTACATGTACCTCATCGAGTCGTTCATCTACTTCTGCCTCGGCGGAGTGATGGCACTCGTCATTCGGGCTCAGCTCTTCGAGCCCGGTGAGCAGCTGCTGGCAACCAAAGACCAGTACAACCAGCTCTTCACCATGCACGGCACCATCATGCTGCTCATGTTCGCGACACCGCTGTTCGCCGGTTTCGCCAACGTGCTCATGCCGCTGCAGATCGGTGCTCCGGATGTCGCGTTCCCGCGTCTGAACGGTCTGGCTTTCTGGCTCTACACCTTCGGCTCGGCCATCGTGGTCGCTGGGTTCCTCACCCCCCAGGGCGCTGCGTCGTTCGGCTGGTTCGCCTATGCGCCCTTGTCGAGTACAACGTTCACGCCGGGAGACGGCGGGAATCTCTGGGTGTTCGGGCTCGTGCTCAGCGGGTTCGGCACCATCCTCGGCGCGGTGAACTTCATCACCACCATCATCACGATGCGTGCCCCCGGTATGACCATGTTCCGCATGCCCATCTTCACTTGGAACATCCTCGTCACGTCCATTCTCGTTCTGATGGCCTTCCCTGTTCTCGCCGCTGCGCTCTCGGCGCTCGGCGTCGACCGCGTGTTCGGTGGTCACATCTACGACGCGGCCAACGGCGGTGTGTTGCTCTGGCAGCATCTCTTCTGGTTCTTCGGGCACCCCGAGGTGTACATCATTGCGCTGCCGTTCTTCGGGATCATCTCCGAGGTTCTGCCGGTCTTCAGTCGGAAGCCCATCTTCGGTTACAAGACGCTCGTCTACGCGACCATCTCGATCGCCGCCCTCTCGGTCACGGTGTGGGCTCACCACATGTACGTCACCGGTTCGGTGCTGCTGCCGTTCTTCGCCCTGATGACCATGCTCATTGCGGTGCCGACGGGTGTGAAGATCTTCAACTGGGTCGGCACGATGTGGCGAGGCTCGGTCACGTTCGAAACGCCCATGGTGTGGGCGATCGGCTTTCTCATCACCTTCACGTTCGGTGGTCTCACCGGTGTGATCCTGGCATCGCCGCCGCTTGACTTCCACGTGTCTGACTCGTACTTCGTCGTCGCGCACTTCCACTACGTGGTGTTCGGTACCGTGGTGTTCGCCATGTTCTCCGGCTTCTACTTCTGGTGGCCCAAATGGACCGGCAAGATGCTGAACGAGAAGCTGGGCCAGTGGCATTTCTGGCTGCTGTTCATCGGGTTCCACACCACGTTCCTCATCCAGCACTGGCTCGGAGTGGTGGGCATGCCCCGTCGCTACGCGTCGTATTCACCCGACGACGGTTTCACCTGGATGAACCAGATCTCCACCGTGGGCGCCTTCCTGCTGGCCTCGTCGATGATCCCGTTCTTCTTGAACGTGTACATCACGGCCCGAAACGCTCCGAAAGTTACCGTGAACGACCCGTGGGGCTACGGTCGCTCGCTCGAATGGGCTACCTCCTGTCCGCCTCCTCGCCACAACTTCACCTCGATTCCTCGTATTCGCAGCGAATCTCCTGCATTCGACTTGAACCACCCCGAGGCCGGCGTGCCGGTCGGAGTGGGCCCGGCGAGAGATGCGCCCGACGCACCGACGTACGACATTCAGACTGAGAAGGTGAAGTAGTACCGTGCGCGCCAATATCAACGTCTTCTGGATTCTTGCGGGCTTCTTCATCCTCGCCGACGCGGTCTACGTGTTCTGGTCGCTCGTGTCGTACGGCAAGGTCGAGTGGGTCGGCACGCTGGGTATAGCGCTCGGCGCTATTCTCGGCGCGTTCCTCGCGTTCTACCTCGGCCGCGTGCACGGTGCCCAGGGCGGCGAGCTGCCCGAAGACATGACCGACTCGAACATCGACGATGGCGACCCTGAGATGGGTTTCTACAGCCCGTGGAGCTGGTGGCCCATCGTTCTCGGTGGTTCGCTGGCGATCTTCTTCGCCGGCCTCGCCGTCGGCACGTGGATCTGCTTCATCGGTGTGTCACTCATCCTCATCGCCATCATCGGCTGGACCTATGAGTACTACCGGGGCTTCTTCGCCCGCTAGAGCCGCTTTCAGGCACGAAAGAAGCCCCCGTGGGTATCCTCAACCGGATGCTCTCGGGGGCTTCTTCGCGACTTCTCGACAAACGAGCCGAGAAGTCGTCTCTCAGCCGCTGACCATCACGGCGCCGAGGTCACGTTGACGGTGAATGCGGCGTCTCTGGATGCTCCGTTGTTGTCTGCTCGAAACGTGAGGCTCACCGGGCCGGCGTGTGCCGGGTCTGGCGTGTAGGTAGCCGTGCCCGAGACCGGGTCGATCGCGCTGAGCGTTCCGAACGCCGGAGCCTCGACAATGCTGTAGTCGAGCCCCGCGATCTGTCGCCACCCGGCGACAGGGGCAATCCAGCAACGCAGCTCGATGCGCACCGGTGTCACTGTATCGGTGGTTGTGCCCGACGTGGCACAGCCCGGCATCAGGTCAGAGACGTGAACGGTGAGCGTGAGGTCGGGGGAGGGCAGGCCGAACGCGTCTACCGCCTTCACCGTCACGTGGTCGGTGTAGTCGCCGTGAATGACGTCGATCGACTGGAAGTGCAGGTTGCCCGCTCCATCGAACCACGCGCCGCCCTCGGCTGCGTTCGACGTGACCGTCGAGGTGAGGTGGTCACCACTTTCGACTCCGTAGAGGTCGACGTCTTCGTCGGAGAACAGCGAGCTGGCTGGGATGACGGTGTCGACTCCGCGCACGGCCTCAATCGTCGTCTGCGGCTTCGCCTCCGGTGCGTATCGGTTGCGGATGGCGACGTAGAACGGCCACGATGTGGTGCCGTCGGCAGCGACTGCCCATGCCTGCACGGTGACGTACTGGCCCTGGGCGGACTGCGGGGCGTCGTAGACGATGCTGCCGTCTCCCGGTCGCACCGTGGGGATGCCGAGCGCCGGGTCGGTGTACAGGTGACCGATCTCGAGACCAACCGGCGCAACGTCGGCAGACGCATCGCACGACACATCGGCCACCGAAATGATGGTGGCGATGCCGAATCCGCCATCGCGGGCCTGCCCGGTGCAGAGCGGTACCGGCTGCTCGTCTCCGGCGGGTGGGGCGAAGTCGGCGATGCCTGTTGTGTCTATGGTGGGTCGCGAGCGTGACTGCCGTTGCTTCGTGAACGTGCAGACAAAGGTCGCGTCGCTGCGTTTGCACGACGAAATGCCACCCCGGCTGAGGGTGAAGATGGCCTGCGTGATGTCAGCTGCCGAAGACATCACATCACTCGTGAACGAGATGGATACACCGGTCTGAACGAACATGCCGGGCCCCATCTTGCCCGTGATCGGTTCTACTGCCGCAAGCTTTGCGAGATCTTTCGCCGTCGTGAGCGTCACCCGGTCGAAGGTGTCGACGCTAGACCCGGTTCGAAAGACATCGAGGGTCACCGGGGTCTTGGCACCCTTCGTTCCCGCGAACGGGTTGATGAAGTCGGTCGGCTCGTCGGGCGACGATTTGTCACCGCCCGTGGATTTGTCTCCGCCCTTCGATGACCGGGCGCCGCCTGCTCCGCTCGAAGAATCCTCTCGCGGAGTCATCCCGGGCAGGGGCAGTCGAAAGCCCGGCGGTGTGGGGCGTGGGGTGGCATCTTTTGGTGCAGGCTCGTAGATCACCAATTTGCCCGACGAGTCGTCGAGCGGCCCACCGCCGGTGCTGGGATCGTCTACCGCACCGCCGCCGCCGTGCCAGCCGCTCGGCTCGTCAGCAAATGCAGCGGCCCCGGAGCCGAGCCCGCCCAGCACGACAGCGGCGCAGAGCGTCGTTGCCAGTAAGAACTTTTTCGTTGTCATGCCTGTAGAGATGCAGTTGGCACTGAATGCTTACGGCAGAACGAAGAAGTCCCCCTCCCGATGAGGGAGAGGGACTTCTGACACAGCGTTATTTTGCCGCGTTACAGGTGCTGCGGTACTGCCTAGTGGTGTTGCGACTGGCGCTCGACGTCGGTCTTTCGAACCGGGGCGATGCGATCTTCGAAGAACCAGTTCGACATGCGACCACGCAAACGCTGGGTCTGCGTGATCTTGCCGCGAGCGTTCGGGCGGATCATCAGCGGCTTGTACTCGTTGAACGACACCAGCTTCCATCGCTCATACTCGTCGACGTCTTGGTGAACCTCGATGTACTCGCCACCCGGCAGTCGAACGATACGGCCCGACTCGAAGCCGTGCAGCGCGATCTCACGGTCTTTCTTCTGCAGAGCGAGACACACTCGCTTCGCGACGAAGTACGCAATGATCGGGCCGAGGATGACCGTTGCCTGGATCGTGTGGATCACGGCCTCGATCGACAGCTGGAAGTGTGTAGCGATGATGTCGGAGCTCGCCGCGGCCCAGAGGGCTGCGTAGAACGTGACACCGGCGGCACCGATGGCCGTGCGGGTGGGAGCGTTGCGCGGGCGGTCGAGGATGTGGTGCTCGCGGCGATCGCCGGTCACCCAGCCTTCGATGAACGGGTAGATCAGCACGGTGACGATGAACAGACCGAGCACCGCGATGGGAATCAGAATGTTGAACGAATACGTGTGGCCCCAGATGACGGCCTCGAGTCCCGGCGGAATGAGCCGCAGAGCACCATCGGCAAAGCCGATGTACCAGTCGGGCTGGGTTCCTGCCGAAACAGGGGAGGGGTCGTATGGCCCGTAGTTCCAGATGGGGTTGATGGTGAAGAACGAAGCGATCAGCGCCACGATGCCGAAGACGATGAAGAAGAATCCACCGGCCTTGGCTGCGTAGACGGGAAGCACCGGGTAGCCGATGACGTTCTCGTTTGTCTTGCCGGGGCCCGCGTACTGCGTGTGCTTGTGAACCACGACGAACACCAGGTGCAGCGCGATCAACGCCACGATGATGGCCGGCAGCAAAAGTATGTGCAGCGTGTACAACCGCCCCACGATCTGTTCGCCCGGGAATTCGCCGCCGAAGATCAGGTATGACAACCAGGAGCCCGCGAACGGTACACCCTTCACCATGCCATCAATGATGCGGAGGCCGTTGCCCGAGAGCAGGTCGTCAGGAAGCGAGTAGCCCGTGAAGCCTTCGGCCAGAGCCAGGATGAACAGAATGAACCCGATGACCCAGTTCAGCTCACGGGGCTTCCGGAACGCGCCGGTGAAGTAGATGCGCAGCATGTGCAGGCCGATGGAGGCGATGAACAGCAGTGCAGCCCAGTGGTGGATCTGGCGCACGAGCAAGCCGCCGCGAATCTCGAACGAGATGTTCAGAGTCGACGACATGGCCGACGACATCTCGACACCCTTCAGGGGCACGAAGCTGCCGTCGTACGTGACGGGAGCCATGGATGCCTGAAAGAAGAATGTCAGGAATGTTCCGGTCAGAATGATGATGACGAAGCTGTACAGCGCCACCTCACCCAGCATGAACGACCAGTGGTCGGGGAAGATCTTGCGACCGAACTCCTTGACGACAGCCGAGATGCTCGTGCGTTCGTCAATGTAGTTCGCTGCGATCGACGTGAAGCGAGCGGATGGTGCGTTGGAGATCTTCGGGGCTTCGGCCTGGGCCGGTGCCTCGGTGGGGCCCGACTCGAGAGGGCCGGGGCCGGGGGCGGTGCTTCTTTCGATGGTACTCATGAACGCTCCCAGAAACTTGGGCCGACTGGCTCGTGAAAGTCACTCTGTGCAATGAGGTAGCCCTCGCCGTCGACCGTGATGGGCAACTGGGGCAGCGGCCGCTTGGCCGGGCCGAAGATGACCTCACACTCGTTGTTCACGTCGAACGTGGACTGGTGGCAGGGGCAGAGAAGGTGGTGTGTCTGCTGTTCGAACAGGGCCACCGGGCAACCGACGTGCGTGCAGATCTTGGAGTACGCGACGATGCCGTCGTAGTTCCAGCTCTCGCGGCCGGCGCTGACGTTGAGGTCAGCAGGGTTGACCCGCATGAGCAGTACGGCAGCTTTCGCCTTCTGCTCGAGCCGGTCGGGGGCGTCGTTGAGACCCTCGGGAATGATGTGGAAGGCCGAGCCCAGTGTCACATCGGAGGCCTTGATGGGAAGGCCGGAGGGGTCGAGCGTGAGGCGTGCGCCAGCTTTCCACATGGTGTGGGAGAGCAACTCTGACGGCACCTCGTTCTGCGGGCCAAGGCCGCGGAAGAGAATGACCGCCGGCAGCGGAAAAGCCACCAGCGCGCCGATAAGGCTGTTGCGAATGAGCGAACGACGGCCGAAACCCGACTCGACGTTGCCCTCGTGGAAGATCTCCACCGCACGAGCTCGTACCTCGTCGCTGCTGCGAACGGGGTGACGGATGTCGATGCCCTCTTCGTCGTGCATGAGGGTCTTCGCCCAGTGCACCGCGCCAAGGCCGATGCCCATGAGCGCCAGCGTGATGCCGAGGCCGAGGAACACCGTGTTCAGTCGTACCGAGCCAGGGTCATTCGCGTTGATGGGGAATGCCATGTACGCCGCGATGGCGAAGATACTGCCGGCGATCGACAGGTAGAAGAGGGTGTAGACCTGCCGTTGGGCGGTGCTCGCCTTCTTCGGGTCTTGGTCGGTGACTCGCTTGCGGTGCGGCGGAAGACCCGGGTCGGGGAGGTTGTCGTCACTGATGACGGCCAGACCGCCCGAGACCTGCTTCGACGGTACGAGGTCGCGGTCGAGCGACAAGCCGCCTGCCCCAGACGAGGTGGCAGCGAGATCCTTACCGCTGCTGTCGTCGTGTGCCATGGTGTTCCCTTTCGAGCCTAAAGAATGTGTTGCAGGAGATGCGGGGCGAGGGTTCTAGTTCGACTTTGCTGTGAGCCAGATTGTCATTGCGACAACCGCGCCGATGCCGAAGATCCAGATGAACAGGCCCTCGGCCACCGGGCCCAGGTTGCCGAGGTCGAATCCGCCCGGCGACGGGTTGTTCTGCAGGTACTTCAAGTAGGTGATGATGTCGCGTTTGTCTTCGGGGGTGATGTTGTGATCGTTGAAGACGGGCATGTTCTGCGGGCCGGTGAGCATGGCTTCGTAGATGTACTTCGATTCCACCCCGGTCAGCTCGGGTGCGAACTTGCCCTCGGTGAGCGCGCCGCCCGCGCCGGCCACGTTGTGGCACATGGCGCAGTTGATGCGGAACAGCTCACCACCGTTTGTAGCGTTACCGGTGTTGGTCAGCTGGTCGTCGGTCGGCACGGCCGGGCCGGGTGAGAGCGAGGCGACGTAGGCGGCGAGTGCGGCGGTCTGGTCTGCCGTGAACTGTGCCGGCTTCTGCATGGCCTGCGGGCCCTGCATGGCGAGCGGCATGCGCCCGGTACCCACCTGGAAGTCGACGGATGCTGCACCGACGCCGAGCAGGCTTGGGCCGGCTGCGGTGCCCTGCAGGTTCATGCCGTGGCAGGTGGCGCAGTTCGATGCGAACAGCTTGCTGCCTTCATCGACCGTGGTCTGTGACGAGGCCGTGTCGGTGTTCGCTGTCGCCGTACTGGTGAACAGGGCATAACCGCCGCCGGTGAAGGCCAGCCCGATCGCGATCAGCACGACGGTTGCAAGCGGGTGCCGTCTGTTCGCTTTCTTCGAAGTGCGGGCCATTCTCTCAACTCTCTTTTGGGGCAAAATCTTTCGGGCCACGACGGACGCTGCTACTTCAGCACGTAGATGACGAGGAACAGGCCGATCCAGACCACATCGACGAAGTGCCAGTAGTACGACACGACGATGGCGCTGGTGGCCTCACGATGACCGAAGTTCTTGACGCCGAAGGCGCGACCGATCATGAGGAGGAAGGTGAAGAGACCGGCGGTGACGTGCAGGGCGTGAAAACCGGTGGTCAGGTAGAAGGCCGAGCCGTAGGCCGACGACGAGAGGGTGATGCCGTCTTGAACGAGGTTCGAGTACTCCCAGACCTGGCCGGAGACGAAGAGTGCGCCCAGAACATAGGTGAGGAAGAACCACTCGACCATGCCCCACTGCGTTGGCTTCCAGCCCGTAGCGCGCGCCTGCAGTCGCTCGGCGGCGAACACTCCGAACTGGCACGTGAACGACGACGATACGAGAATCAGCGTATTCACGGTTGCGAACGGTACGTTCAGATGACCGGTCTCGGTACTCCACAGTTCAGGAGACGTCGAGCGCAGTGTGAAGTAGATGGCGAAGAGGCCAGCAAAGAACATCACCTCGCTGCCGAGCCAGACGATCGTGCCGACGGCCACGACATTGGGCCGCTGCACCAGGGGCGCGGTGGGAGTTTGGGTCATCGAGTTGCTCGTCACAACATCCATTATGTCCGATTTCTTATCGCGCGTTGGGCATTTACACACTCTGTAGAACTCGGGCCCGGCGTGTCTTCCCTCAGCAACGCTTTATGATCGCTGATATGGCACCCGAACAGAGTTGGTCTCACATAATCTCATCGCTTCTCGAGGCGAAAGACCTCTCGGTGGCCGACGCCACATGGTCGATGAACGAGATCATGGAGGGCTCTGCGACACCTGCTCAGGTAGCCGGGTTCCTGGTGGCCCTGCGGGCGAAGGGCGAGACGGTCGACGAGGTCGTCGGTTTTCGGGATGCGATTCTCGAGCACGCGATGCCGCTGGTGGTCGACCCGTTCGCCCTCGACATTGTGGGCACCGGAGGTGACCGATTCGGCACCGTGAATGTCTCCACAATGGCGTCGATAGTGGCATCCGCCGCCGGCGTGCCCGTCGTGAAGCACGGCAACAAAGCCGCTAGCTCACTCGCCGGCTCTTCTGATGTGCTTGCTGCCCTCGGGTTGAACCTCGATCTTGAGGGTTCTGAGGTGGCTCGAGTACTGACCGAAGCCGGTATCACGTTCGCGTACGCCGCCAAGTTCCACCCCGGTTTTCGGCACGCCGGCGCGGTTCGCCGCGAGCTCGGAATTCCGACGGTGTTCAACTTTCTCGGCCCACTCTGCAACCCGGCTCGGCCCGAAGCGTCTGTTGTCGGGGTGGCACAGCTCGACCGCGTTCCGCTCTTTGTGGGCGTCTTTCAGACCCGCGGAGCGACCGCGCTGGTTCTTCGGGGCGATGACGGGCTTGACGAACTGACCACAACAGGGCATAGCCACATCTGGGAGGTATCGAGGGGTGCTGTGACCGAGCACGACCTCGACCCGCGTGACCTTGGCATCGCCCGCGCGCGCATCGATGATCTTCGCGGCGGCTCACCCGATGCGAACGCCGAGACGGTGCGGCGCGTTCTTTCGGGAGACACCGGGCCCGTGCGAGACATCGTGCTGCTGAACGCGGCGGCGGGCCTCGTCGCCTTCGACCTGGCCCGCGATCCGTCGGAGTCGCAGCGCGGCATCGTGGAACGTTTCGCCGCCCACATGCTCACCGCCGCCCACGCTATCGACTCGGGCGCCGCCGCCGCCAAGCTCGACCTCTGGGTCTCCGCCACCAACCGCTGACCATCTCCGCGTGCTGCCAGGCTCTGTTCGAAGGGCAGCGGGAGTCGAAAACGCCCCAAAACAGAAGTCTTGGGGCGTTTCTTCATTCAGCGAGGAGGTGGGGTTATGTGGTGAGGATGGGGAGGAGTGGGCCGGCGACGAGGCCGGCGATGACTCCGCCGATGATGGGGCCGACGACGGGTACCCAGGAGTAGGACCAGTCTGAGGGGCCTTTGCCTTTGATGGGGAGGAAGGC
>NZ_QYRT01000025.1 GCF_004923255.1 Subtercola vilae | reverse complement strand
GGATGGCGGGGGAGGGTCTCAGGCGGAGGGCCAGGCGGCGCGCTCGTACTGGGCGGGCCAGTAGTCGAGGGTGACGCCGAGTTCGTGCGCGGCGCGCAGCACGAAGTGCGGGTCGCGCAGAAACTCGCGCGCCATCATGACGGCGTCGGCACGGCCCGACTCAAGCACCGATGCGGCTTCGGCCGAGGTCGTGATGAGCCCCACGGCGCTGACGGGCAGCCCGGTGGTCGCCTTGATCTCGGCGGCGAGCTCCACCTGGTACAGCGGCCCGACGGGAATGTGCACCCCTGTAACGTTTCCACCGCTCGACACGTCGAAGAAGTCGGCCCCGGCATCGTGCGCCCACTGGGCCACCTCAGCCGTCTGCTCCACGTTCCACTCGTTTGTCGGCGACCAGTCGGTGGCCGAGAAGCGAACGAAGATCGGGATGCCCGCCCCCACCTCCTCGCGCAACGCCGCCACCACGCGCAGGGTCAGCCGCGCCCGGTTCTCGAGGCTGCCGCCGTACTCGTCGGTGCGGTCGTTGCTGAGCGGGGAGAGAAACTGGTGCAGAAGGTATCCGTGTGCTGCGTGCACCTCGATCACGTCGAACCCGGCGTCGACCGCCCGCCGGCCCGCGGCGCGAAAGTCGGCCACAACGTCGTCGATGCCGGCGAGCGTCAGCTCGACGGGGGCCTCGTAGCCGGGAAAGGGCACGGGCGACGGACCCACGGTCATCCAGCCCCCCTCGCTCACAGGAACGGTACCGCGCTGCCCTGCCCACGGTTTGAATGTCGAGGCCTTGCGGCCCGCGTGCGCCAGCTGGATGCCAGCCACCGCCCCCTGCGCGTGCAGCATCGCTGTGATGCGGGCGAAGGCAGCCTGCTGCTCGTCGGTGTACAACCCGAGGTCTTCGGGCGAGATGCGGCCCTCGGGGCTCACTGCGGTGGCCTCGGTGATGACGAGCCCCGCGCCGCCGACCGCGAACGCGGTGAGGTGGGCGAAGTGCCAGTCGGTGGCAACGCCGTCGCGCTTGACGGCCGAGTACTGGCACATCGGCGCCACCCACAGTCGGTTGCGAAAGACGGTGTCGCGCAGGGTGAACGGGTCGAACAGTGTTGGAGAGGTCACGTGGGGTCGAAGCCGCGCGGGCGGTGAGTTATTCCGGGCGGCGCGCGAAAGACATCTCTCGCCGAGCGCGAAAGACCCCGCCGCGGGGCCTACGCACGACCTATCGTGGAGTCATGCCCCAGAACGATATCCCCGTGACCTGGCACGACTTCGGCGCCACGGATGCCCGGCAGTACGTCTCGCCCCCGAAGCCTGACGACGACAAATACTCCCGCGGCGTGCTCGGCATCATGACGGGCAGCCCGAGCTTCCCGGGCGCCGCGGTTCTGGGCGTCGAGGGGGCGAGCCGCACGGGGGTGGGCATGATCCGTTACCTCGGGCCGGGGCGCGCGACCCGCCTGGTCATGCAACGCCGACCAGAGATCGTCACCGCCGAGGGGCGCGTTCAGGCGTGGCTGGTCGGCTCGGGAATCGACGCCGCGTCGCGGGAACCCGCCGTCACGGCGGCGTTGATCGAGGTGCTGGGGCAGGGGCATCCGGTGATCATCGACGCCGGAGCCCTCGACCTCATCGCCCACGCCACCGGCCCCGCCATCATCACCCCGCACGCCGGCGAGCTGCAGAAACTGCTCGGCGACCGCGGCGTCACCGTCTCCCGCGCCGACATCAGTCGCGATCCTGCCCTGTGGGCCGCCCAGGCCGCCCGGATGCTCGGCGTCGCCGTTCTGCTGAAGGGACACGTCACGCACACCATCGCTGCCCCTGGCCCTGCTCGGGCCTTTGGCTCTGCACCTGCTCGTGGCGCCTCGGGCGATTCAGAGCGCGCCCCCGAATCCACTCGCGCCCGAGAAGCTGGCCCTGCCGTCATCCAGGTGCCTGTGCCCGCAGACCCCGCCGCTGTCGTCGCATCTGTCGGGCTGGAGGCGATCGCTTTTCGCACAGTGTCGCCGACCACCGAGCTCGCGACCGCTGGCTCGGGAGACGTGCTGGCGGGCATCCTCGGTGCGCTGCTCGCCGCCCACGCCGATGAGGTACTCAGCAACCCCTCCGCCCTGGCGCGCATCGCCGCCGCTGCTGACGTTCTGCATGGCCTCGCGGGTGCCCGCGCCTCGAACGGCGGCCCCATCACTGCCCTCGACATCGCCGAGGCCCTGCCCGCCACCATCGCGCACCTGCGCAGCCTCCCGTAGCCCACGCAGCCTCCCGTAGCCTACGCAGCCTCCCGCCTTAGCCCCGCGCGCAGCCTTAGCCCCGCGCCCTTCCCTGCCTAACCCGCGCCCCCCTTCGTCGCCCAGCGGCGGTCTCGCCCTCGCTGAGTTGCGCCTTCGCGTTGTTTGTTGCTCTCAGAGTGACCACTCGAAGTGGGTGATGAGGTGCGTGGGGCGTGGGGCGCGGCGCATGGTGCGAACGAGCGAACAGCGCACCTGGACGACCCGCTGGGAGGCCCCGGCGAGCGAGGTGTGTTTCGGCTGCCCGAGTGCCGCTTCGCGTTGTCACAGCACTGCCGCATATGATTGCGGGGTGCGTCGACTGGCAAGAAACCCCCTAGTGCTCTGGTCAGCCTTTGTACTCATCCACCTGTGGCTCGCCTATGTGGGCCTCACCGCGCCCACTCTGCCCTGGGGCGATGTGACCATCGTGTACAGCACGTGGATCCATCACGCCATCGGCGGCTACTGGGTCGGTATCGACGGCCCGTGGGTGTATCCGCTGCTCGCGCTGGTACCCATGATCGCTGCCATGGGGCTCGGCAGTTTGCTCTACGGAGTGGGCTGGTTTCTCCTGGTACTCGTGGCGAACGGCGCTGTCTTCGCGTTCATCCTGAACTCCCGCACCACCTCAGAGCCGGTCACGCCGGCTCCGGATGCCCGCCCTGCCCCACTCGGCAACCCGCTGCGTTTCGTGGCTGCGTGGTGGTGGCTCGCATTTCTGCTGTTGCTCGGGCCCGTTGCCCTTGGCCGCATCGACAGCTTCACCGTGGCCCTGGTCATCGTGGGCCTGTTATTCGCCATTCGTCGCCCGGCTGCCGCCGGGCTCATGCTCGCCCTGGCGACCTGGGTGAAGGTCTGGCCCGTGGCGCTGGTGGTGGCGGTCATCATCGCGGCGCGCCGCCGCGTCACGGTGGCCGTTGCTGCAGCGGTGACAGCCGTCGCCGTCGCTGTCGTGGGGTTGCTGCTCGGCGCCGGCGCGAACCTGTTCAGTTTCGTCACACAGCAGACGAGCCGCGGCCTGCAGGTCGAAGCGCCGGTGAGCATCCCGTGGATGTGGATGGCGTACTTCAAGGTGCCGGGTTCGCGCGTGTACTACGACCAGAACATTCTCACCTTCCAGGTGAAGGGCAGCGGCGGCACGGTGGCCGACTTCCTCACTACGCCTCTGCTCGCGGTCGCGGTTCTCGTGGTGCTGCTGCTCGGTGTCTTTGTCGTTCGAAGCGGCGCGTCGGTCACCCAGGTGCTCCCGGCCCTCTCGCTGGCCCTGGTCATGGCGCTCATCGTCTTCAACAAGGTGGGGTCGCCGCAGTTCATGCTGTGGATCACCGCCCCGGTCATTCTCGGCCTCATCTGGCAGGGCCGAGCGTTCAAGACCTTTGCCATCATCGCGGCGGTTCTGGCCGCGCTCACCCAGCTGATGTACCCGTATCTGTACGACTGGCTGCTGTCGCTCGACCCGCTCATGCTGCTGGTGCTGACCGCGCGCAACGGGCTCGAGGTGGTGCTGTTCGGCCTGGCGCTGCGAGCCCTCTTCACGAGCCGGGTTCGCGCGCTCGGCCCCGTGTTCGTCGAATCTGTGAAGGTGGCGGTCTGATGCTCGTAGCGTTCTCTGTTGCACCCTCCGGGGGCGAAGGCCCCGACGCCTCGGTTCATGACGCGGTTGCCGCCGCGGTGAAGATCGTGCGGGAATCCGGCCTGCCGAACCACACCGATTCGATGTTCACCACCATCGAGGGCGAGTGGGCCGAGGTGTTCGACGTGATCAGGCGCGCCACAGAGGCGGTGGGTGCGTACGGCACCCGTGTCTCGCTGGTTCTGAAGGCCGACATTCGCCCGGGTTACAGCGGCGAGCTCACCGCCAAGCTCGACCGTCTCGAAGAGGCACTCGGCGACTGACCGTCGACCGGCCGCACACCGGCTACCGGCTACCGGCTAGCTCGGCGATCGACCGGAGCCCGCAGACCGGTCGCCCCGGCTCGCGTGAACATCTCGTTACAAACCATCGAATCGATTCGATTTCACGTCCCCACCTGATTTACCATGGGGCAGTGACTACTTTTCTCACTATGCCGAGCGCGCTTTCGCCGACCCGCATTCGCCTTGCGCTTCTGGCCCTGACTCTCGGCGGGTTCGGAATCGGTTGCTCTGAGTTCGTCGCTATGGGGCTGCTGCCGAACCTCGCTCGCGACCTGCTACCGAACGTGTTCGCGGTCTCGAGCGAGCAGGCGAACGGCCAGGCCGGCCTGCTGGTGACCGCCTATGCCGCCGGTGTGGTTGTCGGTGCGCCGACCGTGGCGGCGGCAGTGGCCCGTTGGCCACGCAAGATCGTGCTGCTCTGGCTTCTGGTGGCCATCATTCTCGGCACGGTTGCGTCTGCACTGCTGCCGAGCTTTGGGCTCATTCTGCTGGCCCGATTCATCTCCGCGCTTCCGCACGGGGCCTACTTCGGTATTGCGGCGCTCGTGGCGGGTTCGCTGATGGGCCCGGGCAAGCGCGGCAGGGGAGTGGCGCTCGTGCTGGGCGGCCTCACCGTGGCCAACGTCATCGGCGTTCCGTTTGTCACGTTCATCGGCCAGCAGACCAGTTGGCGCGTGTCGTACCTCATCGTGGCTGGCATCTTCGTAGTGGCGCTCGTGGCGGTTCTCGTGACGGTGCCGAACCTGCCCGGAGACCGCTCGGCCACCATGCGCAAAGAACTCACCGCGTTCCGTCGGCCCCAGGTCTGGCTCACCGTGGCCATCGGGGCGATTGGGTTCGGCGGCTTCTTCTGTACCTACACGTACGTCTCGCCCATCGTCACGACAGTCACCGGTTTGACGGTCGGCTTCGTTCCGTGGGCCCTGGCGACAGTGGGCCTCGGTATGACGTTCGGCAACCTCATCGGTGGCTGGGCATCCGATCACGCCTTGAAGCGCTCGATGATCTTCTTCTTCGTGCTGCTGATCGCCGCGCTGGTCGAACTGTTGATTCTGGTCAGCAACCCGGTCGGGCTCTTCGCCGGGCTGTTCGTTCTCGGGCTCGCGAGCTCTGCGCTGTCACCGATCATCCAGTCACGGCTGATGGATGTTGCGGGCGAGAGCCAGTCGATCGCCGCGGCCCTGAACCACTCAGCCCTGAATTTCGGCAACGCACTCGGGCCGATTTTCGGAGGTCTCGCGCTGGCGGCCGGACTCGGTTACATCGCGCCCATCTGGGTGGGCATCGTTCTCAGCCTGTTCGGTATCGCGCTGGCCGTGACCGCTTTCGCGGTCGAGAGGCGCACGCGCCGGCGCCACGCACAGCACGGCGGCCCTTCGATCGACCCGGAGCCGGTTTCGGGCGTCGAGCCAGGCCCGAAAGGCTACTCGGCAGCCGTCGCCGGAGACTCGGGCGCCTCGCTCGTCAGGTAGTCGTCGTGCAGCAGCAGGCCGTCGTGAATCGCACGCTTGCGAAGCGCAACCTTGGTGCCCACGTCGATGCCCAGAACCCGGTACTTCTCGCGGATGCGCTTGAGGTAGCTCTTCGCCGTCTCTTCTGAGATGCTGAGCTGCTCAGCCACCTGTTTGACCGGCTCGCCGCCACCGTAGAGGGCCATCACCCGACGCTCCTGCGCGCTGAGCTTGGGTGAGCTGCCGCCCGACTCTTCGGTGCTGAGGGCCAGGTCGAGCTCGCTCGAGATGAACGGTTCGCCTTTCGCCGCTGCGCGGATGGCCTCGACGATCATGTCGGCCTCCTCGCTCTTCACCAGGTAACCGAGGGCGCCGGCCGCCAGTGCCTCGCGAATGACCACCGGTTCTGAATAGGTGCTCATCAGCACGGTCTTCACCCCCGCCGACTTCAGGGCACGGAGTTTCACCGAGATGGGCAGGTTGTCTTTGAGGTCGAGGTCGAGAAGCACCACATCGACAGGAAACTCGACGTGCGTCAGCAGGTCGGGCCAGGTCGTGACGGCGGCGACCATGGTGATGTCGCTGGCGGCACCCCGAATCCACTCGGTGAGTGCACCGAGCAGCATGCGGTGATCATCGACGATCGCCAGTCTGATGTTTTCGTGTGACGTACTCATGGTGAGGCCCTTCTGAGGTGGTGATTCTATGACTCGGGAGTATCGACGTGCACAGAGATGACGATTCGCAACGAACCGTGCCTACCGCTCTCTGAATGTTGGCCCACGCGGTCGAGTGCTCCCCAGATGGTGGTGTCGATGCGCCGACGCGCAATGCCATCGATCGCAATGTCGATGGGAAACGCCATGGTGGCGCTCGAACTGGGAAGAGGTGGGGCGGCCTGCGGGCCGACGGTGATGGTGATGGCCGGAGCAAGACGCGCCGCCGATGCAGCCATCAGCCAGACCGCTGACAGCAGGCCCTCACGCTGCTCGGGTTCGAGGTAGCCGGCGAGACCGGTGCTGTCGAACAGGGCGACGGTGGGCCGCAGAACGTCGGAATCGTCGATGGCGTGTTGCAGCCAGGTCTGCCGCCGACCCGCGACGAGCTGCAGTCTCAGGTCGTTCGCCAGAGTGGCTGCTGCGGCTGACTGTTCTGCGTTCAGCGGCAGCGAGAGGCGGCCGGTGGCGACATCGGAGAGCAGTTCTTCGGCGCGCTGGTCGAGCCGGGCGAGCTCGTCGCTGCCGAGAATGCCCACCGCGAAGTGCGGCGATGAGATGGTCGAAGAGATGAGGGTACGGTCGAGCTCGCGCTCGATGAACCGGCTGAAGGCCTTCACGATGAGAATGCCGATGAGCGTGGGGGCGATGGCCACCACGATCACCTCGATCTGCGGGCGGGCCGTGTCTGGCAACTGGCTGATGCCGCTGATGGCCACGGCCAGCAGAAAAGCGGCAAGCAGCAGGGTGGCCAGAATCAGCTGGTTGAGGGGGCGATAGGCCACGAGCGCGAGCAGCGTTGCGCCGGCGCCCACGATCACGGTGACCTCGGGCGTACTCGGTGAGAAACCGTCTGACGAGATGAGGTCGGCGACCACCGCCGCGGCGAGCAGGCCGAGCACGGCGACGAACGCCGGTGTGGGCAGTCGGCTGCCGCGTGAGCTGGCCAACAGGCACGCACCGGTCATGGTGAGCGCCACGACGATCCACGCCGCAAGGGTCAGCCAGGGGGAGTCGTAGGCATTCCAGTTGATGATGAAGATGGCGAGGCCGCGCACACTCAGAATGGTGGCCGCGACGATCGCGCCGATTCCGAGGTAGCCGATTCCGATTCGCGAGTCTGACGCCACGTCGTTTCGCAGCGCTTCGAGTGCTTCGGGGCCGAGTGTGCGCGCCCGCACCAGGCGGGTCAGCAGGCCGTTGCCCGGCTCCTCGGTGTCGGCCCGTGCCGTACCCGGCATCGGGGCCTTCGGTGCGATCGTCATCGCGGCACCTCGAGAACAACGGTGGTACCTGCGCCGGGCGCCGAGAAGATGCGCGCGTTGCCACCCACGTCTCTGATGCGCGCGACCACCGACTCCGCAATACCGAGGCGGCCACGTTCGACGTCGTCGGTATCGAACCCCACACCCGAATCGGTGACCATCGCACGCACACCGGCCGCGTCTTGCGAGATCGTCACATCGGCCGAGTCGACGCCCGAGTGCCGCCGCACGTTCTCGAGGCATTCGCCGAGCGAGAGCAGAAAGGCACTCCGAACCGTCTGCGGCAGGGTGATGTCGCCGTCGCCGTGCCAGTGCACGGTGAGACCCCGTCGTTGAAAACGTTGCTGCAGCGACCGGATGCTCTGCCCCACCACGGCGACCTCATCGGGTTGCATCGTGTAGCCGCCAGACGAGCGGGGCGACGGCGTCTCACCGAGTCGCAACTGCCGCAGCAGAACGGCGTCTTCACCGGCCTGCACCCGCAGGGCATCCGGATCTGCCCCCACACCGGAGTGCGCCAGCAGCGTGAGCGTCGCCAGAACTGTGTCGTGCAGCAGCCGGGCGCTCTGCCGGCGCTGCGCCTCGAGCTCGCTGGCGCTGCGTTCGGCCTGATGCGCCGTGCCGAGGCGGGCGATGCGGTTGCGGGCTCGGCGCACGCTGTCGGTGATCCAGATGCCCACCGTGACGTTGACCGACCAGCTGACGATGAAGATGGTGAGGGCCTGGGCGGCGCCATCGACGCTCATCGCCGGCAGGGTGATGACTATGTTGAGCACGAAGATGGCCACGAGGTAGTACCGCCCGGCGCGGGAGCTCTGCAGCACGATGGCCATGGCACCGATGCCGCCGCCGCACAGCAGGAGCAGGGCACCGATGTTCGACGGGTTCGCCGTTATGGCGAGGCTGAGCAGTGCACTGATGCTGAAACCCACGACGGTCGTGACAATGAGCCAGAGCACCGCCGACGAGCGGCCCATCATGAAGTAGCTCACCAGCATCACGAAGTAGAGCGGAATAACGCTGACGAGTGCGAAGAGGGGGATGTCACCGGAGATCGCGAAGCACGCCAGAGACGACACGGTGAAAACCGCGCCTTCCAGCCAGGCCGCTGTGCGGAGCAGCGGTTCGATGTGCCTCTTCACACTGCTGATGCTAACGGCAAGGAGTGACCCTCAAGAGAGGGGTCTGGCTCCCTGAGCCAATCCTGAGCTAAAGCTGAGCCGGCCCTGAGGTGGGGGCCTATGCGGCGAACAGTCGCCGTATCTCGCGGCCCACCGTGTCGTATTCGATGAGGAAGCCGTCGTGCCCGAACCGTGAGCTGATGACGGAGGCCTCGGTGCCATCGATGTTGCCGGGAGCGTGCAGGGCGATCAGCTGCTGGTCGGGCACCGGAAACAGGCGATCGCTGTCGATACCGACGATCAGTGTCTTGGCCGTGACCCGCCGCAGCGCTTCGACGATGCCGCCGCGACCACGACCGACGTCGTGCGAATTCATCGCTTCGACCAGCGTGATGTAGCTGTTGGCGTCGAAGCGCCGGGTGAACTTGTTGCCGTGAAAATCGAGGTACGACTCCACGGCGAAGCGGCCGCCGCTGCCGAGCGGGCTGATTCCGCTCTGCCAGCTGCGTTCGAACCGGTCATTCAGCTCGGTGTGGCTGCGGTAGTTGAGCAGAGCCATGCGTCGGGCCAACGCAAGCCCCGAATGGGGGCCCTCGCCGATCTTCGCGTCGTAGTAGTCGCCGTGGCGAAAAAGCGGGTCGGCGCGAATCGCCTCGATCTGAACCGAGTTGAGCGCAATCTGGTCGGCGCTCGAGATGGCCGGGGCTGCAATGATGGCCAGTCGTTCGGCGGCTCCCGGATGCTCGACTCCCCATTCGAGTACCTGCATGCCGCCCATCGACCCGCCCACAATGGCGGCCCACTTCTCGATGCCGAGGGTGCCCATCAGGCGGTGTTGCGCCTGAACCTGGTCTCGAATGCTGGTGAAGGGGAATCGCGCCCCCCACTCCTGCCCGTCGGGAGCCACCGAGGCCGGCCCGGTGGAGCCCTGGCAGCTGCCGAGCATGTTCGGAGCAACAACGTAGTAGCGGTCGGTGTCGAGCGCGAGCCCGGGCCCGACGAGCGGGCTCCACCAGCCGGCTGTCGGATGCCCGGGCCCCGCCAGCCCCGCGACGTGGGAGTCGCCCGTCAGGGCGTGCGCCACCAGTATCGCGTTGTCGCCTTGTTCGTTCAGAGTGCCGAAGGTCTCGTAGGCGAGACGCACATCGGCGACCTGGCCTCCGTTTTCGAAGGTGAGGTCGCCGATGTGGGCGAACTGGCGATTGCCCACGGGGTCGCCGTCGCGCCAGGCGCCGGTCGCTTTCGGCTTGCCGAGGATCGACCGAATCTGCGCGTCGGTGATGAAATCGCTCGGAACGGTGTCTTCAGATATCTGCCAGTCCATTGTTCTTCTATTCTGACGAACTTCTGGCGGCTGCTCGACAGTGTTACGCGCGACCGACGTCGTGGGCGCTCTACGCTGCGTTGGCGCGCGCGACCTCTCGCGCTGCATCAAGGCCGGCCGCGAGGTCGGCCTTGATGTCGGCGATGTTCTCAAGCCCCACCGACAGACGAACGAGCCCGGGCGTGACGCCGGAGGTCAGCTGCTGCTCGGGGGTGAGCTGCGAGTGGGTGGTGGAGGCGGGGTGAATCACGAGGCTGCGAACGTCTCCGATGTTGGCGAGGTGGGAGAACAGGCTGAGTGTGTTGACCAGCGCACGCCCGGCATCCACCCCGCCCTTCAGCTCGAACGACAGCACCGCACCGACACCCTTGGGTGCGTAGCGGTTGGCCGCCTCGTACCAGGGGCTCGTCGGCAGGCCGGCGTAGTACACGGTGGCGACGTCGTCGTGGTTGTCAAGCCACTCGGCGACCTCCTGGGCGTTCTGAACATGGCGCTCGATGCGCAGGCTCAGCGTCTCGATGCCCTGGATGAGCTGCCATGCACTGGCGGGGGCGATGGATGCGCCGAGGTCGCGCAGCAACTGCACGCGGGCCTTGATGATGTACGCGATGCCGTCGCCCAGTGCCTCGGTGTACGTGACGCCGTGATACGACGGGTCGGGAGTGGTGAGACCCGGGAACTTCTCCGAGTTCTCACTCCACTTGAACCGGCCGCCGTCGACGATGATGCCGCCGATGACAGTGCCGTGGCCGCCCAGAAACTTCGTGGCCGAGTGCACCACGATGTCGGCGCCGTGCTCGAACGGGCGAATCAGGTACGGGGTCGCAATCGTGTTGTCGACGATCAGCGGCACGCCGTTCTCGTGCGCCACATCGGCGACGAGGCGAATGTCGAGAATGTTGATCTTCGGGTTGCCGATGGTCTCGGCGAAGAACAGCTTGGTGTTCGGGCGAACGGCGCGCTGCCACTCGTCAGCATCGTCTTGGTTCTCCACGAACGTGGTCTCGATACCGAGCTTCGCGAGGGTGTACTTGAAGAGGTTGTAGGTGCCGCCGTAGATCGACGCGCTCGACACGATGTGGTCACCGGCCTGGGCGATGTTCAGCACGGCGAAGGTCTCCGCCGCCTGGCCCGAGGCGACCAGCAGCGCTGCTGTTCCGCCTTCGAGAGCCGCGACGCGCTCTTCGACAACGTTCTGGGTGGGGTTCTGAATACGCGTGTAGATGTTGCCGAATTCGGCCAGCGCGAACAGGTTCTTCGCGTGCTCCGCGTTGTTGAAGACGTACGACGTCGTCTGGTAGATCGGCGTCGCACGGGCGTTGGTGACGGGGTCGGGCGCGGCACCCGAGTGGATCTGCTTGGTCTCGAACTGCCAATCGGCGGAGTTGTCGGTCATCGTTGATTCCTTAGCTTGTGGGTGGAGCCTCAGTGGTAACAGTAGATAGCGCGCCCAGCAAGGTCAACGAGGCTCGCAACACGGGGTAACGAGAACGAAATGTTATTGCGGATACCGTTGTAACCACACCGAAACCACTGAAGAAAGCAGCAAGCCTTGGCAAACACCATTCGTCGTGCCGTCGTCACCGGAGCCAGCTCGGGAATCGGGGCAGCCACCGTGCGTGCGCTCCGTGAGCACGACTGGGATGTCGTGGCTGTTGCCCGGCGCGAAGACCGTCTGAAGGCGCTCGCCGACGAGACCGGCGCGACCTATTTCGTTGCCGATCTCACAGAACAGACCGACGTGGATGCCCTGGCCACGCACCTCGCCGAGACGGGTGGTGTCAGCACCCTCATCAACAATGCCGGGGGAGCGGCCGGCCTCGATTCGGTCGAGCACGGCTCGGTCGATGACTGGGCGTGGATGTACGAGATCAACGTGCTCGCCGTGAAGCGAGTGGTGTCTGCTCTTCTGCCACTGCTGCGCGCCTCGGTCGCGGGCGCCCCGACGGGCGAGGCGGTCGCCGACATCCTCACTGTGTCGTCGATCGCGGGCCACATCGCGTACGAGGGCGGCGGCGGATACAACGCGGCCAAGTTCGCGGTGTCGTCGATGATCGACGTGCTGCGCCTCGAGCTGAGCGGCGAACCCATCCGCGTGCTCGAGATCGCTCCTGGAATGGTGCACACCGAGGAGTTCTCGCTGGTGCGTTTCAAGGGAGACAAGGCGAGGGCCGACGCGGTGTACGCCAGCGTGCCGAACCCGTTGAGTGCCGGCGACGTGGGCGCGACCATCCGCACCATGGTCGAACTGGCGCCGCACATCAGCCTCGACCTCGTGGTCATCAAGCCGGTGGCGCAGTCTGCGGCCTACAAGGTGCACCGCGGGCCGCTGGCCGTCAAAGAGGGCTGAACGGGCAGCCGAGATACCGGTACCGTTGAACAATGGCTGAAAGCACTGAAACACCCGTACGTGTCACCGGCGAACCACAGGCGCCCGAGCGGGAGGTGCTGGGCTGGCTCGAGTTCGGTGAGGCATCCCGGGTGCTCGCCACGAGCGTGCTCGAGAGCGGGTTCGTGCCCGACTTCGTGATCGCCATCGCCCGCGGCGGCCTGCTGCCGGCCGGGGCGCTCGCCTACGCCACCGGCACCAAGAGCTGCGGCAGCCTGAACGTGGAGTTCTACTCCGACATCGAGACCACGTTGCCCGAGCCGGTCATTCTGCCGCCGATGCTCGACAACACCGCGCTGATCGGCAAGAACATCCTGCTCGTCGATGACGTTGCCGACTCGGGCCGAACCCTCGCGCTCGTCGTCGACATGCTGACGAAGATCGGTGTCACGGTGAAGAGCGCCACGCTGTACGCGAAGCCGCGATCGGTGATCGAGCCCGACTTCTACTGGAAGAAGACCGATCGCTGGATCGTCTTTCCGTGGTCGGCTCACCCGCCGGTGAGCGTCTGATGGGCATCCATCTGGTGGGTGGCGGCTGGCCGCCTGAAGACGACGGAGACGTCTACCGGGAGTTTCTCTCTGAGGCAGCCGAGCGTGCGTTGCAGGCCGGGCGCCTCGAGGGCCCGCGTGTCGCGCTGGTTCTCGTTCGCGACGGAGACGGCCCGGAGAAGTTCGCGGCCGTCGCGGCGGCGCTGCAGCTGGTGGCAGAACTGGTGCCGGTTGCCATTCTCGCCACCGAAGGCGCGCCGATCAACGCCGCCCTGCTCGCCGATGTCGACGGCATTCTGGTGTGGGGCGGGCTGACCCCCGCCTACCGCGACAGCATCGAGCCGGCGTTCGGCGAGATCCGCCGGCAGATCTCCGGCGGAGTGCCCTATCTCGGGTTCTCGGCCGGGGCGGCCATCGCCTCCGACCGCGCGCTCATCGGAGGCTGGAAGATCGGCGACGTCGAAGTCTCGCCGAGCGAGGCAGCCGAAGACCTCGACGAGGTGAGCATCGGTGAGGGTATCGGGCTGATCGACCTCGCTGTCGAGGTGCACGCGGCCCAGTGGGGAACGCTGTCTCGCCTGGTGGCTGCTACCGAGGCTGGCCTCGTAGAAAGCGGCATCGCCATCGACGAGCACACGGCACTCATTATCGGCGAGGGCCCGCTGCGGGTCGTCGGGCGCGGCAGCGTCTGGACCGTCACCAGTGAGAACGGCGGGGTTCGCGTGGCCACGATGGGCGCGAGCTGAACGCGAAGACGCTCACCCAGCTGGCGGCCGAGGGCCAGATCGACGCGGGATGGGCCGAAGCGCTCGAACCCGTCGCCGACACCATTCGGTCGATGGGTGAGTTTCTGCGCGAAGAGACCGCGAGCGGGCGGGGCTACCTGCCGGCAGGGGGCGACGTGCTGCGGGCCTTTCGCTACCCGCTGGCCGACGTTCGCGTGCTGATCGTGGGGCAAGACCCCTACCCGACCCCCGGGCATCCGATCGGCCTGTCATTCGCCACCTCACGTGACGTCAGACCGCTGCCCCGAAGCCTCAGCAACATCTACCGGGAGCTTCAGGATGATCTGGGCATCGCCCCTGCGCCCCACGGCGACCTCACAGGCTGGGCTGAACACGGGGTCATGCTGCTGAACCGCGTGCTCACCGTTCAGCCGGGCGTCGCTGGGTCGCACCGCAAGAAGGGCTGGGAGGCGGTCACTGAACTCGCGATCAAGACCGTCGTGGCGCGCAACACTGCCTTGGTCGCCATTCTGTGGGGGCGTGACGCGGCGACCCTCGCGCCGTGGTTCGGGTCGGTGCCGGTCATCGAGTCGGCGCATCCGAGCCCGTTGTCGGCGAGCCGCGGCTTCTTCGGTTCGAAACCATTCAGCCGCGCAAACGCGGCCCTTGCGGTGCAGGGCAGTGCGCCGATCGAGTGGAACGTGCTCCAACACGATTAGGCTTGATTTCATGCTTGAAGAGGAATACCAGCCCCGACGCAAACTGCCGGCGAACCTGCGCCCGCCGGCCCCGCCGGAAGAGACCTTCGAGTACACGATCAGAGATGCCGTGGCGGCCGACATGCCCTACGTGCGGGAGATCTACAACCACTACGTGGCCAACAGCGTGGTCACCTTCGACGAAGATGCCATGACGCTGGCCGAGTGGAAGACGAAGTTCGAGTGGGTCAGCAAGCTCGACATGCCCTTCATCGTTGCGGTGGGGGCGAGTGGGCAGGTCATCGGGTTCGCGTATGTGTCGCCGTGGAAGCAGAAGGCGGCCTACCGCAGAACGGTGGAAGACTCGATCTACCTCGGGCCTGCCGCCACCGGCAAGGGCCTCGGCAAGGTACTGCTGAAAGAGTTGCTCGCGAAGGCCAAGGCCGCGGGCATCAAAGAGGTACTGGCCGTCATCGTCGACAAGGGGGCCGAAGGGTCGATCCGGCTGCACGAGAACTTCGGTTTTGTCGAGGTGGGCCGCCTCGGCAAGGTCGGCTTCAAGTTCAACCGTTGGCTCGGCACTGTGCTGCTGCAGAAGCACCTGAAGTAGCGCCGGGTGAGCGACGCTGTCGGCCCGGCTGGCCCGGCTGGTGGTGGTGCTGGTGGGGCTGGTGGTGCTGGCAATGCTGGGCCGCCCAGCCCTGCAGCCCGGTTGCGCCGTGTGCTCGAGAACGAGTCGTCGTCGGTGAGGCTGCAGGGCGCGCTCGCCGCCGGTACCACTCCCGATGCGTCGTTCGTCGATGTGCTGGTGAGGCGTAGTGCCGTCGAGCCTGATTTCTTCGTGCGCGAGATGCTCACCTGGGCGCTGATGCGGCATCCGTCATCGGCGACCGTTCGGCGCCTGGTCTACGAGGTGGGAGCCGACGAGTCGCAGGCGCGCAGCCAGGCGCTGCACACGCTGTCGAAGATCGGTGACCCGGCCGGGTGGGCGGCGATCACGCCCGAGCTTCTTCGCGACCCCGATGACGGAGTGGCACGAGCCGCCTGGCGCACGGCGGCCGGTGTTGTGCCCGCGGGGCAGGAGCCCGAGCTCGCCGAGCACCTGTGTTCGCAGCTTGCGCGTGGTACTCACGAGACCGAGCGCAGCCTGAGCCGCGCTCTCGCGATGCTCGGTGCGGCAGCGCTGGCACCGCTCGAGGCCCGTCGTGGTGACGCGAGCGGTCGCGTGCGCGTGCATGCGGCCGCCACCGAACGGCTGGTCGCTGATCCCGACGCCGATCTCGACGAACTCTTCGGCGACGCCCAGCGGGCCGAGGATGCCCGCCGGGCCGGGCAGGGCCCGCTGCCTGACGCGACGGAGACGGCGACCGCGAACGGCCCGGCGTAGGCTCGGAGCATGTCAGAGCTGCACGATCTCACTGCCCTCGAACAGTACGCGCTCCTACAGACGGGCGAGGTGGGCGTTCTCGAACTGACCGACCACTACCTGGCACGCATCGAACGGCTGAATCCCCAGCTGGGCGCCTTTCACGAGGTCACGGCCGAGAAGGCCCGCGAGCGGGCGCGGTACGTCGAAGACGAAGTTCCTCGCAGCAGCACTCTCTGGGGTTTGCCGTTCGGTGACAAAGACCTCGTGCGCCGGGCGGGGGTTCGCACCACCTTCGGTTCGCGGCTGTTCGAGAATTTTGTTCCAGACGAATCCGACGAGATCGCCGAGGTGCTCGACGCGGCCGGCGGGGTGAGCCTCGGCAAGACGGCCACGCCCGAGTTCGGCCTGCCGAGTTACACCGAGAACCTCGTGGCGCCGCCCGCTCGTAACCCCTACGACCCCACGCTCGGCCCGGGTGGTTCCAGTGGCGGAGCAGCGGTGGCCGTGGCCTCCGGCATGCTGCCGTTCGCGCCGGGCAGCGACGGCGGCGGCTCCATTCGCATTCCCGCCGCAGCCACCGGGCTCGTGGGCGTGAAACCCACGCGTGGCCTGGTTCCCTCGACGTCGGGCATCGGCGCGCTGGCCGGGCTGCCCGTCGGAGGCCCGCTGGCCAGAACGGTGTCGGATGCCGCACTGCTGCTTGACGGCATGATCAGCCCGAACGGCTCCCGCCCCCGGCACCACTTCAGCCTGCGCGCCCCCGAGAACTCCGACGGGCAGTACCTCGGGGCGGCCATCCGCGGCGAAGGCCGCTTTCAGCTGGGCAGCCTGCTCGAGTCGCCGTGGGACACCGCCTACGAGATCACCATCGACTCCGAGGTGCGGCAGACCTACGAGCAGACGCTGGGGCTGCTCGCCTCGCTCGGCCACGGGCTCGAACAGGTGTCGCTGCCGCCGAGCGAGCAGTACGCCCCCGCTTTTCGCACCATCTGGCAGGCCGGTGCGGCACTGCTGCCCGCCGATGACTCGAACGAGCACCTGCTCGAACCGCTGACGCGCTGGCTGATGCACCGCGGGCGTGAACTGAGTGCGGCCGACCTCGCGCAGGCACTGTCGACGCTCTCGGCCTACGAACGCTCAGTCATCGAACAGTTCGCGAGCTTCGACGCGATCGTCACACCGACCCTGGCGCTGCCACCGCGACCCGTGGGCTGGTTCGACGCGGTCGACGGCGAGCACAACTTCGCGCAGCAAGTGCAGTACACGCCCTTCACGTCGTTCGTGAATGTCACAGGCCTGCCGGCCATCACACTGCCCGTGGGGACAACCGCCGCCGGGTTGCCGCTCGGCGTGCAGCTCATCGGGCGGCCGGGCGGCGAGGCGACCCTGTTCGCCATCGGGCGTCAGCTCGAACGCCGTCTCCGCTGGGACCTCGTGCACCCGCCCGTCTGGAACGCCCGCGGCTGATCACGCAACCGTCGGCGGGCCCGTTCACGTGGTTTTCGCAGCATCAGGCGCTTGCGTTGTTAGGTAAGGCAAGCCTATGCTTGAATCACAATGAGTGTAGTGATGAATGGCCTAGTGACGGCCACCGAGGGCACCAGTCGGGTACTTCTGGCGGGCACCACATCGTCGATTGCGACCCTGCAGCACCTCGCCAGCGGTTTGGGTGAGCGGGTACGCGGGCAGGTCTTCGTCGAGGTTGCCAGCGCGGCAGAGATCGTGCCATTCGAGACCCCCGAACTCATCACCGTGGCGTGGCTCGTGCGCGAGACCCGCTCGGGAGAGCCCGGCACCTGCGAGACATGCCGGCCGGGCCAAGCCTTGGGGCGCGCGGTTCGTGCCTGGGTCAGCGAGATGTCGACCGGTGACCTCGAGGTCGACGGCGGCGAACTGGTCGTCTTCATCGACGGCACGGATGCCCTAGTCCACGAACTGCGTCTCGACATGGTCGATCGCATCGGCAGCAGCACCGGCTCCGGCACCTTCGTTCGCTGACAGACTTCGCCCAGCGGTGGCGGTTGGCATCGGGCCAGTGATCAGGCCGTGGGCGGTGCGCTCCAGCCGACCGCACGCTCTGACGCTGCCCAGAAGGCCGACGCCAGCGCCGCGTCACCCGCCTGCCGGGCGGTGTGCCCGTTCGGCTTCAGCTGGCTGAAGTAGGTTCCGCTGGGGGAGCCCACGTTGGGTACCGAAGCGAGCTGCACGAGTGGCACCGCGCCCGCTTCGGGGCTCAGCCCGAGCCGCCCGCCGCCGACCGTGTTGGCGAACTTCAGCAGGGCGGTGTCGGCCCCGAATGACGTCGCAACGAACCCAGGGTGAAAGCTGTACGCCTCAATACCGCTGCCCGCCGTTCGCCGGGCGAGCTCTTCGGTGAAGACGATGTTGGCCAGCTTCGCCTGCCCATAGGCGCTCCAGCCCGCGAGCCAGCGCCTGTGGCGCAGATCGAGGTCGTCGAGCCGCAGCCGGCCGAATGAGTTAGCGCTGCTGGCCGTCGCGATGATGCGCACCGGCGCCTCGGCGGCGTTCTGCCGCAGCCGGGGCAACAGCAGGTTGGTCAGCAGGAACGGCGCGAAATGGTTGCTCTGAATCGTGCGCTCGTGGCCATCGACGGTGTCAGCCCGCTTCGAGATGAGGCCGCCGGCGTTGTTCGCCAGCACGTCGATTCGTGCGAAGCGGGTGAGTAGGGCATCCGCGAGCCTGCGCACGTCGTCGAGCCGGTCGAAGTCGGCGAGAAATGCTTCGCCGCCGATCTCGTCGGCAACCTGGTGCGTGCGTTCGGGGTTGCGACCCACCACCGCCACGCGGGCGCCGTCAGCGGCCAGCGCGCGAGCGGCCGCACGGCCGATGCCCGAGCTCCCGCCCGTGATGACGACGGTCTTGCCCGACATGCCTGTCGACCCTGTCGACCCTGTCGACCCTGTCGCCCCTGACCTGCCGGTGTCATCTGGCATACCGTTCACCGGTAACCACCCTTCTCGAGGCCTGCCTCGATCTCGAACCTGTTTGTGAGCGGGTCGGTTCCGGCCCGAAAGTACAGCAGAGGAAAGAGCAGGCCGTACCGCATCCACTGCTCGCGGTGCACGGCCTCGTGCTCGAGCACGGTAGCCGCGGCGTTCGTGTCGGTGAGGTAGACCCCACCGATGCACGACCCGCCGCGCGAGAACGCCCATTGCGGAACACCGGTGAACACGAACAAGCCGTTCACGCGGCGAATGCGACCGGTGCTGAGCACGGCACCCCACACGACACCCACAAGCGTCGCGTACAGAAACCCGGCCCGCGCGAGCGGAGGGGCGATGAGGGCCGATTTCAGTGCCGGCACCGCGTAAGCGCGGCCCAGCGCCTTCAGGGTCTGGATGCCCACAGCTTAGAAGCTCGACGCATCGCGGCCGTAGGTCTCGAGCAGTCGCAACCACACCTCGCTGATCGTCGGGTACGACGGCACCGCGTGCCACAGACGGGAGAGCGGAACCTCACCCACCACCGCCACCGTGGCGGAGTGCAGCAGCTCAGCGACCTCTTGGCCGACAAAGGTGACACCGAGAACGACCTGACGGTCTTCGTCGACCACCATGCGGGCCTGGCCCGTGTAGCCGTCGGCCGTGACAGACGCCCCGGCCACCCAGCCGATGTTGTAGTCGACGACCTTCGTGCGGTAGCCGGCCTTCTCTGCCGCCGCTGCCGTGAGACCGACGGAGGCGACCTCGGGGTCGGTGAAGGTCACCTGCGGCACGGCTTCGTGGTCTGCTGTGGCGACGTGGGCGCCCCAGGGGCCGGTCGACAGGGGCTTGCCGAGGGCGCGGGCGGCGATGACGTCTCCGGCTGCCCGGGCCTGGTACTTGCCCTGGTGAGTGAGGAGTGCGCGGTGGTTGACGTCGCCGGTGGCGTAGAGCCACTCACCCTCGAGGGGCTTTTGATCGGCATCCTGAACCAGAAGCGTGTCGTCGGTGTTCAGCCAGCTGTTCGGCTCGAGACCGATGCTCGACAGCCCCAGGTCGCCGGTGTTCGGCGTGCGGCCGACGGCCACAAGCAGTTCGTCGACGACGAGCTGACTGCCGTCATCGAGGGTGAGCGTGACTTCGCCACCAGCGCCGTTACGGCTGACCGCGGTGACGTTGACGCCGATCTTCACGTCGGCGCCCAGCTCGATGAGCGCGTCGCGCACCATCTCACCGGCGAACGGTTCTTGGTTGCCGAGCAGGCCGCTGCGGGAGAGCAGGGTGACCTGCGATCCGAGTGAGGCGTAGGCCGTGGCCATCTCGGCACCGACAACCCCGCCGCCCATGATGGCGAGTCGCGCCGGAACGACCTTTGACGAGGTGGCTTCGCGGCTGCTCCACGGGCTCGCGTCGCGAAGGCCCGGAATGTCGGGCAGCAGAGCGGCAGAACCGGTGGAGACGACGACAGCGTGGCGAGCGGTGAGGGTGCTGATCGTGCCGTCGGGCGCGGTGACCTCGATCGTCTTGACCCCGGTGAAGCGGGCGTGGCCGCGAACGAGTTCGAGCCCGGCACCCTTCACCCAGTCGGCCTGGCTGGAGTCGTCGAAGTTGTTCACCGTGGAGTTGCGCCGCTTCAGCACGGCCTGCACGTCGATGCTGCCGGTGACGGCCTCACGCGCGCCGCCCACCTTCTGCGCCGCACGAACGACCGCGCCGCTTCGGAGCAACGCCTTCGACGGCATGCAGGCCCAGTACGAGCACTCGCCGCCCACCAGTTCGGCTTCGACGAGGGCGACACTCAAGCCGCCCTGCTTTGCGCGGTCTGCAACGTTCTCGCCCACGGCGCCGGCGCCGATGACGATGACGTCGAATGTGCTGCCAGAGTCTGGTGTGGCCACGGTGTTCCTCTCGACGGCCGGGCGCGGGGTGCGCCGGCAGCGGGTTTCGTCTCACACTAGCGCCGGGGTGTGACAGGCGTCTGAATGGCGTGCGACGCTTGCCAGCGTGGGCCCGGGGGAGTAGAGCCGAGTGCCGGCACGAGCGTGCGGGTCGGAGTGCCCTGGTCAGGGTGCGCCGGTCAGCGTATGGGTCAGAGTGCGCGGGTCAGCGCCGAGATGATGCGCAGCACCGCTGACAGGTCGTCGGACGCGGCATCGGGGCTCGAAGGGGCGAATTGGGTGATGCCGGCACCGACCAGCGCGAACGCCCGGCGCACGGCGGTGATGTTCTCGACGAGGGCTGCAACGGTGACGCCGAACGGCTCAGGAAAACTGATGCCCGCAATCTCGGCGGGGTCGAGCACATCGAGGTCGACGTGCAGGTAGACGCTGTCGGCACCGGTGGCCCGAATCGCCTCGACGAGAGCATCGCCCCGCTCCAGTTCTTCGCTCTGCGAGAGAGCGTCGACGTCGACAAGGGTGATGCTGTGCTTCCGGATGTACTCCTCTTCGGCATCGTCGAAGGAGCGCACCCCGGCCAGTACCACGTGCGACGGCTCGAGGCGCTGCCCCGGTGCCGCAACGAGCAGCTCTGAGCCCTCGCCGAGCAGGGTGCGAAGCGTCATACCTGAGAAGGCTCCGGTGTCGGAGGTTTCGGGGGTGAGCAGGTCGGCGTGGGCATCCAGCCAGACCACGGCCAGCTTCGGGTGGGTGCGCTTTGCGGCCGTGATGGGGGCGAGTTCGACTCCACAGTCGCCGCCGATGGTGACGACGATGTCGGCGCGCGGGCGGGGGATGCTCGCGGGATCGGGATCGGGATCGGGATCGGGATCGGGATCGGCAGTGGCGTTGACGGCATCGATCGCGGCAGCGGCCGCCAGCTGGTCGAGCGCCTGCGCCACCGCGTCGCGCACCGTGTGCAGCGCACTGATGCGACTCACCCCGGTACCGAGGCTCTCACCCGAACCGAGGGGAACGCTCACACGCCGGGTCACGGCCGCGGGGAGGTCGCCCGCAATGGCGTCGGCACCGTCGATGAGCTGCATGGCGCGGCTCGAACCGGAGCCCTGCCACTCGGGGACAACAAGAAACGTAGCTGGCACGATCTCAGTCTGGCACGGCGCCGGCCCGCGCGGCCGGGGCGCTTCAGAAGTCGTTTCTGCGGCAGAAGCGCGACGCAGAAGTGTGACACCGCGTTACGCGCCCGGTGGCGGGCGGGGCGACGGCAGCGTTGACTGTAGGAACACGTGCGGGCGTCGAGCCTGCTGAGCACCGTTGATGCACGAGGAGGGCGCAGCATGACACTCACATCGGCTGCCCCTGGCGCTGTCTTCGGTTCTATCACCCGCACGCCGGAAGCTCGGGCCGAGCACCTCGAACGCCGCCGACTGGTCGTGGTCGAGGTTTCTGCGCATCGCCCGACCCGACCCGAATACCACTCGTACGTCGACGTGCTCAACTCGCGTGTGGTGCGCGAGGCGACCGAACTCGGCTTCGAGGTGACCCGGCTGGCCGCGGCCGACCTCGGCCCACGAGCGCTTCTTGCGCTCACCGACGACGCCGACGCCGTGGTGATCATGGGCGGCGAAGACGTTGACCCGCGATTCTATGGTGGGGCATCCGGATACCCGGCCGAAGGCGCACATTCGACCGAGGCCGATCTCGGCCAGATCGCGCTCGTTCGGCGTGCGGTCGAACGAAAGACACCGCTTCTCGGCATCTGCCGGGGGCACCAGATCATCAATGTGGCGCTCGGCGGCACCCTCACGCAGCATCTCGACGAGACCGGGCTGCACCGGCGTACGGGCGTCGCAGTGTCGGCGACCATGTCGTCTCACGCGGTCGAACTGGATGCGGCCAGCACTCTCGCGGCGCGTTTCGGCAGCACCGGCATCCGGGTGCAGAGCGCGCACCACCAAGCCGTGTCGACTCTTGGCGAGGGCCTCATGGTCGCTGCCGTGGCACCCGACGGAACAGCCGAGGCGCTCGAGCACATCACCGCGCCGGTCTTGGGCGTGCAGTGGCACCCCGAAGACCCAGGAGCGCCAGCCGGTCAGCTGCGCGTACTGCTCACCGCGCTGGTGGCAGCCCGCGTCTGAGTCGCTCTCAGCGCGTGATCACAACCGCGTTCAGCGCGGGATGGTACCGACGGTACCCGTCGGCTGTGAGCGCTGCAGCTCGGCCCGTTCGGCTAAGCGCGGGATGCGACCGATGATAAGCGCAACCGGCAGCGACACAATCACCCACACTGTGACAATGATTAAGACGAGGGCCAACGTCATTGTGTGCTCCTGGTTTCTTATCGAACGGTGAGGCGACCCGTCGAAGAGCGTGAGGAGCTGTGGCCCGACGCTGGGTCATGGGGGTGTTACTGGGGGTCAATTGCTGCTGTCAGCGTAGCGTCTACCGCGATCAGACCCGCGCAAACACGGCGTTTGAGCCGCAATTTGTGCAGAACTCGGCTGCCCTTGACATTTCGTGGCCCAAACCGTTACATTCGCCCACCCCAGCGCGCATCACACCCCGACGGTCAGGGCGGCTGTGAACCCCGCGTCAACCGACCCCGACACCGTGGCGATCTGGTGGATGGCCCCGTCGTCGCTGAATACGTTGTCGGTGCTGAGGCTCACGCTCGCCAGGTTCTTCACACTCTGCGCGTACCCACTGGTTGCGTAAACCACGTCGCAGGTCTCTTTGGGCATCGCGATCTGCGACGTCTTGACGATCGGGCCCGAAGCCACCGCCGTCGCTACATTTGCGTACACCTCGAAGTGGATGTGCGGCCACCGACCCGAGTAACAGGCCGGAAAGATCGAAGTGAATGTGACGATTCCCGATGCATCGACCGCCTGTACCCCGCGCAGATAGTTCTCTGACGTGATGCCTTTGCTGTAGAGCGAATACGCTCCATCACGGTCGCAGTGCCACAGATAGACCGCGGCACCCGTGAGTGCTGCTCCCGTCGACGCATCGCGCACACCGAGTTGAATGGTCAACGGCACCCCCGGCGCGGTCGTCGTCGACGACCCGAAACTCGACCGGATGTCACTGCGCACGATGCCGGAGTCGCCGAGCACATCGACCCCGTTCGATCCGTCGCCCGGGTAAGGGCCGGCCGTCTCGTCTGGCACCTCGGTCACGTCGCCGGCGGTCGTTGCGGTTGCCGATGCAGTGGCCGCCGCCGTGGCGCTCGCTGTTGCTGAAGCGTTCGCGCTGGCCGTCGCTCCGCTCGCCGCGGATGTCGGCGTCGAGCAGGCCGCCAGAAGCGACGCCGTAGCGATGCCGCCGAACAGCCCGAGCACGTTGCGGCGGTTCACCAGGGTGCGAACGTCGTAGACGAGCCCCCGGTCTTCTTCGTCGATGGGGTCGCCCTGGGCATCCAGCCACTGACGGTCGGTCGTGTTCTCTGTCATGCGCTCATCGTGAGGTTTCATGAGAGCTATCACATCTGACCGGCCTTGATGGATGCTCTGCTCTCTCTTTGCGCTTGCTATGAGACCGCGGCCGCTGCCGTCGCGGGCGTCACGTGAAGACGCACCCCGCGGCCAGTGCTAACCTAGACATCGCACTCCGGGCCCCATAGCTCAGGGGATAGAGCACTGCCCTCCGGAGGCAGGGGCGGCAGTTCGAATCTGCCTGGGGCCACCAGCGGTACTTTCTCACCAGCGGCATTTCCGCATCAGCGGCTCGTCTTCCGAGCAGTGCAGTCGCGATTCCGGGCGGAACTCTCGCGCGAGCGCCTGCGTCGAAGCGCGGTTCTTGTTTACCGCCGCCAGCTCGCTGAGACGCGGATGCTCGGCCCCACGCCCCGGCTACCAGTAGACTCAGCGGCCTCGCCACCGTGCGTTTCAGCTCACGCACAACCGGCGATTCTCTGGGGGAAAACTATGACGTGGATGCGACCGAACGACGACGCTGGCGGAGCCTCGAGAGGCCACCATGTACGCAAGAGAGCCGGTGGGCCCGCGGAGCGGAGCCTGATCCGCCGGGTGCTGACGGTGATCACCATCCTCGGCATTGTCATGACAGCAGCGATCGGGGGAGTCGCGGCGGTCGCCTCAGCCGCCACGACGACGAGCTGTGCGCCATTCCAGCAGCCGTACTCGGGCGACCCTGCCTATGCCAAGGGCGACAAGGTGACCTTCAGCGGCAAGGCGTACGTGTCGACGTTCGCCCCGAACTGGTGGTCGCCGAGCACTGCGCCTCAGTACTGGAGCGAGACGACCTGCGACACCACTACGCCGACTGCGACGCCGAGCCCGACGGTCACCCCTACGCCCACACCCACACCTACGCCGATACCCACGGCCTGCCGGCCGTTCGCTCAGCCCTACTCCGGCGATCCTGCGTACGCGAAGGGCGACAAGGTGACGTTCAACGGCAAGGCATACGTGTCGACGTTCGCGCCGAACTGGTGGTCGCCGAGCGCTGCGCCGCAGTACTGGAGCGAGACGACCTGCGACGGCAGCACCAGTACGCCGACGCCGACCCCAACTCCGACTCCCAGCCCCACCCCGCCCGTCACCGGCACGCCCAGCGGGCTGGTCTTCAGCCCGTACAAAGACATTGCCCAGGCCATGTTCTGGAGCACCGGCTACACCATGGGAACCACAGCGGTCAATGGATCGCCGACCCCACTCGTCGGCAGCGGCACGACCCTGCAGTCGACACTGCCCCAGCTGAACGCAATCACGCTGGCGTTCGCCACGGGTGACTGCGGCACAGAGAACTGGGCGGGCGTCTCTGCAGCGGCCTTCGCCGATGCCAACATCGCCGGACTCGACGCGGCCAACTATGACTACATCGTCAGCGCTGGTGGCGCGGCAGGCAGCTTCACCTGCTCGTCTGCCGCCGGCATGCGCACGTTCATCGATCGCTACGCGAGTAGCAACCTCATCGGTGTCGACTTCGACATCGAGCGTGGGCAGTCGGAAGCCGACATCCGCAATCTGGTGACGGCGGTGGCCGCTGTTCAGAGCAGCTACCCGAACCTGCGCTTCTCCTTCACCGTCGCCACACTCGGCGCCTCTGACGGCAGCTACGGCGGGGTGAATTCGACCGGTGACACGGTGATCAAAACGGTGCTTGCGTCGGGGATCCGCAACTACACCATCAACCTCATGGTGATGGACTACGGCCCGGCCTCGGCTTCAGTCTGCGTGATGGGCGGTTCCGTCTGCGATATGGGCCTCTCGGCCGTGCAGGCCGTGACGAACCTCCGTCACACCTACCCGACCGTTCCTCTGACACAGATCGAACTCACCCCGATGATCGCCCTCAACGACATCTCCGACGAGGTGTTCACGTTGCAGGACATCGACGAGATGACGGCGTACGCCGTGCAGAACAAATTGGCCGGGCTGCACTACTGGTCGCTCGATCGCGACGTGCCCTGCGGTCAGACTGCCCTCTCGAACACCTGCAACTCCACGCCCCCCATCCCGGCTCTCGCGTACACCAAGCGCTTCCTCACCGCACTCGGCCGCCTCTGAGCGGGTGGGTCGTGATGCACGGGGTCAACCGAGCCAGCTCCGACGGCTCCGCGCACGAGTGACTATGACGTTCCGGTCGATGTCGCTCAGGTACCGAGCGCGTTCTGCGAGCTTCGTGACCTCGATGCGGCAGAAGAAGTACTCACTGACTTCTACCCGGGTGTCGGGCTGCCCGACAAGGCCCTGCGTGCACGAATCGGGGTGCCAGAATCGCCCGAAATTCGTGGCAGGATCGTGATCATGAAGCGAACGGTCAGCGCACACATCGAATGTGACATCGACGCCCCCGCAAACCTTGTTTTCTCCATAGCCGTAGCTGCTGGGCTTGCCACGCAGAAGGAGTCGATCGAGTACCTGTACAACGGGCATCCGATCACGCCGGTCGAGATTCTCGACGTGCACGGAACCCGATTGCACGAGTTCGACGCCGGAGCCGGGCACCTGAGCCTCAACTACTGGGCAGAAGTCGACGGCCTCGAGACCGCGGTTCCGGTGACGAAGAACGACCTCATCACGTACCTGCGACCGAGCCGCTACTGCGAGTCAGACATGCTGCTGCCGACGGCGCGCTCCGAATTTCGGGGGCTCGAAGGGCGCATACTGCTCGATTGCGTCTCGTCGTGGGTGGGCGAGAAGCTCAGCTATGTTCCCGGGTCGAGCCTGCCCACCGACGGAGCCGTACGCACTCTGCTGAGCCGCCAGGGCGTGTGCCGCGACTATGCCCACCTGGTGATCACGCTGCTGCGCGGCCTCGACGTGCCGGCGCGGCTGGTGTCGGTGTACGCGCCGGGCCTTCGCCCCATGGATTTCCACGCGGTTGCCGAGGCCTACATCGACGGCGAATGGTTCATCGTCGATGCCACGGCGCTCGCACCCCGTCAGAGCCTTGTTCGCATCGCCACGGGTCGCGATGCTGCCGATACGGCCTTTCTCACCAACCACGGGGGCTGGCTCACCCTTACGGCTCTCGAAGTGACGGCCACAGCGGATGCCCTGCCCCACGATGACACCCGCGAGCTCGTTCAGCTGCACTGACCGGCTGCACTGACCCACTGCACTGACCGGCTGCACTGACGCACGGTGTCTCGGGGCCCCACGCGGCGCCGAGATAGACTCGTAGACCGTGACTCCCGAAGATCTTTCCAGCGCTCTGTTCGACATTGTGACCGCCCGCCTCGACGGCTCGGCCTCCATCACAGCGGCTGACGTGCTGCTCGAGCGCCCGCGCAACCGCGACCACGGCGACTGGACCTCGAACATCGCCATGAAGCTGGCAAAGAGCCTCGGCACCAACCCGCGCGCGTTCGCCGCCGAGCTTGTGCCCGAGATCTCCGCCATCGCCGGTGTGTCGAAGGTGGATGTCGCGGGTCCCGGCTTCATCAACATCACTCTCGACACCGCTGCCGCAGGCGAGATCGCCCGCTCCATTCTCGTCGCCGGTGACAGCTACGGCCACAACCACCAGCTCGACGGCCTGAGCGTCAACATGGAGTTCGTCTCGGCCAACCCCACCGGCCCGCTGCACCTCGGCCACACGAGGTGGGCGGCCCTCGGCGACGCCATCGCGCGGGTGCTCAGCGCATCGGGTGCGGAGGTCACGACCGAGTACTACATCAACGACGCCGGCAACCAGATGGACAATTTCGGGGCATCCATTCTCGCCGCCGCGAAGGGCGAGCCCACGCCCGAGAAGGGCTACCCCGGCGAGTACATCCAGCAGCTCGCCGCGAAGGTTCTCGAGCAGGTTCCGAACCTCGCCGAGCTGCCGCACGACGAGGCCGTGGGCGTTGCCCGCGACATCGGCTACCGCCAGCAGCTCGAAGAGATCAAAACCTCGCTTGAGAGCTTCAACGTGCACTTCGACGTGTTCTTCTCCGAACTCAGCCTGCACGAGACCGACCCCGAGACGGGCCTCAGCCTCATCGACCAGGCCGCCGTGCGCCTGCGCGAGCAGGGCCACGTGTACGAGAAAGACGACGCGGTGTGGGTGAAGACCACCGACTTCGGCGATGACAAAGACCGCGTGCTCACCCGCGGCAATGGCATCACGACGTACTTCGCGGCCGACGCGGCGTACTACCTGAACAAGAAAGACCGCGGCTTCACCGAGAAGATCTACCTGCTCGGTGCAGACCACCACGGGTACGTGGGCCGATTGAAGGCGCTCGCAGCGGCGGCCGGCGACGACCCCGACGTGAACATCTCGGTGCTCATCGGCCAGCTGGTCAACCTGAACGGTGCCAAGCTCTCGAAGCGCGCCGGCAACATCATCGAGCTCGACGACCTGGTGGCCTGGGTCGGCGCGGATGCCCTGCGGTACTGGCTCGCCCGCTACCCGGCCGATTCGCCGCTGTCGCTCGACGGCGAGGTGCTGCGCTCGCGCACCAACGACAACCCCGTGTTCTACGTGCAGTACGCGCACTCGCGCACTCGCTCGGTGGCGAAGAACGCGGCGGCGGCCGGCGTCGACCGCAGTGTGTTCGAGCCGTCGCTGCTCAGCCACGAGGCCGAGACCGAGCTGCTCGGGTCGCTTCAGGAACTGCCGCGTATCGTGGCACAGTCGGCCGAGCTGCGGGAGCCGCACCGCGTTGCCCGCTACCTCGAAGAGGTTGCCGGGCACTACCACCGCTGGTATTCGGTGTGCCGGGTGCTTCCGCTCGGAGACGAGCCGGTCACCGACCTGCACCGCACGCGTCTGTGGCTGAACGACGCCACCGGCCAGGTCATTCGCAACGGCCTCGAGCTGCTCGGCGTCTCTGCGCCCGACCGCATGTGAGGCGAGCGATGAGACGCCGAAGCAGGGTGCTGACCGGAGTCGCGATCGCCGTGGTGGTCGTGGCGGGTGGGCTGGTCGTGGCCGATGTGGGCCTGAGATCGTTCGCCGAGGGGCAGGTCAGACGGGCGATGCTCGACAGGCTGCCGTCGAACGTCACGGGTGACGTGACGGTTCAGATTGGCGGATGGTCGTTTCTCGAGCAGTACGCCAGCGGAACGTTCGACGAGGTCACCCTCACCGGTGCCGGGCTGGCGGTCGACGGAACGCCGCTGCAGGCGAAGGTCGTGGCCAACGGTGTGTCGACCGACCAGTCGAAGCCCGTACCGCGGATCGCGGCGACTCTCACCCTCGATGAAGCGGCCGTGAACCGGTTTCTGTCGATTCCGGGCTCGAACTCGATCACGCTCGGCGACGGCACGGTGGGGTATCAGGGTTCGGTGAGTGTGCTCGGCCTGTCGTTCGGGTACGACGCGACGGCGACGGCGACCCCCTCGGGTGCCGACGTTCTTCTGACTCCCGTGAACGCGAAGCTGTCGGCGGGTTCTGCGAGTTTCGACGTGAGCGGGGCGCTGAAAGCCGTGGTGGCGAAGCCGATCAGCATCTGTGTGGCGAAGTACCTGCCGCCGAGAGTCGAGATCACGGGCATCACGCCCTCGCCAGGGCAGGTGACGGTCGACGCGACCGCGACGAACCTGGTCTTGAGTGCCGCCTCGCTGAGCGCCACGGGCAGCTGCGGCTGAACACCCCACTCACTTCGGCTGGTCGGCGACCTTGATGTCGATGTGGTAGTCGCTGCCTTTCACGTTGCTGATGGTGACCGCCGTGTCGTAGTGCACGCCGGGGGAGTCGTCGGCCGTGAGGTCGCAGTGCACTACGGAGTCGTTGACGAGGGCGATGGGGTCGCTGCCGCAGTCGACGGTGGGAGACGGGGTACCGGCGGCGACCTGCTTCACGAGGGTGTTCGTGACCCCGGTGGCGAATTCGCTGGCCGGCACGGTGAGGGAGGCACTCGCCGAGCACCCGGAGACCGCGAACGACAGCGCGAGCGAGAACGAGACCGCGAGCGTCGCGACGAGCGGCCCACGACGGGCCCGCCGACGTGTGGCATGCTGCGCACCGAACCGTGCGGGCGTGTTTCGAGCGGTGGTGGTCATTCGGCCTCCTTCATCGATGAATTCTCACCAAGTATAGAGAATTCATCAGGTTCGCGTGTAACACGATTCGAGCCACTCACGGATTCCGCTAGAATTGCCTTATTGACGGCTTCAGGGACCAATCCGGGTTCGCTCGCCCCCAGCTGCCCTGAGCCCGCCGACCACCGCCGGGCCCCGCTCGATGTGCCAGAGGTTCACCCGATGACTGCCAATCCGCTCGCGCCGTCGTGGCTCACGCTGCCCGCCGACGCCAATGATCTCCCTCCCGCCGTCTGGCCCGGTTCTGCCACGCGCACGAGCACCGGCGAACTCTCGCTCGGTGGCGTTGCCGCCTCGGAGCTCGTGGCCCGCTTCGGCACTCCGCTCTATGTGGTCGACGAGGCAGACGCCCGGGGCCGCGCGCGCCACTTCCGCGCATCGTTCGAGGGTGCGTTCGCGCGCATCGGCACCGACGTCACTGTCTACTACGCCGCCAAGGCGTTTCTCTCCTCTGCCGTCGCCGAATGGATGACCGGCGAAGGCCTCAGCATCGACGTGTGCAGCGCGGGCGAGTTCGCCGTGGCCATCGGCGCCGGCGTCTCACCCGAACACATCGGGTACCACGGCAATAACAAGTCGCTCGCCGAGATCGACGAGGCCGTCGAGTACGGCGTGGGCGCCATCGTGATCGACAGTCCCATCGAGGTCGAGCGCGTTGCTGCCGCAGCGCTTCGCCACGGCCGCGTGCAGGCCGTGCGCCTGCGGGTGAACAGCGGCGTGCACGCTCACACCCACGACTTTCTCGCCACAGCGCACGACGACCAGAAGTTCGGCACCGCACTTAGCGACGCTCCCGAGCTGGTGGCGGCCATCCGGTCGCACAGCAGCCTGCGCTTTCTCGGCCTGCACTGCCACATCGGTTCGCAGATCTTCGGCAGCGACGGTTTCAGCGAGTCGGCGGCGCGCCTGCTCGACGTGCACGCGGCGCTGCTCGAGGGCGGCGAGATTCCCGAGCTGAACCTCGGCGGTGGGTTCGGCATCGCCTACACGCGCGCCGACGACCCGACGCCGGTGGGGCAGCTTGCAGAGCAGTTGGCCGACATCGTCGGTTCGGAGTGCGCTCGCCTCGGCATCCCGGTGCCGCACGTTGCGTTCGAGCCGGGCCGCGTGCTCATCGGCCCGTCGACGGCGACGCTCTATACCGTGGGAACAGTGAAGCCCGTGAGCGTGGGCGTCGAGGCCAGTGCAAAGGCCAGTGCAGATGCCAGTGCAGATGCCAGTGCAGATGCCAATGCAGAGGGCAAGGCAGAGGGCGGCGCAGACGGAAGCGCCGAGAATGGTGCCGACACCGCCGTGCGCACCTACGTGAGCGTCGACGGCGGCATGAGCGACAACGCCCGCCCAGCGCTCTACGGTGCCGACTACAGCGTGCGCATCGCCGGCCGCGTGTCGACGGCCGAGCCCCTGCTGGTGCGCATTGCCGGCAAGCACTGCGAGAGCGGTGACATCGTGGTCTACGCCGACTACCTGCCGGCAGACGTGACCCCCGGTGACACCGTGGCCGTGGCCGCCACCGGCGCCTACTGCTGGTCGCTCTCGAGCAACTACAACTATCTGGGGCGCCCGCCCGTAGTAGTAGTGCAGGGCGGCTCGGCTCGGCTCATCATGCGCGGCGAGAGCGTCGACGACCTGCTCGCCCGTGACCCGGGGCTGGCGCGCTCCACCCGCACCGCCACGACGGCCGCATCCGCAGCCGCGGGGTCATCCGCCACCACGGGGACATCCGCCACCACGGCCGCATCCGTAGCCGCGGGGACATCCGCCACCACGGCCACCACTGCCCCGAACCACGCCCCGGCACGCGCCGCGTCAGAGCCCCGGAAAGCATCATGATCGAATACCGCAACCTGAAGATCGCGCTGCTCGGCGCCGGCAACGTGGGTGCCCGCGTGGCGCAGCTGCTCATCGAGCACAGCGACGAACTCGCCTCACGAGTGGGTGCCGGGCTCGAGCTCGTCGGCATCGCCGTGCGCAACGTCGACGCCGAGCGCAGTGTCGACCTGCCGCAGGAGCTCTACACGACCGACGCCGAATCGCTCATTCTCTCGGCCGACATCGTCATCGAGTTGATGGGCGGCATCGAGCCGGCGCGCAGCTACATTCTGCAGGCGCTGCACTCCGGTGCCGACGTGGTCACGGGCAACAAGGCGCTGCTTGCGCTGCACGGCAACGAGTTGTTCGAGGCGGCAGAGCAAGTGGGCGCGCAGCTGTACTACGAGGCTGCTGCCGGGGGAGCGATTCCCATCATCCGGCCGCTGCGCGACAGCCTCGCGGGTGACCGGGTCAAGCGCATCCTCGGCATCGTGAACGGCACCACCAACTACATCCTCGACCGCATGGATGTCGACGGAGACACGATGGAGGCCGCCCTGGCCGCCGCCACCGAGCTGGGTTACGCCGAGGCAGACCCCACCGCCGACATCGAGGGGTATGACGCCGCGCAGAAGGCGGCCATCCTCGCGCGCCTCGCCTTTCACACGGCGGTTCCCGTCGATGCTGTCTACCGGGAGGGAATCACCGGCGTCACCTCCACGATGGTCGACCAGGCCCGTCGTTCGGGCTATGTGGTGAAGCTGCTCGCCATCTGCGAGCGGGTGGTCGACCCCGAGACCGGCGCCGAGGGCGTGTCGGCGCGGGTGCACCCCGCGCTGGTGTCGAGACTGCATCCGCTCGCTGCCGTTCACGGTGCGAAGAACGCGGTGTTCGTCGAGGCCGAGGCGGCCGGCGACCTCATGTTCTACGGTGCCGGGGCGGGAGGGCTGGAGACAGCATCCGCGGTGCTCGGCGACCTGGTTTCGGCAGCGAGGCGACATGTTGCGGGCGGGCCCGGGGTGGGTGAGGTCTTCACCTCGTTCTTGCCCATTCTGCCCATCGGCACCGTGCTCACCCGCTACCAGATCACCCTCGAGGTTGTCGACGAGCCCGGCGTTCTGGCGCGCATCGCCAGCATCTTCAGCGAGCACTCCGTCTCCGTCGAAGCGGTGCAGCAGTCTGTCGGGTCGCGTTCGGAGTCTGAGCGCTCCACCGCTACCCTTGTCATTGTCACGCACCAGTCGACCGACGCGGCCCTGTCTGCCACGGTCGACGCGGTGGCCCGGCACGAGGCCGTGACATGCGTGAAATCTGTCTTGAGAGTTGAAGGAGCCTAATGGCCACCGAAAGCCCCCGTATCCCGTCGCGGCAGTGGAGAGGCGTGCTGCACGAGTACGCCGACCGCCTGAACATCAGCGACGCGACGCCCATCATCACGCTGGGCGAGGGTGGTACCCCGCTGATTCCCGCGCCGGCTCTGTCGGCCCGCACGGGTGCCCAGGTCTGGGTGAAGTTCGAGGGCATGAACCCCACGGGTTCGTTCAAAGACCGCGGAATGACCATGGCCATCTCGAAGGCCGTCGAGCACGGTGCCAAGGCGGTCATCTGCGCCTCCACCGGCAACACCTCGGCCTCGGCTGCGGCGTACGCCACCCACGCGGGCATCAAGGCCGCCGTGCTTGTTCCCGAGGGCAAGATCGCCATGGGCAAGCTCAGCCAGGCCATCGCACACGACGCCGAGCTTCTGCAGGTTCAGGGCAACTTCGACGACTGTCTCGACATTGCCCGCGAGCTCGCTGCCAACTACCCGGTGCACCTCGTGAACTCGGTCAACCCCGACCGCATCGAGGGCCAGAAGACGGCCGCCTTCGAGGTCGTCGAGGTGCTGCAGGATGCGCCCGACTTCCACATCGTGCCCGTCGGCAATGCGGGTAACTACACTGCCTACTTCCGCGGCTACAGCGAAGAGCTCGAGCGGGGCGTCACCACGAAGCTGCCGCGCATGTTCGGCTTCCAGGCTTCAGGCAGTGCGCCCCTCGTGCTCGGTCACGTGGTGAAGAATCCCGAGACCATTGCCAGCGCCATCCGCATCGGCAATCCTGCTTCGTGGGGCTTCGCACTCGAGGCGCGTGAGAAGAGCGACGGCTACTTCGGCGCCATCGACGACGCCAAGATTCTCGAGGCGTACCGCATTCTCTCGGCCGAGGTCGGCATCTTCGTCGAACCAGCGTCTGCCATCAGCGTGGCCGGCCTGCTCGAGCGCGCAGAAGCGGGCCAGATCCCGCGCGGCTCCACGGTCGTTCTCACGGTCACAGGCCACGGGCTGAAAGACCCGCAGTGGGCGCTTCGTACCGCCAACGGCGGCGACATCACGCCCACCGTCGTTCCCGTCGATGCGGCTGAGATCGCCGGTGTGCTCGGCCTGTCGAAGGCCACCGCGTGAGCTTGGCTGGTCGCTCGGTCACCGTTCGGGTACCCGCGACGTCGGCGAACCTCGGCCCGGGCTTCGACACGCTCGGCCTGTCGCTGTCCCTCTACGACGAGCTGACGGTCACCGTTCGCGACGAGCGCGGTGCCACAGTGGATGTTCGGGGTGTCGGTGCCGGCGAGGTACCCACTGACGAAACCAACCTGGTCGTGCGCTCCATCGCGCACACGTTCGCCCACTACGGCCAGAGCATGCCGGGGCTCGACCTCATCGCTCGCAACAGCATTCCGCACGGTCGCGGGCTCGGTTCGTCTGGCGCGGCCATCGTGAGCGGCATCATGGCCGCGAAAGGTCTGCTCGAGGGCGTGGTCGAGATCGACGCGCTGGGGCTGCTCGCTCTCGCGACCGAGCTGGAAGGGCATCCCGACAACGTGGCGCCCGCCCTGTTCGGGTGCCTCACCATCGCGTGGGTCACGCCTGAGGGCCCCCAGTTCAAGAAGCTGAACGTGCACCGCGGGGTCTCGCCGCTCGTTCTGGTGCCGCAGGCGACGATGTCGACGGCCTTGGCTCGCAGCCTGCAGCCGGCGACGGTGCCGCACGAAGACGCCATCTTCAACGTCTCGCGCTCGACACTTCTCATTGCGGCGCTCATCCAGAGCCCCGAACTGCTGTTCGCCGCCACTGAAGACAAGCTGCACCAGAGCTATCGTGCTGCCGCGATGCCCGAGACCGACCGCCTCATCAGGCTGCTTCGTGCCCAGGGCTTTCCGGCCGTCGTTTCTGGTGCGGGGCCGAGCATTCTGGTGCTCTGCAGCGACCCGGGTCAGCGCCTGGCGGCTGCCGAACTGGTGGCAGCAGAGTCGGCGACACCCTGGAGCTCACTCGTTCTGGCTGTCGACTTCAAAGGTGCTACAGTAATAGCGCACCCGGTCGACGTCGAGTAGCTCTCAAAAGCTGGCGGCGTACGGTTTTGGCTCATCTGCCAACCCGTGGGGCCCGGTCGCACATCCTCTAATTATCGCTGACGCTTGTTGTGCCGCTGAGAGCCACAGTTCGTAGCCTCCGCCAACGCATTCAAGCGCGTACAGCTCTTCTGCCGCAATTCATAAGCCGGCAGAGGAAGGAAATCACCTTAGTGTCTGACACCGATCTCCACGCCCCGAGCGCGCAACGCTCCGATCTCGCAACTCTGAAAGTCTCAGAGCTGCAGACCCTGGCCTCCGCGCTCGGCATCGCCGGCGCCTCGAAGCTCCGCAAGGGCGACCTCGTCGCCGCCATCGCCGGGGCGCAGGCCGAAGCTCCCTCGGCTGACCTCGCGCCTGCCGCCGACGCAGCCTCCGCTGCGGTCGACGGTGCAACCGACGCTCTGACGCAGTCGACGACGGCTCCGGATGCACAGGCCAGCGCCGCGCCTGACGCCACCGCACCGGCGGCTCCGGTTGCTGCCGCGGGCACTGACGCCCCGAACTCCACCGCCCCGAACGCCACCGCGCCGAGCGCATCTGATTCGAGCGCCACCGCTTCGAGTGCCACCGCTTCGAGCGCCACTGACGAGCCGACCGCTGCCGCCCTGGCTGCGGCCGGTATCGCCGAGCCGACGGCAGAGGTCGTCGCACCGGCGAGCACGGGCCGTCGTCGCGCCTCTCGCCGCGTCACCAACTCCGAGCCGACCAGTGCCCCCGCAGCCGAGCGTCGCTCGGCCGTACAGCACGTGAACGCTTCGGCAGACGAGCTCGCTGCTCTGGTTCCCACCGGTGCCGACACTGAAGCTGGCGCCGACACTGACGCCGGTGCCGACACCGCCGCCGCCACCAGCGCGCGCGATGACTCGAACAGCTTCGCCCTCGACGCTGTCGCCAGCTCTGCCGCTGCCGCCTCTTCTGAGACCGCCGTCGCCGAGCCGGGCACCGCCTCGTTCGAGATCACGCTTCCCGAGGGTCCGCAGGGCGGCCCCGCACGCTCCGAGCGTCAGGCTCGCACCCCGCGCCTCACCCGGGCCCAGCGCGCAGCGCAGGCTGCCCGTGACGCCGGCGAGGCTCCGGCCGAAGCGCCCACGTTCGAGCGTTCCCGTACCGACTCCATTCTTCCCGACCTGCCGATCGTCGACAGTTCCGACACCGAGTCCGACGTTTCGGCGCGTGGCGAGCAGTCCGAGCAGGGTGAGGGTCGCCAGGGCGGCCGCAACCGCAACCGTCGCGACCGCAACGCCGATCGTTCAGCGAACGGTGGCGCCGCGGGCGGCCAGAACGCCCAGCAGGGTAACGACCGGGCTGCGAATACCGGGGAGCGTGCATCCGGTGACCGCACCGAGGCTGTCGCCGACCGTGCCGCGAACGATCGTGCAGCCAACGACCGTGCCGCCAACGACCGCAACACCACCGACCGCGCTGCGAACGACCGCGCCGAGGGGCGGAGCAACGCCGACCGCACCAACAGCGACCGTTTGAACAACCAGCGCGGCGCCGCCGGTACCCGTGGCCAGCGCAACGACCGCACCGATCGTGACCGCACCGACCGCGACCGCGACGATCAGAGCTTCGACGAGCAGCAGCTCGACGAGCTCAACGACCGCGGTGGCCGTCAAGACCCGAACGATCGCAATGACCGCAGCGCGCGCAACCGCTACCGCGACCGCAAGCGCCGCGGCCAGGGCCAGGGCGATGACCTCGAGCCCGAGATCAGCGAAGACGACGTGCTCATCCCGGTGGCGGGCATCCTCGACATTCTCGACAACTACGCGTTCGTTCGCACCAGCGGTTACCTGCCGGGCAACAGCGACGTGTACGTCTCGCTCGGCCAGGTCAAGAAGTACAATCTGCGCAAGGGCGATGCCGTCGTCGGTTCCATTCGCCAGCCGCGAGAGGGCGACAGCAACGGTCGCCAGAAGTACAACGCCATCGTCAAGGTCGAGTCGATCAACGGCCTGCCCGTCGAAGAGGCCGCAAACCGCGTCGAATTCTCGAAGCTCACCCCCCTCTACCCGCAGGAGCGCCTGCGCCTCGAGACCGAGCCCGGCAAACTGACGCAGCGCATCATCGACCTGGTTGCCCCCATCGGCAAGGGCCAGCGCGGCCTCATCGTTGCGCCCCCCAAGGCAGGCAAGACCATCGTCATGCAGCAGATCGCCAACGCGATCTCGACCAACAACCCCGAGGTTCACCTCATGGTCGTTCTGGTCGACGAGCGGCCCGAAGAGGTCACCGACATGCAGCGCACGGTCAAGGGTGAGGTCATCGCCTCCACCTTCGACCGCCCCGCCGAAGACCACACCACGGTCGCCGAACTCGCCATCGAGCGTGCGAAGCGCCTCGTCGAGCTGGGCCACGACGTGGTCGTGCTGCTCGACTCGATCACCCGCCTCGGGCGCGCGTACAACCTGGCGGCCCCGCCGTCGGGTCGCATTCTCTCTGGTGGAGTGGATGCCGCAGCCCTGTACCCGCCGAAGCGTTTCTTCGGCGCCGCCCGCAACATCGAGAACGGTGGCTCGCTCACCATTCTCGCCTCGGCTCTCGTCGAGACCGGGTCGAAGATGGACGAAGTCATCTTCGAAGAGTTCAAGGGCACGGGCAACATGGAACTGCGTCTGTCGCGCCAGCTGGCCGACAAGCGCATCTTCCCCGCGGTCGATGTGAACGCATCCGGAACCCGCCGCGAAGAACTGCTGATGGGCGTCGACGAGACGAAGATCACCTGGAAGCTGCGCCGTGCCCTCGCCGGGCTCGACCAGCAGCAGGCGCTCGAGATCGTGCTGGGCCGGTTGAAAGACACCACCAGCAACGTAGAGTTTCTGATGCAAGTGCAGAAGTCGATGCCGGAGAACCGCGCCGCGGCCGGCCACACGAACCACAACCACAAAGAGGATTAGGCAGTCATGTTCGAATCAGTGGAAACCCTGCTGATCGAGCATGACGAGCTGCAGGAGCAGCTCGCTGATCCAGCGCTTCACTCGGATCCTGCTCGATCCAAAAAGGTCAACCGTCGCTACGCCGAGTTGAGCCGCATCATCGCGGCGTGGCGCGAGTGGCAGCAGTTGACCGACGACGTCGAAGCCGCCACCGAGATGGCGGCCGAAGACGCGTCGTTCGCCGCCGAGCTGCCCGGTATGACCGAAGAGCTCGAGGTCTCGACCGAGAAGCTGCGGCGCCTGCTCATTCCCCGTGACCCCAATGATGGCCGAGACGTCATCATGGAGATCAAGATGGGGGAGGGCGGTGCCGAGAGCGCGCTGTTCGCCGCCGATCTGCTTCGCATGTACCTGCACTACGCAGAGTCGAAGAAGTGGAAGACCGAGATCATCGAGCAGACCTCGAGTGACTTGGGCGGCATCAAAGACGTGCAACTCGGCATCAAGGGCAAGTCGACTGACCCCGCCGAGGGCGTCTGGGCGCACCTGAAATACGAGGGTGGCGTGCACCGCGTGCAGCGGGTGCCGGCCACTGAGTCGCAAGGCCGTATTCACACCTCCGCCGCCGGCGTGCTCGTCTATCCCGAGGTCGACGAGCCCGAAGAGGTCGAGATCAGCCAGAACGACCTCAAAATCGATGTCTACCGCTCGAGTGGCCCCGGTGGCCAGTCGGTGAACACGACCGACTCCGCCGTTCGCATCACCCACCTCCCCACGGGAATCGTGGTGGCGATGCAGAATGAGAAGAGCCAGCTGCAGAACCGGGAGGCCGGTATGCGGGTTCTGCGTGCCCGAGTGCTCGCGAAGCAGCAGGAGGAGATCGACGAGGCCGCGTCTGCCGTTCGTAAGAGCCAGATTCGCACCATGGACCGCTCTGAGCGCATTCGCACCTACAACTTTCCCGAGAACCGCATTGCCGACCACCGCACGGGCTACAAGGCCTACAACCTCGACGCCGTCATGAACGGTGCCCTGGAGCCGGTCGTCGACTCCTGCATCGCGGCAGACGAAGAAGCCCGGCTCGCAGAGCTGGGCACTCAGGCTGAGTGAGACGCGTGGCCCGGCCATGAGTGTGATTCAGATCGACAGGCCCATCACGGTTCGCGTGCTGCTCGAGCACGCGGTCGGGGTACTTCGGCGCGCCGGTGTGCCTGATCCCGACGTCGACGCGCTGCTGCTGCTCGGCCACGTGCTCGGTGCCACGCGCGGCCAGGTTCAGGCGCTGACCTACACCGATTCGCCGGTGACGGTCGACGACGCAGTCATGATCACCGAGGCGGTCGAGCGCCGCGCCGCGCGCGAACCGCTACAGCACATCACGGGTTCGGCGGGCTTTCGTACCATCGAACTCGCGGTCGGCCCCGGCGTGTTCGTGCCGCGGCCCGAGACCGAGTTCGTCGCCGGGCTCGCCATCGATTCCCTGCGCTCGATGGCCGATGAGTCGCCCATCGGGGTAGACCTCGGCACCGGTAGTGGCGCGATTGCGCTCTCGATGGCTGTCGAGGTGCCGCACGCCCAGGTGGTCGCGGTCGAGAACTCGACGGCCGCCTTCGTGTGGGCGAAACAGAATTTCCACGCAGTGGATGCCCCCAATGCCCGGCTCGTCTTCATCGACCTTGCCGACGCGCTGCACGAACTCGACGGTCTCGTGTCGGTCGTCATCTCGAACCCGCCCTACATTCCCACCGACGCCATTCCGCGCGACCCCGAGGTGCGGCTGTACGATCCGGAGCACGCGTTGTACGGCGGCGCCGATGGCCTCGACGTAGTGCGCCAGGTGTCGCTCACGGCTCTGCGCCTGCTGCGGCCGGGCGGTGCGCTCGTGATGGAGCACGGCGAGCTTCAGGCAGCGGCCATCCGGAGCCTGCTGCAGGCCGACGGCTGGAATGCAACTGCGTCGCACCGCGACCTGACCGGTCGCGACCGCGCCACCACTGCGCTCCGCTGATTCGCCCCGCTGGCCCTCAGCGAACGCGGAGCGGCGGGGCCGGTCAGGCCGCAGCGAACGCGTCGATCGCAGCGCGCATGGCTGCGCCGTCGGGCAGGTGGTCGACCGAGGGCACGTGAAATGCCCGGATGCCGAACTTCTGGGCTGCAGAGACGTTGCGCGCGTTGTCGTCGAGAAAGAGTGCGTCGCCTTTGGCCGCATCGAAGCGCTCGATGGCCAGTTCGAAGATGAGCGGGTCGGGCTTGGTGACGCCGAGGTCGGCCGAGACCAGGTCGTGGTCGCCGAGAATCTCGGCCACGTCGGGCGCCAACACGGGCAGCGAGGTGCGGAACAGCACGTTGTTGTTCGAAAGCAGTGAAGCGGTGCCGATGCTGGTGGCGTGCCGCAGGGCATCCACGGCCGTCTCGCTGCGTGTCATAGCGGCCTTACGTGATGTCTGCCACTTCTCGAGCGTCAGAACCGTACCGGTCACCTCGTGCCACGCCTCGAGGTACGACTCGACCGTGGGGTACCCACCGCTGTCGGCCTTCTCTTCGTGCCCGCCGACCCACCAGGTCTTGGCGAGGTGGTACTGGGTCGAGCCGGTGAGCTCGGCCAGGGCAGGCAGCCGCTTGTGGAAGTCGTACGCGTAGAGCGTCTGGTCGAAGTCGAACAGATAGAGTTTGGTCACCTATCGAGTATCCCAGTGCTCACCCCGCGCGTTCTGCATCGGTGCACACACGTGCAGCGGCTATCATTGTCTGCGACATGGCTGCCATCTACGACTGCACGGTTCCGGCCGAACTCCTTGCCGGAATGCGCCTCGCTCGGGCCGCTCTCTCCCGGGGCGAGCTCGTCGTGATCCCCACCGACACCGTCTACGGCATCGCCGCCGACGCGTTCAACGCGCGCGCGGTTCAGCGCCTGCTCGACGCGAAGGGGCGCACCCGGCAGTCTCCGCCTCCTGTGCTCATTCCCGACCTCCGTACGCTCGATGCCCTCGCCGAGACCGTGAGCGAGCCGGTTCGGCTGCTGACCGCGAAGTTCTGGCCGGGCGGGCTCACCGTGGTGGTGCCGGCGCGCGCCTCCCTCCTGTGGGATCTGGGTGAGACCGAAGGCACCGTCGCCCTCCGCATGCCCGCCGACCCGCTCGCACTCGAGCTGTTGGCCGAGACGGGCCCGCTCGCCGTGTCGTCGGCGAACCTCACGGGGCTGCCGGCCGCTCTCACTGCGCACGAGGCTGAGCGGATGCTCGGCGACAGCATCAGCGTCTACCTCGACGCCGAGCACGCCGACGTCACTCCGGTCGGTCTCTCGTCGACGATTCTCGACGCGACCAACCACGACACCGTGCGGGTCATCCGAGTGGGCGCGGTATCGCTCGAGGAGATTCGCGCCGTGATCGGTGACGCGCTCGTCACCGACGAGACCCCGGCCGACGCCGACCCGGCGGGCTGAGCACGTGCGCTTCTACCTGCTCATCGCGGGCCTGTCTGCCGTGGTCACCTTCGGGCTGGCCATCCTCGTCTACAAGCTCAGTACCAAGTACCGGCTGTACCCGAAGATCCGCGAACGCGACGTGCACACACGCCCCACACCGCGGCTCGGCGGCGTGGCCATGTTCTTCGGAATCGTGGTGGCGATCGGCATCGCCTCCCAGATCAGCTGGTTCGGGCTGGTGTTCACCAACCCCGGGCCCATTCTCGCCATCCTCGGTGCCGCGCTCATCGTGGTTCTCATCGGCGTGGCCGACGACATCTGGGATCTCGACTGGTTCACCAAGCTCGCCGGCCAGATCATCGCGGCTCTGCTGTTGGCGTGGCAGGGCGTGCAGATCGTCTCGCTTCCCATCGGCGGCCTGACCATCGGCTCGAGCGGCATGTCGCTTCTCATCACGGTTCTCGCGATCGTTCTGGTGATGAACGCCATCAACTTCATCGACGGGCTCGATGGTCTCGTCGCGGGCGTGGCCATCATCGCCAACGGCACCTTCTTTCTGTACAGCTACCTGCTGGTGAAAGAGACCTCGCCGAGCGATTACTTCAACCTGGCTTCGCTCATCACGGCCGTGCTCATCGGCGCGTGCGCCGGCTTCCTGCCGCTCAACTGGCACCCGGCCCGCCTCTTCATGGGCGACGCCGGTTCGATGCTCGTCGGTCTTCTCATGGCCACCAGCGCCATCGCGGTGACCGGCCAGATCGATCCCGGGACCCTCGGCCGCTCGCAGTTGCTGCCCGCGTTCATGCCCATCCTGCTGCCGTTCGCCATTCTCATCCTGCCGTTGCTCGACTTCGGTCTCGCCATCATCAGGCGCCTGCGTGCGGGCAAGAGCCCGTTCAGCGCCGACCGCAAACACCTGCACCACCGTCTGCTCGATATGGGCCACTCGCACTTTCATGCCGTGCTCATCTTCTACGCGTGGACGGCCGTCGCCTCCGTCGGCTGCCTCCTCTTCTTCGTACTGAACCCGTACTGGTACGCCTTCGTCTTCCTCGGGGTCGGGATGCTCGTCTGCACCGTTCTCACCCTCGCCCCGCTGACGCGGCGCAAGGCCGTCGAAGCCGCCATCCAGCTCGCCCCCGCCGAGAGCATCCTCTCAACTGAAGCCGCTGTACTCGACCCGCTCGATATGGCCAGCGACGAAAAGGAAATCTGATACCCGTGTCTACCGCCCCCCGCCCCCAGCCGGTCACGCTGAGTTCGACACCCATCCTCATCCGCGCACTGAAGGTCGCTGCGATCGTGACGGTGGCACTGATCGTCGTTGGGGGAGTCGCCGGGTACTTCATCGACTCATGGGTGGGCGTGACCAGCGCGGTCATCGGCTCAGCTATGGCGTTCGTGTTCCTGGCGATCACGGCAGCGAGCATCCTCATTGCCAACCGGTCATACGCGTCACCGCTGTTCACTGTGATGTTCTTCTCCATCGTGCTGGGTGCCTGGCTCCTCAAGTTCGTGCTCTTCATCGTGGTGGCGCTGCTGTTGCGCGACGAGCCGTGGATCAACAAGGTGGTGCTGTTCGGATTTCTGATCGTGGGGGTGATCGGCACGCTCGTGGTCGACGTCGTGGTCGTTTCGCGTACCCGCATGCCGTACGTCAGCGACGCCGGCCTACCGAAACCGCAGCAAGTTCTACCGAATGTCGAAATTGCGGCCGAAAACCAGCCGAAACTGCGGAATTCAGGCGAAGAGGATTCGTCAAGGGGCCCCAAAGCTTGATAGGCTTCACATGTTGGTTCAGCTGCGCCGGCCGTATTTCGCCTAGTTTGCAGCACCAAGCAATACCCCCGAATATTCGTCGACGCGAGAGCAGAGCTCCACGCCCCGATACAGGAGAAAGCGCTGCTATCTAACGCTGTAAACCTGCTAGCCCCGTTAGCAACCGATGAAGGTGGCTTTACGGGTCCCTCCATCAATGAATTTTTTCCTGATGTGCTGCTCTTCGCCGGTTCGCCGTTCGAGATCAACCGCATCATGCTCATCAGATTCATCGCGGTGTTGGCCATTGTCCTCATTTTCTGGCTCGGTACGCGAAAGATGCGTATCGTGCCCCGCCGATTCCAGAGCCTGGTCGAGATGGGGCTCGACTTCGTTCGCGTCAACATCGCCGAAGACCTGCTGGGCAAGAAAGACGGCCGGCGTTTCCTGCCGATTCTGACCACCATCTTCTTCATGGTGTTGTTCATGAACCTCACCGGCATAATCCCGCTCCTGAACATCGCGGGTACGTCGGTCATCGGTGTGCCGCTCGTTCTGGCCGTGGTGTCGTATGTCACGTTCATCTATGCCGGTGTTCGAAAGCACCCGGGTGCGTTCTTCAAGAACTCTCTGTTCCCGCCCGGCGTGCCGAAGCCCATCTACATCATCGTGGCGCCCATCGAGCTCGTCTCGACGTTCGTGCTCCGGCCCATCACGCTCACGCTCCGACTTCTCATGAACATGGTCGTCGGGCACCTCCTGCTGGTGCTGTTCTTCTCGGCGACCTCGTTCTTCCTGTTCACGGCCGGCGGGTGGTTCTCGCTGTTCGGCATCGGCACCCTCGCCTTCGGTTTCGTCTTCACCCTCTTCGAAATTCTCGTCGCGGTGCTGCAGGCATACGTCTTCTCGCTGCTGACCGCCGTGTACATCCAGCTCGCGCTGGCAGAAGAGCACTAAAACTACAACCCACAAACGAAGTGAGCCCGGCACCTGCCGACTCACTCCTACGAAAGGAAATACCCGTGGCAGACATCTCCGTACTTGCGGCCCTGAACGGCAACATCGCAACCGTCGGCTATGGCCTCGCAGCCATCGGCCCGGCAATCGGTGTAGGCATCGTCGTCGGCAAGACCATCGAGGGCGTTGCGCGCCAGCCCGAACTTGCTGGCCGCCTGCAGGTTCTGATGTACATCGGTATCGCGTTCACCGAGGCCCTGGCCTTCATCGGTATCGCCACCGGCTTCATCTTCACCTGAATCCGCGCCAATCCTCGACAAGCTATTCACCTTCACAGTTAGAAAGGAGGCACGATGTTACAAGCACTCTCCACTTCGGTGATCGCGGCTGAAGCGACTCACAATCCGATTGCCCCTGAAACCCCCGACCTCGTCTGGGGTGCGGTGTGTTTCGTCGTTCTGCTGGTGTTCTTCTGGCGCGCGATTCTGCCCCGCATGAAGAAGCTGCTCGATGAGCGCGGCGAGGCCATCGAAGGCAACATCGAAAAGGCCGATGTCGCCCAGCGCGAAGCCGAAGCCGTACTCGAGCAGTACACCGCTCAGCTTGCCGACGCTCGCGTCGAAGCAGGCACTATTCGTGACCAGGCCCGTACCGACGGCCAGCGCATTCTCGCTGAGCTGAAAGAACAGGCCACCACAGAGGCAGCCCGCATTGCAGCCAACGCACAGTCTCAGATCGAAGCGGAGCGTCAGGCAGCTGTCGTCTCACTGCGGTCTGAGGTCGGTTCACTGGCCATCGACCTCGCATCCGGCGTCATCGGCGAGAGCCTCACTGACGACACGCGTTCGGCGGCCATCGTCGACCGTTTCCTGCACGATCTCGAAGCCCGCGATCTCGAAGCCAGCGACTCCAAGGCGGTGTCTTCGTAAGCATGGGTAGCGCAACCAGAGAAGCCCTGGCTTCGTCGAAGAAAGCACTCGCTGCTGTTCCCGCTGGCTCGTTGACGCTGTCGATCGGTGAAGATCTCTTCGCCGCCGGTCGAATCATCGGGGGGTCAGCACAGTTTCGTGGTCTTCTCGCTGACCCGTCAACTGAGGCTGCCGAGAAGTCAGCCCTCATCGACCGTGTTTTCAGAAACGATTTGGGTGCAGATGCGTTGTCACTGCTGACCGCGATCACGTCTGCCCACTGGTCGACTCCGGATGAACTGCTCGGCGGTATCGAAGAGATCGCGCTTCGCGTCATCGCCTCCTCTGCTCCCGCGGGTTCGTCGATCGAGAGCGAGCTGTTCGAGTTCGGAGAAGCTGTCTCCAGCGATTCCGGCCTCGAACTCGCCATCGGCTCGAACCTCGGTTCGCCCGAGGCGAAGGTCACTCTGATCAACACCCTGCTTCAGGGTAAGGCGTCAGAGCAGGCGGTTGTGATCGTGCGCCACCTGGTGCAGCAGCCGCGCGGCCGCCGAATCGCCGAGTTGCTGAGATCGGCCGCGACCATCGTGGCCGACGAGGGTAACCAGTCGATCGCGACCGTCACCTCTGCCACCCCCATCGCTCCAGCGCAGCTTGACCGGCTGCGTTCGGCTCTCGGTCGTTCATACGGCCGCGAGTTGACCATCAACCAGGTCGTCGACCCGTCTGTTCTCGGCGGGCTGCGCGTTCAGATCGGCGACGATGTGATCGACGGCAGCATAGAGAGCCGCCTCAACGATCTTCGGCACAAACTCGCCGGCTAAGAACTACGCTTCACTAAACACACAAAAGGATTGGCAATGGCAGAACTAACGATCAGCCCCGACGAGATCCGCAACGCTCTTCAAGATTTCGTCAAGTCGTACGAACCGACCGCCGCGAGTGCTGTCGAGGTCGGTTACGTCATCGACGCGGCTGACGGCATCGCCCACGTGCAGGGTCTGCCGGGCGTGATGGCCAACGAGCTCATCACGTTTGCCGATGGCACGCTGGGCCTCGCCCAGAACCTCGAACAAGATGAGATCGGTGTCATTGTTCTCGGTGAGTTCAGCGGCATTGTCGAAGGCATGCAGGTTCAGCGCACCGGTGAAGTGCTCTCGGTTCCCGTCGGTGACGGCTACCTCGGCCGCGTCGTCGACCCCCTGGGCAACCCCATCGACGGTCTCGGCGAGATCGCGTCGACCGGTCGCCGTGCCCTCGAGCTGCAGGCTCCGGGCGTCATGAGCCGCAAGAGTGTACACGAGCCCATGCAGACGGGCATCAAGGCCATCGACGCCATGATTCCCATCGGCCGCGGCCAGCGCCAGCTGATCATCGGTGACCGCCAGACCGGTAAGACGGCCATTGCGATCGACACCATCATCAACCAGAAGGCCAACTGGGAGTCGGGCGACACCAACAAGCAGGTGCGCTGCATCTACGTGGCCATTGGCCAGAAGGGCTCCACCATCGCTTCGGTGAAGGGTGCCCTCGAAGACGCCGGAGCAATGGAGTACACGACGATCGTCGCGTCTCCCGCCTCCGACCCCGCCGGCTTCAAGTACCTTGCTCCCTACACCGGCTCGGCCATCGGCCAGCACTGGATGTACGACAGCAAGCACGTTCTCATCATCTTCGACGACCTGTCGAAGCAGGCCGAGGCGTACCGCGCGGTCTCGCTGCTGCTGCGTCGCCCGCCGGGACGCGAGGCGTACCCCGGTGACGTGTTCTACCTGCACTCCCGTCTGCTCGAGCGTTGTGCCAAGCTCTCCGACGAGCTGGGTGCCGGCTCGATGACGGGGCTTCCCATCATCGAAACGAAGGCCAACGACGTCTCGGCCTACATCCCGACCAACGTGATCTCGATCACCGACGGGCAGATCTTCCTGCAGAGCGACCTGTTCAACGCGAACCAGCGCCCCGCAGTAGACGTCGGCATCTCGGTGTCGCGCGTCGGTGGTGACGCCCAGGTGAAGAGCATCAAGAAGGTTTCAGGAACACTGAAGCTCGAGCTCGCCCAGTACCGTTCGCTCGAGGCGTTCGCCATGTTCGCTTCCGACCTCGACGCGGCTTCGCGTCGCCAGTTGGCTCGTGGTGCTCGTCTGACCGAGCTGCTCAAGCAGCCGCAGTACTCGCCGTACCCCGTCGAAGACCAGGTCGTCTCGATCTGGGCCGGTACGAACGGCAAACTCGACGAGGTTCCGGTCGAAGACATCCTGCGCTTCGAGCGCGAGATGCTTGACTACTTCGCTCGCAACACCGACGTTCTCACCAAGCTTCGCGAGACCAACGTGCTGTCTGACGACATCACCGCGGCTCTCGTCTCGGGTGTCGACGCGTTCAAGAAGGAGTTCCAGACGGGCGAGGGCAAGCCTCTCGCGTCGGTTGGCAGCGAGAAGTTCGCGTCGCTCCCGAAAGAAGATGTGAACCAAGAGAAGATCGTCAAGGGTCGTCGCTAACCGATGGCTGCTCAGCTCAGGGTCTACCGACAGAAGATCAAGTCTGCCCAGACGACCAAGAAGATCACGCGGGCGATGGAACTCATCTCCGCGTCGCGCATTCAGAAGGCGCAGGCTCGGGTGGCAGCATCCGGGCCCTACGCCCGCGCTGTCACGCGAGCAGTGTCGGCTGTCGCCACGTACTCCAACGTCGACCACATCCTCACCACCGAGCCCGAGAAGATCGAGCGCGCACTTGTCGTGATCTTCGCGTCAGACCGCGGGCTCGCCGGCGCTTTCAGCTCGAACGTGCTGAAAGAGTCTGAGCACCTCACGTCGCTTCTGCGGAGTGAGGGTAAAGACGTCGCCTACTTTGTTGTGGGTCGGAAGGCCGCCGCGTACTTCTCGTTTCGGAAGCGCGAAGCTGCCAAGACGTGGACGGGTGGCACAGACCAGCCGGCGTTCGAGGTTGCGAAGGAGATCAGCGACTCACTTGTCGAGATCTTCCTGCAGGAGGCCTCGGCCGGCGGAGTCGACGAGATCCACATCGTCTACAACCGTTTCGTGAACATGGTCTCGCAGGTTCCCGAGGTGACGCGTCTGCTGCCCCTCGAGGTCGTCGACGGCATCGAAGCGCCGGCCGACAACGAGGTGCTGCCGCTCTACGAGTTCGAGCCCGAGGTGGGCGACGTTCTTGATGCTCTGCTGCCCGTCTACATCGAGAGCCGCATCTACAACGCCATGCTGCAGAGCGCCGCTTCAGAACACGCTGCTCGCCAGCGTGCGATGAAGTCGGCCAGCGACAACGCCGACAAGCTGATTCGCGATTACACCCGACTGGCCAACAACGCCCGCCAGTCGGAGATCACCCAGCAGATTTCTGAGATCGTGGGCGGCGCCGACGCGCTGACCCCGGCTCGCTAGTTTGAGAAGAGAGAAGTTATGACACCGACAGCAACAGACACTTCGCCCGCTGCCGCCGACGTTAAGGTCGGAGGCATTGGGCGCATCGCCCGCGTCACCGGGCCGGTTGTCGACATCGAGTTTCCGCACGATGCCATCCCCGGTATCTACCACGCACTGAAGTCAACGGTCACCATCGATGGCGTCACCACGCCCATCACGTTCGAGGTCGCCCAGCACCTCGGTGACGACCTGGTTCGCGCCATCTCACTGAACCCGACCGATGGCCTGGTTCGTGGCCAGGAGGTCACCGACACGGGTGCGCCCATCTCGGTGCCCGTTGGTGAAGTCACCAAGGGCAAGGTCTTCAACGTCATCGGTGAGGTGCTGAACGCTGACGCTGACGGCACCATCAACGGCGAGAAGATCGAGATCACCGAGCGCTGGCCCATTCACCGCAAGCCCCCGGCGTTCGACCAGCTCGAGTCGAAGACGACTCTGTTCGAAACCGGCATCAAGGTCATCGACCTCCTCACCCCGTACGTTCAGGGTGGCAAGATCGGTCTGTTCGGTGGAGCCGGTGTCGGCAAGACCGTTCTCATCCAGGAGATGATCCAGCGCGTCGCGCAAGACCACGGTGGCGTCTCGGTGTTCGCCGGTGTCGGCGAGCGTACCCGTGAGGGCAACGACCTCATCGCTGAAATGGAAGAGGCGGGTGTCTTCGACAAGACGGCCCTCGTATTCGGCCAGATGGACGAGCCGCCGGGAACGCGCCTTCGCGTTGCGCTGTCGGCCCTCACCATGGCGGAGTACTTCCGTGATGTGCAGAAGCAAGACGTTCTGCTCTTCATCGACAACATCTTCCGCTTCACGCAGGCCGGCTCAGAGGTTTCAACGCTTCTCGGTCGTATGCCGTCGGCCGTGGGCTACCAGCCGAACCTCGCCGACGAGATGGGCGTTCTGCAAGAGCGCATCACCTCGACGCGTGGGCACTCGATCACGTCGCTTCAGGCCATCTACGTTCCGGCTGACGACTACACCGACCCCGCTCCGGCGACGACCTTCGCGCACCTCGATGCAACGACCGAGCTCTCGCGCGAGATCGCATCGCGTGGACTCTACCCGGCAGTCGACCCGCTCACCTCGACCAGCCGCATCCTCGACCCCCGTTACCTGGGCGAAGACCACTACAACACGGCTGTTCGCATCAAGGCCATTCTGCAGAAGAACAAAGAGCTGCAGGAGATCATCGCCATTCTCGGTGTCGACGAGCTCTCTGAAGAAGACAAGATCACGGTTTCGCGTGCACGTCGTATTCAGCAGTTCTTGTCACAGAACACGTACATGGCCAAGAAGTTCACCGGTGTCGAGGGTTCGACTGTTCCGCTGAAAGACACGATCGAGTCGTTCTCGGCCATCGCGAACGGTGAGTTCGACCACGTGGCTGAGCAGGCCTTCTTCAACGTCGGTGGTATCAACGACGTCGAAGAGAAGTGGGCTCAGATTCAGAAGGAAGACAACTAGCCATGGCTGATGTCACCGGCGCGGGCGCTGCCCCGCTGCAGGTCAGTGTCGTGTCGGCCGACCACGAAGTGTGGTCGGGCGGCGCAACGCAGGTCATCGCGAAGACCACTGAGGGCGAGATCGGCATTCTGCGGGGCCACGAACCGCTGCTGGCCATCCTTGCCGAGGGTGAAGTGCGTGTCACTCTGCCCGACGGAAAGCGCATCACCGCGCAGGCCGATGAGGGTTTTCTCTCGGTTGAGAACGACCGCGTGACCATTGTGGCGCGCGCGGCCGAACTCGTTTCTTAGGGTTCGCGGTAGTTCTTCTCTCTTGCTCGTACTTCTGCCACCGTCTGAGACCAAGCGTGACGGTGGTGCACTCGATCGGCTCGACCTGTCTTCGCTCAGCTTCGCTGGGCTGAAGACGCGTCGGGCCGAACTTGTTCGTGCCGTGCGGCTGCTTGCCCGCGACGCCGATGCCACCATCGCTGCGCTGAAACTCGGTCGCACCCTCGGCGCGGTCGAGGTGGAGCGCAATCGTCGTCTCACGCTGTCGCCGACCATGCCGGCGCTCGACCGGTACACGGGAGTGGTGTTCGACGCGCTCTCTGCAGAGAGCCTTCCCGTCGCTGCTCGCCAGTTCGCTGGGGCACACGTGGCCGTGCACTCGGCGCTGTTCGGGCCCATCCGCGTGGGTGACTCGATTCCGGCGTATCGGTTGTCGCACGACTCACGGGTACCGGGGTTGCCGCTGAAGAAGCATTGGGCAGCCGCTGCCTCTGCTGTGCTGGCGCGGGAGCCAGGGCTGTTGCTCGACTTCCGGTCAGAAGGATACGTTGCACTCGGGCCGGTGGATGCCCGTCCGAACACGCACTTTCTGAGGGTGTTCTCCGTGGGCACCGACGGCAAGCGCCGTGCCCTGAACCACTTCAACAAGAAAGCCAAGGGTGAGCTCACGCGGGCCTTGGTGCTGGCGGGGGTGGACTTCGCCTCGGTTGACGAGTTGCTGGCCTGGGCGCCTGGTGCAGGCTTCGATCTGCGGCTCACGCCTGACGGCGATCTTGCGCTGATGGTCTGAGCGCTGTCGCGCTGTCGCACTGTCGTTGTGTCGCGCGGTCGCTCTGACGGTATCGATGGTCGAAACTGACCACGAGACGCACCTCAAGCGGGTGACTCGTCGGGTTGGTACATTGTGGGGGTGTATTCCACTCATTCAGTTGGGCCCCTGTTCGCTTTCGTCGTTGTCGTCGTGATTCTTTTGACGGTATTGGTGGCGGTCGCGGTGTACGTGGTCGACGCATGGTTCATGTCGCTCGTGCTGAAGAAGATGGGCGATGCGCCATGGAAGGCGTGGGTTCCCGTCTACAGCAAGTGGGTGTTTCTCGAACACGGCGGGCAGCCCGGATGGTGGGCGCTGCTGTCGCTTGTTCCGATAGCGAACTACGCTGCGCTGGTGCTGGAAGCGATCGCTGCCTACAATCTGGGCGCGCGATTCGCAAAGGTGACCGTCGGCTGGGTCGTGTTGTACGTGTTCGTGCCGTACGTATGGCTCGCAATGGTTGCCTTCGATGACAAGGCCTACGACCCGTCAGTGCCGTTTCGCGTCGCTCCCATTGCCCCCATTGGCGGTCTGTCTTCCGCGATCTAGTGCCGTTGCGCGACCTCATCCCGTTGCCGAGAACGCACGCTCAATCGCGTACAGAGGGTGCGCAGCGTCTCGAGCGTGCGAAACTACGGCCGAGGTCGACTCAGTGTGGCCCGCTACGAACTGTTCGCCTCCATCGGCGCTCCCCATCGACGAGCGTTGCCGTCAGAGTGAGCCCGAGCTTCGCTGCGAATCCCATCGGCGTGCCGGTCAATCGATCAGCGATGACCCAATTGAACCAGCGTTCCATGCCGTCGGGGGAGTGGCCGAGGGTCTGTCGCTGATAGCGCGCTGTCAGCTCGTCGCGCGTGGGCGGCTTGCCTCCGGTATGGCGATACAACTGGGGATCGGCGAGCACCACCACCATCGGTTCGGCATGATCGACGGCCAGTGGGTCGAGTCGGAGTCGCTCGGTGATCAGCTCTCGCGCCAACGGTACTGGCAGCACCGCCGCCGAAGAAGCTGGTGTTGTGCGGGGAGGGGAATGGCTCGAGCGGTGATGGCCGGTCTCACTCATCGGCGGCCAGAAAGCACCCGGCGACGTGGTCATCGACCAGGCCGCCTGACTGCATGAGGGCGTACATGGTGGTGGGGCCCACGAACACGAAGCCGAGCGCACGAAGAGCTTTGCTCAGGGCGATGGAGTCGGGGGTGGTCGCGACGATGTCGGCGAATGTTCGAGGCCGAGGTCGCGAAGATGCGGGGGCGAAACTCCAGACCAGGCGATCGAGGGCGCCGACGGAGGAGTCGGCGATGAGCTTCTGCGTGATGCGGGCGTTAGTGATGACGGCGTTGATTTTTGCGCGATGCCGGATAATGCTGGCGTCGGTGACGAGGCGTTCGACGTCGGCGTCAGTGAAAGCTGCAACGGTGTCGATGTCGAAGTCGTGGAACGCCGCACGGAACGCTTCTCGGCGACGCAGGATGGTGATCCATGAGAGGCCGGCCTGGAAGCCCTCGAGGCTGATCTTCTCGAACAGCGCACGGTCGGAGTGGAGGGGTTTGCCCCACTCGGTGTCGTGATACGCGATGTAGAGCTCGTCTGTTCCCGCCCAGGCGCACCGCGTTATGCCATCGGCCCCCTGCACGATGGCGCTCATGCGTGACCGATGCTCTCGTGGTCGAGCAGCCAGACTTTGGTGGGAATGCCATTGCCCGCGCTGTAGCCGGTGATCTTGCGGTTCGACGCGAGTACACGGTGGCAGCCGACAATGATGGGAACCGGGTTCGAACCGACGGCACCGCCGACCGCCCGTGCTGATCCCGGTTTGCCGGCCAGCGCGCCGAGCTCACCGTACGACACGAACTCACCCCAGCCGAGACGCGCCAGCTGCAGCCAGACCGCGGTTTGGAATGGCGTGCCCTCGAGCTTCACGGGGAGGTCGAACTCGGTGCGGTCACCCGCGAAGTACTCGGATAGCTGGCGCGAGGCTTCGTCGAGGACGTCGTTGGAGTTCTCGGGCAGGTTCTCGTAGGTGAGAAGGCCGGCGCGCTCGATTTCGAGCGTGAGAATGGAGTCGTCGTCGGCCGTCAGTTCGAGCCGGCCGAGCGGACTCTCGACGCGGAGGAGGTGGGTTGGAGCTGTCATGATTCGACAGTAGTGCCGTGGCCCGACGTCGATCGCAGCTCCCGCTGAACTGTGGACAACTGTGTGATCCTCATCAATGTGCAGGAGCCGTGTACTCCGCAGGGCCGGGTCGAGCCGGGCTTCAGGCACCCGATCACGCTCTCAGCGGGCGACTGCCCGCTCGCACCGCCGCCGCGGGATCGATCGAGTGGCCCCACATCGTCGGTTGGTGCGGCCGGTGGCGACGTTCTGGGGAAAGTCGATGGGCGTGGGCATGGGTCAGAGGCGCCAGCTCAGGTCGCGCGGTGGCAGCTCGGTTCGGTTGAGGGTCTCGAACCAGATTCGGTCGAAGTGGGGGCGCTCGGCGGGCAGGAGCGCTTGGCGGGCCCGCTGCACGTTGAGCGAGAACTCCGTCTGGGGAGGCTCTTCAGACGGGGTGCACGTGCTTGCAGAGAGGTCGGCGCTCGGGGTGAGGGCTGGCGTGGGAGGGCGGCCGGTGGGTGAGCGGGGCGGCGGAGTCGGGGCATGGGCGTGGGGCGAGCATCCGGCGGCCAGGTTCGGGTAGTTCTCGGGGGCGTACCACTCGTTCCACTCGTCTTCTTCGGCTTCGGCGGCAAGCCAGTGGTCGATCACCTCGGTCAGGTGCGCGCGAGCGCGCCCTTCGTCGGGCGGGAGGCCGCGACGGCCCGACAGGAGTGCGAGCGCGAGCTCGAGGTGGATCTCGGCTAACACAGGGTCGCCGTGGTCGCCCCACCAGGTGGGTTCGCGCTCGTCGAACTCGGCGACGAGGTCGTCGGCGTCACGGTGGCCGAACATGCTGGCGACGTACGCCCAACGGTAGACGACGGGTTCTGCTTCATCGCCGTCGAGCCCACGAGTGACGGTGGCGAGCAGGGTGTTCAGTCTGCCGGCGCGAGCCAGCGCGACAAGGCGGGGGTCGAATGAGGCGGGAGTTGTCATGGGCGGGGCCCTTTCGGTGAGGGGTGGTGTCGATCAGAGGGCTGAGAGCGCGCCAGTGAGCCGGAGCGCCACAGTCAAAGCGAGCATAACTCGACCCTCTGACATGCGACCCTCCGACATTCGACCTCCGACATTCGACCCCCTCCGGCATTCGACCCACCCCCCGATATTCCACCCA
>NZ_QYRT01000024.1 GCF_004923255.1 Subtercola vilae | reverse complement strand
CTCAGTCCCAGTGTGGCCGGTCACCCTCTCAGGCCGGCTACCCGTCGTAGGCTTGGTGAGCCATTACCTCACCAACAACCTGATAGGCCGCGAGTCCATCCTTGACCAAAAAATCTTTCCACCCCCACACCATGCGGTAAGAGGTCGTATCCGGTATTAGACGTCGTTTCCAACGCTTATCCCAGAGTCAAGGGCAGGTTACTCACGTGTTACTCACCCGTTCGCCACTAATCCGCTAAGCAAGCTCAGCATCATCGTTCGACTTGCATGTGTTAAGCACGCCGCCAGCGTTCGTCCTGAGCCAGGATCAAACTCTCCGTAAATGCTTACGCGCCACACCAACAACGGGAATCGAAGCCGGCATGACAAGTTTGATGCTGACAGAACAAATCATTACTGACTTGCTTGTCCGTGAAACACCCCAAAAAGATGCCCCACTAATTGTTTTTCCCAAAGGAACCCGAACACCAAAAAAGGTGTCACGGGGATTTGGCATTTGACAATGTGCACGCTGTTGAGTTCTCAAAGATCGGACGCACCCACACCAGAAACCCAGTCACAACAACCAGACCCGACACGAGGCAACTTCACAACCATAAACCATCGCCCACCACACAAAGCCCAAACACAACAAACACCAAACGGCATCCGCGGTTTTCTTCACATGGGAAACGGCCCCACTTGAGGCCAGAAAACAGAACCGCTTTCCGAACCTTTGGGGTGACAAGAAGAAACATTACGGGTATGTTTCGTGGCTGGCAAATAGACCGCGACACCCGGGCGTGTCGCCCCGGAAACGCGCGGAACTAGACGACGACAGCGCCCGCGAGGGTTTTCTTGCCGCGACGCAGAACCACGACGCCACCGGTAAGGGCAACGTCACCTGCGGTGAGCTGGTCGTTGTCGATCTTCACGTTGTTGGCATAGAGGCCACCCTGGGCGAGGGCACGCCGAGCCTCGCTGATCGTTGCGACGAGTTTGGTGTCGACAACGAGCTGCAGCAGTAGAGCATCCGGAGTCGTCTCGACGGTAGGGAGTTCGGCTAGAGCCTGGCGAAGAGCCTGCTCGGGGAGATCGGCGAGATCGCCCTGCCCGAAGAGTGCCGCGGCGGCGGCGATGGCGGCGTCGGTAGCGTCGGTTCCGTGAACGAGGGAGGTGACCTCGTAGGCGAGGGTGCGCTGCGCTTCGCGCCGGAACGGTTCGGTCGCAACGGCCTCCGCGAGCCGGTTCAGCTCGTCGCGAGTCAGGAACGTGAAGATCTTCAACCGTTCGAGGGCATCGGCATCGTCGGTGTTGAGCCAGAACTGGTAGAACGCGTACGGACTGGTGAGGGCGGGGTCGAGCCAGATGGCGTTGCCCTCGCTCTTACCGAACTTGGTGCCGTCGGAGTTCGTGATGAGGGGCGTGCCGATGGCGTGCACGCTCTGTTGCTCTGCGCGACGGATGAGGTCGGTGCCGCTGGTGAGGTTGCCCCACTGGTCGCTGCCACCCGTCTGCAGGCGGCAGCCGTAGGTGCGGTAGAGCTCGAGGTAGTCGAGGCCCTGCAGAATCTGGTAGCTGAACTCGGTGTAGCTGATGCCGGCGTCGGAGTTGAGACGGGCGCTCACCGCGTCTTTCTTCAGCATGGTGCCCACGCGAAAGTACTTGCCGATGTCGCGGAGGAAGTCGATGGCGCTGAGCGGGGCCGTCCAGTCGAGGTTGTTCACGAGCCGTGCTCTGCTGTCACCTTCGAAACTCAGAAACCTCGACACCTGAGCTTGCAGGTACCCAACCCATTCGGCGACGGTGTCGCGCGCGGTCAACGTGCGTTCGGCGGTCGGGCGTGGGTCTCCGATGAGACCGGTCGAGCCGCCCACGAGTGCCAACGGCTTGTGCCCGGCAAGTTGAAGGCGGCGCATAACGAGGATCTGCACAAGATTGCCGAGGTGAAGACTCGGGGCCGTCGGGTCGAACCCGCAGTAGAAGGTGATGGGCGCGCCGTCGAGCAGCGTCTTCAGCTCGGCTTCGTCTGTCGAGACGTGCACCAGGCCGCGCCACTTCAGCTCATCCCACACAGAGGAGAACGACGGGTCATTTTTCTGGGTAGACAGAGCTACCAACACTGGCTGAGGCACGGTTCACAGAGTACCAGTGGCACGCGTGATCAGTTATGATTAATTCTCAACTATGACTAAGGCTGAGCCGCGATGAAACAACACCACCCGTATGCCGTCATTCCCGTGGGGCTGGTCGGGGTGTTGACCGAGGGCGAGAACGAGGGCCAGAACGTGCTGGTGCTCGACGATCAGGAGGTGAGCGGTGGGTTTCTGGTGGAGCAGTGGGGTGGGCAGTGGGGTGGGCAGTCAGGCGGCCGGTCAGGTGGGCGCCGCACGACGTGGCTGTGCTGCCGGGCGCGTCTCGCCGAGTTCTTCGAGCGCGACGAATTCGATTCGCTCGAGTGGGAGACCTGACCCGACATCGAATGGGCGGAGAGCTATGCCGTCGGGGTGAAGGGGGCGAGCTTGGGGTGACGTTTGTAGGGCGAGACGGTGGGGTCGGAGGGGATGAAGAAGCGCCAGGGGTACGCGGGGGTGCCGCCCAGGCCGCCGAGACCCGTGCGGGCAGACGTCTCGAAGCGCGAGGGGTGGTCGGGCATCCGGAGACCGTATGGGGAAGCGAGAAGGGAGGCTCCCCCATCGGAGAGAGGGATGCCGAGGGCGCGGGTGAGGCGAGCGGGGCCGCGGGCGAGGTCACGAAGAGGTATCGCGTGGCCGCGGCGCTCGCGCGCGAGATCGAGGCCGTCGACGATCTCGCCGGCGCGGATCAGAACACCGCTCGCGATGCCGGCTGGCGAGCAGACGATGTTGGCGCAGGTGTGCATGCCGTAGGTGAAGTACGTGTAGAGGTGCAGGGGTTCGCCGAACATGACCGAGTTGGCGGGGGTCTGGCCGCGAAAGGAGTGTGAGCCCGGATCGGCGCCCACGCCGAGGTACGCCTCGACCTCAGTGATGCGGAGGGTCGTGGTGCCCTCAGCTGAGGTACGACTGAGCAGCGCTCCGAGCAGAAGGGGCGCCACCTCGACGGCGGGCCGGAGGAACAGGTCGGGGTCGGGAATCGAGGTGCCCGGCACGACTTCGGCAGACGCCATAGGGTCAGAAGAGCTTGATGCCCAGCGAGATGCAGACGATGACAGCCGCGACGAGAATGGCGACGAGAACGCTGGCGAGGGTCCAGAACATCCACGGCTTCAGCGGCTTGCGCCACCAGGGTGTCTTGTAGAGCGGGTGGTTTCGAATGTCTTGGTCGACTTTGGGCTTCTTGCCGCCCGATGTCTCGGGGCCGAGGCCGTCGGGCGAGCCGGAGCTGCTGCTGAGTGTCATGCTGTCGCCTTCGGGTGGTAGAGGAGGGGTTCATCGAGTGTGGGTGCGCCATCGGCAGCTGTGCCGGCCCCGGCACCGGCCACTGACTTCTGCAGGACGCGCACTTGGGCAGTGAGCGACGCGAGCTGTTCGGCAACACGCACACCGGCCGTGCCGCCGATGCCGTTGCGGCTCGCGATCGAGCCGGTGACGGTGACCACGTCGCGAACGGCGGGAGTGAGATGCACCGACACCGTTGTGAGCTGTTCGTCGGTGGGTTCGTGCAGTTCGAGCCCGTTCTGCTCACAGAACCGCACCAGATCTCCGCTGATCTCGTGCGCGTCACGGAAGGGCACGCCCTGCCTGACAAGCCATTCGGCCACGTCGGTCGCGAGCGAGAACCCCTGCGGTGCAAGCTCGGCCAGCCGGTCGGTGTTGAAGGTGAGCGACGCGACCATGCCGGTGAAAGCGGGCAGCAGCACCTCGAGTTGCTCGACCGAGTCGAAAACGGGCTCTTTGTCTTCCTGCAGATCACGGTTGTACGCCAGCGGCAGGCCCTTGAGGGTGGCGAGCAGGCCGGCGAGGTTGCCGATGAGGCGCCCCGACTTGCCCCGCGCCAACTCGGCGATGTCGGGGTTCTTTTTCTGCGGCATGATCGACGAGCCGGTGGAGTAGCCGTCGTGCAGCTTCACGAAGCCGAACTCGCGGGTGGCCCACACAATGATCTCCTCGGCGAAGCGCGAGAGATTGATGCCGATGAGGCTGGTGATGAAGGCGAACTCGGCGACCACGTCGCGACTCGCGGTGGCATCGATGGAGTTCAGCATGGGGCCGGCGGTGAGGCCGAGCTCTGACGCCACGAGAGCGGGGTCGAGGCCGAGCGAACTACCGGCCAGCGCGCCTGCACCGTAGGGCGAGGCGGATGCCCGGGCACTCCAGTCGCGCAGGCGTTCGAGATCGCGAACCAGCGGCCAGGCGTGCGCGAGCAGGTGGTGCGAGAGAAGCACCGGCTGCGCGTGCTGCAGGTGCGTGCGGCCCGGCATGGGGGCATCCGGATGCGCCGCGGCCTGCGAGGCGATGGCGTCGATGAGCTGAACGACGAGGTGGCCGAGCTCGCGGCCGTGGTCGAGGAGGTACAGCCGGATGAGCGTGGCGATCTGGTCGTTGCGGCTGCGACCCGCGCGCAGTTTGCCACCGAGCTCGGCGCCAGCTTCGGCGATGAGACCGCGTTCGAGGGCCGAGTGCACGTCTTCGTCGGATTCTGCCGCCGTGAAGTCGCCCACTTCGATCGACGCGGCCAGGCGGTCGAGCGCCGCTGTCATAGCCCCCAGCTCGTCGGGCGTCAGGTAGCCGGCCGCCGCCAACGCCGTGGCGTGCGCGCGGGAGCCGCTGATATCGTAGGGCCAGAGCTGCCAGTCGAAGTGGGTCGACTTGCTGAGGGCCAGCAGTTCTGGTGAGGGCCCGCTGGCGAACCGCCCACCCCAGAGGGCGCCCGCTTCACTCGCTCGATTGTCTGCCACGCTGTGCCTCGTGTGTTTCTTCAGTTGATGCAGTTACAGAGAAGTCGTGCCGCGAACCGGCGGGCCTGAAGACCCGTGGGTCTGTTGGCGGCGAAGTCGCGGCGTGGGTCTGAGTTTAGCGCCGCGACCCCGTGGGCCAGGAAGCACGCACGCCGCCGCCGCTCGTGTTGGCGCTGCCGCCAGCGCTACTGCTGGCGCAGGAGCCAGACGAGCAGCGCTTTCTGCGCGTGCAGGCGGTTCTCCGCCTCATCCCACACCACGCTCTGCGGGCCGTCGATGACGTCGGCCGCCACCTCGTACCCGCGGTCGGCCGGCAGGCAGTGCAGAAAGAGCGCATCGCTTTTGGCGTGCGCCATGAGTGCCTGGTCGACCTGGTAGCCACCGAACGTCTTCACGCGGGCGGCCTTCTCGTCTTCTTTGCCCATCGAAACCCAGGTGTCGGTGACCACGATGTCGGCGCCGGTGACGGCTTCGACGGGGTCGATGTAGGTGGCGGCCGAACCTCCGGTTGCCGCGGCGATGGCCTGGGCATCCTGAACCACGGTGGGGTCGGGTGAGTAGTCGACGGGCGCGGCGATGCGCACGTGCATGCCGGCCGTGGCGCAGGCGAGCAGGTACGACTGGCCCATGTTGCTGGCGCCGTCACCGAGGAAGGTCACCGTGAGCCCGGCGAGTTCGCCCCGATGCTCACGGATGGTGAGCAGGTCGGCAAGGAGCTGGCAGGGGTGAAAATCATCTGAGAGCGCATTGACGACCGGAACCGTCGTGCCCCGGGCCATGTCTTCGAGGCCGGCCTGAGCGTAGGTGCGCCACACGATAGCCGCGACCTGGCGTTCGAGAACCCTCGCGGTGTCGGTGGCCGTCTCTTTGCCACTCAATTGACTGTTTGCTGTGCTGATGATGAGGGGGCTGCCCCCCAGATCGGCGATGCCGACGGCGAACGAGACGCGGGTGCGGGTCGACGACTTGTCAAAGATGACGGCGACCGTCTGCGGGCCGGCAAGCGGCTTCTCGCTGAATCGGTCACGCTTCAGCACTGCCGCCAGGTCGAGAATCTCGGCCTGTTCGGCGGGTGAGAGGTCGTCGTCGCGCAGAAAGTGGCGGGTCATCGGGAGCCTTCGGGTCGGGCGGGCAGAAAGGGGCGGGCAGAAAGGGGCGGCCAGAGCGGGTCGGGCAGATCGGGTCAGACAGAAAGAACCAGAGTAGCGGTACCGCTACACCAGCGCGGGCATCGCGGCCAGGGCTCTGCTGAAGCGGGTGATGAAGGCATCCACTTCGAGGTCGCGGATGATCAGCGGCGGGGCCATGCGAATGGTCGACTCGTTGGCGGCGTTGATGATGAGTCCAGCATCCATTGCGGCTGCCACCAGCTGGTTCGCCACCGGCTCGGCCAGGCCGATGCCAATGAGCAGGCCCTGCCCGCGCAACTCGGTGATGAGAGGCGAGTTCAGGGCGGCGATGCGTTCGCGCAGCTGCACGCCGCGGCGCTCGGCGTTGCCGACGAGGTCGACCTCTTCGATGTAGGCGAGCACGGCATTGGCCGCAGCGGTGGCGAGCGGGTTTCCGCCGAACGTGCTGCCGTGCATTCCGCGCTGGTAGAGCTCGGATGCCCAGCCGAAGGTGACCAGGGCGCCGATGGGCACTCCCCCGGCCATGCCCTTTGCGATGGTGACGGCATCGGGTTTGATACCGGCGTGCTCGTAGGCGAACCAGCGACCGGTGCGGCCGACGCCCGTCTGAATCTCGTCGACGATGAGCAGCACGTGGTGCTTCTCGGTGAGCTCGCGTGCCCGGGCGAGGTAGCCCTCTGGCAGGTCGATTACGCCTGCCTCACCCTTGATGGGTTCGACGAAGAGCGCGGCCACGGTGCCGTCGAGGGCAGCTTCGAGCGCCTCGATGGTGGAGTCGATGTGCTCGACGCCACCCGGCATAGGCAGGAACGCTTCCTGCATGGTGGGCTTGCCGGTGAGGGCGAGCGAACCCATCGTGCGGCCGTGGAAGGCGTTCTTCAGCGCGAGAATTTTGGTGCGGCCATCGCGCGAGTTCAGGCGGGCCAGCTTGAAGGCGGCCTCATTCGCTTCGGCGCCCGAGTTGCAGAAGTAGGCCCGACCCTCGGGGCCGGCGCCGGTGATGCGCTTCAGGCGCTCGGCCAGCTCGAGCTGCGGGCGGGTCGAGAAGTAGTTCGAGACGTGCGCGAGGGTACTGACCTGGCGGGTGACGGCGTCGATGAGCACCGGATGCGCGTGGCCGAGCGAGTTGACGGCGATGCCGGCCAGAAAGTCGAGATATTCCTTCTCGTTCTCATCCCACACGAAGGCACCGCGACCGTGCGTGAGCATCGCCAGGGGCGTACCCATGGTGCGCATCATCGAGTTATTGAACGTGTCGATCCACGGGGTGGTCACGGGGTTTCCCTCTCAATTGAAATATGCGGTTCTGAAATGCCTGATTCGAGGCCGCGCACGACCTCGGTGCCGATGCCGCTCTGGGTGAACACCTCGAGCAGGATCGAGTGCGGGGTTCGGCCGTCGATGATCGCGGCCTTCGCCACTCCCCCATCGACCGCCTCGAGGCACGCCGCCATCTTCGGGATCATGCCCGACTCAAGGCTCGGCAGCAGGGCGCGCAGCTCTTCAGAGTCGATGACAGAGAGGAGCGAGTCTCGGTTCGGCCAGTCGGAGTAGAGGCCCGCAACGTCGGTGAGAATCACCAGCTTGGCTGCCCCGAGCGCTACGGCGAGTGCCGCAGCGGCCGCGTCGGCGTTGATGTTCAGCACCTGCCCCGGCTCGTCGCGGTCGGGCGCGATCGAGGAGATGACCGGGATACGGCCGGCCGCGATGTGCTCCAGCACGGCTTCGGGGTTCACTCCGACGACATCGCCCACCAGGCCGAGATCGACGGTCTCACCGTCGAGCTCGATCGTGCGGCGCTGGCCCTCGAACAGCCCGGCGTCTTCGCCCGAGATCGCCGTGGCGAGTGGGGCGTGTTCGTTGATGTGGCTGACGATGTCCCGGCTGATCTGCCCGGTGAGCACCATGCGAACGACATCCATCGCCTCGGGGCTGGTGACACGGTAGCCGCCACGGAACTCGCTCTCGATGCCGAGGCGGGCGAGCATCCGGGAGATCTGAGGGCCCCCGCCGTGCACAACGACCGGTCTGATGCCCGCGTAGCGCAGGTACACCATGTCTTCGGCGAAAGTGCGCTGCAGGTCGGGGTCGACCATCGCATTGCCGCCGAACTTGACGACCATGATCTGGTCGTGAAAGGCCTGCAGCCACGGCAGTGACTCGATGAGCGTTGCCGCCTTCGCGGCGGCGAGTTCGTGGTCGAGGGTCGTCATCAGCTGGCGTACGCGCTGTTCTCGTGCACGTAGTCGTGAGTGAGGTCGTTCGTGTAGATCGACGCGACCGCGTCACCCGAGTGCAGGTCGATGAGCACGGTGACGGCGCGCGGCGTGAGGTCGATGAGGTCGCGGTCTTCGAACGGCTCGCCCGCCTTGCAGATCATCACGCCGTTGATGGTGACGTCGATGTTGTAGGGGTCGAACGTTGCCTCGGCCTCGCTGACGGTGCCCACGGCAGCGAGCACACGGCCCCAGTTCGGGTCGTTACCGAAGATGGCGGCCTTGAACAGGTTGCTGCGCGATACCGAACGACCCACGGTCACGGCCTGGTCTTCGGCTTCGGCGTTGACCACGGTGATGGTGATGTCGTGGCTGGCCCCCTCGGCATCGGCCTGCAACTGCAGCGCGAGGTCGTGGCAGAGCCCGGTGAGGGCGGCCGTGAAGGTGGCTTCGTCGGGTACGACTCCGGATGCCCCACTCGCCATGAGCGTCACGGTGTCGTTGGTCGACATGCAGCCGTCGGAGTCGAGTCGGTCGAACGTCACTCTGGTTGCCGCGCGGAGGGCCCGGTCGAGGGCTGCCGCGGGCAGGTCGGCATCGGTCGTGATGACGACGAGCATGGTGGCGAGGCCGGGAGCGAGCATACCGGCGCCCTTCGCCATACCGCCGATCGACCATCCATCGCCCGCGGCGACCGACTGCTTCGCCTTCGTATCGGTAGTCATGATGGCGAGAGCCGCATCGGTGCCGCCATTCTGGGTGAGGGCGGCGACAACGCCCGGCACTCCCCCGACGACTCTGTCGCGAAAGACCTGGTCGCCGGTTCCGATGAGGCCGGTCGAGCACACGATCACGTCGCCGGCCGACACTGAGAGCGCTTCGGCCACCGCCTCGGCCGTGGCGTGGGTGGTCTGAAAGCCGAAGGTACCCGTGTAGCAGTTCGCTCCGCCCGAATTCAGGATGACCGCCAACACCGAGCCGTCACGAATGACCTGCTCAGACCAGAGAATCGGGTTGGCCTTGCAGCGGTTCGAGGTGAAGACGGCGGCGGCCGCGGTGCTCGGACCGCGATTGACCACCAGCGCGAGGTCGCGGTCTCCCGACGATTTGAGGCCGCGGGCGATGCCGGCCGCTTCGAATCCGGCGGGGGCTGTGACGCTCACGAAGGTACTCCTGGGGGTCTGGGGGCGGGCTGGAACGAAAGTGTGTGAAGCCAAACTGGCCGGGCCGAACGTCGGTGTTCACCGAGTGGGTGGGCCGAATGTGTGCGCACCGAACTCACGGGGCCAGGCCGTTCAGGGGCAGGCCCAGCGTCTCTGGCAGCCCCAGCGCGATGTTCGCCGACTGGATGGCCGCGCCCGCGGTGCCCTTCACGAGGTTGTCGATCGCGGTGACCGTGACCACGCGGTCGGCAGCCTCGTCGACGGCGATGCCGATGAGCGCGGTGTTGGCACCGATCACGTCGGACATGCTCGGAAACTGGCCCTCGGGCAGCACGTGCACAAACGGCTCGTCAGCGTAGGCGTTGACCCAGGCCGAACGCACGTCGTGGGCGCTGATGCCGGCGGCGAGCCGCGCGGTCGAGGTGGCGAGGATGCCACGGGCCGCGGGAATCAGCACCGGGGTAAACGACACCGTGACCTTCGTACCGGCGGCCGCGCTGAGGTTCTGCACGATCTCGGGGTTGTGTCGGTGGGTGCCGCCCACGGCGTACGCGCTGGCCGAGCCGAGAATCTCGCTCGCGAGCAGGTTCGTGCGGAGACTCTTGCCGGCGCCCGACGGCCCCACCGCAAGAACGGCCACGAGATCGACCGGCTGGATGACCCCGGCACGCAGACCCGGCGCGAGCCCGAGGCTGATAGCGGTCACGTTGCAACCGGGCACAGCGATGCGTTTCACACCGACGAGCTGTGAGCGCTGCTGCGCATGGTTCTCGATGAGAAGCTCGGGCAGGCCATAGGGCCACGCGCCGAAGAAGTCGCCGCCGTAGAACTTCGCCCAGTCGGCCTCATTGGTGAGCCGGTGATCGGCCCCGCAATCGACGACAAGGGTTTCAGGGTCGAGCGTTTCGGTGATCACGCCCGATTTACCATGCGGCAGCGCCAGAAACACGATGTCGTGCCCGTTCAGGGCAGCGGTCGTTGTCTCGCTGAGAACGAGGTCGCCGTACGAGCGCAGGTGCGGGTGCACCGCCAGCAACGGCTGGCCGGCATTGGTGTTCGCGGTCACGGTTCGCACCTCGAACTCGGGGTGATTCGCCAGGAGCCTCAAGAGCTCGCCACCCGCATACCCGCTTGCGCCCGCTACAGCAACCGAAAAAGACATGCCTCAAATCTACCGCGCCCACGAACGAGCGAAGCGCGCGGCGGTGATGCCTCCGCGCGCCACTCGCTACTCCCGAACGACCGCCCCGAACTGGCGCACAGCCTCTGCGACACCCGCGAGCCGCGAATCGCTCGCCTCGGCCGCGGTGAGGGTGCGGTCTGACGCGCGAAAACGCAAGGCGAACGTGAGCGACTTGTAGCCCTCGTCGATCCCCGTCGAACGGTAGTCATCAACGAGCCGGATGCTCTCGAGGAGCTCGCCCGCCCCGGCAGCCACCGCACGCTGAACTTCGCCGGCGGCCACCGTCTCGGCCACCACCAGCGAGACATCTTGCGTTGCCGCCGGGTACCCCGCCAGCGGAGTGGCCTCAACACTGCGTGCCGCAAGCTCGATGAGCGCGCTGAGGTCGATTTCGGCGACGGCCACGACGCGCGGCAGATGATACTGCTCAGCAAGAGCCGGCAGAAGTTCGCCCACGTAACCCACGAGCACCTCGTCACCGGTCGGCAGTGCCACGGTCACTTCGGCCGTTCGGCCCGGGTGCATCGCTGCGTGACTGCCCTGACGCACCGAGACGGGCACATCGAGCGCGTCGGCGAGCAGCCGCACGGTATCGAGAGCGTCGGCGACGCCCACGGGAATGGCGTTCTGGCCGGGCTGCTTGTCGACCGAGTTGCCAAGGAACAGCAGGCCAACGTGCCACGGCTGCGGCGGAATACTCGCGTTCAGTTCGGCGAGCGTCTCGGCAGAGGGCAAGCTGGCACCGAGTGGAACCTCGGTCACCCCGTAGGTCACACCTGGTTCGGGAAGGAAGACAGCACCGACCTCGAAGAGAGCGAGGTCGGTGAGACCGCGCGACAGGTTGCGCCGAGCGATGTCGATGAGCCCGGGCAGGGTCGACGTGCGAAGGAACGGCGATTCAGCGTCGAGTGGGTTGGCCAGCTTGATCGCGGTGACGGGGGAACCGTCGGCTGAGCCGAAGACGGTGTTCAGCTCGGCATTCACGAACGGCGAGCCAAGAACCTCGGTCGAACCGCTGGCGGCCAGAGTGTCGCCGGCGAGCCGTCGAAGCTTCTGCTCGCGGGTGAAACCTCGACCAGAGGGAGCCACCGGAATAATGCTCGGAATACGCGCGTACCCCACGATGCGCGCGACCTCTTCGGCCAGCGTCGCCTTGTGGGTGAGGTCGGGGCGCCAGCTCGGGGGCGCGACGAGCAGACCGTCGTGCGCGTACTCGAGCGTGGCACCGATCTCGATGAGCGAGTCGGTGATCTCGGCGTCGGTGTAGTCGACACCAACGAGGCTCGAGATGTACGCATCGGGCAAGAAGATGGGGGTGAGCTGTTCGTGCGCGTGATACCGAGAGCCGAGCGAGTCGGCGTGGCCGCCGGCGAGTTCTTCGATGAGCTGAACGGCTCGTGCCGCAGCAGCAGCAGCGACCTCGGGGTCGACTCCGCGTTCGAAACGTTTTGAGGCTTCGCTCGGCAGTTTGTGGCGCCGAACCGTGCGTGCGATGGTCACCGGGTCGAAGTTGGCCGCTTCGATGAGCACATCGACGGTTTCGTCGGTGATCTCGGTCGAGAGACCGCCCATCACCCCGGCCAGGCCGATCGCGCCACTGGCGTCGGCGATGACCAGGTCTTCACCGTCGAGTGTGCGCACGTGCGAGTCGAGCGTCGTCAGGGTCTCGCCGGGCTCAGCTCGGCGCACGACGATCGGGCCGTCGAGACGGTCGAGGTCGTACCCGTGCAGCGGCTGCCCGAGCTCGATCATGACGTAGTTCGTGATGTCGACCAGCAGCGAGACCGACCGGATGCCGGCGAGTTTCAGCCGCGCGATCATCCATGACGGGGTGGCGGCCGCAGCATCGACGCCGCGCACGACGCGCGTGACGAAAACGCTCGCGCCGACGCGGCCACGGATGGGTGCACGATCATCGATGGTCACCTCGACTCCCGAGTGGGCATCGAGATCGGCGGTGGCGCTCTGCAGCTCGACCGCGGGGTCACGGAACACCACGCCGGTGGCGTGCGCGTACTCGCGCGCGATTCCGCGGATGGAGAAGGCGTACCCGCGGTCAGGGGTGACGTTCACCTCTACTGCGGCGTCGTCGAGGCCGAGCAGGTTGAGCGCATCGGTGCCGACCTCGGGGTCGAGACCGAGGCTCGCGAGTCGCAGAATACCGTCGTGTTCTTCGCCGAGGCCGAGCTCACGCGCCGAGGCGATCATGCCGTCGGAGATGTGGCCGTAGGTCTTGCGGGCGGCGATGGCGAAGCCCCCGGGCAGAACGGCGCCGGGGAGGGTCACCACCACTTTGTCACCCACGAAGAAGTTCGGGGCTCCGCACACGATGCCCCGAACATCCGCCCCGCCGTCGGCAGCAGCGACGCCCGGTGGGGCCACTCGAACGCTGCACCAGCGGATGGTCTTGCCGTTCGTCTGGGGCTCTTCGGAGAATTCGAGCACCTCACCGACCACGACGGGGCCGTCGATGTCGAAGTCGTGGGAGCCCTCTTCTTCGAGCCCGACGCTCACCAGCGCAGCGTGGATGTCGTCGACCGACGTACCGACCGGAAGTTCGACGAACTCTGAGAGCCAACTAATGGGAATACGCATGAACCTAGACCACCATTCCGAACTGCTGGCTGAACCGCACGTCGCCCTCGACCATGTCGCGCATGTCGTTCAGGTTGTTGCGGAACTGCAGAGTTCGTTCAATACCGACACCGAAAGCGAAGCCCGAGTACTCGTCGGGGTCGATTCCGGCAGAACGAAGCACGTTCGGGTTGACCATGCCGCAGCCACCCCACTCGACCCACCGCGCGCCACCCTTCGCGCCTGGCTGCCAGACATCCATCTCGGCACTCGGTTCGGTGAACGGAAAATAGTTGGGGCGCAGGCGAATCTTGGCTTCGTCGCCGAACATCTGGCGCGCGAAGAACTCGAGCGTGCCGCGCAGGTGCGCCATAGTGAGGCCCTTGTCGACGGCGATGCCCTCGATCTGGCTGAAGACAGGGGTGTGCGTCGCGTCGAGTTCGTCGGTTCGGTACGTGCGGCCCGGCGCGATGACGTAGACGGGCAGCTCGCGCGTCAGCAGTGAGCGCACCTGAACCGGTGACGTGTGCGTGCGCAACAAGAGGTGCGATGAAACAGGCTCGACGAAGAATGTGTCTTGCATCGCGCGTGCCGGATGATCGGGGTCGAAGTTCAGCGCATCGAAGTTGAACCACTCGTTCTCGAGTTCGGGGCCCTCCGCCACCTCCCAGCCCATGCCGACGAAGATGTCGCCCACCTTGTCTTGAAGCAGCGACAGCGGATGACGCGCACCCAGCTTTTTGCGCACCGGCAGCGCCGTGACGTCGACCGCCTCCGCCGCGAGCTGCGCTGCACTCTCGAGCGCCACGACGTCGGCCTCTTTCGCCGCGAGAGCCTGGTTCACCCGGCCGCGCGCCTGCCCCATGAGCTTGCCGGCGGCAGCCTTCTGGTCGTTCGGGAGGCTCTTGAGCTGGCCGTTCAGCCGCGACAACGGCGACGCTTCGCCCGTGTGGGCGATGCGCACCGCCTTGAACGTGGCGGTGTCGCTGACGGCGTCGATGGCGGCCAGCGCGCTGGCAACCGCCTCGTTGACGGAATCTTCGGTGAGAACTACGGGAGTGGGATCTGACACGAGACACAAGTTTAGCGGCGATGCCGCGCCACGGCAGGCGCTCGGCACGACCTGTGGAAAGCCGGCCGAGCACGTGCCACTGGGGAGAACGGTCAGCGCGCCTCGTGCTGCGCGAACGCGCTCTCGTAGAGGCATACCGACGCCGCCGTGGCGAGGTTCATCGACTCGGCCTTGCCGTAGATGGGCACAGAGATGGAGCGGTCGGCGAACTTGAGGTCATCGTCGGTGAGCCCACGCGCCTCATTGCCGAACAACCATGCGGTCGGCGCTTCAAGCAACCCGGTTGAGCGGATCTCCAACAGGTTGTCGCCCTTGATATCAGCGGCGAGTACCTGCATACCGGCTTCGAGCGCGCGGCGGCGCACATCGGCAAGAGTCGCCTCGACAGCGACCGGCAGGTGAAAGAGCGAACCCGTCGTCGAACGCACGACCTTGGGGTTGTAGAGATCGACAGAACGACCCGTGAGAATCACGGCATCGGCACCGGCAGCATCCGCGGCCCGGATGATGGTGCCCGCGTTACCCGGGTCGCGCACCTCTTCGAGAATGGCGATGAGCTTCGGTTTCGCCGCGAAGATGTCTTTGATCGCGGTAGGAAACTGGTGGCAGACAGCGATGAAGCCCTGGGGCGTGACCGTGTCAGACATGGCCTCGAGCACCTGCTCAGAGACGAATTCGACATCGACGCCGGCATCCACCGCGGTCTGCGCGATGTCGGTGTACCGCTCGAGGGCGGTGGGGGTGGCGTAGAGCTCTACTACCAGTTGGGGACTGAAGGCAAGCGCCTCGGCAACCGCCTGCGGCCCCTCCAAGAGAAAGAGCCCGGTCTCAGACCGGGCTCCCTTCTTGGCAAGTTTGGCTACGGCCCGAACACGCGGTGAACGCGGATTATCAAGCATGTAACCAAGTCAAGCAGATATTGAGTTGATTTTCGGCCAAGCTGGCTGCCGAAATTTATGCCTGAGCCGGGCGGGGACCGGCTCAGAATTTACTACAGTGCTGCAGCGTCGACCTTGGGGGCTGACGTGTCTTCGGGCAGTGCTGCCTTGGCGCTGGCAACCAGGGCCGCGAAGGTGGCGGGCTCGGTGACGGCGAGGTCGGCGAGAATGCGACGGTCGACCTCGATGCCGGCCAAGGCGAGGCCCTGGATGAGGCGGTTGTACGTGAGGCCGTTCAGGCGGGCAGCGGCGTTGATGCGCTGGATCCACAGGCGACGGAAGTCACCCTTGCGGGCGCGGCGGTCGCGGTACGAGTAGACGAGCGAGTGGGTGACCTGCTCTTTTGCCTTGCGGTACAGACGTGAACGCTGGCCACGGTAGCCCTCGGCGCGTTCGAGAATTACGCGACGCTTCTTGTGGGCGTTTACGGCCCTCTTTACTCTTGCCATTTCTATCTAATCCTTTATCGTCGTCGCGGTATTACAGGCCGAGGAGCTTCTTGATGACCTTGGCGTCTTGCGGTGCAAGAACCTGGTCGGTGTTCAGGCGGCGCTTGCGCTGGCCCGACTTCACTTCCAGGTTGTGGCGCATGCCGGCCTGCTGCTTCATGACCTTGCCGGTTCCGGTGATCTTGAAACGCTTCTTGGCCCCGGAATGGGTCTTCTGCTTGGGCATAGTTGTCTCCTCGTTGGTGTGAAAAAGTTATTCGGCTGCAGCTGCGGGCTCGGCCACCGTGTCGGCCGGGGCCTCACGGGTCTTCGCTGCAGCGCGTTGGGCGTTGGCCTCGGCTTTGGCCTCTGACTTGTTCTTCAGAGGGCCAATCACCATGACCATGTTTCGGCCGTCGATGGTCGGGCTCGATTCGACAGAACCGAACTCCGAAACGTCTTCGGCAAATCTTTGGAGAAGGCGCACACCCTGGTCGGGGCGTGACTGCTCGCGGCCACGGAACAGGATCATTGCTTTGACCTTGTCACCGGCCTTGAGAAAGCCTTCGGCGCGCTTCCGCTTGGTCTCGTAGTCGTGCACATCGATCTTCAGGCGAAAGCGAACCTCTTTGAGGATCGTGTTGGCCTGGTTGCGCCGGGCCTCTTTCGCCTTCTGGGCGGCTTCGTACTTGAACTTTCCGTAGTCCATGATCTTGGCCACGGGCGGCTTCGAGTTCGGCGCCACCTCAACCAGGTCAAGGTCTGCCTCTTGCGCGAGTTTGAGGGCGACGTCGATACTGACGACGCCAACCTGCTCACCGGCCGGACCCACGAGGCGAACCTCGGGTACTCGTATACGGTCGTTTGTACGGGGATCGCTGATGCGTTACTCCTTTATGAAGCGGTGGGATGTTCGGCTGCACCCTCGGCATGAAACCGGGGCACGCGAAAATGAACCTCACCGCGCAATCGCAGAAAAAACCTGCTCACAACGCACCACACCCTGTCTACCGAAACCTCTTGCGAGGAGCCGGCGGAGTGCAATCAACCCGGTAACCTTATTAGTGGTCAAGCGCGGGTGGGAGAATCTCCACTTTCGCTCTGAAACCTGACAGTCTCAGAGCCGCCTACAAGTCTAACAGACTCTCTGGCCAATACGAAAGAACGGAACACGAATTCCCATGAGCGACGTCTACCCCGACACCGAATCAACCGACGCGGCCCGCGACATCGCCGATGTTCAAGCCGTCGAAGTCATCACCACCACGGCCGTGCATCTCATGAGTGCCGCCGCCGTGAAGGTCGGTCTGGCCGACGATCCCGAACACCAGCTCGACCTCGACGAGGCCCGCAAGCTGATTATCGCCCTCGCCGGCCTCGTCACCGCCGGGGCGCCGGAGATCGGCGATATGCACGCCCGCAGCCTCCGCGACGGCCTCCGTTCGCTGCAGCTCGCCTTTCGCGAGGCCTCGCCCTTCCCCGACGCGATCGGGCAGGGCCCGGGCGAGAAGCTGACCGGTCCGGTCAACTAACTGCCGGGCATCCGGGGCCTACACCTACACCTATACACGCGCCTGTATACGCTTATGCGCCCCTCTTCAGGGACCAATGATCGGTACGACCACCTGGCGCCCTTCAGCGATGATCAGGTCGAGCAACCCCGGGAAGCGTGCGTCGAGGTCTGCGCGGCGCAGGCGGTTCAACCGGCGCGTACCCTCGTCGTACTGGTGCATGACTCCCGACTCGCGCAGAACCTTGAAGTGGTGCGACGAGGTTGATTTTGCAACGGGGAGATCGAAGGTTCCGCACGCGACATCACCGTCGTGCGATGCCAGCGCGGCGACGATGCCCAATCGAACCGGCTCGCTGAGGGCGACCAGAATCGACGACAGGTCGATGTTCTCGACAGTCGGCTGCTCGATGGGGTTCGCGTTTCTACTCGGCACCCTTGAATTATGACATCGTGTTCGACGCTGATCGAACATCAGGCTATGTTCGAGACATGACGAACATCAGTGAACGCTCTGTCGATCTGTCGAACGCCCGGGCCCGCCTCGGCCGCGTGGGTGCCTGGCTCGGGGTGCTCGGGTCATTCACCGCCGAACGCGAAAGGGATGCGGTGGCGCACGTCGAGCGCCTCGGCTACTCGACCCTGTGGGTCACCGAGTCGAGCAAGGAGGCGTTCGCCCACGCCTCGCTGGCCCTGGCCGCCAGCAGCACGCTGACCGTCGCCACCGGAATCGCGAATGTCTGGGCTCGCGAGCCCGAGACGGCCGTGTCGGGTGCGAACACGCTCGCCGAGGCATACGACGGCCGCTTCGTTCTGGGCCTCGGCATCGGTCACGCGAAATTCGTCGAACGCTACAACAAGCCTCTGCAGACCATGCGTTCGTACCTCGACCGGATGCACGAGACCGTTGTCTCCGCGCCGGTCGCGGTCGATCCCGTGCCGTGGTTGATCGCGGCCCTCGGCCCCAAGATGCTCGAACTGGCCGGCGCCCGGGCAGAGGGATCGCACCCCTACTTCGTGCCCGTCGAGCACACCGCCCGGGCGCGCGAGACGCTCGGGTCGGCGCCCCTGCTCGCGCCGGAGGTCGCGGTGGTTCTCGACGCGACGCCCTCGAGCGCCCGAGCGACGGCCCGGCGGTACATGGAGCTCTACCTGCAGCTTCCCAACTACACGAACAACCTGCGCACGCTCGGGTTCACCGACGACGACCTCGGCGACGGCGGCAGCGACCGGTTGGTCGACGCTGTGATTCCGTGGGGTTCGGTCGATCAGATCAGCGCCCGCATCGCCGAACACTTCGAGGCCGGGGCCGACCACGTGTGCATCCAGCCGCTCGACTACACCGAGAACGCCGGGCTGGATGCCCTGGCCGAGCTGGCCCCGGCCCTCATGTCCTGATCGTTACCGCACACCGGGCGGGCGTGGGATACGTTGTGATCAGCAGGCGGCGCGGGGCACGCCGGATCGATCGACAGGGGCAGCAGATGATCACGACGACGGGTGCGGCGGAGGCACGTTCTTCGGCGGTTGGCAGGGCTGCGAGTGGCAGGGCTGCTGCCGCTGCACGAAACGTGCGAACCGGGGCCCGTGCCACCGCCCACGGCGGGGCGTTGCGTCGTCTCATCGGCGCGGCGGTCACCGCCGGCGTGCTGCTGGGGGTGTCCGGATGCGCAGGGTTCGGCTCGACGGTTCCGACGGCTGGGCCCACAACGGCGGTTTCAGCGCCCACGTCTGCTGCGAGCAGCCCTGCGCCGACCGCCGACGCTCTGGGCCCGGGGGCGACGCCGTCAGGAACGGGCATCCCGTCACCGACGATCACCGCTGCGACCGAGGCCATCGACCTGACGAAGCCCGGCACCTGGCTGGTCGACTACACGGGCATCGGCCCGGCCCGCATCACCGATACGGTCGGCGAGGCCCGCGCAAGCCTGGCCTCGCTGCCGGAAGAGGCTTACCAAGGCTGCAACGCGCACGTCTTTGAGGCGACCGCCAACGGCAATGTTCGAGTCGCAATCGGTGCGCGCGGCCCCGGCGAGACCGATGATCAACCAGTCTCGATTCTGTTCGCAGGGGGCGGCGGCCAGCCCGAGAGCCGGCAGATCTCTCCGCACACCGCGAAGGGCATCAGTACGGGATCGACCGAGGCCGACGTTCTGGCGGCGTACCCGGGCATCACCGGGCACCCCACGAAATACGAGGGCATGGTCTACGAGATGACCAACGGCGACAACGTGTGGTTGTCGTTCGTCGTCGACCACAGCATCGTCATCGACCTTCAGGTCTCGACCGGAACATGGGACCAGCAGAGCTACTGCGATTGAAGGTGGGCGGCAGTCTGCAGCGGCACGGCGGCGGGGCGATCGAGTCACCGGTCGAGCGGCTGAGGGCGCCAAAGCTGAGCGGGCGAAGTCTGCTACAGATTCGGCCGCAGCAGTAGCCCTTGGTGCCAAGCCGTGTCGTGTCAGCCGCCCACCTCATACTGGGTGAACTGCGGCACGCTGATCGCGGCGAACACAGGAGGCGCAGTGCAGCGAGTGCGATGGATGTTCGCGGGCCAGCTCGGTTCGCAGTTCGACGACGGCGGTCCGGTGCTCCTCATCGAGGCGCGGTCGGTGTTCGAGCGGGCACCGATGCACCGGGCGAAGGCGCATCTGCTGCTCTCGGCGCTGCGACACCGGGCGCAGGAGCTCGGCGACCGGGTGGAGTTTCACCAGGTTCAGACGTACGGCGAGGTGGTCGAGGGGCGGCGTGATCTGCAGGTGGTGGATCCGACGTCGTACAGCGCGCGCCGGTACGTGCGGCGGCTCGGGGCCGAGGTGCTGCCGAGCCGCGGGTTCGTGACGAGCGAGACCGACTTCGCCGAGTGGGCGGCGAGCCGGGGCAAGGGGCGACTGCTGTTGGAAGACTTCTATCGGTGGGTGCGGGGGCGAACGGGCATCCTGATGGAAGGCGATGCGCCGGCAGGTGGGCAGTGGAACTACGACCACGACAACCGCCAGGCACCGCCGAAGAATGCCGTCACACTTGGGCTGCCCGAGCCGTGGTGGCCCGTCGAAGACGACATCGATGCGGGTGTGCGCGACGATCTCGACCGCTGGCAGGCGGAGGGAACCGCGACCTTCGTGGGCTCCGACGGGCCGCGCCGGTTCGCGGCCACCGAGACCGAAGCGCGGGCCGCGCTGGCCGATTTCGTCGAATCGCGCCTCAACGATTTCGGGCCGTTCGAAGACGCCACGCTCACCGGAGACTGGAGCATGGCGCACTCTCTGCTCAGCGCGCCGCTGAACCTCGGGCTGCTCGACCCGCGCGAGGTGGTCGACACCGTCGAAGCCGAGTACCGGGCGGGGCGCGCACCACTCTCGAGCGTCGAAGGGTTCGTGCGCCAGATTGCGGGGTGGCGCGACTATATGTGGCATCTGTACTGGTATTTGGGTGAAGCGTATTCCACTTCGCACAACGCCCTCGCCGCTACGACGCCGCTTCCGCCCGAATTCACGGCGCTCGACGCTGAGGCGATCACGGCGAACTGTCTCAGCCACAGCATCGACGGGCTGCGGCAGCACGGCTGGGCCCACCACATCCAGCGCCTGATGGTGATCGGAAACTGGGCACTGCAGCGCGGGTACGACCCGAAACAGCTCAACGACTGGTTCGTCAACATGTTCGTCGACGGCACTCCGTGGGTCATGCCGGCGAACGTGATCGGCATGTCGCAGCACGCCGACGGGGGCATCGTGGCGACGAAGCCGTACGCCTCCGGCGGCGCGTACATCTCGAAGATGAGCGACTACTGCGGGCCGTGCCGGTACAACCCCAAGGTGCGCCTGGGGCCGGATGCCTGCCCGTTCACCGCCGGCTACTGGGCGTTTCTCGACCGTACCGAACCGGTTCTGCGCACCAACTTTCGCATGGCGCAGCCGCTCGCCGGGCTGCGGAGGCTGTCAGATCGCGCCGCCGTGGTGGCGCAGGAGCGCGAGCGCGAGGGCCTCTGAGGCGGGTGGATCGCCGCGGCTGAACCGACCCCACCCCCTACCCATCCCACCCCTCCCGTCCCCTTGTGGAGTCGTTTTCCGCCCCACAAGCGGCCTGACAGGGCGGAAAACTGCTCCACGTTCGATCGAGAGGCGTGGGGGCGGGGGGCAGACGGGCGGCCGGATGCCCAGGGCGGGTCAGCCCGCGGCGAGAAGCTTGATGGCGAGCGAGTCGACGCGGGCCCCGATGAGCGAGGAGGCCGACCAGCGGGAGTTGAGCCGCGCGAGGAGGGCGTCGAGGGCGGGGCGGTCGAGCCCGGGAACGAGCGACAGCTCGACGACGACCTCGGGTGCGGCGAGGCGGGCGTCGGGGTCGCCGGCGCGGAGGGCCAGCGAGGCGACCGCGGACTCCCCCGCCACCGAGGCGGCGAACTCGGCGACAACCGCCGGATCGTCAAACGGAACATGCCATTCGGTGCCCTGCGCCAGCGCCCAGAGCGCGGGGCGTCGAACGGCGAACTCTGTGGCCGACGTGGGGTCGAGAATCATCAGGTCGGTGCTCTCGCCGGCGGCCGCGAGTGCGACGCGGCGGGCGGCGGTGGGGATGGGGCGGGCCTTCGGGTTCCACGCCGCCATGGCCGCGGTCGAGGTGAAGGCGGGCAGCGCGGTGCGCCCGTCGGGGGCCCGCACCGTGACGATCGAGAGCTCTTGCGTCTTGTCGATCGTGCGGCCGTGCGAGTCGGTGTCGGTCTCGCCGGCGTGAGCCACCAGTGGAACAAGCAGCCGCGCATCCCGAACCGCATCGAGCACGTCGGCCTGCGATGCTTCGCCCGCACGAAAGAGGGTCAGCGCCTCGATGAGCTGCTCGGGCGCCCGCCCGTCATCGCCCGCGAACGAATTGGTGTCGAAGTGCCGCCCGGCCCACGGCTGGCCGGCCGAGTCACCGGCGAAGGCCGCCGCGGGGTCGGTCGACGACCTGTTCGTCGCGTCAGTGGGCGGTGAGGCCGACGGATCGCGCGTCGAGTCGCCCTGCGACGACTCCGGATGCCCGTGTGCCACGACCCCGGCCCGACTCAGTTCGAGGCGACAGCGAGCGCTTCGACCAGCGTGAACGCGCCGGCGTACAAAGCGCGGCCGACGATTGCGCCTTCGAGGCCGTCGCCGACAAGGGATCGCAGTTCAATGAGGTCATCGAGGCTGGAAATACCGCCCGACGCGATGACCGGCTTGTCGGTGCGCTGCATGACCTGCTTCAGCAGGTCGACGTTGGGGCCCTTGAGCGTGCCGTCTTTGGTGACGTCGGTCACAACGTAGCGGGCGCAACCGGCATCTTCGAGGCGGGCGAGCACCTCCCAGAGGTCGCCGCCGTCTTCGGTCCAGCCGCGTGCTGCAAGAGTTGTGCCGCGCACGTCGAGGCCGACAGCGATGGCCTCGCCGTACTTCGCGATGGCCGTCGCCGCCCACTCGGGGTTCTCGAGTGCCGCGGTGCCGAGGTTGATGCGCGTGGCGCCGCTCTCGAGGGCATGTTCGAGCGAGGCGTCGTCGCGGATTCCGCCCGAGAGTTCGATCTTGATGCCCTCGGCCTGAGCGATGACCCGGCGAATGACGTCGACATTGTTGCCACGACCGAAGGCCGCGTCGAGGTCGACGAGGTGAATCCACTCGGCGCCTTGAGCCACCCAATCGGCGGCGGCGTCGGCCGGGTCACCGTGGTTGGTCTCGGTACCGGCCTGGCCCTGGGTGAGGCGCACGGCCTGGCCGTCGGCGATATCGACGGCGGGCAGCAGAACGAGGGCGGGGCTGTCGGTCATGGGAGGTCGGTGATCCTTCGGGTCGTGAGCCGCAGAGCGGGGCGGTGTCGTGCGGTCGAGAGCGAGTGCGCTGCCCTTACAGCGTGCGCAGCCAGTTCGACAGCAGCTGAAGGCCGGCATCGCCGGACTTCTCGGGATGGAACTGGGTTGCGGCCAGAGGACCATTCTCGACGGCGGCTATGAACCCGCCGCCGTGGTCGGCCCAGGTGACCAGTGGGGCGGGCAACGGGTGTTGCACCTCGAGCTCCCAGGTCTGCGCCGCGTTGGAGTGTACGAAGTAGAAGCGCTCGTCGGCGATGCCGGCGAACAGCCTCGACTCGTTGGGAGGGGTGAGGGTGTTCCAGCCCATGTGGGGCAGTACGTCGGCCCTCAGCTCGTCGACCGTTCCGGGCCACTCGCCGAGGCCTTCGGTGTCGACGCCACGCTCGACGCCGCGGCCGAAGAGCACCTGCATACCAACGCAGACCCCGAGTACGGCCCGACCGCCCGCGAGGCGCTTGTCGATGAGGTCGCCTCCACGTACGGTTTCGAGCGCACGCATGACCGCGTCGAACGCACCGACGCCGGGCACGAAGAGCCCGTCGGCCTCGGCGACCGCACGGCGATCAGCCGTGAGTTCGACCGTAGCGCCCACTTTTTCGAGCGCTTTCACGGCCGAGTGCACGTTGCCGCTGCCGTAGTCGAGCACAACCACCCGAGGCGAACTCACAGTGCGCCTTTAGTCGACGGGATGCCCGCCACCTGTGAATCGCGCTGCTTCGCAAACCGGAACGCGCGCGCGAAGGCCTTGAACTCGGCTTCGGCGATGTGGTGGGGATCTCTGCCGCCGAGCACCGTGATGTGAACTGTGAGCCCGGCGTGAAAGGTGATGGCCTCGAACACGTGACGAATCATGGAGCCGGTGAAGTGGCCGCCGATGAGGTGGTATTCGAACCCGGCAGGCTCACCGGTGTGCACGAGGAAGGGGCGACCCGAGATGTCTACGACTGCCTGAACGAGGGCTTCGTCAAGCGGCACGAGTGCATCGCCGAACCGGGAGATACCGCTCTTGTCGCCCAGGGCCTGGCGAATGGCCCGGCCCAGCACGATGCCGATGTCTTCGACCGTGTGGTGCACGTCGATGTCGGTGTCACCGCTCGCCTTGACGGTGAGATCGGTCAGCGAGTGCTTCGCGAACGCCGTCAGCATGTGGTTGAAGAACGGAACGCTCGAGTCGATGTGCGACTCGCCCGTGCCGTCGAGGTTCAGCGAGAGCTCGATGCTCGATTCGCTGGTTTCGCGCTGCAGACGGGCGGTGCGGGGTTCGGTCGACATGACGAAAAGTCTATCGGGCCGTCAGCTCACGCATCGCCTCGAGGAACGTGGTGGTCTCCGCACGCGTGCCCGCGCTGACGCGCAGGTGGTGCGCAATTCCGAGGTCGCGAATGATGATGTCGCGTTCGAGCAGCTGCTCGAACAACCGGTGCGAATCAGGCACGTTGCCGAACAGGATGAAGTTCGACGCACTCGGGTATGGGGTGTAACCGAGCTCGCGAAGAGTCACCTCGATACGGTCGCGCTGGGACTTGATGTCGTCGACCATTGCGAGCATCTCGGGGGTGTGCGCAAGTGCGGCGACCGCAGCCGCCTGCGTCAACGACGAGAGGTGATACGGCAGGCGAACAAGCCTGAGTGCGTCGCTGATGGCCGGGTCGGCCGCAAGGTAACCCAGGCGAGCACCGGCGAAGGCAAAGGCTTTGCTCATCGTGCGGGTGACGATCAGTCGCTCGCGCCCGGGAAGCAGCGACAGCGCAGTTTCTTCGCCCTCGACCCCGAACTCGGCGTAGGCCTCGTCAACGACGACAATGCCGCCGGTTGCGTCGTAGACGGCCTCGATGGTCTCGAGCGAAAGCGCTGTGCCCGTTGGGTTGTTGGGAGCACAGAGGAAGACGAGATCGGGCTCGGTGCGCTTCACCCAGTCGACAGCCGTCGCGGGGCTGATCACGTAGTCGGCATCCCGTTCGCCGGCGAGCCACTCGGTACCCGTTCCGGCGGCGATGATCGAGTGCATCGAATACGTGGGAGGAAACCCGAGTACCGAGCGGCCAGGCCCGCCGAAGGCCTGCAGGATCTGCTGGAGTACCTCGTTCGAACCGTTGGCGGCCCACACATTGTCGCGGGTGAGCCCGTGACCGAGGTAGTTCGCGAGGCTGTCGCGCAGCGCCAGGAACTCGCGGTCGGGATACCGATTCACTGTCAGCAGCTCGTGCGCAACAGCCTCGATGATCGAACGAGCGACGTTCTCGGGGATGGGGTGCGTGTTCTCGTTGACGTTGAGCGCCACGGCCACTTTGAGCTCGGGGGCGCCGTACGGCTTCAGCCCACGGAGGTCATCACGAATAGGTAGGTCGGCTAGTGAACTCACTCGCCCCATGTTACTGGGGGTGGGGTGCCCGAAGTGGAGCACTGCGAGCACGGCACTGCGGCTGGAACGCCTACTTCGCGGTGCTGTACTCGGCCGGGAGCGCGAGACGCTGGCCGGGCTGAACGCTCGACGAGTGCAGCTGGTTGAGGTTCACGATGTCGGCGATCACATCACGCGGGTCGGCCTTCGGATCGATGCTCTGGGCGATGGACCAGAGGCTCTGGCCCGACTGCACCGTGATGTAGGAGAAGTCGGCCGAGCCGGCATCGGCAGTGGCTATGGCTGACGAGGCACCGAAAACAGCGAAAGCGGCAAGCCCCGCGACGAGCGGGACGGCGGCGAGGAACCCGACCACGCGACGCCCGCGACGCGTGAGGCGCAGGCGGATGGTCGGTGTGACGGGTGCGTTTGGTGCCAGTGCGGTCATGGTTGCCTCCTGTGGAGATTTCGTACCCGACTCTCGGCCGGGAGAGCCGAGTACGAAGCTATGTTCCGAATATATATTCGATTGTTCGAATAAACAAGTTCGAATATGGACTTTTTATCGCGACACACTCGAACATGTGTTTGTTGCAGGGTCAGTCTTCGATACAGTTTCGATTGTCGAGATTGAAACCGAATCGGCGACTGATGAAAGTAAAGCGTGAGCCACTGACATTGGGTCGTCATCGAGAAGTGAGAAGCAGATGACCAGTGAACGCGGCGGCACCCGGCGACGAAAGTCGCTGAGCGAGAAGCAGCTGGCCATCCTCGAGATGATCTCCGATGCGGTGAACCAACAGGGCTATCCGCCGAGCATGCGAGAGATCGGCGATGCCGTCGGGCTGGCCTCTCTCTCGAGCGTGACCCACCAGCTGAACCAGCTCGAGCTGAGCGGTTACCTGCGCCGCGATCCCAATCGCCCTCGTGCGCTCGAAGTGCTCATCGACATTCCGAAGAGCGACAGCGTGAGCACCGACTCCCCCACCCCCCACGGCGATGTCGCTCTGGTGCCGATGGTCGGCCGCATCGCGGCCGGTGTTCCCATCACGGCCGAGCAGCAGGTCGAAGAGGTCTACCCGCTGCCCCGGCAGCTCGTGGGCAAGGGTGAGCTCTTCATGCTCAAGGTGGTGGGCGAATCGATGATCGACGCCGCCATCTGCGACGGCGACTGGGTGGTCGTGCGTACCCAGAAGACGGCCGAGAACGGTGACATCGTCGCTGCCATGCTCGACGACGAGGCCACGGTCAAGGTCTTCCGCCAGCGTGACGGTCACACCTGGCTACTGCCGCGCAACTCGAACTTCGAGCCCATCCTCGGCGACTATGCCACGGTGCTCGGCAAAGTCGTGGCGGTGCTCCGCTCCGTCTGACACCGCAGCACAAAAAAAGAGCGAAGGCGCTCAGCGGGGCCTTCGCTCTTTTCGTCTGCAGAAGTCGGCTCGCGCGACCTAGTGCGTGAGCACCTTCGCGCGCACCGCACGCGTCGCCTCGAGCATGTTCGTCAGCGACGCGACAGTCTCGTCGTACCCGCGCGTCTTGAGACCGCAGTCGGGGTTCACCCAGACCTGCCGATCGGGAATCGACGCCAGGGCCGTCTCGATCAGCTCGGTGACCTCGCCCACGCTCGGAACGCGAGGCGAGTGGATGTCATAGACGCCCGGCCCGATGCCCCGCGCGAACCCGCTGCTCTTGATGTCGGTGACGACCTCCATGCGGCTGCGCGCCGCCTCGATGCTCGTCACGTCTGCATCGAGCTGGTCTATCGCATCGATGACAACACCGAACTCGGAGTAGCAGAGGTGCGTGTGAATCTGGGTGCTCGCCTCGACCCCACTCGTGGCGAGCCGGAACGATCCCACCGACCAGTCGAGGTACGCGGCCTGGTCGGCCTTCTTCAGCGGCAGCAGCTCGCGGAGGGCTGGCTCGTCGACCTGCACCACCGTGATGCCCGCAGACTGCAGGTCAGTGATCTCGTCGCGCAGCGCCAGGGCCACCTGACGAGCAGTCTCGCCGAGTGGCTGGTCGTCGCGAACGAATGACCAGGCAAGAATCGTGACGGGCCCGGTGAGCATTCCCTTCACGGGCTTCTCGGTGAGCGTCTGCGTGAAGACCGACCAGTCGACCGTGATGGGCTTCGGGCGTGAGACATCGCCCCACAGCAGCGACGGGCGCGTACAGCGGGTGCCATACGACTGCACCCAACCGTTCTGGGTGACAGCAAAACCGTCGAGGTTCTCGGCGAAGTACTGCACCATGTCATTGCGCTCGGGCTCACCGTGCACGATGACGTCGAGACCGATCTCCTCTTGCAGTTCGACCACGCGGGCGATCTCGGCTCGCATCACCGCTTGGTACTCGTCGTCAGAGAGCACACCCGCCACCAACTGCGCCCGCGCACGACGGATGTCGCCCGTCTGCGGAAACGACCCGATGGTTGTCGTCGGGAGAAACGGCAGGTTCAGTGCTTGTTCTTGGGCTTTGGCGCGCACCGCGTAATCTTCACGCGCGAAGTCGGCCGCTGTCAGCGCAGCCTCGCGAGCACGAACGGCACCGTCACTCACGCCGGGCGCGGCAAGGCGAGCCGCCAGAGCAGCGGTCGAGGCCTCGAGCACCGACCGGATGCCCGCCACCCCCTTCTCGAGCCCCTCTGCCAGCGTGGCGACCTGCTCGACCTTCTGGTCAGCGAACGCCAGCCACGACTTCAACTGATCCCCGAGCAACTGCTCGGGCTCGACCGTGTGCGGCAGGTGCAGCAGTGACGTGGAGGTCGAAACCGAGACCGACGGCGAGAGCGCACGCAACGCTTCGAGCTTCTGCCACGCCTCAGCGAGGTCGCCGCGCCACACATTATGGCCGTCGATGACCCCACCCACCAGTGTCTTCGACGCCAGGGGATCAAGACCCGCGGCACCGGCGGCGGGCACAGTTCCGCGAACGAGGTCGAGACCGATCGCTTCGATGGGCGTGGCCGCGAGCACCGTCAGCGCGTCGCCGAGGCTGTTGTACGGCGCGGCGACGAAGATGGCCGGCCGGGCATCCGGAGCACCCAGATACTCGTAGGCCCGGGCCGCAGCGGCACTCGTGTCAGCGCTCGACACGTCGAGGCTCTCGCTGACGAGGGCGGGCTCGTCGAGCTGCACCCACTCGGCGCCGGCCTCGGCCAGGCGCCGCAGCAGCTCGGCGTAGACCGGCAGGAGGTCGTCGAGTCTGCTGAGCGGCACGAACCCCTCTGGCGCCTCGTCGCTCGGCTTGCTGAGCGCCAGGAAGGTCACCGGCCCGACGATCACGGGGCGCGTCAGGAACCCCTGCTGCAGGCCCTCTGAGAACTGCTGCACGAGCGCATCGCTCGCCAACGAGAACACCGTCTCCGGCCCGATCTCGGGCACGAGGTAGTGGTAGTTCGAGTCGAACCACTTCGTCATCTCGAGCGGCAGGCTGTCGCCCTCACCGCGCGCGATCGTGAAATAGCCGCCGAGGTCGACCCTGCCTTGGGCGTTCACCAGGCCGGTAAAACGCGCGGGCACCGCGCCGAAGGCAACGGCAGCGTCGAGCACGTGGTCGTAGTACGAGAAGCTCTCGGGTATCGACGAGTCGGTACGCCCGAGGCCGAGGCCTACGAGCCGTTCGCGCGTCTGCCGGCGGAGGCCCCGCGCGACCTGCTCGAGTTCTTCGACGCTGCTGCGCCCGCCCCAGAATGCCTCGACGGCCTTCTTCAGCTCACGGTTGGGCCCGATGCGTGGGTAGCCGAGAATGGTGCCGGAGGGGAAGGCCGGGCGACGGGGCGGTGTGGTCATGCTGACTCCTTGTTTCGTGTTCCATACTTCGGGGCCGACGCCGGCACCAGGCCGAGTTCTGCCAGAACTGTGAGAACTGCTTCGTGTCGATTGAATGTGTACAAGTGGATGCCCGGGGCCCCGCCCGCCGTCACAGCCGACGCCAGCGCAACCGCGTTCTCGACCCCGACCGCAAACCGCTGCTCGTCGGTGCCTGCTGCCTCGAGGGCAGCGAGCAGCCGAGGCGGCGGAGTCAACTCGGCCAGCTCGGCGATCCGTCGCAGCCGCGAAGCACTCGTGACCGGCATGACCCCAGGCAGAATCGGAATCGTCACGCCAGCGGCACGCGCCCGGTCGACGAACGCGAGGTAGTGCTCTGCCTCGAAGAAGAGCTGCGTAATGGCGAGCGTGGCACCCGCTGCCTGTTTGGCCAGCAGGGCATCCACATCTTGCCCATCGAACCTCGACCGCGGGTGGCCGTTCGGAAACGCGGCGACGGCGACGGTGACCTTGGCTCGGTGCCGGTCGACCTGCGCCGCGTGCGGAAGCCCGGGGAGCTGCACTTCGGTGTACGGCACGCGTTCGGCCTGCACCCGGTGAATGAGCTGCACCAGCTCACCGGCACTGCCGAGGTCACCCAGCGGGGCGGCGGCGCCGTCGACATCGTGCGGGAGGTCACCGCGCAGAGCGAGAAAACTGGTGATGCCCGCATCGAGAAATCGGCGGATCAGAAGCCCAGCTTCGGCGTGCGACGACCCTACGCAGGTGAGATGCGCCATGGGCTTCACCGCGGTGTTCTCACGAACATAACGCAGCGCCTCGAGCGACGAATCGCGCGACGACCCGCCCGCTCCGAATGTCACCGAGATGAATTCGGGCCCGGCCGCTGCCAGCGCGTCGATGGTCGCCGGCAGTTCCGCGGCGGCAGCAGCCGAGCGGGGCGGGTACACCTCGAACGAGAACGGAATCACAACAGGGCCTTCGATCACACGGGCAAATACGGCAGGCAGGCTGAGAGGCTCAGCATGAAGGGCGTATCGCGGGCGGGTGCCGGGCTCGGCTGTCGCTTTGCGCCCCCAAATGTGTGCGGGGCGACGAACATCAGCGACACTACAGCCGAGCCAGGCTCGCAGCTCGTGTGTGACTCTTTGTGACAGAAGGCGGTCAGTGCGTGCTGAACTCGAGCAGCTGGGCCTCGAATTCGGGTGTGACCAGGGCTCGCACATGGGTGCCGCCCTCTTCGTACTCGGTGCTCAGAACCGTGCTGTGCTGGTGCATCTGCGACACGAGATCGCCACGGTCGTATGGCACCAGAACGTCGACCTCAATCGAGGGCGTCGGCAGCATGCCGTCGAGCGTCGAGAGCAACTCGGCGATACCCTCACCGGTGCGCGCCGACACGAACAGCGAGTGCGGTTCGAGCCCGCGGAGCACGATGCGCTCACTCTCTGAGACCAGGTCGCTCTTGTTGAAGACGACGAGCTCGGGCACGTCACGCGCGCCGGCGTCACCCACCACGAGGCGAACTGTGCTCAACTGGCTGGCCGGGTCGGGGTGTGAACCGTCGACCACGTGCACGATGACGTCGGCGTCGGCGACCTCTTCGAGTGTCGACCGAAATGCCTCGACGAGCTGCGTCGGCAGGCTGCGAACGAAGCCCACGGTGTCGACGAAGGTGAACTCGCGGCCGTCTTTCGTCTGTGTGCGGCGCACCGTCGCATCCAGCGTGGCGAACAGCGAGTTCTCAACCAGCAGACCTGCACCGGTGATGCGGTTCAGCAGTGATGATTTGCCGGCGTTCGTGTACCCTGCGATGGCCACCGACGGCACGGTGTTGCGCTTGCGGTTGGCCCGCTTTGCCTCGCGTGCCGGCTTCATGGCCGCGATCTGCTTGCGCAGCCGCGACATGCGTGTGTGGATGCGGCGCCGATCGAGCTCGATCTTCGTCTCACCCGGCCCGCGCGACCCCATGCCTGCTCCCGCGCCGCCGACCTGGCCACCGGCCTGGCGCGACATCGAGTCACCCCAGCCGCGGAGCCTCGGCAGCAGGTACTCGAGCTGCGCGAGCTCGACCTGGGCCTTGCCCTCGCGGCTCTTGGCGTGCTGGCTGAAGATGTCGAGAATGACCGCCGTTCGGTCGATGACCTTCACCTTCACGATGTCTTCGAGCGCGCGCCGCTGGCTCGGTGCCAGCTCGCTGTCGGCGATCACCGTGTCGGCGCCCAGCGCCTTCACTACGCTGGCGAGCTCTTCGGCCTTGCCCTTGCCGAAATAGGTGCTGGGGTCGGGGGTCGGGCGACGCTGCAGCAGACCATCGAGCACCGCGGCACCCGCGGTCTCTGCGAGCGCTGCAAGTTCGTGCAGCGAGTTCTCGGCATCGGTCAGCGTGCCCTGCGTGTACACGCCGATGAGCACCACATTCTCGAGCCGCAGCTGCCGGTACTCGACCTCGGTGACGTCTTCGAGCTCGGTTGAGAGCCCCGCCACCCGGCGCAGTGCCTGTCGGTCGGCACGGTCGAACTGGTCGCCGTCGTGGTTCTGCTGGCCGGCGCTCGTGCTATCGCGCTGAAGCGCCTGTGCGCTACCGGGGGCGAACAGTGCGTAACCGGATGCCCGGGCATCTGCCCTGGCCAGAACGCGGTCGACGGAGTCTTGTGACCCGTCGCTTTGCGTGTCCGTTCCTGTCGAAGTTGAATCGTTTTCAGTCATTGAATGCAAGACTAGCCCTCTCGTTTGCTAAGTTCCCTCTATGGCTACTGACAATGGGCACTACTTCTCGAGCCAGCCCACGACCCCTCTGCGGTTGAAGGAAATTCCCGTGACCATCGCCGGTCACTCGTTCGCAGCCACCACAGCAGGAGGGGTCTTCAGCCCTGATCGTGTCGATGTCGGAACCCAGGTTCTGCTCGCGAACACGCCCGCACCGCCCCCGGGCGGCAATCTGCTCGACGTGGGGTGCGGCTGGGGCCCGATCTCGCTGGCTCTGGCACTGTTGTCACCCCACGCCACCGTGTGGGCTGTTGACGTCAACGAACGTGCGCTCGACCTGGTGAGGGCCAATGCAGCCACGCTGGGCCTCGAGAACATCAACGCTGTGACGCCCGCGGATGTTCCCGCCGACATCGCCTTCATGACCATCTGGTCGAACCCGCCCATCCGGGTGGGAAAAGACGAACTGCACAACCTCATGCTGACGTGGCTGCCGCGCCTCGACCCCGGCTCAGACGCGTGGCTCGTCGTTCAGCGCAACCTCGGTTCTGACTCGCTGCACCACTGGCTCGAAGGTGCTCTGCGACCCGCGTTCTCGGTCACCCGCACCGCAACCCACAAGGGTTACCGTGTGCTGCGGGCCCGGCTTCGCGAGTAGAGTCTGCGCTCAGGCGAGGGTGACGTCGCCCTCGAACACCAGCTCAGCCGGGCCCGACAGCGCGACGTGTTCGCCGTCTTCTGTGGCGTACATGCGCACGCCGACGGCGCCGCCCGCAACCTCGACGCGCCACTGGTTGGGTGCGCCCGCGCCGGCCCAGTATCGAATGGCGAGGGCTGCAGCGACCGCGCCCGTTCCACACGACAGGGTCTCGCCGCTACCGCGCTCGTGCACCCGCATGCGGATATGGCCGACCCCGTTGCGAACCATCGGCTCGAGCGGCACGACGAACTCCACGTTCGCGCCGTCGGCCGGCTCGGGGTCGATTTGCGGAATGAACGTCAGATCTAGCGACTCGAGCTCAGCTTCGTCGAGCAGTGCCACCACCACATGCGGGTTACCCACGTTGATACCGAGGCCGGGCCTGGCAACCTGCAGGCCCCTGGCGCGAACGAGCGGCTCGCCGCCATCAAGCCTCCACCGACCGAGGTCGGCCTGAAAACCGGTGAGGTTGCGCTGCACGTCGACAACCCCCGAGCGCGTACCCACCACGAGGGTGTCGCCCGCCTCGAGTGTGGCCATGCCGTTCTCGAGCAGAAACTTCGAGAACACCCGGATGCCGTTGCCGCACATCTCTGCCACGCTACCGTCGGCATTGCGATAGTCCATGAACCACTCGGCGGCCTCGTCTTCGGCGAGTGACGCGGCGCCGGCATCGATGTTGACCGACCGCACCGCGCGAATGAGGCCGTCGGCACCGATACCGAAATGCCGGTCGCAGAGCGAGGCGATCTGGGTCGGCGTGAGCGACACCTCGCCGTCGGGGTCGGAGAACAGAACAAAGTCGTTGCCGGTGCCCTGGCCCTTGGTGAAGTGCAGCTCGATTGCCATGGCTCAAGCCTAGAGGAGCGCGTAGGCCTGCTCTCCCAGGTCGTCGGCCGCGGCATCCAGCCACACCGCCTCGCGATAGCGACGAAACCAGCTCACCTGACGGCGGGCATAGCGCCTGGTCAACGCCTGCGCCTCGGCGATGGCCTGAGCCTCGGTGAGGGTCTCGTGCAGCTCCCCCAGCGCCTGCGCGTAGCCGATGGCCCGGCTCGCCGTCACCCCGCGCTCGAGCCCCAGCGGAATGAGTGCGCGCACCTCGTCGAGAAGGCCCGCCGCCCACATGCCCACCACTCGCTGGTCGAGCCGTTGTACGAGCAAGTCACGTGGGTGCTGCAGTGCCAGCACCGTCGCCGAACGCCACGGCACCGGCTTCTCGGGAAGCTGGCCGCTCACCGGAACACCGGTCAGCTCGATCACCTCTAGCGCACGCACGATGCGCCTGCCATTGTGTGGGCCGATGGATGCTGCAGCCTCTGCATCACGCTCCACCAGCCTCCGAAACAGCAGCCCAACACCGCTCTCAGCCACCTCTGCCTCGAGCCGGCCACGCACCTCGGCGTCGCGCACCGGAAACTGAAAATCGTAGATCACCGACGACACGTACAGCCCCGAGCCGCCGACGAGAATCGGCACCGCTCCCCTGGCGATGATGGCGTCGATCGCCTGTCGCGCATCGGCCTGGTATGCGGCCACCGAGACGTCGGCTGTGACGTCGTAGACGTCGAGCATGTGGTGCGTGATTCCGCGGCGCTCGGGCGGCGCGAGCTTGGCCGTGCCGATGTTCATTCCGCGGTACAGCTGCATGGCATCGGCGTTGACGATCTCCGCCGGTCTTCCCGCACGGGCCAAGCGTTCGGCAATGCTGAGGGAGAGGTCTGATTTGCCGGTACCGGTGGCGCCGACGATCACAATGATTTCTGCGCTCATCTGGCCCATCTGTGATTGGTGGCTCTCGCTGGCAGCGTCAGACGCGGCGACAGCGCCGCTGCCTGACGATGCATCGATCAGCGCAGGTCGTCGGCGAGGTCGTAGATGGGGCTGGTGGCCACCCGCAGGGTGGGCAGCCCGAGCGAAACGCGACCGGGAGTCGACGACGAACCGTGACCGTGGCCATCGTCGGTGCTCGCGGGCACAGCGCAGGAGTCGGACTGGTCTCTCTCCCACGCGTCACCCGCCCGTGTGCGGCGAACGCGGAGCGGCTCACCATCGACGGAGTCGGCGATGAGGTAGTACGGTTTTGCCCCACTCACGGTCACCGTGACGACGTCGCCCGGACGCGGCAGCGGCGACCCCTCCGGCACGTCGAAGTGCACCAGGCGGCTGTCTTCGGCACGGCCACTCATGCGGTGCGTGTCGGCGTCTTTGCGACCCTCGCCGTTGGCTACGAGCAACTCGACCTGACGGCCGATGACCTTCTCGTTCTCTTCCCACGAAATGCGGTCTTGCAGCGCCATGAGGCGCTCGTACCGCTCTTGCACGACGGCCTTCGGCACCTGGTCGGGCATCGTGGCGGCCGGGGTGCCCGGGCGAATGGAGTACTGGAACGTGAACGCCGTGGCGAACCGAGCCGCTGCAACCACGCGCAGGGTCTCCTGAAAGTCTTCTTCGGTCTCGCCGGGGAAGCCCACGATGATGTCGGTACTGATGGCCGCGTGGGGCATGCGGGCGCGCACCCTGTCGAGAATGCCGAGGAACTTCTCTGACCGGTACGAACGCTTCATTGCGCGGAGAATACGATCGGAGCCTGACTGTAGCGGCATGTGCAGCTGCGGCATGACCGCGGGCGTCTCGGCCATCGCGTCGATGACGTCGTCGGTGAACGCAGCAGGATGCGGGCTCGTGAACCGGATGCGTTCGAGACCCTCTATCTGGCCGGCCGCCCGGAGCAGCTTGCTGAACGCCTCCCGATCGCCGAACTCGACACCGTAGGAGTTGACGTTCTGGCCGAGCAGAGTGACCTCGATGGCGCCGTCGTCGACGAGAGACTGAACCTCGCGCAGCACCTCACCCGGGCGACGGTCTTTCTCTTTGCCGCGAAGCGACGGAACGATGCAGAACGTGCAGGTGTTGTTGCAGCCGACCGAGATGGAGACCCACCCGCTGTAGCTGGAGTCGCGCTTCGTGGGCAGCGTTGACGGAAAGGTCTCGAGCGAGTCGAGAATCTCAAGCTGCGCTTCACCGTTGTGACGAGCACGCTCGAGCAGGCTGGGCAGCGCACCCATGTTGTGCGTGCCGAACACGACATCGACCCACGGGGCCTTCGACAGGATGACCGACTTGTCTTTCTGGGCCAGGCAACCGCCGACGGCGATCTGCATGCCCGCGTGACGCCGCTTGACCGAGGCGAGGTACCCGAGGTTGCCGTAGAGCTTGTTGTCGGCGTTCTCGCGCACGGCGCAGGTGTTGATGACCACCACGTCGGCCTCGCCCGATTCGTCGCGCACGTAACCGGCTGCTTCGAGCGACCCACTCAACCGTTCTGAGTCGTGCACGTTCATCTGGCAACCGAAGGTACGAACCTCGTAGGTGCGGATGCGCCCCGACGATTCCACTGCGGCCGCCGACGGCACGATGATGGTGGGGGCTTCGCTGACGCTGGTCATAGTTGTCTCAGTCTACGTTCGTCTCGCCAACCGAGCCGAATCTCACCATTCCTCGGTGAGACCGGCCCGGCCGAAGCTGACTTAGTTGAAGCGCACTTTGCGCGGGCCCGGCGTGAGCGCCGCCGCCACAGCCGAACGGATGACCGCCGACGGGTAGCCCTTACGCATCAGGAACGAGGTCAGCCGCCTCTCGGCGGTCTGGGCGTCGAGCCGGGCGAGCGACGGGGCGCGCTTCTCGGCCAGCTCGATGGCCCGCCGCAGTTCGTCGTCGTCATCGAGCGCCTCGAGGGCAGCAGAGATGATCTCCGGCTGCACGTGACGCGTCGACAACTCGTTCTTGATCTGCGAACGGCCATAGCCCTTGCGGCGATGAAGCGTCTCGACGAGATTCTCGGCCAGGTCGAAGTCGTCGACGTACTTGTTGGCGCGATAGCGGTCGAGAAAGAGCTCGAACTCGCTCTCGTCGACACCATTCGCCGCCAGGAGCTTCGTGACCTCCCACTCGGAGAGTGCCTTGCGGGCGAGAGCGCGCACGACGACGTTCTCAAGGAACGCCTCGCGCTCGCCCTCACTCATAGCGTCTTCGACTTCGCTCTCACCGTAGCCATCGCCATCGAATTCGCCCTCACCGATCTCCTCCGGCACCGCGATCACACCGGGAAGATACGTGACCTTTGCGACCACGACTAGGCACCCTTACGTGCAGCAACCTTCGGAGCAATGGACTCGACCTTCGCCGTGTCAGTCGCTGCCGTCACCGCGACGACCTTCGGCGCGTTCGGGTCTTCGAGCAGGCCGAGCTTCATCTTGATCTTGTTCTCGATCTCGAGAGCCACATCGGGGTTCTCTTTCAAGAACCGACGCGAGTTCTCTTTGCCCTGGCCGAGCTGCTCGCCGTCGTACGTATACCAGGCACCCGACTTGCGCACGATCTCGTTCTCGACGCCGAAGTCGATGAGGCTGCCCTCACGCGAGATTCCGATGCCGTAGATGATGTCGAACTCCGCCTGCTTGAAGGGCGGCGCCATCTTGTTCTTGACGACCTTCACCCGCGTGCGGTTACCCACGGCCTCGGTGCCCTCTTTGAGAGTCTCGATGCGGCGGATGTCGAGGCGGATCGACGCGTAGAACTTCAGCGCCTTACCGCCCGCGGTGGTCTCGGGGCTGCCGAAGAACACACCGATCTTCTCGCGCAGCTGGTTGATGAAGATCATGGTCGTGTTGGTCTGGTTGAGCCCACCGGTGAGCTTTCGGAGCGCCTGAGACATCAGACGGGCCTGGAGCCCCACGTGCGAGTCACCCATCTCGCCTTCGATCTCGGCGCGCGGTACGAGGGCTGCAACGGAGTCGATGACGATGAGGTCGATGGAGCCCGAGCGCACGAGCATGTCGGCGATCTCGAGGGCCTGCTCGCCCGTGTCGGGCTGCGACACCAGCAGGGCATCGATGTCGACGCCCAGCTTCTTCGCGTATTCGGGGTCGAGGGCGTGCTCGGCGTCGATGAAGGCGGCGATACCGCCGCCACACTGCGCGTTCGCGATGGCGTGCAGGGTGAGCGTGGTCTTACCCGACGATTCAGGCCCGTAGATCTCAACGATGCGGCCGCGGGGAAGCCCGCCTATGCCGAGCGCGACGTCGAGCGCGATGGAACCGGTGGGGATGACCTCGACGGGGGCGCGGTCATCACTGCCGAGGCGCATGATCGACCCCTTGCCGAACTGGCGGTCGATCTGTGCGAGTGCTGTTTCGAGAGCTTTCTCACGAGTGGCATCTGAGGGCATGTGGTGTCTCCTTCAATAGGCGTGAGGTCGGGTCTCGAAGAAACCCGGCACCCGCAATGTGGTGTGCCTATAGGCTGTCGCGCCCCGCCACGAGTGATTCGCGGAAGATTGGCGACAAGGCATAAACGCGCACGTTCTGAACGGTTTTCACACTACGCACGACCACCGACACTGCGTGCCGGAGACCCGTGAACTGTGGAGAACAGCCCAAAACGTCTCGCTGTGAAGGAGACTAGCAATACCCGAACATATATTCGAGTGAATGCCTCGGCGTGTTGCCGCACTCGAACATAGAAACGAGCCGGACAGAGGGGTGAGCTACGACCGGGGCAGTGGGAGCCCAGCACCGTGCCAACGGCTCGTCGGCACATCGGCGGCACGGCAGAGTGCCATCCACACCTCTCGGGCATCTTCACCGGCGCCGATGGCCTGGTCGGCCGTGCGACCGCCGAACTCGGTCAGAACGAGGTCGCTGGTGACGACGCGACCGAAGCCTGACCCGAACTCGTCGAGCACGGCCTGCCGAAATTCGCTGACACGCACCGGTTAGCGGGTCACCAGACCGGCATCGAAGCCCGCGACGAACTCGTCGGGCACAGTGTCGGGAATGGTGTCGATACCCTCGATGACGGCCAGACGGTCGCCCACCTCGCGCATGATGACCGAGATAGGAGTGTCGAGAGCGTCGGCAACCGAAGCGAGAATCTCGCTGGAGGCTTCTTTCTGACCGCGTTCGACCTCGCTGAGGTAACCAAGTGCAACACTGGCCTTGCTTGCGACCTGCCGAAGGGTTCTGCCCTTCTGAAGACGGAAGTCCCGCAGTACGTCGCCGATTTCTTGACGAACTAAAATCATCGGAGCCTCCTTAGCGTGTCTATCTCAGTCGAGCCGTTCGAATCTGTACCACAAACTCTAAACGACGGAGACTGGACTTTCGTTGTTAATGACGTCAGGTGTAACGAGATCGAAACCTGAGTCATTCCCGCGCAACCTGCTTCATATCTGCGCTCTCAGGATTCGCACGGCTTCGCTGACGGCCGCAGCCCTGATCTGGTCACGGCTCCCCGCGAGGTGCAAGGCGAAACTCGACGTCTTGTCGCCGACCGCCAGCCCCACGTAGACAGTTCCTTCTGCATGGCCGTCTTGCGGGCCCGGGCCCGCCACTCCCGTTGTCGAGATGCCGATCGAAGCGGGTGACCCATCGACCGACAGCGCGAACCGAACCCCTTCGGCCATCTGCTCGGCGACTTCCGGATGCACGGGCCCCTGTGACCGCAACAGAGTGGCATCCACCCCCAGCACCGTGGCCTTGATACTCGTATTGTAGGCCACGACTGCCCCGAACACCACACTCGATGCCCCCGCCGGCCTGATCAGCTCAGCCACCAGCAGACCGCCGGTCAGTGACTCGGCGACGGCCACGGTCTCGCCGCGCCGTGCGAGGTCGGCTATCAGTCGCGCGGTGAGGTCTTCGCCCTCGTCGTGTGACCCGTCGGTCACTGCTTCTTGGCCTTGTTGAGCTTGAAGTCCTGGTACAGGTAGTCAAGACCGGTGATGACCGTGAGCACGAATGCGATGCTCATGAAGATGGCGTTGACCACGAACATCCAGTCACCCAAGGGCACCCAGAGCGGCAGCAGGGCCAGCGAGATGGCGATCGACTGGGCAAGTGTCTTGATCTTGCCGCCGCGCGAAGCGGGAATGACCCGCTGGCTCAGCACGGCGAACCGGTAGACGGTGATGCCCACCTCGCGGATGAGGATGATGATGGTGACCCACCACGGCAGCTCGCCGAGAATCGAGAGGCCCACCAGTGCGCCGCCCGTCAGCACCTTGTCGGCGATCGGGTCGAGAATCTTGCCGAGGTCGGTGACCTGGTTGTTGCGGCGCGCGAGGTGCCCGTCGATGCCGTCGGTCGCGATGGCGAGAATGAACAGGATGGCCGCCGCGTACCGGAGGCCACCGTCGGCGCCATTGTCGGCCAGCAGCATCCAGAAGAAGATCGGGGCCAGCAGAATGCGGATGACGGTGATCGCATTCGGCAGGTTCCAGTTGCTGGGCTTCGCGGGCACGCTCTGTGCCGAAGTCGGGCTGGTCATTTTGCTACTCTCTGCCGGTGTAGCCCCAGGCGTCTTCATCGTCTGTGACTTCAACCTCAGGATAGCCGTCGCCGGGCTCGCTCAGAGGGTCGACGTCGTAGCGGTTGTCAGAGGCCGACGGCACGAGAGAGGTGGGCAGGGGTGCGGTGGCGGGCAGGGCGGCCGGGGCAGCGGCGTACGACGCCGAGCCGCCGACAGAAGCTGGGGCAGACGCACCCACAGACCCACCCGGGCCCGCAGCCGAGCCGTGAGCCGCGACATCCGACCCCCGCAGCATGGCCAGCACCTCGGGCAGTTGTTCGGCCGTCACGAGCACGTCGCGTGCCTTCGAACCCTCTGAGGGCCCGACGATCTCACGCGACTCGAGCAGATCCATCAAACGACCCGCCTTCGCGAAGCCCACCTTGAGCTTGCGTTGCAGCATCGAGGTCGAACCGAACTGCGTGTTCACGATGAGCTCGGCGGCCTGCAGCAGCACTTCGAGGTCATCACCGATATCAGAATCGATCTGCTTGGTGACGGCGGCGACCGTGACGTCGTTGCGGTACTCGGGCCGCGCCTGCAGCGTGACGTGCTTGACGACCTTCTCGATCTCGCTCTCGCTGACCCACGCACCCTGCACACGAACCGACTTCGAGGCCCCCATGGGGAGAAAGAGCGCGTCGCCCTGCCCGATGAGCTTGTCGGCACCGGGCTGGTCGAGAATGACCCGCGAGTCGGTGACGCTGGTCACTGCGAACGCCAGCCGCGACGGAACGTTGGCCTTGATCAGGCCCGTCACCACATCGACGCTGGGGCGCTGGGTCGCCAGCACGAGGTGGATTCCGGATGCCCGGGCCAACTGCGTGATGCGAACGATCGAGTCTTCGACATCTCTCGGTGCCACCATCATGAGGTCGGCGAGCTCGTCGACCACGATCAGCAGGTACGGGTACGGCTTCAGCACCCTGTGGCTGCCGGCCGGCAGAATGAGCTCGCCGTTGACCACCGCCCGGTTGAAGTCGTCGATGTGCCGAAACCCGAAGCTCTCGAGATCGTCGTAACGCATATCCATCTCCTTCACGACCCAGGCCAGCGCTTCGGCGGCCTTCTTCGGGTTCGTGATGATGGGCGTGATGAGGTGTGGAACACCCTGGTAGGCGGTCAGCTCGACGCGCTTGGGGTCGATGAGCACCATGCGCACCTCGGCGGGCGTGGCGCGCATCAGGATGCTCGTGACCATCGAGTTGACGAAGCTCGACTTGCCCGAGCCCGTCGACCCAGCCACGAGGAGGTGAGGCATCTTGGCGAGGTTCGCGATGACGAATTTGCCCTCGACGTCTTTACCCACGCCGATGGTCATCGGGTGCGTGTCGTTCGTGGCCTTCGCCGAACGCAGCACATCGCCGAGCGACACGATCTCGCGGTCGGTGTTCGGAATCTCGACCCCGATGGCGCTCCGGCCGGGAATCGGCGAGAGAATACGCACTTCGTTGCTCGCGACCGCATACGAGAGGTTCTTGCTGAGCGCGGTGACACGCTCGACCTTCACGCCCGGGCCGAGTTCGATCTCGTACCGGGTGACGGTCGGGCCGCGCGAGAAACCAGTGACTTTCGCGTCGACCTGAAACTGGGTGAGTACTTCGGTGAGGGCACGCACGATGTCGTCGTTCGCGGCCGAACGGGCCTTCGACGGCTCGCCGAGCACGAGGCTGGTGGCGGGCGGAAGCGAGTAGTTTCGCTCCTCAGCCTCTTTCACCTCGGCCAACGGAATGAAGCCAGCGTCATTGCCCATCCCCGGCAGAACCGCGGGCTTCGCTTCGCCCGGGAACAGCACGCCCGTGAACGAGGCCTCGTCGGTGCCGGCATCGTCGCGGATGCCCGTGGCCGACTTCGAGCCGGGCAGAATCTCGCCCGTGAAACGCTTGACGGCCTGCTCGGCCGCTTCCATGTCGCCGAGCACGGCTGCCCCGAAGGCCATGGTGTCTGCGGCGTCAGCGCTGCCGGCGCTCTCGTCGACGGTGCGGTCGACAACGGCGCTCAAGACCTCGGTGCGGTCGGAGTTCGAGGCCCGGGCATCCGGAACCCGACCGAGAACCTCGGTGGGCGGGGTGCGGTCTTCGACGGTCGTGATGGGGCTGTCGAACGCGGGATCTTCTTCGCGGCCACTCTTGTTTCGGCGCCACCACGGCAGGGAATCGACGTCGACCTCATCGAAGTCGAGCTGCAGGTCGCCGGTCTGGTTGGCGTCGCCCGCACCCTTGCCCGCCTTGTTCTTGGGATCGCGCGGTTCGGGCGCCTCGCCGAACGCCGCGCCGAAGAGGTAGTTGTAGAGCTCGCGAAGCCGAATGCCGACCTTGTTGGGCGGGGTCTTCGTGATGATGAACAGCGAGAGCAGAAGCAGGAGCGACACGATGATCGTCGCGCCCACCGAGGTTGTGACGGCGATGAGGGGCGCGGCAATAACCCAGCCGAACACTCCCCCGGCCTTCGCCAGCGACTCCATGCCGGCGGCGGGTGAGGGCTGCGGGCTGAACACGTGGCAGAGGCCCGAAACGGTGAGCAGCAGGATGCCCAGGCCGATGCCGATGCGCCCGTTGTCGTTCACCGAGTTCGGGTGCCGAAAGAGCCAGATGGCCAGGAGCAGCATCACGACGGGCAGCGCGTACGCCACCCGACCGAAGAGGCCGCCGAACGTATAGGCGTCGAGCAGATTCGCGACGGGGTTGGCCACGAGGAACCACTCGATGACCGCGCCGGCCACCGCGAGCACGAACAGCAGGAAGGGGAAGCCGTCGCGCCGCTCGTCTTTGGCCAGCTTCTCGTGGCCGAAGGCGCGAGCGGCGCCGCCCGTGAGGTGGGCGAGGCCGAGGTACATCTTCGCGAAGGGGCCGGGGCCACCGTCGTCGATCGGGTAGCGCACGGTCTTCTGAACGCCGGTCTGGCCCGTGGGCTTGGCGGCGGTTGTTCTGCGGGGGGTCGGCGTTTTCGCCCCGGAGCCACCCGCACCGCGGGCGCGGGAGTTCGACCTGGTACTCGTAGCCATGCGTCAACGCTACTGTTCTGCGCTCAAAACGGTCGGTAGCCGCTCCGAGCGCGTCTCAATTTCGGTCAGTGTCTCTGGCGTCACAGCCCGCCGGTGGTGCTGCTCGAGCCGACCCGGCCGGCGAGGCTCATACTCAGCTCGCCCTGTAGCGAAATCCAGCCGCGCGTGCTGAACACCAGCGTGCGGTGCGCCGGCGCGGTGGCCTGCAGGCGGCACGAGTGCCCCTGCTCGAGCGCCGGCAGGTCGAACAAAAACACTGCACCACCCGAACCGTCTGGATACTTCGTCACGGTGTCGCGGCTCAGGATGGTCGTGTAGGTGTTGAGGTCGTCGCAGGTGATGAACGCGCCGAAGCCGCCCACCGCGTCGCTCGCGCGAAGGCCGCTCAGGGCGCCCGTCACCAGCAGGTCGTGCGCCGCCGGATTGCCGCTGAGCGGCACCACGAAGTTGAGTACTGACGCAGAACCGGCCGCCGGAGCGACCGTAACGACCTGGGAGGCTCTGGCAGCAACCGGGGCGGGCGTGGCGAATGCAGCCGATGACACTCCGAGCGCGGTCACGCCCGCAGCGCACGCCGTAATTGCGGCAATCGCCGCTATGCGTGCCGCCTGAGCCATGCGGGCGGCCTGAATTGTTCGAGTCATTCTGTCTCCTTCGTCGTGAACAGGGTTCACAACAAGAGAGTCAGAAAGTCCTCGACGCTTACGGGAGAACTGGTTACACGCAGCTTCCGGCCTGGTTGTCGGTGCCGGCCGTCGCGAACGCCGGGTCGATGCCCGCGGCGAGAACACGCACACCAGAGACTCGGTTGGCTTTGTCGGCATCCCAATACGAACCGCCCGACCGATCCTTGGCCACCTCGAAGACGAGCGTGCCGGGGGTGTCGGCGAGAGCCCACACGTCTGACACCGAGCCCGAGTAGACCATCCAGAGACGGTCTCCGTACTTCTGAGTGAGATCAGCCTCTGCGGTTCCGACGCCCGCCCCTTCGGCGGTCACGAGAGCCGGATCACGTACGTCGATACGCGAGACGACATCAGCCGCAGCGACCATGAACCCGGAACCCCCGAAATCGGGGTATGTCGAGAGCCACCGATCACTTACCGCACCCGGGTAGCCTCCCGAGCTGGCGTAAAGCGGGTCGGCGTCGCAGTGGTTCGCCGAGAACCGGATCATCGACGAGAGCGCTGGCGCAGCACCCACCTGCAATGAACCGATTCCCTGCGGCGAGACCACCAAGCTGGCATACGCCGGAGCGGAGCTCTCCGCCACCGCCGACGACGGCACGGCCGGTGTCGTTGCTGCAGTCGTCCCTGAAGAAGGCGCCACTGAGGCACTGGACGAGCCTTGCGCACCCGCTGATGCGGGCGCGCGCTCAGTACCCGCGCACCCCGTAATCAAGCCGAGCATTACGACGAATGCGGCCGTCGCAATTGAGGTGCGTCGTACGTGAACGAGTGTTTCTGAGTGCATACACAGAAAGTAGCAGTTCAGCTCTCGCTCGGCAGTCCGCAAATTTGCGGACGCGAGTCACAATCAAATAATGAAGCGCCGAAACCAGCGCACGACATGTTGTGCGTGGCGCTGTACTCGCAGCACGGGCCGAGATCAGCCCAGGGCGCCTGTTCGCGCGACCGGGATCGTTGTGCCGGAGAAGACAAGCCGCGTCTGCCCATATTCGCCGCATGACGGGCACGACGCGGCCATCATCACAGCCGACGGTTACACTGAACGCTCGTGCATCGGAGACACCAATCCAGCGGATCCGTTACGCGAGTTTCGCGAGCAAACGGAAGTTACGCCTCGATGACGACCGGCACGATCATGGGGCGACGACGGTACGAGGTGTTCACCCAGCGACCGACCGTGCGACGCACGACCTGCTGCAGGGCGTGGGTGTCGCGAGTGCCGTTCTGCGCGGCATCGGCGAGGGCAGCAGCGATCTTCGGCTTGACCTTGTCGAAGACCGATTCGTCTTCGGCGAAACCCTTGGCGTGAATCTCTGGCCCGACCACGATGCGGCCGGTGCCGGCCTCGATGACGACGATGATCGAGATGAAGCCCTCTTCGCCGAGAACACGACGGTCTTTGAGATCGTCGTCGGTGATCTCGCCGACACTGTTGCCGTCGACGTAGACGAAGCCGAGGTCATACTGGCCCACCACGCGGGCGACGCCGTCTTTCAGGTCGATGACGGTGCCGTCGTCAGCCAGGATGGTGTTCTCGACCGGCACACCGGTCTCGATGGCCAGCTGCGCGTTCGCCACAAGGTGGCGATACTCGCCGTGAACCGGCATGACGTTCTTCGGCTTCAGGATGTTGTAGCAGTACAGCAACTCGCCCGCCGCAGCGTGGCCAGAGACATGCACCTTGGCGTTGCCCTTGTGAACGACGGTCGCACCGAGCTTGGTGAGGCCGTTGATGACGCGGTAGACGGCGTTCTCATTGCCGGGGATGAGTGAGGACGCGAGGATGACCGTGTCACCGGGCCCGACCTCAATCTGGTGCTCGAGGTTGGCCATGCGCGAGAGCACCGCCATCGGCTCGCCCTGCGAACCGGTCGACATGTAGACGATCTTGTCGTCGGGGATGTCGCCGGCCTTCTTGAAGTCGACGAGCACGCCTTCGGGAACCTTGAGGTATCCGAGCTCTTCTGCGATACCCATGTTGCGCACCATGGAACGGCCGAGCAGCGCCACCCTTCGCCCATTGGCGTGTGCGGCATCCAGAACCTGCTGCACACGGTGAACGTGCGAGGAGAAGCTGGCCACGATGACCCGGCGGGGAGCACGAGCGATGACCGAATCGAGCACGGGGCCGATGGTGCGCTCAGAGGGGGTGAACCCGGGAACATCGGCATTGGTCGAGTCGACCAGGAAGAGGTCGACGCCGGCTTCACCGAGGCGGGCAAAGGCACGCAGGTCGGTGATGCGGTTGTCGAGGGGCAGCTGATCCATCTTGAAGTCGCCGGTGTGCAGCACCACGCCCGCGACGGTCTTGATGGCCACGGCCAGCGCGTCGGGAATGGAGTGGTTCACCGCGACGAACTCGAGCTCGAACGGGCCCATCTGCTCGATCTGGCCCTCTTCGACCTGAAAGGTGTAGGGCTTGATGCGGTGCTCTTTGAGCTTCGCCTCGACGAGTGCCAGCGTGAGGCCGGAGCCGATGAGGGGAATGTCGTTCTTCAAGCGCAAGAGGTACGGCACAGCGCCGATGTGGTCTTCGTGGCCGTGGGTGAGCACGATGCCGACGACGTCTTTCAGACGGTCACGCACCAGCGAGAAGTCGGGAAGAATGAGGTCGACGCCGGGCTGGGTCTCTTCGGGGAACAGCACGCCGCAGTCGACGATCAGCAGCTTGCCATTGATTTCGAACACGGTCATGTTTCGGCCGATTTCGCCGAGGCCGCCGATGGGGATGACCCGCAGCGTGTCGGGCTTCAGGGGCTGGGGTGCGAATGTGGGATTGGGCATATGCCCTCCTAGATGTCTGTGATTGAGTTGTGTCTGCCGCGTTTTAGCGGGTCGTACCAGGGATTTTGGGCAGCGCGCCACCGGCGGCTGCGTTACGGTCGGGCCGGAAGTTTGTGAAGCTGACGCCCGGAATGCTGCGAACGAGATCGATTTCGTCTTCGATCTTCGCCGCCTCCCACTCTTCGGGGCCGACGAGGGGCAGGCGCACGCGCGGGCTCGCAATGCGGCCGAGCCCGTGCAGGATGTACTTCGCTGCAACGGTGCCGGGCACGTGCGTCATGGTGGCGCGCACGAGCGGCTCGAGCGCCTTGTGCATCAGTGTGGCCGTGGCCAGGTCGCCCGCGTTCACCGCGTCGATCATGATGCGGTACGGGCGCGCAGCGATGTTGTTGGTGACGCCGATGAGGCCGGTTGCGCCCACGGCGAGGTGCGGCAGCACGTTCGAATCGTCGCCCGAGAAGTACATCAGGTCGGTCTGGTTCAGCACGCGGCTGACCTCACTGAAGTCGCCCTTGGCGTCTTTGATAGCGAGGATGTTCGGGTGCTTCGCCGCCCGCAGAATGGTGTCGTACGCGATGGGCACACCCGTGCGCCCCGGAATGTCGTACAGAATAACCGGCAGATCGGTGGCGTCGGCGATCATGCGGAAGTGCGTGAGGATACCGGCCTGGGTGGGCTTGTTGTAGTACGGCGTCACGACGAGGTTGGCGTCGGCACCCGCCTTCTCGCTCTGCTTCGCGAGTTGCATGGCGTGCGCGGTCTCGTTGGAGCCGCCGCCGGTGATGATCTTCGCGCGGCCGTTGGCGACCGACTTGGCCACCTCGACGAGCCTGATCTTCTCGGCGTCGGTGAGGGTGGACGTCTCGCCCGTCGTTCCTGACACCACGATGCCGTCGGCACCGTCGCTGATCACCGTGTCGATGTGCTTCTCGACACTCACCCAGTCGACTTCACCGTCTGCGGTGAAGGGGGTCACCAGGGCGACGAGCACCTGGCCGAACGGGTTCGCCCGGCTCAGCGGAGCAGATGGTGCGGAGGAAGAAATATCAGACACGTCTACAGGGTAGCGGGGAATCAGAACCCGAGCCTGCCCAACTGCTTCGCATCACGCTGCCAGTCTTTGGCCACTTTGACCCGGATGCTCAGAAACACCTGTTTGCCGACGAGCGGCTCTATGGCGGCACGAGCCCGCGCACCCACGTCGCCCAGGCGAACGCCGCCCTTGCCGATGATGATGCCCTTCTGGCTGTCACGTTCGACGAACAGGTTCGCATAGATCTCGACGAGGTCGCGGTCGTCACGCTCGATCATGTCGTCGATGGTGACGGCGATGGAGTGCGGCAATTCGTCTTCGACCCCTTCGAGTGCGGCCTCACGGATGAGCTCGGAGATGCGAGCCTCGAGACCCTCGTCGGTGGTCTGATCGTCGGGGTAGAGCTTCTCCGAACGCGGCAGTAGCTTGATGAGCTCGGCCGTCAGAATGTCGAGCTGCAGGTTGCTGGTCGACGAGATCGGGATGATCGCCTCCCAGTTGCGCATCTCCGAGATGGCGAGCAACTGCTCGGCCACAGCGGGCCTCGACGCGGCGTCGATCTTCGTGACGATGGCCACCTTCTTGGCACGCGGGAAGGCGTCGAGCTGTTCGTTGATGAACTTGTCGCCCGGGCCGATCTTCTCATCGGCGGGCACGCAGAAACCGATGACGTCGACATCGCCGAGCGTCGACTGAACCACCGAGTTGAGCCGCTCGCCGAGCAGCGTGCGGGGCCGATGCATACCGGGAGTGTCGACCAGGATGAGCTGGCCGTCTGGGCGGTGCACGATTCCGCGGATGGCCCGCCTGGTGGTCTGCGGTTTCGAACTGGTGATGGCGATCTTCTCGCCCACCAGGGCATTGGTGAGTGTGGACTTGCCCACGTTCGGGCGCCCCACGAACGAGACGAAGCCCGCTCGAAAGTCTGGGTCGGAGACGATATCTGAGCCGATCATGCTTACCCCTTTTCGGGCGTGTGTGGAGCTGCGAGTGAAATGGTGCTGCCTGCTGCCGAAGCAACAGTGAAGTTCTCGGGGTCGTCGCGTTGCACGACGATCGTGGTGATGCGCCGGCGACGGCCGTCGGTGCGTTCGGCCGTGAGTGAGAGACCGGCCACGTGGGCGACAGAACCCTGCGCGGGCAACCGCCCGAGCACCTTGCCGAGCAGCCCGCCCACCGAGTCGACGTCGTCATCGCCCAGTTCCATTCCGAACAGTTCGCCGAGTTCGTCGACCGCCAGCCGTGCACTGACGCGGAAGACGCCGGTGGAGAGTTCTTCGACCTCGACGACCTCACGGTCGTACTCGTCGGAGATGTCGCCGACGAGTTCTTCGATCAAGTCTTCCATGGTGACGAGCCCGGCGATTCCGCCGTACTCGTCGACGACCATGGCGAGGTGGTTCGACTCGAGCTGCATCTGACGCAGGGTGTCGTCGACCTTCTTCGATTCGGGGATGAACAGGGCCGGCTTCGCGAGCTCAGCCACGGTCACCACGTCGACCTTCTTGGGCTTTTCGTGCGAGAGTCGCGCGGCATCGCGGAGGTACAGGATGCCCGTGATCTCGTCGACCGAATCGGCTACCACGGGCATCCGGGAGACCCCACGGCTGAGAAAGAGGCCCATGCTCTGCCCCACGGTAGAGCTCTGCTCGATGGTGACCATGTCGGTGCGCGGAATCATGACCTCGCGAACGACGGTGTCGTTGAATTCGAGGATGGAGTGGATGAGCTCGCGGTCGTCTTCTTCGAGCACATCGAGCTCTGTGGCCTCGTCGACCATGCTGAGAAGCTGCTCTTCTGACGAGAAAGTTGCCGTGGCGGCGCGACCGGGCGTGACCCTGTTGCCGAGTGCCACCAGGGCATTCGCGACGGGCCCGAGCAGCACCCGCAGCAGGTGCACGAGCACCGCGGTGAGCTGCAGCACCACCTTGGCGTGGGCCCGGCCCACACTGCGTGGGCTCGAACCGACGAGCACGAATGACACCCCGGTCATGATGAGGATCGACAGCACGAGCGCGAGCCACACATTGTCGAGGCTGAACGCCAACGAGATGGTGACGAGCACCGCGGCCGAGGTCTCGACCACGACCCGCATGAAGTTGACCACGTTGACGTGGGCACCCGTGTCTTCGGCGATCGCCCGCAGCGACCGCTTGGCGCGTGAGTGCTCGCTGAGCTCCAGAATGTCGGCTCGCGACAGCGACGCCATTGCCGAATCGGTGGCGGCAAAGAGGCCGCCAAGGGCTACGAGAACAAAGGCGACCGCGATGAAGGGGCCGACGAGAGGAAGGGAGCTCATGTGCGTCGGCGGCGCTCCTTCATGGAGAAGCCAACCAGAATGTCGCCCTGGATGCCGAACATCTCTTTCTCTTCGGCCGGTTCAGCGTGGTCGAACCCGAGCAGGTGCAGCAGCCCGTGCGTGGTGAGCAGCAGCAGCTCTTCGAGCGTGGAGTGCCCGGCCGCCTCGGCCTGGCCCTCGGCGACCTGCGGGCAGAGCACGATGTCGCCGAGCAGCCCGGCGGGCGTAGGGGCGTCTTCGGTGCCGGGGCGCAGCTCGTCCATGGGAAAGCTGAGTACGTCGGTGGGGCCCGGCTCGTCCATCCACTGCACGTGCAGTTGCTCCATGGCGGCCTCGTCGACCAGAACGATGGCGAGCTCGGCATCGGGATGCACGTGCATCTGCTCGAGCGCGTACGTGGCCAGGCGCAGCAACGTGGGCTCGTCGACCGGGATCGACGACTCGTTGTTGACTTCGATGCTCATGCGCGGTCTCCTCGACGGGCGGCAGCACTGTTGCGGTGCGCCAGCTGAATCTGGTCGTACTTGGTATAGGCGTCGACGATCTTGCCGACGAGGGTGTGACGAACAACATCGTCACTGGTCAGAGTAGCGAAGTGGATGTCGTCGAGCCCGTCGAGCACGCCGCGAACGACCTGCAGACCGCTTGTTCCCACGGGGAGGTCGATCTGGGTGATGTCGCCGGTGATGACCATGCGCGAGCCGAACCCGAGGCGGGTGAGAAACATCTTCATCTGCTCGGGCGTGGTGTTCTGGGCTTCGTCGAGCACGATGAAGGAGTCATTCAGGGTACGGCCGCGCATGTACGCGAGCGGCGCGACTTCGATGGCGCCGGTGGCCATGAGCTTCGGAACGATCTCGGGGTCGAGCATCTCGTTGAGCGCGTCGAACAGCGGGCGCAGGTACGGGTCGATCTTGTCGGTCAGCGAGCCCGGCAGATAGCCCAACCGCTCCCCTGCCTCGACAGCCGGCCGGGTGAGGATGATGCGGTTGACCTCTTTGCGCTGCAGCGCCTGCACGGCTTTGGCCATGGCGAGGTAGGTCTTGCCGGTTCCCGCCGGGCCGATGCCGAACACGATGGTGTTCTCATCGATCGCGTCGACGTACTTCTTCTGGCCGAGCGTCTTTGCGCGCACGGTTCTGCCGCGCGTGGAGATGATGGGTTCGCCGAGCGCGACCGACGGGCTCGTGGGGTTGCCGGAGTCGAGCATGCGGGCCGAAGCCGTGACCTCGATGTCGGTGAGTTCTTCGTTGCCGTTCTTCACCATGAGCACCAGTTCTTCGACGAGCCGGCGCGCCGACTCCACGTCGGCGGTGGGCCCCAGCAGCGTGATCTCGTTGCCGCGAACATGGATGCTGACGCTGGGGTACTGCTTCTCGACGAGGGTGACCAGCCGGTCTTGCGGCCCGAGCAGGCGCACCATGGCGAGCCCGTCGACGTGGATGACGGCGTCGCTGGTGCTGCCGCTGGTGCCGCCGCGGGAGCTGGCAGTGCCGCTGCCGCTGCCTTCGTTAGAACGTGCCAAGTGAACCTTCTTTGAGATCGCCCGCGAGAACGTGGGCGTGAACGTGGAATACGGTCTGCCCGGCACCTGCGCCGGTGTTGAAGATGAGACGGAAGTCACCATCGGAGTGCTCGGCCGCCAGGGTGTCGGCGAGCGCCACCAACTCGGCCAGCAACGCCGGGTCACCCGCCGCCAGCTCGACGACGTTCGCGTACTGCTCGGTCTTCGGCACAACCAGAATGTGAACGGGTGCCTTCGGAGCGATATCGGCGAAGGCGATCAGCGTCTCGGTCTCAGCGAAGATGGTGGCCGGAATCTCGCGCGCCACTATGCGGCTGAAGAGCGTTGGCCCTGGTGTGTCTGACATGCCTCCATCGTAATCGGCGCGTCTGACACCCGCCCCGGTGGCGGCTGGTCTCACCAGCGCCCTAGGCGAACATTGAGCGCTGAGAGCGCGGCCGGGCCGGCTGTGGAGGTGCGCAGGATGCTCGTTCCGAGTTTCACCGTGGTCGCTCCCGCGGCCACGAGCTGGTGCAGTTCGTTCGGGCTGATGCCGCCTTCGGGGCCCACCACGAGTACGAGGTCGGGCTGACCATCGGTGCGGGCAGCATCGGTGCGGGCAGCATCGAAGTCAGCAGCGTCGAACCCGGGCAGCGCGGCTGCGGTGAGCGCCTCTGTGGCGGAGGGCTCGAGCACGAGCATCCGGCTGACCGAAGCCAGTTCGATGAGCTGCTTGATGCCAGCCAACTCGCCCACCGTCGGCACAAACGCGCGAATGGACTGCTTGCTGGCCTCACGAACGATGGTGCGCCAGCGCTCGACGCCCTTCGCCACTTTCGGGCCCACCCAGCGCGACACCGAGCGCTCGGCAGCCCACGGCAGCACGCCGTCGATTCCAAGCTCGGTGGCGGCCTGCACGGCCATCTCGTCGCGGTCGCCCTTGGCGAGGGCCTGAACCAGCCAGATGGTCGCGGCCGGTCGCCGCTCGACCCGCACACTCGTCACCGCGATGCTGAGCACGCTCGACGACACCGCAATGACTGGCCCGCTCACGATCAGCCCGCGACCGTCACCGATGGAGGTGTCTTCGCCCACCTTGATGCGGTTTACCGTCACGGCGTGCTTCTGCTCTTCGCCGTGCAGCGACACGACATCGCGCACCTCGTGCGGAATGTCGTTCAGGTCTTCACGAATGAACAGCGAACTCATGTCTCAGGCTCTCAGACGTTCAGAAACCGGTCGCGCAGCTTGGCGAACAGGCCCTGCTGAAAGTGCCCGAGCGTGGGGGCGGGGTATTTGTGCGCCGCGGCGAGCTGTTTCACGAGTTCACGCTGCTTGTGGTCGAGTTTCGTGGGCGTCACCACCTGAATGCCGATCTTCAGGTCACCGCGACCGCCACCGCGGAGCTTTGTCACGCCACGCGACTTGATCGTCACCACTTCAGAGCTCTGGATGCCCGGCTTCAGTTCGACCTCAACGTCGCCGTCGAGCGCGCCCAGCGTCGTCGTCGTGCCCAGCACTGCATCCCACATCTGCACTTCGAGCGTGCACAGCAGGTCATCGCCGTTGCGGCTGAAGATGTCGTGGTGGGTCACCTTGACCTCGAGGTACAGGTCGCCCTGCGGGCCGCCGGCGGGGCCGACCTCACCCTGCGAGGGCATCTGCAGGCGAAGGCCGGTGTCGACGCCGGCCGGAATGTCGACGGGAATGATGCGACGGGCGCGAACACGGCCCTGGCCCTGGCAGGTGACGCAGGGTGCGGGGATGACCGTGCCGTAGCCGCGGCAGGTGCCACAGGGCGAACTCGTCATCACGTTGCCGAGCAGCGAGCGCACCGTGCGGGAGATCTGGCCGCTGCCGTGGCAGATGTCACAGGTCACTTCGTGGGTGCCCGGTTGGGCGCAGCTGCCGTTGCAGGTCTCGCAGAGCACGGCGGTGTCGACCTCGAGGTCGCGGTGGGTGCCGAAGATGACCTCGCTGAGGTCGACTTCGACGCGCAGCAGAGCGTCTTGGCCGCGCTCGGCGCGCGAGCGGGGGCCGCGCTGGCCACCCTGCTGGCCGCCGAAGAAGGTCTCGAAGATGTCTCCGAAACCGCCGAAGCCCTGGGCTCCGCCGCCAGCGCCACCGAAACCGGCCTGCGGGCCGCGATCGTAGTTCTGGCGCTGCCCGGGATCGCTCAGCACGTCGTACGCGTGCGTCACCGACTTGAACCTCTCTTGGGCATCCGGGCTCGGATTCACATCGGGGTGCAGTTCTCGGGCGAGCTTGCGGTACGCCTTCTTGATCTCGTCGGTGCTAGCGGTTCGCTCGACGCCGAGCACGTCGTAATGGTCAGCCACGAAGGGCTTCTCCTTTGTTCGGGAATTGCATCAGAAAGTTCACGATTCGCCTGTTTATGACTCGCCCAGGCTCTTCGAGAGGTAACGCGCCACGGCACGAACGGCCGCGATGTTGGTGGAGTAGTCCATGCGGGTGGGGCCGAGCACGCCGAGCCGCGCCACCTGGCCACCGACCGAGCTGTAGCCGCTCGCCAGCACGGAGGTCTCGGCGAGCCCGAACGACGCATTCTCGCGGCCGATGCTCACCGACATGCCGTGCTGGTCTGCCTGCATCTCGCTGAACAGGCGGAGCAGCACCACCTGCTCTTCGACAGCTTCGAGAACGGGCAGGATGCTGCCGGCGAAGTCTCCCTCGGTGCGCACCAGGTTCGCAGCCCCCGCGATGATGAGCTTCTCCTGCCGGTTCGCCGTGACCTGTTCGACGAGTGCGGCCACGATCACGTCGACCGAGAGGCGCTCTGGCGGCGTGAACTGCAAGGCGAAGGCAAGCAGGCCTGCAGCCGCTTCGTCGAGGCCGAACCCCGCGACAGCGTGATTCACCCGCGAACGCAGCGTGACCAGGAACTCGTCGTCGATGCCGGTCGGCAGTTCGACGATGCGCTGCTCGACGTGGCCCGTGTCGGTGATGACCACCGTGAGCAGGCGCACGGGCGTGAGAGCCACGAGCTCGATGTGCCGCACCTTCGCCTGCGAGAGAGAGGGGTACTGCACGAGCGCCACCTGCTGGGTGAGCTGCGAGAGTAGTCGAACGGTGCGGGCAAGCACATCGTCGATGTCGACGGAGGACCCCAAGAACGTCTCGATTGCCTGGCGTTGCGCGGGTGTGAGCGGCTTCAGGCCAGACAGATGATCGACGAAGAGCCGGTAGCCCTTGTCGGTGGGAATGCGGCCAGACGATGTGTGCGGCGCGACGATGAGCTCTTCTTCTTCGAGAAGCGCCATGTCGTTGCGAATGGTGGCGGCCGACACACCGAACGAATGGCGGTCGACGATCGACTTCGAACCAACCGGTTCGCGAGAGGCCACGTAGTCGTGCACGATCACTCTGAGCACTTCGAGGCTGCGTTCAGAGACCACTGTGTTGCCGCCTTCCGCCTAGCACTCAGGTATCTAGAGTGCCAATTATATATCGCGACACGCTGAGTAAAAATCATTGCTCAACCCGGTTGACGAGCAGTATCTTGTGCTTATGTCGAACTCCAACGGTACCCCGCCATATCAGCCGGCTGCCGGCCAGCCCGCACTCTCGTCTGCCGACGACAAGCTCTGGGCCTCCCTCTCTCATTTCGGCAACATCATTCCGCTCATCCCGGCCCTCATCATCTACCTGGTCTTCAAAGACCGCGGCACGCTGGTGCGGCAGGAGAGTACCGAAGCCCTGAACTGGACCATCAACGTCACCGGCATCATCGTGGTCGGCAACATCGTGGCCGGCGTGCTCGGCCTCATACCCGTCTTCGGCTGGATCATCGGCCTGCTGATCGGCCTCATCATCTGGGCGGTCGTGATCGTGAACCTGGTTTTCGCCATTGTCGGCGGCGTTCGGGTGAACGGTGGCGGCAGCTATCGGTATCCCGTCAATTTTCGCTGGATCAAGTAGCCCGGCCCACTTCTCGTAAGATCGTCGCAACCAACGAAAGGCGTCACAATGTCGAGCGAAGTTCCCCCTCCCGTCGGGCCTCCGGCTCCCCCG
>NZ_QYRT01000023.1 GCF_004923255.1 Subtercola vilae | reverse complement strand
GGAGGGGGAGCGGCGGGTGACGGGCTACGCGAAGTACGAACCGGCGTCGAGGTCATCGACGAGGGTCGGGCCGGTGGGGGTCCAGCCGAGCAGCTGCTGGGTGAGCGCCGACGACGCGGGGATATCCATCGCGAAGAAGCCACCGATCATGCCGAGCTTCGCCGTGGCCTCGCCGGGGTCGATCGAGCGCACGGGCAGGTTCAACCCGCGCCCGATGGCCTCGGCGATGGTGCGGGTCGGGATGGCCTGCTCACCGATGGCGTGCAGCAGCGTGCCCGGGGCAGCCTTCTCGAGGCCCAGACGCACCACACGCGCGGCATCTGAACGGTGAACCGCCGGCCAGTTGTTCGCGCCATCGCCGACATAGCCCGAGAAGCCGTTGGCGCGCGCGGCGTCGACGATGAACTTCACGAAGCCCTGGTCGCCGGCCCCGTGCACGGTGGGCGCGAATCGCACGCTCACGGTACCGACACCCTGCTCGACGTACTCGAGGGCGCGGTTCTCGCTGCCGCCGCGGGGCGACTCGAGGCCGTGAAACGGCGACGCGTCGTTTTCGGTCAGTGCTCGGCCGGCGACGGCCCCGGCCACGCCGGAGGCGAGCAGAAACTTTCGGTTCGATCCGGCCAGCGCCTCGCCGATCGTCTCGACGGCCTCGCGCTCGGCCTTGTTCGACACGGCGGGGTTGGCCCAATCGTGTTTGTTCGCGAGGTGAATGGTGGCATCGGTCGATGAGGCACCCGACCGCAGCGCCTCGAGGTCGTCGAGGTCGCCGCGCAGCACTTCGGCGCCCTTCGCTTCGAGGGCTTCTGCCGAGGAGTCAGACCGGGCGAGCCCGAGAACCTGGTAGCCGTTCGCGAGCAGTTCGTCGGTGACGGCAGAGCCGATCCAGCCGGATGCCCCTGTGATGAAGACGCGCATGAGTGGTGCCCCTGTCTGCCCGCCGTTCGCCGGTCGGGCTCTCGATGTCAGAACCTGTCATCGGTTCCGAAAGCCACTCTAGTCCTCATGTCAGGTTCTGTCATCACCGGTTTCCGCCGGGTATGATCGACGCATGGCACGATGGGAACCCGCGGCGCGCGAGCGCCTGCAGAAGGCTGCCCTCGAGCTGTTCGTGGCGAACGGCTTCGACGAGACGACCGTCGCCGACATCGCGGCAGCGGTGGGGCTCACCGAGCGCACGTTCTACCGTTACTTCACCGACAAACGCGAGGTGCTCTTCGGCGGCCAGCAAGAATTTCGGCAGGGTTTCATCGACGGCGTCACTGCCGCGGCTCCGGATGCCCGGCCCCTCGATATCGTCGCAGCATCGGTTGCGGGGGTGTGCCGGGCATCGCACGTCTTCAACGAAGAACGTCGCCCGTATTCCCGCCTTCGCCAGAAGGTCATCGCCGCCCACCCCGAGCTGCAGGAGCGTGAGCTGCTGAAGATGGCATCGCTCGCGGGCGTTCTCGCGGCGGCCCTCCGCGAACGGGGTGTCACCGAGCCCGCCGCCTCACTCGCGGCCGAGTCGGGAGTGACCGTCTTTCGCCTCTCGTTCGAGCACTGGATCGCCGACGGATCGGTAGAGACCCTGAGCGAGATCGAGAGCGCGATGTTCGAGGTGCTGAGGGAGTTACCGGGCGGGCCCCAGTAGTATCGCGAGCAGTGCCGCCGCCCCGCCCACGATGAACATCATGGTGCCGAGCTGCATGGTGCGCGACTTGTTGCGGTCGGCCGTGGGTACGTCGACTTCGAGAATGGGGCACCCCGACCATCCGATCAGCCCCACACTCAGTGCCACAAGCGACGAAGCGACCCAGAACAGCAGCCGCACACCGCCCGTCAGCAGAGCAGGTCGCCAGCCCGAAGCGAGCAGCAGGCCGAGAACAACGGCGATCGAACCGACAGCGGCAGCGAACCACACTGTGCCGGTCTTCACGATGCGCTGAACGTTTTCTTCTGGAGACATCAGGTAGTGCTTTTCAACAGCCGTCTGTTGGGTGGTCACTGCTTCGGCTTTCTCTTGAGGCTTGTCGACAGGAGGCGAGTCGGCACTTGATGAAAGGTTGTACATACAAAATATATTCCGCCTCAGGCGTGCAGGCGTAGCATTGCGGAGGTGATGCGACCAGCCTTGACAACCGTCGGCGCCCTCCGTACAGGGGGGCATGTGCAGAAAACCCTGCGTGCAGAGATTCGTGACAACCTGCTCTCTGCGCTTCGCGAGGGGCGTGATCCGTGGCCGGGCCTGCACGGGTTCGAGTCGACAGTGATACCCCAGGTCGAGCGGGCCCTGATAGCAGGGCACGACATCGTGCTGCTGGGTGAGCGCGGCCAGGGCAAGACGCGGTTGCTCCGCACGATGGTGGGGCTGCTCGACGAGTGGTCGCCGGTGATCGATGGGTCTGAGCTCGGTGAACACCCGTACGAACCCATCACGAGCGAGAGCCGGCGCCGGGCATCCGAACTCGGCGATGACCTGCCGGTGGCCTGGCGCGCGCGGGAAGAGCGGTATTTCGAGAAGCTCGCGACGCCCGACACGAGCGTGGCCGACCTGATCGGCGATGTCGACCCGATGAAGGTCGCCGAGGGGCGGAGCCTGGGTGATCCCGAGACCATTCACTTCGGTCTCATTCCGCGCAGCCACCGGGGCATCGTGGCGATCAACGAGTTGCCCGACCTGGCCGAGCGCATTCAGGTCGCGATGCTGAATGTGATGGAGGAGCGCGACATTCAGATTCGCGGGTACGTGCTGCGACTGCCGCTCGACGTGCTCGTGATGGCCAGTGCGAACCCCGAAGACTATACGAACCGCGGGCGTATCATCACGCCGCTGAAAGACCGGTTCGGCGCAGAGATTCGCACGCACTACCCCACCGAGCTGGCCGACGAGATCGCAGTGATCCGGCAGGAGGCCGACCTGGTCGCCGAGGTTCCCGACTACCTCGTCGAGATTCTCGCCCGGTTCACTCGGGCGCTGCGGGGTTCGAGCGCCGTCGACCAGCGGAGCGGCGTGAGCGCGCGCTTCGCCATCGCGGGCGCCGAGACGGTGGCCGCGGCGGCCATTCACCGGGCCACGCGGCAGGGCGAGGAGCAGGCCGTGGCGCGGCCGATCGACCTCGAGACGGCTGTCGACGTGCTCGGCGGCAAGATCGAGTTCGAGTCGGGCGAAGAAGACCGGGCCGACGAGATTCTCGACCACCTGCTGCGAACGGCCACGGCCGAGACGGTCAGGGAGCACTTCAGGGGAATCGACTTCAGTGTGCTGGTCGATGCCCTCGAGAGCGGTGCCATGGTCACGACCGGCGAGCAGGTCGCCGCCCGCGACTTTCTGGCGGGCCTGCCGGCCCTCGGTGAGTCGGAGCTGTACGACGAGATCGCTGGGCGGCTGGGCGCGAGTACCGAGGGTGAACGGGCCGGCGCGATCGAGCTGGCGCTCGAGGGTCTGTACCTCTCCCGCAAGGTGAGCAAGGAGAGCGGCGGGGGAGAGGCCATCTATGGCTAGAACGAACCGGCGGCTGTCTCGGGCCACCCGTTATGCGAGGTACGCCGGGGGCCCCGATCCGCTGGCGGCGCCCGTCGACCTCACCGAGGCCCTCGATGCCATCGGCGAAGACGTCATGGCGGGCTACTCGCCCGAGCAGGCGATGCGCGAGTTCCTGCGTCGCGGGAGCAAAGACCGCGCCGGGCTCGACGACCTGGCCCGCCGGGTGGCGGAGCGCCGGCAGGAGCTCGCTCAGAAGCACAACCTCGACGGCACGCTGCAGGAGATCAAGCAGTTGCTCGATTCGGCCGTGCTCGCCGAGCGCAAGCAACTCGCCCGCGATGCAGGGCTCGACGAGGGCGATCGGGCCCTGGCCGAGATGCAGCTCGACAACCTGCCGGCGTCGCCTGCCGCCGCCGTGAGTGAACTGAACGGCTACGACTGGCAGAGCGGCGCTGCCCGGGCCGACTTCGAGAAGATCAAAGACCTGCTCGGCCGCGAGATGCTCGACCAGCGTTTCGCCGGCATGAAGAACGCGCTCGAGAACGCGACAGATGACGACCGCGCGGCCATCGCCGAGATGCTGAACGACCTCAACGCGCTGCTCGACGCCCACACTCGCGGCACAGACACCCCCGAGCAGTTCGACGAGTTCATGCAGAAGCACGCCGACTACTTTCCGGAGAACCCGCAGACGATCGACGAGCTGCTCGACACGCTCGCCCAGCGCGCCGCGGCGGCCCAGCGCATGCGCAACTCGATGACCCAGGAGCAGCGCGACGAGCTGGACGCCCTCGCCCAGCAGGCCTTCGGCAGCCCCGAGCTGATGCAGTCGCTCGCTCAGCTCGACGAGAACCTGCAGTCGCTCCGCCCGGGCGAGAACTGGGGTGGCTCCGAGCGAATGGAAGGTCAAGAGGGCCTCGGGCTCGGTGACGGCACCGGCGTCTTCCAAGACCTCGCCGATCTCGACGAGCTGTCTGAGCAGCTGTCGCAGTCGTACAACGGCTCGCGGCTCGACGATCTCGACCTCGACAAGCTCACACGCCAGCTCGGCGATCAGGCCACCGTCGACGCCCGCGCCCTGCAGCAGCTCGAGAAGGCGCTGCACGAGTCGGGCACCATGAAACGCGGGTCTGACGGGCAGTACAAGCTGACCCCGAAGGCCATGCGTGCGCTCGGGAAAGCACTGCTGCGCGACGTGGCCGAGAAGCTCTCGGGACGCCAGGGCAACCGCGACCTGCGGCAGGCTGGGGCTGCGGGCGACCGTTCCGGTGCGACCCGCGAGTGGGCGTTCGGCGACACTGAACCGTGGGATGTGACGCGTACGATCACGAACGCCCTCACTCGCACGGCGGGGGAGGGGCGACCGACAGGTTCGGGCATCCGCATAGAAATCGGTGACGTCGAGGTTCACGAGACCGAGGCGCGAACGCAGGCGTGTGTCGCGCTGCTCGTCGACACGTCGTTCTCGATGGCGATGGATGGTCGGTGGGTGCCCATGAAGCGCACCGCGCTTGCTCTGCACACGCTCATCACGAGCCGGTTCCGCGGCGACGAACTGCAGCTGATCGGATTCGGGCGGGCGGCAGAGGTGATGCAGATCGAGCAGCTCATCGGCCTCGATGCCATGTGGGAGAAGGGCACGAACCTGCACCACTCCCTGCTGCTCGCCAATCGTCATTTTCGTAAACATCCCACTGCGCAGCCGGTGCTGCTGATCGTCACCGACGGTGAGCCCACGTCGCACCTCGAACCGAACGGCGAGGTGTACTTCAACTACCCGCCCGACCCGGTGACCGTGGCGTATGCGGTGCGCGAGCTCGACAACTCGATGCGGCTCGGAGCGCACACCTCGTTCTTCAGGCTGGGCGACGACCCGGGCTTGGCCCGGTTCATCGACTCGATGGCCCGGCGGGTGGGCGGCACGGTCGTCGCGCCCGAAGCCGACGATCTCGGTGCGGCGGTGGTCGGTTCGTACCTCGGTTCACGCAAACCGGGCGGCGGTTTCGGTGCCGCCGGCAGCGGGTTCGATGAGCTGTTCGGCCGTTCGGACGGGCTCTGGGCGCGCTGAGCGTATCCGGCTCGGCTCGGGCGAACTGGGCCAGGTCAGAACAGTGGCCACGGCATCGCGGGCATCTGCCCCCGCGGCGCCGGAAACCGTGGGTTCGCGAGCAGCCGGTCGCACCGGCGGCCCAGAGCTAGCAACTCGACGGGGCTGATCAGCTCTGCGAGTCGTGCGCCGAGGTCACCGGCCAGACCCTCGCGCACCCGCTCGACCCCCGCGACCTCGTCAGGCTCGAGGTCGTCGCCCAGCCAGCCCCACAGCACCGTGCGCAGTTTGTGTTCGACGTGAAAAGTGAGGCCGTGGTCGACGCCGTGGCGGTGCCCGTCGGGCATCGCCAGAATGTGATACCCCTTGCGGTCGGCATTGTTCACGACGATGTCGAACACGGCCATGCGCCTGAGGGCGACTGAGTCTTCGTGAATGAGGGCAACGGGATGATCGTCTTCGTCTCGCCCCTCGAAGACGTGCCGCCACCCCACCTCTGGCACCGCGTCGAGTGCCACGAGGTCGACGGCCTCCTGCTCGGGGTCGGCCTCCTGCCACAGCTGAACCATGCCCTCACCGAACGGCCCGTCGCGCAGCCACGTGCGCGGCACCACGTTCCAGCCGAACGCCTCTGAGACGAGGTAGGCTGCCACCTCACGGTTCGCCAGGTTGCCGCTCGGGAAGTCCCAGAGCGGGCGCTCGCCGGAGATGGGCTTGTACACCACGTCGACATCGCCGAGCTGGGCGAGAAACGTTCCATTCGAGGCCGTCGTGATGCGATCGGTGATGTCGAGGGCACCGTCGAACACGTCGGCCTCGGGCATCAGACCTCGCCGGGAACCGGGCAGATGTGCCCGTCGCCGTCGATGGGATTGCCGCAGAGTGGGCAGAGTGGCCGGCCAGCCCCGACCACCTCGCGGGTGCGCTTCGCGAACGCCCGCGCGGTGCCGACGGGAATGCGAACCAGCAGCTTCTCGGCCGGCTCGTCGGTGTCGGGGTCGAAACCCTGGCCCTGATCGGTGTCGGTTTCGACCAGGGGGTATGCCTCGATGACGACCTGCGCGGTCGACGGATCCCAGCCGAGGCTCATCGCGCCGGTACGGAACTCCTGCTCGACCGGCTGGTCGAGCGGCTCATTGTCGACCAGTTCGATCGGGGTGATGGTGGGCACGCTGTAGGGGTTACCCTCGCCGGCCATCAGCTCATCGAGAATCTCGTCGATCTTCTCGGCGAGCAGCGCCGACTGCTCCTTCTCGAGGGCAACGCTGGCGATCTGGGCGCCGGTTCGCACCTGCAGGTAGAACGTGCGAGCGCCGGGGTGGCCGACAGTGCCGACGACGAGCCGGTCGGGCCAGGCGAACTCATGAACGATAGTGGGCATGAGAATATTTTATGCGCCAGAATCGCTGGATGGCGCCTCGTGGCCTGCTCCGCCGCCCACGTGCGCGTCGGTTGTCGCCGGGGTCGCCCGCAGCCACGAGAGGTCGCCCGAATCGGTGTTGGTGGCGATCACGTCGGGGCGGCTGGCCGAGTAACGCACGATCGAGACCGAGGCCGGCCCCACGTTGATGCGCTGAAAGAGGTCGAGGTGCATGCCGAGCGCGTCGGCGAGGATCGACTTGATGATGTCGCCGTGGCTCACGGCCACCCACACCGCGCCCGGCCCGTATTCGGCCTCAATGGCGGCGTCGTGGCGGCGGATCGCCGCCACCGAGCGGGCCTGCATAGCGGCCAGCGACTCGCCACCGGGAAAGACCGCGGCCGACGGCTGCGACTGCACCACAGACCAGAGTGGCTCTTTCGACAGCTCGCTGAGCGGCCTGCCCTGCCACTGCCCGTAGTCGCACTCGGTGATGCCGCGGTCGATGGGGGCCAGGGGCGAGCCGTTCTGGCGGTCGAGAATGAGCTTCGCCGTCTGGCGGCAGCGCTCCAGAGGGCTCGACACCACGGCCACCAACGGCACCGTGGCAAGTCGCTCGCCGGTGCGCTCGGCCTGGCCGACGCCCACCTTGTCAAGCCTGACCCCTGCGGTACGACCGGCCAGCACTCCGCTGGCGTTCGCTGTGGTGCGGCCGTGCCGCACGAGAATGACTGTAGCCATGACCCCAGCCTAGACAGGCCGCCCGGGCCGGCGATCACGGGGCAACGTCGCCACCACGATGTCGTACGAGTTGCCGATGAGGTCTTCGAGAAGCGTCTCGGTGGTCTCCTCGCCCGGGATGACCGAGATCCAGTGCCGCTTGTTCATGTGGTACCCCGGGGTGACGCTCGGGTGTTGCGCCACAAGCGCTTCGGCGTGCGGGGGTGCGCACTTGAGCGTCACGAGCGGCCGGTTGTCGCGGGATCCGACGATAGCGAACACCTTGCCCACGACCTTGAACACCTCGGTACCCTCGCCGAACGGTTGCCCCTGGGTGCTGGCGGGTAGTGCTGTGGCAATCTGCTCGGCCAGGAGGGTGAGTCGCAGTGCATCCATGCCTCAAGCATGCACCGGTGCCGGCCAGAACGGGAAGGGATGCTCTTCGCTCAAACGGGTGCGGCAATGGGCGACCGCCGGGCCAGCTGAATGACCCCGTACACCGCGAGGCCGCCGGCGATCACGAACACGATGCCTGCCCACCACGGGGCCGAGGCGGCCTCGCCGAGCACGATGATGCCGATCGTCACGCCCACCATGGGGTCGATGACGGTGAGCCCGGCCACCACGAGGTCGGGCGGCCCCGACGAGTAGGCCGTCTGAACGAAGTACGAACCGAACAGGGCTGCCACGATGACGCCGACGAGGCAGACGATGGTGAGGCCGTCACCGGCAACGAGGTGGAACCCATTGTTGATGATGGTGTGCACACGGTCGATCACGAGTTTCGCGAGGGTCGCCACGAAGCCGAACAGAATGCCGGCACCGAAGATGTAGAAGACGGTGTTCACGCGCTTACGAAAGAGCACGAAGGCCACGATGAGAAGGCTCACCACAACGGCCAGGATGATGAGCACGATGACGAGCTGGGTCGTGCCGATCGGAACAGAACTGGTGGTCAGCGCCGCCACGGTGACGAACAGCCCGATGCCGCCCACGCAGAACGCGATCGCGCGGATGGTCGACTTCGACAGCTTCTGCTTGTGTGTTCGAGCATTCACGATGGCGGTGATCACCAGGGCGAGCGCGCCCAGCGGCTGAACCACCGTGAGGGGGGCGAGAAAGAGGCTGGTCAGTTGGCAGACCACTGCGAGGCCGAGCATGAGGGTTCCGATGACCCATGAGGGGCGCCGCGCGAGCGCGAACAACTGCTGCACGTTCAGGCCGGTTCTGGCGCTGGTGGTGGTCGCGGCATCCACCTTGTTGACGCCGCGGTGTTGGAATTCTGTGCCGAGGGCGAGGAACACCGACCCCACCAGTGCGATGGGGATACCCAGCGACTGCATGGGCGACAGCGAGATCAGATCAACGGCCATGCTCAAACGTAACCGCTCGTACGCCGCCGCAGGCACACCGCCCCCCGACCTTGACACTCAGGTGCCGCTATGGGTAGTGGGGGCTACCCTGAGGTGGTGTTCTCGTTTCTGGCCGGGCCGCCCCGCTCCCCCCGTAACAGGGTGACCCGTGTGACGGTCGTGGGTGCCGCCCTCGCTGCGTTCGGGCTGGTGGCCCTCGTGTCGCTGGCGCCACCGCCCGTGACGCCGGCCGACGGCCACGTTCAGGCGAGCGCCGGCGGCAGCCTGCAGATCGTGCGGGTACCCGGCGACGCGTCGGGTGTCATCGTGACGCGCGACGACTACGCTTCGGCGTCTGCGGCCAAGAACCTCGCCGCCGGCACGACCAACCGCGACTGGGCAACGCTGGTGCTGGCGCTCGCCGGGTTTCCGCTCAGCGACACGAATATCACCGTGATGCTGCGCTGGATGCGCCAGGAGAACGGCACCGATGACTGGTGGAACCGCAACAACCCGCTCAACAACGGCTGGGGTTCGGGCGGCGGCAGCGGCTTCGGCAGCTACGACACCCTCGTGACCGCCGCCGCGAACTGCGCAGAAGCTCTGCACAGCGTCGGCGGGTACTCGGCGATCGTTGCCGGTTTCGCCGCCTCTGCCCCGACGAACGTCATCGAGCAGGCCATCTGGGCCTCCCCGTGGGCCTCGAGCCACTACGCGAACGGAGCGCACTGGTCGTACGTTGACGTGCCGATAGTGGCGTCACCCGCCGGCACCTGGTAGCTCTGCTCGGGCCGGTGGTTGCGGATGCCTGCTGCCGTGCATCCGGAGACCCGCGAGTTTGCATGCGTGGTTCATAGCACCGGCATGGTGAGCGCATAGAACTCCTTCGTAACGTCGGGTCAGACCCCACACGAAGGAGCCCCATGTTCGGCACGTACCTCAGGCGAGAGCTTGTCAATCGGCGAAAGCAGACCGTCATCATTTCGATCGGCATGGCGCTGGCCATTGGCCTGGTCATTCTGGTCAACTCGATCTCGGCGGGGGTGCAGGGCGCGCAGGCGTCGGTTCTGCAGTCGGTCTACGGGGTCGGCACCGACATTACGATCAGCCAGGCCGCTGTCGCACCCACGGCCGGAGCCGCGCCAGGGGCGTTCGCCTTCGGCTCGGGTTCTGGCGCGACGGCGGGCGGCACGACAACGCTGAACCAGTCGACGCTCACGACGAGTCGCACCGAGACGGTCTTCGATGCCACCCAGCTCGACACCGTGAGTGCCACGAGCGGCGTCTCTGCCGCAACGGCAACGCTGTCGCTCACGAACATGACGTTCAGCGGCCAGCTGCCCTCGCAGGCGACGGGCACATCGGGCACCACCGGTGGAGCGGGCGGGGCAGTGGGCGGCCAGGCCGGCTCCTCCACCACTCAGACGGCCCCGACCGGCGGCCCCGACGGTGCGGGCGGCAGCTCGTTCAGCGTCGACAACTTCACCGTTCTCGGGCTCGACCCCACCGGCGCCTCAGTGGGCCCCCTCTCAGCGGTGACCCTTGCCAGCGGTCGCCTGCTCACCGCGGCCGATGTGGGAACCGACAACGCCGTGCTCGACTCGAGCTACGCGACCTCGGCCTCGCTGGCCACGGGCGGCACCATCAGCATCGGAGGCACCACCTTCACCATCGTCGGCACCGTCTCGTCGTCGGGCTCTGACAGCGTCACGGCCTCGGACGTCTACATTCCCCTCGATGTCGCCCAGACCCTCTCGAGCAACGTGGGCAAGATCAGCAACATCTACGTGACCGCCTCCTCTTCGAGCGGTGTCGACCAGCTCGCCACCTCCCTGAAGAGCGCGCTTCCCACGGCAACCGTGAGCACGCAGGCCGACCTCGCCTCGACCGTCTCCGGCTCGCTCTCGACCGCCTCCTCGCTCGTCTCGAATCTCGGCACGTGGCTCTCGATCCTCGTGCTGGCCGCGGCGTTCCTGATCGCCATCCTGTTCACGATCTCTGGTGTCACCCGCCGAACGCGTGAATTCGGAACCCTCAAAGCCGTCGGCTGGAGCAATCGCCGCATCGTCAGCCAGGTCGCCGGAGAATCGGTGGTGCAAGGCCTGATCGGCGGTGCCATCGGCATCGTGGTGGGTCTGGTGGGAGTACTCGTCGTGAACATCATTGCTCCGACTCTCAGCGGGTCAGCCGCCGCGACCAGCGCAGCGACCGGCCCCGGCGGGGGTGGCGCAGGCGGCGGGTTCGGCGCCGCGGCGAAAGCCGTCGCGTCGACCACTGTGACGCTGCAAGCGCCGGTCACGCTCGGCATCATCCTGATCGCTGTCGGCCTCGCTGTGCTGGGCGGGCTGCTCGCCGGTGCGATCGGTGGCTGGCGTGCGGCCCGACTGCGGCCCGCCGAGGCTCTGCGTTCGGTCGGCTAGGGCCGGGCATCCGGCCACCGAGACCATCGACCCCACCACTGTGCGACTGAGGAGACAGACATGTACGAACTGAAGAACGTAACGAAGACCTACAACGCGTCGAAACGAAAGATCACGGCGCTCGACTCGGTGAATCTGAGCATTCCCGACGGCCAGATGGTTGCCATTCAGGGGCCCACCGGCGGCGGCAAGTCGACCCTGCTGCAGATGCTCGGCGCCCTCGACCGGCCGACCTCAGGCGAGGTGCAGCTGGGCTCGTCGATGCTCTCGAAGCTCGGCGACGGCAAACTGGCCGCCATCAGGGCAAAAGAGGTGGGGTTCGTCTTTCAGGGGTTCAACCTGATTCCCACACTCACTGCCCTCGAGAACGTCGAGACTGCCCTGGCGCCGCTGGGTGTCTCGGGTGCCGAGCGTCGGCAACGGTCTCAGGACGCCCTGGCCTCTGTGGGGCTCTCCGAACGGTTCGGCCACCTTCCGGCCGAGCTCTCGGGTGGGCAGCAGCAGCGGGTGGCCATCGCTCGCGCGCTGGTCAAGCGCCCCGACGTGCTGCTCGCCGACGAGCCGACCGGTGCCCTCGACGAAGACACCCGTGACGAGATCATGGAACTGCTCGAGAGCTTCTGGCGCGACCAAGGGCTCACGCTCATCATCGTGACGCACGACTCAGCGGTGGCTCGCCGGGCCGAGCGGCGCCTGCACATCAAGGGCGGCAAGGTCACCGAGTTGGCGGCCCAGCCGGCCTGACCACTGCGGGCTCACTAGACTCGGCCCATGGATCATCGGCCCCGCGAGCGCGTGCCCGTTCTCGCCGATGTGGCGCGGGTGGCCGGGGTTTCGGTGCCGACTGTTTCACGGGTGCTGACCGGGGCGACGCCGGTGAGCGACAAGACACGCAAGCGTGTTGACGACGCCATTCTCGAGCTCGGGTACCGGCCGAACGAGGCCGCCCGTGCGCTTGTACGGGGGCGGCAGTCGATGGTGGGAATCATCGCAGGCAACACGACGCGGTTCGGCTACGCTGCCACCATTCAGGGCATCGAAGAAGCGGCGCGCGCCGCCGGACTGCTGGTGGCGATCACGGTGGTGAACTCCGCTACCGAGGCTGACGTCAAGGCGGCGGTTGACCTGATGTTGGGGCAACCGCTCGCCGGGGTCATCGTTCTCGACTTTGATCTGCAGGGTGAGCGAGCGCTGTCGGCGCTGCCCGAGACGCTGCCGATTGCGGTGGTCACATCGACGAACGATGGGCGCGCCGCACGGCGCGTGCTGTTCGACGATCACAAGGGTGGTTACGAGGCCACCAAGTACCTTCTCTCGCTCGGTCATGAGACGGTTCACTATGTCGCAGTACCGAGTTCCGGTCGGCCGAGTGGGCGGCTCGTGGGCTGGCGAGAGGCGCTGCTCGAGGCGGGGCGAAAGGTGCCCGAGGTGGTGCTGGCCGACTGGTCGGCGCAGTCGGGCTTCGAGGCGGGCCTCATACTCGCCGGTCTCTCCGATGTGACAGCCGTTCTCTCGGGAAACGATGAGATCGCCTTCGGCGTGATGAAGGCGCTGCAACTGAACGGGTTGTCTGTGCCGGATGACGTGAGCGTGGTCGGCTTCGACGACCACCCCCATGCTGTGCTGTGGTCGCCGTCGCTCACCACGATGGCTCAGGATTTTGTACAGCTGGGCGCTTCGGCGCTGCATCTCCTTGTCGCTGAGCGTGAGGGCGCAGACGGGCCAGCCGACGCCTCGTCGCCCTCGCCGCATCTCATCGTGCGCGACAGCACGGCGCCGCCTCGGGCGGGCGGGGCCGGCCGCACTATTCATTAGCTCGTGTCGGGCATGGATCCACCCGATGTCACAGATTTGTAACAACCCATGAAAACGTTGATCAAATCAGGTAGCATCATGTTCAGCCGAAAATGATCAACGTTTTCATGGCGTGAACCACCGTCTCGGTCCCAGCCGACGGCCTGTGCAAAGGAGCCCTGATGGATACGTCTATTCGCCGAAACACTATTCGATGGAACACAGAGACGATCTCGATCGTGATCGACTTCAGCGACAGCGCGCCGGCCCGTATCTCTGAGATAGCGCTCGCCACGCGCCGAGCGGGCCTCGATGACCGTACGGTGGTCGAACGGTTGCAGCCTCTTGTCGAAGTCATGGTGCTCGGCGACGGCCACGCTCTCTCGAACACTCGCTTCAGCCACACCGGTGTTGGCGCGAGGCTGCGGTACCGCGAGCACTCAGTGTCGACAGCGGGCGACGGGCGCAATCGACTGTCGATCGTGCAGTTCGATGAACAGACGAATCTGGCGGTGACGAGTCTCTTTGAGGCATTCGATGGCGTCGCCGCCGTACAGACAAGCACCACCGTGACCAACGAGGGCGAGAACCCTCAGATCGTGCAGATGGTCAGCTCCTTCGCCACCGGCGCGTTTCTCGCCCGTGGTGAAAAGATGGCCGATGTCTCGCTGCTGCGCGGCCGGTCGGAATGGTGCGGAGAGAGCCGCTGGGCGTGGATTGAGCTCCACGGCCCTGACGGCCTGCCCGAAATCAACACGACTCTGCATGATCATGACGCTCGCGGAACGCTGACGACCGTCAGTAAGTCGACGTGGTCTTCCGGTGAATATCTGCCCACCGGGGTTCTTGAGAACAGAGAGACCGGGCGTGCGCTCGCGTGGCAGATCGAGCACAATGGGGCCTGGCGTTGGGAGGTCGACGGTCGTCGCGACGCGGAGAACGCAGTGTCGCTGGTCGTCTCGGGGCCGACAGACATCGACCATCAGTGGAATACCTCAATCGGTGCGGGCGGCCACTTCACCAGTGTTCCCGTCTCGTTTGCGGTGTCTGACGCCGGATACGAAGGCGCGATCGCGGGGTTGACAGCCCAGCGGCGTGCGATGCGACGCCGCAGCGTGCCAGATGCACACATGCCCGTCATCTTCAATGACTACATGAATGCCCTGATGGGCGATCCGACGACCGAGAAGCTGCTTCCCCTCATTGACGCGGCGGCCGCCGTCGGCGCCGAATACTTCTGCGTCGACGCGGGCTGGTACGACGACGGGGGCAACTGGTGGCCGAGTGTCGGCGAGTGGAAGCCCTCGACGGTGCGGTTTCCTGATGGCGGGCTCGAGAGGGTGCTTTCGTACATTCGGCAGAAGGGCATGCAGCCGGGGCTGTGGCTCGAGCCCGAAGTCGTGGGGGTCAAGAGTCCGATGGCCGGCGCTCTGCCTCCCGAGGCATTCATCCAGCGGTTCGGCGAACGAGTCGTGGAGCACGACCGGTACCTGCTCGACTTTCGGCACCCCGCCACTATTGCGCACCTCGACAGGGTTGTCGATCACCTCGTCATCGATGAGGGTGCACGCTATTTCAAACTCGACTACAACGTTACGCCGGGCTCGGGTACTGACCTCGATGCCCTGAGTGCCGGTGAGGGATTGCTCGATCACAATCGTGCGCACCTGGCCTGGCTCGACGGCATAATCGCGCGGCATCCGAATGTGATCTTCGAGAACTGTGCCTCGGGTGCCATGCGTATGGACTATGCCATGATGTCGCGGCTCGATCTCCAGTCCACGTCAGACCAGCAGGACTACCGGCTATACGCCACCATTGCGGCTGCCGCCCCTGCGTCGCTCGTTCCCGAGCAAGCCGCAAACTGGTCGTATCCGCAGCCGAACGAATCAGATGAAGCGATCGCCTTCAATATGGTGAACGGGCTCGCAGGCAGGCTGTATCTCTCGGGTTTTCTCGACGGTATGAATGAGCATCAACTCGCGTTGGTCTCGCATGGCGTCGACGTTCACAAGGACATCCGAGCCGACGTGGCAGCGAGCGAGCCGTTCTGGCCGCTTGGGCTGCCGGGTTGGTACGACGACACGGTCGTGCTGGGTCTGCGCTCGGCAGAGAACACCTATCTTGCCGTTTGGTCACGGGATGACGGTCAACAGAGCATCGAACTCACATTGCCCTCTCTTGCCGCGGCCGGAGAATCGATCGAAGTCAGCACCCTGTATCCCGTGACGTTGGGCGACTGGCATCCCACCTGGAACGCTGGTTCGTCGTTGCTCACCGTCACGCCAGCCAGCGCCGGGCCGTCGGCGCGCCTGTTTCGTCTGGCCGCACGGGCGTAAGCGACGACGCGTTCGAAGCTAACTCAAGACTGAATGCCCTCGGGCATTGACCGAAGCGAAAATCAATCAATGATGAGGAGAAACGCACAAATGATCGGTAAAAGACTGGTGATGGCGGCAGCTGTCGCCGCGACGAGCGCTCTACTGCTCGCTGGTTGTTCAGCAGCCAACCCTGGCAGTTCGAGCAGCAGCGCTGAAGTGACGTGGAATGACCCGACTGCCAAGCTCGATGGAGTGACGCTGACCTACTGGACAGCCACTCAGACGGCGACGATGGCCGACCAGGTCATCGGCGCTTTCGAGAAAGCGACCGGGGCGAAGATCAACAAGGTCATCATTCCCGACGTGTACGAAACGAACGCTCCGACGAAGATCGCTTCAGGGTCGAAGCCAGACCTCGCCACATGGCAGCCGACGGCAAGTGTGCTGGCGCTTCTGCAGCCGAAGACGGGCCTGCAAGATCTCAGCAGCGCCCCGTGGATGAAGAACCTCAGCGCCGGAGTTCAAAAGCTCGGCCAGGTCGACGGCAAGACGTATGCGGCATTCGTCAACACGCCTTCTGTCATCGGCATGTTCTACAACAAAGATGTCTTCGCCAAAGCCGGCATCACCACCATGCCGGCCGGCTTCGACGAACTGCTGGCCGATGCGAAGACCATCAAATCGTCGACAAGCGCGGCTCCTTTCTTCGGCGCGGTCGGCGACAGCTGGCCCACACAGTGGTGGCCGCAGGTTCTTCTGGCCGAAGACGCACAGAAGGGGCTGTGGGACAACGTGAACTCGGGCAAAGACACGTTCTCCGGCCCCACAATCCAGAGCGCCATCACCGAGTACAAGAGCATTGTCGATGCCGGGCTGTTCAACTCCGACAATCTCACCTCGACCTACAACGAGTCAGGCCCCGCACTTCTGAACGGTGATGCCGCGATGGTTCTGCAGATCAGTTCGTTCACGTCACTTCTGCAGTCGACGGCCGACACCGCCACGATCAACTCGAAGATCGGCTGGTTTCCCATCTCGAAAGCGGGCAACGTCGGTACCATCATCCCCGGCGGTGACAGCGCACTCGTTGCGCCGAAGACCGGAGATGCCACGAAAGAAGCCGCCGCTCGCCAGTTTCTGAGATTCTGGATGGAGACCGACTACAAGAGCTACATCGATCAGGCTAACCAGATCTCGATCGAGCCCAGTGTGGCCACGCCCGACGGCGTGCCCCAGGTTGCCCTCGACGCGTCGAAGGCGCTCGACAACTCCGTCGGTTCAATGCAGCAGCTGGCTGTGGTCAACCCTGACTTCTACGTCTTTCTCGCCGACATGGTGCACGGTACCAAGACGCCCGAAGACGTTGGCAAGCTGACCCAGGCGCAGTTCACCCAGCTTGCCAAAGCACTGGGAATCGCGGGCTTCTAGCGTCACAGGTGGGGCCGCTCGGGTCATCCAGCGGCCCCACCCATCTTTTCACCCACTCCAGAGGAAGACGAAGCACCATGGCTTACCCCATCGTCGAGACACCCCGCCAACTCCAGCGGAACAGACTGCGCACCTCAAGGCGACGCCAGACCACGACGCACCCCGCGTGGTTTCTGCTGCCCGCGTTCGCGGTGCTCGGAGTGTTCTTTTTTCTTCCCACCATCTTCAACTTCATCTACGCCTTCACCGACTGGTCGGCCTTCAAGAACGAAATCAATTTCATTGGTTTCGACAACTTCAGCAGTCTGCTGTCTGACGGATCGCTGTTCTCCGCCCTGCGGGTGACGCTGATCTATGCGGCGCTGGTGGGCATCTTGCAGAATCTGTTCGGTCTGGGCCTGGCTGTGTTGTTTGAGCGCGACACCCGGATCAACCGGTTTGCGCGCGTGATCTTCTTCATTCCGGTTCTCATGTCGGCCCTCGCCGTGGGCTACATCTTTCAGGCACTGTTGAAGCCATCGGGTGCCGTCAACGGCATCCTCGAGTTCTTCACGGGGCAGCACGTCGACATCGCCTGGCTCGGCGACACGACGTGGACCCTGTTGGTGGTCGCCTTCGTCAACTCGTGGAAGTGGATGGGTTTGGCGATGATCATCTTTCTCGCCGGGCTGAAGACGGTGCCCGAAGACGTACTCGAGGCAGCAAAGATGGACGGCGCGGGGCCGTGGAAGACCTTCTTCAGAGTCAAATTTCCTCTTCTCGCTCCCGCTGTGACTTTCAACTTCGCAACCGCCCTGCTCGGATCGCTCAACGGGTTCGACACCGTACAGGCGACCACCGGTGGGGGGCCCGCGCAGACCACCGAAGTGCTCAACATCTACATCTTCCAGATCTTCGGATACGGGCTGTACGCGCAGGCCACAACGATGAGCCTCGTGCTCTTCTTCCTGGTTCTGGTTCTTGCGTTTCCCGTTGTCGGCTACCTGCGCAGAAGAGAGAACGTACTGTGATCACCGCCGTAGTTTCTTACAAACGCCACAAGAACCTCTGGGTGCGATTCGTTCAGCCCGTCGTTGTCATCGCGCTCTGCGTCATCGCCGTGGGTATTCCGCTCTGGCTCGCGCTCATCACCTCTGCGAAGAGCCAGGGGGAGGCGAACCTGCCTGACCTGTCGTTGCCCACATCGTGGCACATCGTCGACAACTACGTGCAGGCCTTCACCGACGGCGAAGTGTGGCGGGGGCTGCTCGGCAGCCTCTTGGTGATGGTTCCCTCGGTCATTGGCGTGATTCTGTTCGGCTCGCTTGCGGCCTGGATTCTGGCGCGTCGATCAAGCCGATGGGCATCCGTTCTCTACGCCGCAGCGATCAGTGGGCTCATTCTGCCCCCGGCGGTAGTCACGATCGTTCTGCTGCTGCGCCAGCTCGGGCTGGCCAGCAGCCCCGCGGGCATGATTTTCGTCTACATGGGTATGTACATGTCGATCGTCATCTTCTTCATCACGGGCTTCGTGCGAACGATTCCCATCGAGCTCGAAGAGGCTGCGCGCATCGACGGTGCGAAGCCCCTGAAGATCTTCTTCACGATCATCTTGCCCCTGCTGAGGCCAGTGATCGCCACGGCCACGATCCTGGTCTGCCTGTACATCTGGAACGACGTCTTCTACTCGTTCTTCGTGCTGGGTGGCGGGTCAACCACGACGCTGCAGCTGAATCTCTTCCAGATCGCGTCGAGCAACCTTTACCAGAACAACTGGAACCTCATTTTCGCGTACGTCGTGATCTCGAGCCTGCCGTTGCTGATCGTGTTCATCTTCGCTCAGCGTCGCATCATCTCCGGCATCACCGGGGGCGCGGTGAAGTAGTGTTGGTCGCGCTTTCTCCGACACCCCCGGCTCAGCGGCGCCGGCTCAGCGGCGACGAAGCGACGCGTCGAGCAGGGCCGGTGGGGTGTCGACTTTCTCGTCGGGCGCCAGGTCGAGGCCGGGGGCGACGATCTGGTCGATGGCGTCGAGAACATCGCCCGAGAGCACCGTGTCAGCCCCGGCCAGTTGCGAGGTGAGGTGCTCGAGGGTGCGCGGGCCGATGATGGCGCTGGTGACGGCCGGATGCGCGGTGACGAAACCGAGGGCGAGCTCGATCAGGGTGAGACCCGCCTCGTCTGCGACGACCACCAGTTTCTCAACGGCGTCGAGTTTGGCGCGGTTCGCGGCAATCGCGGTGTCGAATCGCTGGGGCATCAGCGTCGAACGGCTCGTGGTGACCTCTTTGCCCTCGCGGATGGCGCCCGACAGCCAGCCCGATGCCAGAGGGCTCCAGGCCAGCACGCCGAGGCCGTACTCTTCGGCCACAGGGAGCACGTGGCTCTCGATGCGGCGCTGCAGAATGGAGTAGCTGGGCTGCTCGGTGACATAGCGCCCGAGGTGGTTCTCGCGCGACGCCCACTGCGCCTCGACGATGCGGTAGGCAGGAAAGGTGGAGGAGCCGAAGTAGCGGATCTTGCCCGATCTCTGCAGATCGGTGAGGGCCGAGAGGGTCTCTTCGTCGCTGGTCGTGGCGTCCCAGCGGTGCACCTGGTAGAGGTCGACGTGGTCGACGCCGAGCCGCCTCAGGCTGTTCTCGAGCTCAGTGATGATCCAGCGGCGCGAGCTGCCCCGGTGGTTTCGATCCTCGCCCATCGGGCCCCATACCTTGGTGGCCAGCACAATGTCATCGCGGCGACCGGCGATGGCCTTGCCCACGAGTTCTTCAGACTCACCGCCGCTGTACATGTCTGCGGTGTCGATGAAGTTGATGCCGCCCTCGAGCGCGGCGTCGACGATGGCGCTGACGTCGTCTTGGGTGGTGCGCCCGAGGGTGCCGAAGTTCATCGCGCCGAGTACGAGGGAGCTGACCGAGACGCCGGTGCGCCCGAGAGTGCGGTATTGCATGGAGACCTTCTTCTGTGAGGGGAAGTGATCGTGAAACGGATCGCCGTTCCGCAACTATACGGAACAATGCTCCGATTGACAAGTAGTGCGCCCCGGCGACGGGCCGTTTGGGTGAGCGGGCCATGGGCATCGAGACGGTTATCGTTCGGGCTGGCGGTGGGCCTGTGATGCAGATTCCGGTCACGTACCGCTCGGCGCCCCTCGGTGACGCCGAGCGGTGGTTCATTGGCACCATGCAGCACTCGGTTCTGGGCACGCGATGGGTGTACGACGGTCTCGGCGACCCCGTCTACGGCGAGCTCGTCTTTCGGGCAGACCCTTGCGTGGCTTGGGCTCGACTGAGCTGAGTCTCTCGCCTCACTTGCGTCGAGCATCCGTTGTGCGACCGGCTGCGGCGCATGGTGCGACTCGATGGCGTGGTTCGCTCAGTCGGAATCGTACGCAGCCAGACGTTCTGAAGCGAGCTGCATGAGAGGTGAACGGCGCTCGCCCTCGACGATGGAAGCGCGTTTCACGACGGGCATCTTGATGAGGCGTTCACCCGGCGTCGCATCGGAGAGGAGCAGTTCGACTGCCGCGCGCCCCATCGCCTCGTGCGGCAGTCCGACCGTCGTGAGTCCAGGCCGGAGGTAGGCGGCCAGTTCGTCGTTGTCGAACGATGCGATCGAAATGTCGCGGCCGACGGTCAGACCGCGTTCCTGGCAGGCCTGGTAGGCGCCGAAAGCGAGGCGGTCGTTCATGCAGAGGAGGGCTCGGATATCGTCTCGCCGGTCGAGCAGCGAGGCAGCGAGTCTGTACCCGTCCTCGGGTTCCCACTCCCAGCACGACTCCTCGGCAACGAACCGCAGGCCGAAGTCGGCCAGTTCTGAACGCAGACCCTGCACCCGGCGCGCGACCGTTGCAGAGCGGAACAGGTCGCCCTCGACGTCATCGCTCTGGCCGATCAGTGCGATGTCGTCGGTGTGGCCGGCTGCGACCAGAAGGTCGACGGCTCGGCGCCCGCCCTGCTCTTCGTCGGGCAGAACGGAGAGTCCGAATTGTGCGCTCGTTGCGTTGAGGATGACCACACGGGTCGAGTCGGGAATGGGGGGTACGAAAAGTTCTCGCGCCCGCATTGTCGCGAAGATGATGCCATCGACCTGGCGATCGAGTACGGCGCCCACAGCTTCGACCTCGCGGTCGACGTCATCGCCGGTCTCGACGACGAGCAAGAGGTGGCCGGCAGTCTGCGCCTGCTCGAGGGCGCCACGAATGAGTCCGCTCGCGAAGCGGGTGGTGGCAACGACGTCGGAGATGAAACCGATGGTGAGAGATCGGTCGGTACGCAGTGCGCGGGCTCCCATGTTGGGCCGGTAGCCGAGTTGAGCCACTGCGTCGTGCACCCGGCGATGGGCGTCGGCCGAGAATCGGGTGTTGGGTTTGCCGTTGAGGATGAGTGACGCGGTGGTGGGAGAGAGGCCCGCCAGGCGCGCGACATCGGCCAGTGTTGCCCTTTTCGAAGCCACGGCGCCCCTTTCGGCTCTAGCGTAACCGCTGGTGGGAAGACCCCACGCACGAAGTCCTTGACAGGGTGATCGCTTTAAGTGACTATATTCCTAATCGAGGTAAATGCTTTTACCTATCGACCTGAACGCATTCCCAGCGCACCACGACAAAGGAGTCACAGCATGAAGATCAACAAGCGCGCCAGTCGCGCACTCGCGGTCACGGCAGGGGTCGCAGCAGCGCTTCTCGCCGTGACGGGTTGTGCACCCGGTAACAACACCGTTGCTGCTCAACCAACGGGCACTGTGAGCACGGCCGCCCCGACGAGCGACATCACGATCAAGATCATGGATGAGACCGGCTTTCCCGTCACATCCAATCTGACCGACGAGTTCACGAAGCAGTACCCGAACGTGAAATTCGACATCACCCGCGACAGCTTCCAGAACCTGCTAGCCAACACCCCTCGCCTGCTCGCGGGCGCAGATGCTCCTGACCTCATTCGTCAGTCGACCATCGGCACCACGGTGAAAGACGGACTGCTCACCAACCTCGACCCCTACTTCAACGCGTACGGGTGGAACAAGTTCTCTGCTGGCCAGCTTGCGGGCGGCCGCATCACTGCCGACGGCGTGCGCGGTGAGGGTTCGCTCTATCAATTCGGTATCGGCTTCAGCGTCACCGGCCTCTACATGAACAAGACCATCGCCGGGCAGGTTGGAATCACGGGGATGCCCGCCACGGTCGACGAGCTCGAAGCAGACCTCGCCAAGGCGAAGGCCGCGGGCGTACTGCCTATTCAGACCGGCATGCAAGACGGCGTCGGCACCTTCGTGCTGCAGGCTCTCATCAACCAGTACGGCGACAAGCAGAAACTCATCGACTGGATGTTCAACAAGCCGGGCGCGACGATCAACACGGATGCCGCGCTACAGGGTGCAACGAAGTTTCAGGACTGGGCCAAGGCAGGTTACCTCCCGCCCGACGTCAACGCCATCAACTACACGACGATGGTCTCGAACTTCACCTCGGGCCAGGGCCTGTTCATGTGGGACGGCAACTGGGATGCCGCCAACGTCGACAAGGGCCTCGGTACCGGCAATGCGGAATTCGTGCTGATGCCCCCGGCCACCGCCGGCGGCAAGCACGTTGCGATGGGTGCAGGAAACACCTTCACCATTCCGGCCAAGTCGAAGAACGCCGACGCAACCGCCTTCTTCCTGAACTGGATCGCGACCAACGACAAGGCCCGCCAGATTGTGGTCGACGTCACAGGGTCCTCGCCCGGTGGCGACCCGACAGCGGCTCTGCCCACCGTGGCGTCAGGAAGCCTGATTGAGGCTGCCCTGGCCAACTCGGCGAAGGTCGCTGCAGATGACGGCTTCGTCGACTTCATGGCCAACTCGACAGCGGGCATCTACCAGGGCTCGCTGCAGCCCAACGAGCAGCTGCTGCTGACCGACAAGATGACGCCGGCCGACTTTCTGACCGCGACGCAGGCGTTCTATGAGAAAGACCTCGCCGCAAAGTGACCACCACACCCCACACTGGCCCGGCTGAGACGAGGGCCATTGCCTTCGCCCCAGCCGGGCCGGCGGCCCCGGCGATCGCGCCGCGCCGCCGTAGCCGCTCCGCCAGGCGCATCGCGATGGTGGGCTGGCTGATGGTGCTTCCCGCCCTGCTGGCATACCTCGCCTTTGTGGTCTACCCGCTTCTCACCGCCGTGCAGTATTCGTTCTACAACTGGAACGGGATCGGGGCCTCGACCTGGGCCGGCTTCGACAATTACAGTGCGATCTTCACCGACCCCACCCTTCTCACCCCGATCTTCAACGCCCTCATTCTGATCATCTTCTTCACGATCATTCCGATCGTCGTCGGGCTCGTGCTGGCGAACCTCCTCCGCACGATGCGACAGGGGCCGTTCGCGGCGGTCTCGCGCACGATCCTGTTTCTTCCACAGATCGTTCCGCTCGTCGCGGCCGGTATCGCATGGTCATGGATGTATGCCCAGGCGGGCACGATCAACACGATCCTGAACGCGGTTGGTCTCGGCTTTCTCTCCCGTTCCTGGCTCGCCGATTTCGATACGGCCCTGCCAGCAGTCGGCCTCATCGGGTCGTGGGTGCTGACCGGTCTCTGCACAGTGCTGCTGTTGACCGGCATGGGTAAGATCGACGGTTCGCTCTACGAGGCGGTGCGTCTCGACGGCGCGGGCTGGTTCCGTGAATTCTTCACCATCACGCTGCCAGGCCTGCGGCAGGAGGTCGCCGTACTGACCACCATCACGGTGATCGCCGCCCTCGGCACGTTCGACATCATCTACACCACCACCAAGGGTGGCCCGGGTACGACGACGCTCGTCCCCGGCATCGCGATCTTTCGGCTCGCCTTCGTGCAGAGCCAGGTCGGCCTTGCATCCGCGTTCGGCGTTGTGCTTCTGATCTTCGTGCTCATCGTCGTACTCCCCATTCAGCGCCTGTCGAGGGAGCGAGACTCATGATCGTCAACCGCACCGAACTCGTCGTCGGCAGAATCCTCCTGATCGCAGTCGTACTGCTCACCCTGTTGCCCTTCGCCAGCATGCTGACGGCGGCGCTTCAGTCGCCCGACCGCATACCGAACGGTTTCGCCTGGCCGACTGACCCGCACTGGGAGAACTTCGTCACCGCGTTCCAGCTCGGCAACATTGCCACGCTCATGCTCTCGAGCATCTTCATCGTGATTGTCGTCGTTCCCGTCGCCCTGCTTTTCGCGACGCTCGCGGGCTACGCGCTCGGCAACCTGCGCATTCCGGGTGGCCGGGCCGTGCTGATCGGTATGGTGATCGGCTTGACCATTCCGTTCGAGGCCATCATCATTCCGCTCTACTATCAGTTCACCTCGTACGGCCTGATCAACACCCAGTGGGCGATCATCCTGCCCCTGATCGGGCTCTACATGCCGTTCAGTGTGTTCTGGATGCGCGCGCATTTCATCGGCGTACCACGAGAACTCTCAGAGGCGGCCCGTGTCGACGGGGCCAACATCTGGCAGGAGTTCCGTCGCATTCAGCTGCCCTTGGCTTCTCCGGCGCTCTCTGCGCTCGCGATTCTGCTCTTCCTGTGGACGTGGAACCAGTTCCTCCTCCCACTGGTGATGGTCTCCGACCCCAGCAAACGCACGATGGCGGGCGCCCTCGGTGCGTTCCAGGGCCAGTACATCGACACCCTGCCACTGCTGTTCGCCGCGTCGCTCATCGTGATGCTGCCCACGGTAGCTGTGTACCTCGTCTTTCAACGCCAGTTCATCAAGGCGTTGCTCCAGGGCGCAGTGAAAGGCTGACCGATGACCTTCTCTCTGCCCCACCACTGGGTCTGGGACTTCTGGACGGTACTCGACGATGGCACCGTGCACCTGTTCTATCTGCACGCCCCGCACTCGCTCGGTGACCCCGAACTCCGCCACCGCAATGCTTCTATCGGCCATGCGACCTCGACCGACTTCATCAACTGGACCGACCGCGGTGTCGTTCTGGGTCACGGCGCAGAAGGCGACGCCGATGAGTCTGCCACCTGGACCGGCAGCGTTTTTCGGGGGCCCGACGGAGTCTGGCGCATGTACTACACCGGCTCACGATTTCTCTCCCCGACAGAGACGACCAACATCGAGACCGTTCTGCTCGCGACATCCACCGACCTTCACACCTGGTTGAAACAGCCCGAAACCGCTCTCAGCGCTTCTCTGCCGTGGTATGAGACCCTTGCCGACGGTACGTGGCGGGAGGAGGCCTGGCGCGACCCGTGGATCGAGGTCGACCCGGCCGGCAATGGATGGCACATGCTCATCACCGCGAGGGCCCGCGCGCTGCCCGCCGGGGCCGATTCGTTGGATCGCGGAGTAATCGGTCACGCCGTTTCGGGTGACCTCGCCACGTGGAGGGCCCGCGAGCCCCTCAGCAGCGCCGGCGCGGGATTCGCCCACCTCGAAGTGCTCCAGCTCGCCGTGGTCGAGGGGCGCGAGGTGCTGGTGTTCTCCTGCGATTCCGCTCATCTCGTCGGGCAGCGCGCTGGGTCGAAGGGCGGTATCTGGGCAGTACCGATCGTGAGTGGCTCGCTGTTCACCGGCGAGCTCGTCGACCTCGACAGGGCGCAACTGGTGGTGGGTGAGGAGCTCTACGCCGGTAGGATCGTGCAAACAGCCAACGGCGCCGCACTACTCGGGTTCGAGAACGAAGGGCTTGACGGGGCTTTCGTCGGCCGGCTCTCTGACCCTCGACCTCTGTACTTCACCGAGAGTGGCCGCCTCCTCGCCACAGCACAGGAGAGAACCCGATGACAGATTCATCCGCATCTCCTCACGGTTTTGTCGAGGCAGGCTACGAATCGGTGGCTGAGGCGTTCGACCGCGCCATAGCCGATGACACCGGCACAGGAGCCGCGCTCTCGATCTGGCGTGACGGGCGGCTCGTGATCGACCTGGCGGGAGGCGTCGCAGACAGGGCGACGGGCCGTGCGTTCAGTCTCGACACCCCAAGCGTCATCTTCTCGAGCACGAAGGGTCTGGCATCCATTCTGCTCGCCCACCTCGTGCAGGAGGGGCGGCTCGACTACGACGCCCTCGTCACCGACTACTGGCCGGAATATGCGGCTGAGGGCAAGGGTGACACTCGCGTCAGCGCGGCCATTTCGCACCGCGCGGGCCTGTCGGCGCCACGCCGGGACTGGGCCTTCGATGACATTCTCGACTGGCAGCGGGCCACGGCGTTGCTCGCCGAGCAGCAGCCGTTGTTCGAGCCGGGAACAGCCTGGGCCTATCACGCCATCACGCACGGCTGGCTGACCGGGGAGCTCGTGCATCGGGTGACCGGCATGCTGCCGGGTGCCTACTTCGAACACTGTGTCACCCAGCCACTCGGTGTCGAAGCGTGGATCGGGTTGCCGGTCGGTCGTCACGACAGGGTGGCGAGAATGATCGTCGGCGACAGCCTGGCCGCGCTCGTCGCTCAACAACAGGCCGAGCTCGACGCAGGCGGTGCTGTGTGGTCTGCACGCGCCATGACCCTCGGTGGCGCGCTGCCACTCTCGCTCGTCGGCCCCGATCTGGGTTTCAACCGTGCTGATGTGCAGGAGGCGCAGATTCCGGGGGCCGGCGGAGTGAGCACGGCGCATGCCCTCGCCAAAATCTGGTCGGCCGTGGTTGTCGAGACCGACGGGGTTCGCCTTCTGAACGACACGACGATCGCGCGGGCGACTCGGGTGCAGTCGCAGGGAGCACCCTTCTTCGACGTACCAGGGCCGTGGCCGCGGTGGGCTATGGGCTTCCAGCTCGACTCCGAAGCCCGCCGCTACCTCGGCGACACCAGTCTCGGCCACGATGGCGCAGGAGGTCAGGTCGCGTTCGGCGACGTGGAATCGAGAATCGGGTTCGCATTCCTCACGAACCGCATGGAGGCGGTGGACCGGCGCGGAACCGACATCATTGAGGCGCTTCGCCGCAGTATTGCCTAGCATCGTGGCGATGGTGCCGGTTTGTCGGTCGACGAGACATCCTTCGTCTTCAACACCTGGGGGCTGCCTGTAATTCAGACGCTGCGAGATGTCAGAGTCGACGTTGGACTTCAGGATTGCAACGATGCAAAAAGTCGCGTATCTTTACATCGACACAGCCCGCACTGGGCGCGCTCGACTATCAACGAAGATGAGGACAAGCCGATGACCCTGAGGAAAATGAGAAGAACACCCCCACGACCGCGTGCCCGTGCACTGAAGATTGTTCCTCTCGTGACCGCCGTCGTGAGCGTCATCGCTCTTTCTGGCTGCTCCGGCGGTTCGGATGCGTCGGCCACTGTCGCAGCGAGCCCGTCGTCGACGACCACGGCTTCGTGTAGTTCAGGTGCCACACAGTTGACATTCTGGGGTTGGCCGGCCGGGTACGACCTCGCCGTCGATGAGTTCAACAAGACGCACCCCAATATCTGTGTCGCACTTGAAAACGCAGGCGCATCGGCCCAGGAGTACACGAAACTCACCGACGCTCTCAAAGCCGGCAGTGGTACGCCTGACATTGCGACGATCGAGTACTTCGAGTTGCCGTCATTCGAGATCACGAATTCGCTCGTCGACCTCTCGGCCTTCGATCTTGCCTCGGTCAAAGCCACTGCGGCGCCGGTCGCGTGGTCGCAGGTTTCTCGCGGCCCCGCGGTGTACGCCATGCCCGTCGACCTTGGGCCACTTGCGCTTTTCTACAATCAGAAGCAATTTCAGGCGGCCGGTGTTCAGGTGCCGGCGACGTGGGATGATTTCGCCGCCGCGGCCGACACTCTGCACGCCAAAGACCCGACTGTCGCCATCACCAACTTCGATCCAACCAATGCGCAGGCGACGCTCGCTCTCATGCAGCAGAGCGGCGCTTTTCCCTTCACCTACAGCGGTGGCTCTGATCTCGGGATCAACTTCACGGGAGCGAAGCAGACGGCATTCGCCGCGTACTGGCAGAAGCTGATTTCAGCCAAAGAAGTCACCACGGCGGCTGATTTTTCTCCCGCTCAGTGGTCGAACCTCGACAGTGGCGCGAACGCGGCCCGCCTCAGCCCTGCCTGGGGACCAGTGGGCATGCAACTGAGCATCAAGAACACCATCGGCGATTGGAACACGGCCCCCTTGCCGCAGTCGACGGCCGGTCAGACGGCCTCCGGCAACTGGGGAGGCTCGAGTCTGGCCGTGGTGAAGGGCACACCACATGCTGCAGAAGCGGCCGAGTTCGTCAAGTGGTTCGGTGGTTCTGATGCCTCGTGGAAAATTCTGAGCGGCGACGTCGGTGGCGCGTTCCCCAGCTACCTTCCCCTGCTCAACGACACCACGTTCCAGAACAAGACGCTCCCGATCACGGGATCGACGACACCGAACTCGACGTTCGCCACTGCCGCAAAGAGTGTAGAGAATCCGCAGTGGCCGCCGATCATGACGGCTGCGCTCACGCAGTGGACCTCAACGTTCGCTGGAGTCGTCAACGGAGACCAGACGCTGCAGCAGGCCTTCGCCACCTTCCAAGACCAGATGACGACGTACGCGAAGTCCCAGGGTTTCACCGTCACCGGATCGTGACGCACCAGTGACACAGACACTGCAGAACCCGGGGCGTGGCGCTTCACACGATGCGCCCGCCCCGGCCGCGCCCCCAGCCCGGCACATGCCGCGAAAGCGGCGGTCGCACGACCGGTCGGGAATCGCCTTCATCTCACCCGGCATGCTCATGCTGGGCCTGTTCATGCTCGTTCCCACCGTTTACGCGATCTGGTCGAGTCTGTACTCCACCAGACTCATCGGCGGTCGCAGCTTCAGCGGGCTCGACAACTATCTGACGGTGTTCCAGTCGGCAGAGTTCTGGTCGGGAGTTCTGCGCGTTCTTGTTTTCGGCGCGATCCAGGTTCCGTTGACGTTGGCGCTCGCGTTTGCCTTCGCCGCCCTGTTCGACGCGGGGGTCATCCGGGGCAGCAAGTTCTTCCGCACGGTGTTCTTCATGCCCTTCGCGGTTCCCGGGGTTGTGGCGTCGGTGATGTGGTCGTTTCTGCTTCTGCCGCAGTTCGGCCCGTATGCCGAGATTCTCAGCGGTCTGGGTTTGAAAGGGGTGAATTTCTTTTCAAGCGGCATGATCGTACCGACCATCATGCTGATCGTGATCTGGGAGTGGACCGGGTACAACATGACAATCCTGTTCACTTCGCTGAAATCCATCCCTCGAGAGGTTTCCGAAGCGGCGATCATGGAGGGGGCGTCACTGTGGACCATCGTCACGAAGATCAAGCTGCCGATGGTGATGCCGACCATCGTCATGCTGGCGTTTCTGAACTCGGTGGGAGCTCTGCAGCTCTTCACCGAGCCCTCGATTCTCGCCGCCTTTCAGCCGCAGGCCGTGTCTTTCGGTTTCACTCCCTCGCTGTTCGTCTACAACACAGCGGTGGGAAGCGGTCAGTATGAGCTCGGCGCGGCCGCAGCGGTGATTCTTGCATTGATCATCGGTGCCATCTCAGTCGGCGGCTTCCTTGTGCGCCGGAGAAACGGAGAATTCCGATGACAAGCATCCGGCAGTCTGGCCCGTCACCGCAGACCCCCACGAAGCAACGGCGCAGAGCTTCGCAAGCGGCCGACCAGATCGATCCCCGCCTGTACGGCCTGCCGCGCGCGGCAACCCCGGTACTGACCATCCTGGCGGCTCTGTTCGCCGTTTTTGTGCTCGCACCCCTGCTGTGGCTGCTCATCAGTGCAACCAAATCGCAGGCCGACATCTACACCAGCTTCGGCTTCTGGTTCTCGGGGCCGTTCCGACTCTTCGACAACATCGCGTCGCTCGGGCAGAACATCAGCGGCGCCGGTGTTTTTGTGCAGTGGCTCGCCAATACGCTGCTCTACGCCGTCGCAGGAGCGGTGGGTGCCACCATTCTCTCTGCTCTCGCGGGCTACGGCTTCTCGCGCTATCGGTTCCGCGGATCGAATGCCTTGTTCTTCGGCGTGATGGCGACTCTTCTCGTTCCCATTACCTCGATCGCGCTGCCTCTGTTCCTGGTGTATTCGAAGGTGGGTCTCGTGAACTCGGTGTGGGGAATGATCCTCCCGAGCGTCGTATCGCCCGTTGGCATCTATCTGATGCGCACCTACATCGACGCTTCTGTTCCGAAAGACCTCATTGAGGCTGCCCGTCTCGACGGAGCAGGGGAACTCGGCATTTTCGTGCGCATTGCGCTCCCACTTTCGATGCCCGGATTGATGACTGTTCTCCTCATCACCGTCGTCGCGGTGTGGAACAACTACTTTCTACCGTTGGTCATCTTCAGCAAGAGCAGCCTCTACCCCCTGACGGTCGGCCTTTCTGCGCTTTCGCAGGCGTCGCAGAGCGGTTCGAAGGCTGAATTGGTGCCCGTGCTCATCACCGGTGGCCTCGTGACAGTCGTTCCCTTGATAGCGCTCTTTCTTCTGCTCGAGCGATACTTTCGTGGGGGCCTGCTGCAAGGAAGCACGACAGGGCTGTGACAGGGCGCATTCCGAGCGCACACGACCTCGGGTGCGGGATACTACGGGGATGACCTTTCGGCGTCGCTGTAGGGCGGCCGAGCCCAACCATTGCGAGGTGACAGCATGACCGGTTCAGTGGCACCCGCCCGACTTCGGGATGTTGCGGCACGAGCCGGCGTCTCGATTCGCACCGTGTCGAACGTCGTGAACGGCTATGCGGCCGTGTCGAACGAGAAACGCGCCCGCGTAGAAGAGGCGGTGAAGGCGCTCTCGTACCGGCCGAATGTGCTGGCCAGAGGCCTCAAGAGCGGGCGAAGCGGGCTCATCGCTTTGGTTGTTCCGGAACTCGATGTACCGTACTTCGCCGAACTGGCGCGGAGCGTCGTGACGGTCGCGCGCGAGTACGGGTACACCGTTGTCATCGATCAGACCGACGGCGAACCAGACCGAGAGAGAGAACTTCTTCATCGAGACGGTGGAGCCGCTCTGTTCGACGGAGTGATTCTGAGCCCCCTCGCTCTGACGCGCGACGACCTGCCCGCGTTCGACCCGGCCAGGCCGCTGGTTCTCCTCGGTGAGCGCGTGGCCGACAGTACGCACGATCACGTGTCGATCGACAACGTCGAAGCTGCTCGCCTCGCGACAGAGCATCTGTTCTCGATTGGCCGTACGCGGTTGGCCGCAATCGGTGATCAACCCTATGAGACGGGTGAGACGGCTCAACTCCGAACCGCCGGGTTCGTGTTGGCCCATCGAAACCGTGGTCTTGAGCCCGATCCGGCACGGGTCATCCCTCGGCAGAAATTTCACTTCTCAGACGGCGCCGAGGCTATGAAACAGTTGCTCGAGCAGCCCGGAGGGCCACCGGATGGAGTCTTCTGCTTCAACGACCTCGTTGCGATGGGTGCCATTCGCACCATTCTCGATGCCGGACTTCGAGTGCCAGAAGACATAGCGGTGGTCGGCTTCGACGATATAGAGGCTGGTCGTTACCAGACACCGTCGCTCACGACCATTGCGCCTGACCGGGCACGCATTGCACGCCTCGCTGTCGAGAGCATCATGCGGCACCTCGGGGAAGCAGGGAAAGACGGAGGGCCTGCTGCGGCCGTAGAGCTGCAGGCAGGCCACTCGTTGGTCATTCGCGAGAGCACTGTGGGCCGGGCGACCTAGCGCACGACATCAATGAGGCCTCGGCCCACCTCCGCGCCCTCTGATCGCAGAATGACGTGCAGGCGTCTGGCGTCGCCCGGGTCGGGGAGGGCGGTCTCGATGGTGACGGCGTCACTGAGGATGAACGGCTGAGCTACCACGCGACCCGACCGCAGCTCGGTCGACTCGGCTTCGAGTCCGAAGACAGGCCCCCACGCAATGAAGACGTCGACGTCGAGGTCGTCGGCACCGTGATGTGAAACCGCGACGCCGAACGTCACACGCCCGTCGTGGGCGACGATGTCGCGGCCCGGCGCCACGGGCACGATGTCGAAGACGGGGGTGGTTTCGGCATTCGCGTAACGCGCAGGCCTGCCGCCGTCATCTTTCAGAGTTCTCGACGCGTCGACGATGCCCGCCGACTCGTGCTCGATGTCGTTCAATTCGGTCCAGACCCAGCCTGCGATGCTGTCGTGGCGGCGAAGCTCCTGAGTCTGCCAGTGCAGATTCCAGCCGCGGTCAAGCGATGTCCAGCCGCCGCCGAACTCACTGTTCAGAAAGGGAACGTCTCGCGGCACCGATCGCCCGATCATCAGAGCCTTGTCGACCGTCACGTCGACCGCCACGGCCACCGGAAATGTCGGGTCGTCGCTCTCGACGAGCTCGCGCACTTTTCTCGCCCAGCCGCTGGGGTGCTCGTCGTACATGTGCCAGTCGACGAGGCCTGTCTCGAGGTGTGTCCACCCTGAGTTGTCGACGATCGGGCGCGATGAATCCAGCCCTGACAACTCATCGAATGCCGCTCGCACCACCGCCTGTTTTTCGGGGTCGTTGGGCAGATCCCAATCCAAACCCCATTCCTCGTTGTAGAGGCCCCACACGACGATGCTGGGATGGCTGCCAAGTGACTCGGCCATCGGCCGGATCTGGGCCGCGAAAGAACGTGCCGCCGCCGCCGAGAACCGACCCGTCGACGCGGGTTCGGCCCAGACGAGCATGCCCGCCAGATCCGCGTGGTGGTAGAACCGAGGGTCTTCGAGCTTCAAGTGCTTGCGAACCATCGTGAAGCCTGCGTCTCGAGCGATCTCGAGGTCACGAACGAAGGCCGCATCTGTCGGTGCTGTCATGCCGGTCTCGGGCCAGTACCCCTGATCGAGAACGCCGCGCAGGGAAATTCGCCGCCCATTGAGGTAGATACCGTTTCCTCGCGTCTCGATGCGGCGCAGACCCGCGTTGCTCACAACACGGTCGACTCCCGAGTCGGAGGCCACGTCGACACGAACGCGGTACAGGTAGGGGTCGCTGGGGCTCCACAGCCGCGGCTGTGTAACGGTGATCACGTAGCCCTCCGCCAGCGCAGCGGCGCTGATCGAGACAGGCGTCGAGGCCGTATCGGTGTCGACCGAGTCGATCGAGATCTCAACCACGGCGGTGGCACTGTGCTCGCCGCGAACGCGCCCTGTTACCTGCAGGCCTGTCAGATCTGCGGTGGGGGTGAGCACGAGTGCGTCCAAGAACGTTTCGGGCCTGCACTCCAACCAGACGGGCTGCCAGATGCCGCTCGAGGGAGTGAAGGCGCAACTGTCGTAGTCGTCGCGGGGCATGCTGCGTTGTTTGCCGTGCACAATATTTCTCTTGTCGACAGGCGCGTAGACCTCAACCCTCACCTCATGGTCGATATCGCCCGACAAGGCGTTCGTGATGTCGATCTCGAAGTGCGTCGAGCCCCCGACATGCGTGCCGACGAGCACTCCGTCAACACTGACGCTCGCCTCGTGGTGCACCGCGCCAAAGTGGAGCACCACCCGTTCGTCCTGCCATTCGGATGGCACCGCGAATCGTCGGCGATACACGGCACGTTCAAGCCAATGGGCTTCGATTCCCGATGCCGGTGTCTCCCAGGCGAAAGGAACCACAATCGTGGTGTCGAACACGTGCCCGGTTCCCCTCGCAAACTCCCACTCACCGTTGAGTGAGCGCCAACTGTGCGCTCGATCGAACTGGGGGCGGGGGTATTCGCCTCTGGGCACAGTGTCGGTCGGCCCGTCGGCGAGGCCAATGGCGGGAGAAATGGTCGTCATGAAGTTCCTCTTGTAGAAATAGCGGACAGCGGGACAGTATCACGTGGTTTGCATCGTTGCAATAATCTCTTCCCTTCTGGTGGTCGAGGCCCTATCATCAAAATGAGCAAGCTTTGCAACGATGCAAAAAATGCTGCTCGAGTTTCGCAACGACGCGATGAAGGAGACACATGATGGGCACACGTACCCTGCGAGTCAATCGGCGGATGGTGGCGGCTACCGCCGTGCTTCTGGCGCTGGCCGCCGGTGGGCTGTCGGCATATGCCGCTGACGCAGCTACAACCTCGAGCGGCACGCTCTATCACCCGAGCACAGCGAGTGGTTCAACAGAAGATGCGAGCTATCCACGCATGATTCGCCTTCAGCACAATGGGTCGGCCAATGGCACTCTGCTGTCAACGTTTTCGCACTCGGGCACCGGTGTGCCCAAAGCGAACTTCCCCGTCTACCGCTCGACGGACAATGGGATCACCTGGACATCGACGCCGATCAGCACGGTGACCGACACGGTGCACGGGTGGGACCTCGACGGCCCCACTCTGTACGAACTGCCGCAGGCCGAAGGCACTCTGCCTGCCGGAACTCTTCTGGCTTCTGGCACTGCGTGGAACCATGGCGACTACACGCAACAGGCCATCGAGGTGTTCGTCTCGACCAACCAGGGCGCCACCTGGAGCTATCGCAGTTCGTGCGCGAGCGAGACCGGGCAGCCGAACACGATCAAGCACGGCATCTGGGAGCCCGAATTCGACGTCGCTGCCAATGGCCACCTCGTCTGCTACTTTTCAGACGAACGCCCCTCGTCGAACAACTACAACCAGGTACTCGCTCACGTCTCCTCAACCGACGGAGGCGCCACCTGGGGCACCGAAGTGTATGACGTGGCCGTTCAAGACAACGTGCAACGCCCCGGCATGGCCACCATCGTGAATCTGCCCAACGGCAGCTACGCCATGTCGTATGAAGACTGCAAAGACGGATTCGACCCCGACCAGGCCTGCGACGTGTACATCAAGACCTCGTCGAACGCGGAGTCGTGGAATGCAGCCAGTCTCGGCACAAAAATTCAGACCAGCGACAATCGTTTTCTGCTGCACACCCCGTATCTGTCGTGGTCGCCGGCAGGCGGAACGAATGGCACTCTGATTGTCTCGGGCCAACGTGTCGTCGCGGGCACCGACGGCGCTCTGGCGGTGCAACCTGAGTCAGGTCACGTCTTGTTCGTCAATAAGAATCTGGGCGTCGGTGCCTGGCAGGAGATCACCACTGCGGTAACCACCGACCCGACCGGGGGTTACGACGCCGGCGAGACGGCGTGTGCCGGATACAGCTCGCCGCTGCTCGCCGCGGTCTCGGGCTCGAGCTTTCTCATGATGGCCGGCGTGCACGTTGCAACGGGCAAGTGCGAGACGGACTTCGCTTCGGCGAATCTCCCCATCGCGACGGGGCAGATCACCGGCCCCGGTACCATCGCGAAGTGCATCGATGTGAAAACCAACACGTCGGCAGCGGGAAACGCTGTGCAGCTCTACACCTGTGGAGCCGCCAGCGGTCAACAGTGGTCTCTTGAGACAGACGGTACCATCAGGGCATTCGACAAGTGCCTCGACATTGTCGGCAACGCCACGGGCAATTCCGCCAAAGTCGAGCTCTACGGTTGCAACGGTGTGGGCGGCCAACAGTGGCAGGTTCGCGCCGACCACTCCCTCTACAACCCGCAATCGGGCCGGTGCCTCGACGACCCCCAGGCGATCACGGCCGATGGCACCCAACTGCAGATCTACGACTGCAATGGTCTCTCGACCCAGCAATGGCAGACGCCCACGGCCTGACTATGTGCGACGGCCGGCCGACCTGCGGTCGGTCGGCCGATCGCTAACTGTCGACTGAGGGCCCGCTCGGCACGCGAAACGCGGCCCCCGGATGCTCAGCCGGCAGTCGACGGTGCCCGACCCCGAACAGCCTCTCCCTGAGCGTGCTGCCCGCGTGGTCGGTGTTCATCAGCCCTCGTTCGCGCAGCACGGGAACCACCATGTCGATGAAGTCGTCGTGCGTTCCCGTGGGGTCGGGCTGAACGAGAAAACCGTCGGCGCCCGTCTGCTCGATCAGCAGCTGCGCCTGGTCGACGGCCTGCTCGGGCGTACCGATGAACGGCCGGCCCATGACGCCGTTGCTGCGGAACTCTTCGAGAATCTCGCGAACAGTCGGCGCGGGTGCGCCGTTCTCGCCAGAGAACCGTTCGACGTTCGTGCGACCCTGCTCGGTCTTGACGGTGGCGAGCGGCTTGTCGAGATCCATTGAGAGCAGGTCGAGCCCGGTGAAGAAGGCGTAGGCGGCCGCGGCGGTTTCGAGGGTGCCGAAACCGACCATGGTGTCGCGGAGCGCGTGCGCCTCGGCTTCGGTCTCGGCCACGATGAACGAACCGGCGACCAAGAACTTGATGGCGTCAGGGCCGCGGCCGTGGGCGGCTGCGCGAGCCCGGACATCTGCAATCTGGGCTTTCACGAGCTCGGGCTCGCTGGCAAGAAACACGGCCTCGGCATACGTGGCGGCGAGCTCGCGCCCCGTCGACGAGGTGCCGGCCTGAAAAAGCAGTGGTGTTCGCTGCGGAGAGGGCGGCACGGTGAGCATGCCGTGGGCCGAGAAGTAGGGGCCGTTGTGCTCGATCTCGTGCACTTTTGACGCGTCGGCGTACACGCCGTTCACGCGGTCGACCTGCAGGGCGTCGTCTTGCCACGAGCCCTCCCACAGCTTCAGCGACAGGTTCAGGTGGTCTTCGGCGATCGCGTAGCGCTCGGCGTGCGGCAGCATCGTGTCGCCGAAGAGCTTGGCCGACGAGTTCTGGCCGGCGCCGGTCACGACATTCCAACCGAAGCGGCCCTGGGTGAGGTGGTCGAGTGTGGCGAATCGGCGGGCGAGTGACTGCGGGCGCTCGATGGTGGTCGACGACGTGGCGACGAGCCCCAGGTTCGTGGTGGCGAGGGCGAGGGCCGAGAGGATGACCAGCGGGTCTGCGCGCGGAAACTGGATGGCTTTCTCAATGGCGGTGTCGATCACCGCGCCGTTCAGTATGGGGTAGGCATAGTCGTCGGCGAAGAAGAGAAAGTCGATACCCGCCTCGTCGAGGCGTTTGGCCATGGTGACCCAGTGGTCGAGGTTCAGAAAGTCGACCGAGGTATTGCCGGGCAGACGCCACTGGCCGCCGAGTCCGAGGCTCTGGAACATGCCGAGCATGAGGGGTTGTGGCACGAGGGGCTCCTTCGGTGAACGGCAAGCGATTCGAAAGTGAACTGATTGGTTCACTCGCTGGTGGTTCCACCGTACGACGCCCGGGTTTCACGCAGATTTCGGCCCGGTCAACAGTTGCGCCAACACAACCAGACACACACCGACACAACCTGTCACGCGGCCCCATGGGCCCCGGCAGCCCGCTAGATTCGACATCACCGCACAGCCCACTGGCCCCTCACAGAGAGACATCGACCATGACCGCTCGTATCGACAACCGCACTGCCGCGTTGTCGACGGCGGCTGGGTTCGGTCGAATGCCTGCGGTAGCCGATGCACGGGCGGTCAACGCCCGATGTCTCTGTCGCACCCGCTGAGTTCTCTTTCTCCAGCGCAGCGCACGCTGCCCGTAACCTCTCTCGTCTGAGCGCGGTCTTCCCGCCGGCTGTTCATTCCGTGGCGCCCGCCTGCTCTGATTCGCGCACCTCCCACACCTCCCACCCCTCCTGATTCGCTCATTCACCTCGTCAAGGAGTCTCACCATGACCGTCGAATTCATCAGTGCCATCAACGTCAACCGTTCGAACGAACTGAACGGGCTCGCCGACCCGACGCTCGACCCGTCGTATCTGAAGCGCTACGCCCGCGTTCTCGAAGACGGCGGTTTCGACTACACACTGGTGCCCTACGGCTCGCCGGGGCACGACCCGTTCATCATCGCCGCGGCCGTCACGCAGCACACCGAGAAGTTGAAGCCCATCGTGGCGCTGCGGCCGAACACGATCTACCCGACGGTGGCCGCGAAGGCCCTCGCCACACTCGATCAGCTGTCGGGCGGCCGAGCGGTGGTGCACTTCATTGCGGGCGGCAGCGACGCCGAGCAGGCCAGGGAGGGCGACCGCCTGAACAAGGTCGAACGGTACGCGCGGCAGGAGGAGTACATCCAGATTCTCCGAAAGGTGTGGGCGAACACCGAACCGTTCAGCCACACGGGCACCTACTACTCGTTCGAAGACTTCGTCTCGGTGGTGCGGCCGACGAATGGCACGATTCCCATCTCGGTGGGCGGCTCGTCAGACGACGCGTACCGGGTGGGCGGCGCGCTCGGCGACATCTTCGGTCTCTGGGGCGAGCCGCTGAAAGAGACGCAGGAGCAGATCGACCGCGTCGCTGCCCAGTCCCGTCTCGCCGGCCGCAGTGACACGCCTCGCACGTGGGTGACGTTTCGGCCCATCATCGCCCCCACCGAGGAGCTGGCGTGGGAGAAGGCGCACCACGTTCTGTCGACCCTGCAGGAGCGCTCAGGGGCCGCGACGCTCTGGCGCCAGCGCAAGAACAACGGCCAGGCCCCGGCGAACGTGGGCTCGCAGCGCCTGCTCGACATCGCGGCTGGCGGCGACCTGCACGACCGTGCCCTGTGGACCCCGACGGCAACCGCCACGGGGGCGGCGGGGGCATCCACTGCCCTGGTCGGAACACCCGAGACGGTGGCGGCCGCGATTCTCGACTACGTCGACCTCGGCGCCGACCTCATCTCGATCAGGGGCTACGACAACTTCAACGACGCCGTCGACTACGGCCGGTACGTCATTCCGCTGGTGCGTGAAGAGCTCGCGCACCGTGAACGCACCGGTCAGAAGGGCTTGCTGCAGGCCGAGCACCTCGGCGCCTACGCCGAGAACAGCATCGGCCGGGTCTCGGCATGACCGACACCATCGTGCAGCGAGTGGATGCTGTCGGCCGGGCTGGCGAGGTCAGGCCCGGCGAGGCCAGGCCCGGCGAGGCCAGGCCCGGCGAGGCCAGGCCCGGCGAGGCCAGGCCCGGCGAGGTAGGGCCTGGCGACTGCCCGCCCACCTTTCACCCGCCCGCCTTCCGCCTGCCTGTCGCCGACCTCTCTGATGCGGCACTCGCCGCGGTGACGGCGCGGCTCGCGCTGACCGCCGAAAAGTACGACCGTTCGGCCGAGTTCCCCTGGGACGGCATTCGGGTTCTGCACGAAGCGGGGCTGCTGACCGTCGGCGTGGCCGCGCGGTATGGCGGAGACCCGCCGTCGAGCACCGACCTGGTTCGCCTGTTCGAGGCGCTCGGCAAGGGCGATCCGTCGGTGGCGCTGATCGCCGCGATGACCATCTTTCAGCACGTGCACCAAGCGGCGGCGCCGTGGTGGCCCGAGGAGCTCTACGAGAAAGTGGTCGCTGATTCGGCGACCAACGCTGTGCTGCTGAACGCCATCCGGGCCGAACCCGAGTGGGGTGCGCCGGCGCGCGGCGGCATTCCGGCCACCAAGATTCGCCGCACCGAATCGGGCTGGGTGATCAATGGACACAAGGGGTTCGCGACGGGCTCCGAGGGTCTGGCGTACCACCTGGTCTGGGTCGCGACCGAAGACGACGACCCGCTGCTCGCGCACGCCATCGTGCCCGGTACCGCGCGGGGTGTCGAGATCGTTCGAACCTGGGATCACCTCGGCCAGCGGGCGACCAGCACGCATGACGTGATCTACACCGATGTGCACATTCCGTTCGAGAATTTTCGGGGCACGCCGAAGTCGAAACTGTCGCCTGAGGCGGGGGCGGGGGCGGGAGGCGCGAGCGGTCTCGCGGTGAGCGCGCTCTACGTCGGTGTGGCCCGTGCCGCGCAGGAGTTCTTCACGAAGTTCGCGTCCGAGCGCATCCCCACCTCTCTCGGCCGGCCGATTGCCACCACCGAGCGCATCCAGAGTGTCGCGGGCGAGATCGAGACGCAGCTGGTTCAGGCCGAGGAGGTGCTGTTCGGGCTCGCCCGGCGCATCGATGAGGGCGATCAGCAGGCCAGTGAACGGGCCCTTGTGGCGAAGCTCATCGCGACCCGTTCGGCGATCGCCGCGGTCGAGGCCGCGGTCGCCGCCATCGGCAACCCGGGGCTCACCCGGCACAACCCGCTCGAACGCCACCTGCGTGACGTGCTGTCGTCGCGCGTGCACCCGCCGCAAGACGATGCGGCGCTGCTCATCGCGGGGCGACGGGTGCTGGCGACGTACGCCGCTGATCGCTGATCGGCTCCACCCCGCACACGACTGCACACCCACACGCCTACATTCACCCGACTTCACCAGAGGAACACCGCAATGACGAACCACAGACACTTTCGGCACCGAGCCGCCGCTCTTGCAGGGGCCGCCGCCGCCCTGGCGCTGGTCGTGACGGGCTGCGCCGGTGCGGCATCCGGAACCCCGGGCGCGAGTACCGACTCCGCGACCCCCGTTTCGGGCGGCACCCTGAAGGTGGCGTTCTGGGATGACCAGCAGGGCTGCATCGATCCGAACCAGGTGTACTGGATCGAGTCGCGCTCGATTGACCGCCAGATCGCCGACTCGCTGACCGACCAAGACCCCGACAGCGGAAAGATTGTGCCGTGGCTGGCGACGGCGTGGAGCATCAACGCCGATTCGACCCAGTACACCTTCACCCTGCGCGACGGCGTGACGTTCAGCGACGGCGAGAAGTTCGACGCCACCGCGGTGAAGACAGCCCTCGACGGCACTTTCGCGCTCGGCCCGAAGTCGATTCTGGGGCTGACCTACCTCGCTGGCTACGGCTCGACGACGGTCGTCGACCCCACCCACGTGCAGGTCGACTTCACGAAGCCGAACGCGGCGTTCCTGCAGGCGACTTCGACGACCACTCTCGCCATCGAGGCGCCGGCGACCTACCAGCAGACCCCCGAGGCGCGCTGCGCCGGGGCCGTCGTCGGGTCGGGCGCGTTCACGCTCGACAACTACACCGCCGCGAAGTCGGCGCACCTGACGAAGCGGGCCGACTACGCCTGGCCGTCGGGCCTGGTGACGAACCAGGGCGCCGCCTACCTCGACGCGATCGACGTCACGTACATCAAAGAAGACAGCGTTCGAAACGGTGAGCTCACCGCGGGAACGATCGACGTGGCGTGGCCACGCCAGCCCATCAGCGACGCCGACCAGCAGGTGATCACGGCCGCCGGCGACGTGATCGAGTCTCGTGCGCTGCCCGGTATCTCGAGCATCCTTGTGCCGAATGTGACGAAGGGTGGGCCGCTCGCCGACGCGGACGTGCGGAATGCGCTGCAGAAGTCGATCGATCGAACAACCTACGCGTCGACGATCTTCTGGGCCGACTACCCGGTCGTGACGAGCGTGGTCGACTCGACGACGCCGTTCGCCACCGACGAGTCGAAGCTGCTGGCCTACGACCCCGACGGCGCGAAGAAGCTGCTCGACACCGCCGGCTGGGCCGTGGGCGCCGACGGCTACCGCTACAAGGCCGGCCAGGAGCTGACCCTGCACTACCCGCTCACGGTCAGCGGCGCGGGCGAGCAGTTGCTGCAAGACCAGCTGAAGCAGGTGGGCATCAACCTCTCGCTCGATGTGGTGACGGCGGCGCAGAACACGCAGAAGCTCGCCGCGGGCGACTACGACCTGACGGGAACCTACCTGACCCGCGCCGACCCGAGTGTGCTCGGTTCGTCGCTCGACCAGTCGAGTTCGAAGCAGGCGTCGGCCGTGAACAGCCAAGACGCTGCAACGGGGGCGAGTATCAGCGAGCTTTTCGCCACGGGTCTCGAGACACCGGATGACACGGCCAGGGGTACGGCGTACGCCGCCCTCCAGTCGAAGCTCATCTCGACGGGTTCTGCGTTCCCGATCTTCGAGCGGGTTCAGATCGCCGGGGTCTCGAACACAGTGCACGGATTCGCGTTCACGTCGGAGGCCTTCCTCCGCGCGAACGACATCTGGCTCGAGCAGTAAGGAAGGGTGACCGTGTTCGCTCGATACATCTCAGGCCGGGTTCTGCAGGCGGTGCTCGTACTGTGGGCGGCGTACACGGTCACCTTCGTTGTGCTCTACCTGCTGCCCAGCGACCCGGTGCAGCTGCTGCTGGCGGCGGGCAACATCGATGTCACTCAGATCTCGCCCGACCAGCTGGCCGCGCTGAAACACCAGTACGGCGTCGACCAGCCGGTGTACCTGCAGTACGTCAACCAACTGTTCGAGTTCGTGCGGGGCAACTTCGGTGAGTCGATCACGAAGAACGTTCCGGTGGCGCAGCTGTTGGCCCAACGGCTGCCGTCGACGCTGGTGCTGGGGGCCTCGGCCGTTCTGCTGACCATCGTGCTCGGCGTGGGCACGGCCTCGCTCGCGGTGTTCGCGAAGGTGGGGTGGCTGCGCACCGTGCTCTCCCGGCTGCCCGCCATCGGGGTGTCACTGCCGCCGTTCTTCGTGGGGCTGCTGCTGATTCAGGTCTTCGCGTTTCAGCTGAAGTGGTTTCCTGCGAGCGGCGACAGTGGTGCGGCCTCGGTGGTGCTTCCGGCGGTGATGATGGCGATTCCCACGGCAGCCCTGCTGGCGCAGGTGCTGACGCGCAGCCTCGAAGATGCGCTCGACGAACCGTACGTGGTGACGGCGCGGGCGAAGGGGCTCTCTCGTTCGGGCATCCAGTGGCGGCATGCCTTCCGAAACGCGGCGCTGCCGGCCCTCACCCTGCTCGGTCTGCTGCTCGGGTCGGCGCTCGCGGAGGCGGTGGTGGCCGAGACGATCTTCACCCGCAACGGCATCGGCAAACTCGCCCAGGAGTCGGTGCTGCAGCAAGACGTGCCGGTGGTGCAGGCGATCGTCGTCATCGCGGCGGCCCTGTTCGTGAGTATCAACCTCATCATCGACCTCATCTATCCATTGCTCGACCCGCGCATCGTGCGCGGTCACAGCGTGATCTGACCGCACGACATTCAGGAGAAGACCATGGCGATCGACACCGCACTGAGCTCCAGCCTCGAGCAGGCCGAGCTCGAGACATTCCCGCCCGCGCACCGGGGCCGACCGGGTGACCTGGGCGAATCGGGCGAGAACCGCGAGCAGGATGACCGGCGCCCGCCCCTTCAGAACGCACGCCGTGAGCGGCTGCAGTACGCCGCCCGCCGCGTGCTCCGCCGCCCGGGGTTGGTTGTTGCGATTCTGCTCTTGCTGTTCGTCATCGTGTCGGCGGCATTCCCGGCGCTCTTCACGCACTTCGACCCGTACGCCACAGCTCCCGCCGACAAGCTGAAGGCGCCGAGCCTCAGCCACCTGTTCGGCACCGACGAGATCGGCCGCGACCTGTTCACCCGGGTGCTCTACGGCTCGACGCTCACCATTCAGGCGACGCTGGCCGCCGTGGCCATCGCGGTCGTGGTGGGCCTCGCGCTCGGCGTCGTCACCGGGTTTCTGGGCGGCTGGGTCGACCTGGTTCTGATGCGGCTGGTCGACGTGATGCTCGCCATTCCGCGCCTGCTGCTCGCGCTCGTGATCGTGACGGCCCTCGGGTTCGGCACCGTTCCCATCTCGATCGCCGTCGCCGTGGGCATCATTCCGGGCTTTGCCCGCATCACCCGGGCCGAGGTGCTGAAGGTGAAGAACCTGCCCTACATCGAGGCCGCGCGCACCGGCGGAGCGTCGTGGGCGCGCGTACTGTTGCGGCACATCCTGCCGAACTCCTGGGGCCCGGTCTTCGTGCTCGCGGTGCTCGACTTCGGGGTCGCCATTCTCGCCATCTCCGCGCTCAGCTTTCTCGGTTTCGGTGCCGCGCCACCGGCAGCGGAGTGGGGCACGCTCATCTCGAACGGTCGCAACTTTCTCATCACTTCACCGTGGTTGAGCCTGCTGCCGGGCCTGTTCGTCGGCCTCGTCGTGTTCAGTCTCAACCACATTTCGAAATCGCTCGAGGAGCTGCAACGATGACCACCCCCCTTGTTGAGATCACCTCTCTCTCGGTGACGTACAGCCGCGAGGGGCGGAGCTCTGCCGCCGTCACCGACCTGTCGCTTCGCATCGCCCCCGGTGAGACGGTGGCGATCGTGGGGGAGTCGGGTTCGGGCAAGAGCACCACAGCGAACGCCCTGCTCGGGCTGCTTGCGGCGGGCGGGCGGGTGACGGGCGGCACGATCCGCGTGGGTGGCGTCGACACCACTCGTGCGTCGCAAAGGGTGCTGCGGGGCATCCGGGGCCGCGTGATCGGGCTGGTGCCGCAAGACCCGATGGTGGCGCTGAACCCCACGCTGCGGGTCGGGCCGCAGGTCGCCGAGGCGGTGCGGCGGCGCGGCGGCGTGCCCAAACGGTCGGTGAACGCCGAGGTGCTCGAAGCGCTCGAGGCGGCGGGGCTCGACAACGTGGTGCTGCGGGCCAGGCAGTATCCGCACGAGCTGTCAGGCGGGATGCGCCAGCGGGTGCTGATCGCCAGTGCGCTCGCGGGGCATCCGCAGCTCATCGTGGCCGACGAGCCCACCAGCGCCCTCGATGTGACCGTGCAGAAGCGCATTCTCGACCACCTCGCGTCGCTGGTGGCCTCCCGGGGAATCTCTCTGCTGATCATCACGCACGACCTCGGGGTGGCGGCCGACCGGGCCGACCGGGTGCTCGTCATGCAGGGCGGGCGGGTGGTGGAGCAGGGGCGGCCCGCCGACATTCTGGTGTCGCCGGCTAAGGAGTACACGCGGCGGCTGATCGCTGCGGCGCCGGGGTTGTCGCCGGATGGGCGGGTGAAGGTTCGGCACGCGGCAGGGAGTGCTGCGCCGGTCGGGTCTGCTGCGCGGCGGGGGGCTGCCGTGCCATTGGAAGCTGCTGCCTCGCGGGCGCCGATCCTGTCGATCGTGGGCGTCTCGAAGGACTACCGGCTGCCGCGCTCGCCCGACGGGGAGCGCACGTTTCGGGCGATCGACTCTGTGACGCTCGACGTGCCGACGGGCCAGACCCTCGCTCTGGTGGGGGAGTCGGGTTCGGGCAAGACCACCACGCTGCGGGTGGCGCTCGGCCTCGAGAAGCCCACTGCCGGCCGAGTGCTGTTCGACGGCACCGACATCACCGACACTCGCTGGAGCGAGCTGCGGCCCCTGCGGCAGCGCTTTCAGCTGGTGCATCAGAACCCGTACTCGTCGCTCGATCCGAAATTCACGGTGGGCCAGTCGATCATCGAGCCGCTGGTCTCGTTCGGCATCGGCGACCGGGTCTCGCGGCGGGCCCGGCTGCGGGAGCTGCTCGACCAGGTTGCACTGCCGGCGGCGTTCGCCGATCGGCGACCCGCCGAACTCTCGGGCGGGCAGAGGCAGCGCGTCGCCATTGCTCGGGCGCTCTCGGTGAAACCCGACCTCGTGTTTCTCGACGAGCCCGTCTCGGCGCTCGACGTCTCGGTGCAGGAGCAGATTCTGACCCTGCTCGCCTCGCTGCAGAACGAGCTGGGCGTGAGCTACCTCTTCATTTCGCACGACCTCGCCGTGGTGGCGCAGATCGCCCACCGGGTCGCCGTGCTCAATCGCGGCGCCGTAGTCGAGCACGGCGTGACGGCTGACGTGTTCACCTCACCGCAGAGCCCCTACACTCGTGCGCTCCTCGACGCCATCCCCGGTCGCGCCCGCTCCCTCCCTCCCTCCCTACCTCCCCACCTCAGAATCGAGTCGGCGAAGTTTGCGGGTGTGAGCGGCCGTCACCCACAAACTTCGCCGAGTGGATTCCGCGGTTAGAGCTGCAGGCGGTCGGTGAGGCCGGCAGCGGTGAAGGCGGCGATGGTAGCTGCGGTGCCTTCGGTGAAGTGCGCCCAGCCGTCGACGTGCGCCAGAACGATGCGGCGGGCATCCAGGATCTGTGCCGCCTCTGCCGCATCGGCGGCGTCGAGGGTGAGGAGAGCGCCCTCGAGCACCGGGCGGCGCACGGCTCCGGCGAAGAGCACGGCGGTGTCGATGGGCCCTGCGCGATGGGCGATTTCGCGCACGAGGTCGAGGGAGGCGTTGTCGCCGCTGATGTAGACGGTGGGCAGGGCGTCGCCGGCGAGGAGGAAGCCGGTGACCTCGCCGACGACCAGGTCGGCTCCGGGAGGGCCGTGCAGGGCGGGCGCGGCCGTGACCGTGACGGTGCCGCCGGCGGGGCGCGGGAGTTCGACTGACTGCCACGGGCTCAATCCCTGTGCCGTCACCGATGAGGAGGTCGGGGTGTCCGCGCCGAGAGGGGATGAGGGGGTGCCGAGTCGTTCCGCCGCGGAGGGAGTGGTGAGGGTGACCGGCACCCGGGGCAGGAACGCGAGGCCGGCCAGGTCGAGGTTGTCGATGTGTTCATCGTGTGACAGCAGCACTGCGTCGATGTGCCCGAGAGCATCCGGAGCCAGCGTTGACGCCGTCGTTTTGGTGAAGTCACCCGGATACGACTGGGGTGGGTCGAAGGTGGGGTCGGTCAGAAAGCGGAGCCCGCCGTACTCGATCAGAACGGTTGGACCGCCGAGTACCGTGATGCGGACGGTTTCGGGCGTGGTCTGAGCGCGAGAGGTCATGGTGTCGGCAACGACGGGTTAGGGGTGGCTATTCCGGTGTTGCGAACAACGACGGGCGGCAGCGGGGGAGCAGCCCGGCGAGAGGTGCCTGCAGACATGCTGGCGACACAGATGGTCACAACCGGAATGCCGGGGCTCGACCGGGGTTGACTGTGGAGTGCGGCGACGGTTTGCGCACCCATTCGCGCACCGATGCGCGTACAACGACCCACCAGAACGACCGACCCAGAAAGCAGTGACCCGATGTCTCACTACCTCGACCCGAACGACAAGCAGTTCACCCGCGTGTACAAGCAGGAGACGCCCGACATGTTGAAGACGTTCAACGACTTCAACGCCGCCGTGTTCGCGCCCGAGGGCCCCGAGCTGTCGCTGAAGGTGCGCGAGCTCATTGCCGTCGCGGTGGGCATCACCACGCAGTGCGTCTACTGCATCGAAGCTCACTCGAAGAATGCCGCCGCAGCAGGCGCCACGGAGAAGGAACTCGCCGAGGCCGCATGGGTCGCCACCGCAATCAGGGCTGGCGGCGGGTTCGCGCACGGCCGTCTGGCGTTCAAATTCACTGAGGAGCAGGCCGCCGGCCACACACACTGAGCAGCGCCCGCCTCAGGGGCACTGAGTGGCACCCGCCTCAGCGGCTCACGCCGTTCGGGTGCCGCACGAGCACGTTCGAGCCGCGGTTGAAGACGTAGCCGACGCCGTGCACCGTGCGCACCAGGTCGGCCTCGGTTCCGAGTTTGACCCGCAGTCGCCGAACGTGAACGTCGATGGTTCGAAAGTTGGGGCTGTCGTCGGTGTCGCTGGAGGAGAGCTCGTGTACGAGCGCGCGACGGCCCACGGGCTGCCCTTCGTTCTCGACGAGCGTGCGCAGCAGATCGAATTCCGAGGCCGTGAGGGTGGTCACCTGGGTGCCGATGACGATGCGTCGCCGTGACAGGTCGATGACGGTGGTCGACTGCTCGCCTGCGCTGCGGCTGCTGCCGAGGCCCGGCGCCCCGCGGCCGACGCCGCCCGCGCCGCCGCCCGCGCCGCCGGCGACCGGCGACTCGTCGACGTGCCGCGTCGCGCTCTTGACCACGTCGAGGTCGCGCCCGCCGGCATCGCTCGGCGCCACGGCGATCGACGCGAAGGTCTCGGCGCTCGGCGCGATGCGGTGCACGAGTGCTTTCAGCTCGGCCGCCATCTCGACCAGCGTGGTGCCGTCGGCGAGGGCTCTGAACTCGTCGATACCGACGTAGACCGCGAAACCGCGTGTCTCGGGTTGTTCGTTCGGTGGGCTATTTTCGTCTGCGTTCGTCACCGTTCTCCTCCCCTGAGTGGGCGCGTAGTGCCGAGTGTGGGCCCTCGCTGCGGCGCACGGGCCGAAAATGACGCACCGTGTCGATATGTGCAGCTGTGTGACCACGTGTTGAGCTGTGTGGCCGGGCATCCCGCTTCGCCGCCGCACCCTGTGAGAGCATCGGGTCACCCCAGAAACACCTGCTTCACACGAGAAAGCTGCTGCCGTGTCTGTACTGATCACTGCCGACGATCTGAAGACGCTCATCGATTCGGGTTCGCCCCTCACCGTGCTCGACGTACGCTGGAAGCTGGGTGGCCCGGCCGGCAAGCCGCTCTATCTCGAGGGTCACATCCCCACGGCGGTCTACGTCGATCTCGACTCCGAGCTGGCCGGTCACGGCGAGAAGGCGGAGGGCCGGCATCCGGTGCCCGCCATCGCCGATCTTCAGGCCGCCGCCCGCTCGTGGGGCATCGACCCCGGCGACACCGTCGTGGTCTACGACGATCTCAAGAACTTTTCATCGGCCAGGGCGTGGTGGCTGCTCCGCAACGCGGGGCTGGCCGACGTGCGCCTGCTCGACGGCTCGCTGCGGGCCTGGACCGGCACCGGTTTCGCGCTCGAACAGGGCGAAGTGGCCGTCTCGCCGGGCAGCGTGACCCTGGAGTACGGCTCGCTGCCGACGCTCGACATCGACCAGGCCGCGGCGTTCTCTGAAACGGGTGTGCTGCTGGATGCCCGTGCCCCCGAACGTTTTCGGGGCGAGGTCGAGCCCATCGACCCGCGGGCGGGCCACATTCCGGGTGCCCTCAATGCTCCGGCCACCGCCAATGTCGACGCGTCGGGGCGGTTCTTGCCGGCGGATCAGTTGCGGGCCCACTTCGAGTCGATCGGGGTGCGACCGGACGCCCCCGTGGGCGTCTACTGCGGCTCGGGCGTCACCGCCGCGGCCGATGCCGTCGCCCTCACCCTCGCGGGTTTCTCGCCCGCCCTCTACCCCGGATCGTGGTCTGCGTGGTCGAACACTCCCGGCCGCCCGGTCGCGACAGGCGAGTGAGCGGCGCTGCAGCACCGGCGGGCATCGTCAGCGGGGTCACTCCCACCGAACCCGCTGCCTGGCTCGCCGAGCTGACCGCCGGCGTCGCAACCTGGTCGACCACCGACGAACACACCGCAGCGGCCGGCGCCGACCGCTCGGGCACCCGACAGGCGGGCCTGCCCTCTGTCGTCGTCTACGCTCACACCGTTGCCGACGTCGTGCACACCCTCACCGTGGCTCACCGCCACCGCGTGCCCGTCGTCACCCGCGGCGCCGGCTCCGGCCTCGCCGGTGGCGCGACCGCCGGCAGCACCGCGATCGTGCTCGACCTCGCCTCGATGAACCGCATCGTCGAGATCAGCCCGGTCGACGGCCTCGCCCGCGTCGAGCCCGGCGTCATCACAGCAGACCTCGACCGCGCGGCCGCCGGTCACGGCCTCTTCTACGCCCCCGACCCGGGCAGCGTGGCGATCAGCACGATCGGCGGCAACATCGCCACCAACGCGGGCGGCCTGCGCGGCGCGAAGTACGGCGTCACCCGCGATGCGGTGCTGGCGCTCGACGTGGTGCTCGCCGACGGAACCGTCGTGCACACCGGCCGCGACACGGTGAAGGGCGTCACGGGGTACGACCTCACTGCGCTGTTCGTGGGATCGGAGGGAACGCTCGGCGTGGTGGTGGGGGCGACCGTGCGACTGCTTCCGCGCCCGAAGGGGCAGGCCACAGCGGCGGCATACTTCTCGTCGGTTGATGCGGCGGCCAGGGCATCCGTTCTCCTCGCCACTCTCGGGGTGCGCCCGGCCGTCGTCGAACTGGTCGACGGGCGCACGCTTGCGGCGATCGACGACCTGCGCGGCACCGACCACGCCACCCGCGGAGCCGCTTTTCTACTGGTGCAGACCGACGGTTTCGGAGCAATTGCCGAGATCGAGGTGGTGGCCGAGTCGCTTCGGCAGAGCGCGCTCTCGGTCGAAGTCAGCGCCGATGCAGCACTCGCTCTGGCGCTCGCCGCAGCTCGGCGCGACGCCCTGCCGGCGATCGAGGCGCGTGGGCGCGTGCTGATCGAAGACATCGCGGTGCCGCGCTCGCGGCTGGCCGAGGCGTTCGAGGCGGTCACCGAGATCTCGGAGCGCACGGGCATCGAGATCTACCAGTTCGCGCACGCCGGCGACGGCAACCTACACCCGATCATCGTCATTCCGCCGGGGTTCGCGGCCACCGAGATTCCCGCTCACGTGCAGGCCGCGGCCGACGAGATCTTCGCGCTGGCCCTGCGGCTCGGCGGAACCCTCACCGCCGAGCACGGAATCGGCCGTCTCAAGGCGGCGTGGGTCGAGCGCGAGGTGGGCCCAGAGGCGCACCGGCTGATGCGCGGCATCAGGGCGCTGTTCGACCCGCGCGGCATTCTGAACCCCGGCACGTCGGTGTAGGCGAAGCTCAGAACGCGGTGCTCGGCAGGTCTTTCTCGTCGGCCAGAATGGCGGCCACGATGCGGTCGGCGACGGCATCGGGGTCGAGCCCCGGGGCGAAGGCGGGTGCGGCACCGGCAAGCGGATGCGCCGAGAGGGTTGTCTCGGTGTGCCCCGGTCGGGCATCCAGCAGCCGGATGCCCGACCGCCGCAGCTCGCGCGACGCCGCCTGCACGAACGCCCACAGGCCGGCTTTCGACGCCGAGTAGGCCGCCATGCCGCTGGTGGGCGATTCGGCGACCACGCCGCTGAGCGTCACGATGAAAGGGGATCGGCCCGCCGCCGCCGACTCTGCCAGGCGCGGTATCGCCCCGCGGATGAGCCGGATGGGCGCGGTGGTGTTCACAGCGAAGAGTGCGTCGATGGTGTCGTCGGCCAGTTCATCGATCGGCCCGAAGGCCACGGCGCCGGCCGCGATGACGAGCCCGTCGAGGTGTTCGGGATGCGCGGCGGCCGCTGCGAGCAGCAGCGACGCCGCCCCGCCGGGTACGGCCAGGTCGGCGAGGTAGGCGTCGGGCCCCGAGAGGGTGGCGGGGTTGCGGGCCGCTCGAATGACGGTTGCGCCCGCGGCTTCGAGCCGTTCGGCGACTCGTGCCCCGAGCCCTCCCGACGCGCCCACGACCAACACGACTGCACCCTCGACGCTTCTCATGTTCGGAAGACTATCCGCGCACGTTCTGCGGCGGCAGGGCTTGCCAAACCGCCGGGAGAGCAACGTAAATCAGCGGGATCGCGGGTTCGCGTGTTTGCGTGTTCAGAGGGTCGCCGGGTCAGCGGTTGGCATTCACGGGAATACGGCGATCGAGCACGGTCAGCAGCAGGCTGGCGAGCCCGATGGCCCCGAGTACCCAGGCGAGGGCGTGAAACCCCGCGTCGGTGGCGGAGGCGCCGAACACGATTCCGATCAGGCTCGACGAGAAGATGGCGCCGATGTATGAGAACGTTCGGTACAGGCCCGACGCCACGGCGATGTCGGCGGCCGTCGTCTGCACATACAGGGCGGCCTGGTTGGCGAAACCGCTGAAGCCGTTGGCGCAGCCGAGCAGCAGCGTCATGCCGATGAGCACGGGCACCGTCGACTGGCTGGTGATGAGCAGCATCACGCCGCCGGTGAGCAGCAGGGCCGCCGCGGTGACGAGCAGGGGGACCCGCACCCAGCCGCGGCCCGAGACCACCCGTGCGATGACGATACTGAGCCCCGAGAGCGGGAGCAGGATGAGCCCCACGGCGGTGGGTGTCAGGTGCGCGCTCTGCTCCATCCATTGGCTGGTGCCGTACAGCGACAAGTAGATGCCGAGCCCCACGAGCATCTGCCGCAGGTAGGTGCGTTGCAGGGGCCGGTTGGCGCCGAGCATGCGAACGTCGATGAGCGGGCTCGGGCTGCGGCGCTCCCACAGCACGAGCAGCGCGCCGAGCGCCGCGCCCACCGGCAGCAGCCACCAGGGCGGCGCGGCCAGGTTCGACAGAAACAGCAGCAGGCTCGTGATGGTGCCGGCGAACAGCAGGATACCCACCCCATCGACCGCCGTGAACAAGCGCATTCGCGGCCGCGCCGCCGACGGCGTGTCTTTCGCCACCCCGACATACGTGGCGACCAGTGTGACAAGGGCGAGCGGAATGTTCACGAAGAACAGCGCTCGCCAGCCGAACGCCCCGGTGAGCACACCGCCAAGCGGCAGCCCCACCACGGTGGTCACCTGGCTGGCTATTGAGAAGTTGCCCAAGACGCGGCTCGGCACCCCCATGCCCATCGATTCGGCCCGACTGCGCACGAGCGACATGGCGGTGGGGTAGGCGGCCGAGGTGCCGATGCCGATGAGGGCACGCGACACGACCAGAAAACCGAAGCTCGGCGCGGCCGTGCCGACGACGCCGGCGGCCAGCAGAATGAGGATGCCCGCCAGAAACACGCGCCGCGGCCCGAAGAGCGTCGAGAGCTTGCCCATCGTGGGTTGCATGACCGCGCTGCAGAGGTAGAGCACCGAGATGAGGGTGGCTGTCTGGCCGGGGCCGGTGTGGAAGTCGACACCGATGCCCACCAGGCCGGTCGCGAGCATCGAGCTGTTGATCGGGTTAAGGCTCGAACCGAGCAGCAGCGGGCTGAGAAAGCGCCACCCGAACGGCTTGCTGCCAACTGACGAGCTGCCCAGTCCAGCAGGAGCGCCGGGGCCAACCCGACTGCCCGGGCCGCCGGCAGCGCCGGCGCCCCCCAGTGAAACGGTGCCGGGCTCGGTCACGCCCGCGCGGCTTCGAGCAACGCCAGAACTTCGGCAGTGCTGCCGGTCTCTGCGATGCGGGGAAAGCTGGTGGCGATGCTGTGCTGGTGGGCATCCGGGCTCGCATCGGTCATGGCGTCGACCGGCAGCGTGACGCTGTAGCCGTATTCGTGGCCGTGCCGGGCGGTCGATTCGACGCCGCTACTGGTGGCGATGCCGACGATGACGAGCTGCGTCACACCGAGTTCGTGCAGCTTCTCGTCGAGCCCGGTGTTGGTGAAGGCGCTGCGGGCGTGCTTGACGACGAGGATGTCGCTGGGCTGAATGTCGAGTTCGGCGATGGGGTCTGCCCATCCTGCAGGGAAGGAAGGGGCGGCGCCGCTGGCTGCGCTCAGGTCGGTTCGCCCGGAGGGCACGCCCTCGACCGTGACGATGACCACCGGCAGCTCGTGGCTGCGGAACGCACCCAGGAGCTTCACGCACGAAGCAATGACGTCGGCCGTGGGGTGAGCGAGCTCGCGCCGGGCAACGCCCTCTTGAAGGTCGATGACGATGAGCGCGGTGCGGGGGTCGAGCGTGGTGATCGGCACGGGATACCTGTTTCTCTGGGTGACGCGGTGGTCAAAAAAGCGTGGCGGAAGCGCGCGAGAGGTGCGGGTCAGGAGGCCCGCAGCAGCCGCCGCAGCAGCACGATCGACGATGCGAGCTGCTGCTGTTCTGTGGCTGTCAGTTCAGTCTGCATCGCATGGAACAGCCAGTCTTCGCGCGCCAGCCGACCTGTGGTGAACTGCTGAACAGCGCTCTCTGTGAGCGACAAGACCGTCTTTCGACCGTCGCGCGGGTCGGTCGAGCCTGAGACGAGCCCGGCCGCATCGAGCACAGCAACCGTCGCGCCCATCGACTGGGGCCGCACGCCCTCGAGGCGCGCCAGCGTGCTCATCGTCGAGGGCCCGCCGACCTCGAGGCGCCGCAGCACCGCCTTCTGCGATGGGGTGAGGTCACCCACCGTGCCCACCTCGCGCACCTGCCGAATGAGTTGCCCCAGAACCACCCGCAGTTCCGACGCAAGCGTAAGCGTCGCGGCGGTATCGAAAGCAGCCGCCGTGTCGGCGGGGGGTTCCGGATGCTCGATCATCCCTCCACCGTACCAACTAGTAAGGCAACTGTACAACTACCTGCAGAAACTACGCCGTAGCGCGCGTGGCCTTCGTCAGGTTCTCGATGAGCTCCTGCTTGTTCTGGCGCACCACATACGCCGGCTGGTCGCGCTCGACACGCCAGCTCTCGGAGAGCGGCCCAACGTTCACGGTGTCGAACCCGATGGCGTCGTAGAAGCCGTTCACGAACTCGGCGGCCTCCTCGAAGTCGCTCGAGGTGGCAAGCGCGCGGCGGTTCTCGCTGCCCGCCGGAGCCCCGTCGGTGGTGATGTCGTCGGATTTGATGTGGTTGAAGCCCTTGGCCACCTTGCTGTTCACCAGGTGCCGCTGCAGCATGCTGCTCACGGTGTCGAGGCCGTTGTCGAGGGCGGCGATGTGGCCGTCGCGCTCGAAATAGTAGTTGTTCGTGTCGATCACGATCTTGCCGGCCAGAGGCTCGACCGGAACGGCGTCGTATGCCTTCAGCGGCACGGTCACGACGGCGATGTCGGCGGCTTCGGCGGCCTCTACCGCTGTGGCCGCGCGGGCCTTCGGGCCGAGGTCTGCGACGAGATCAGCGAGGGTCTCGGGGCCCCGAGAGTTGCTGATCACGACGTCATAGCCTGCCGCGATGGCTGCCCGAGCGACTTGGCTGCCGATGTTACCTGCTCCGATGATTCCAAATGTTGTCATGTGTGAAGTAACGGCAGGGGAAGCGAGGTTATTCCGCTGCCCACGCTTCTGCGAGCAGCCGGTACGACTCCTGCTTGTCGGCAGGGTCGTAGGCGCTCGTGGTGATCACCAATTCGTCGGCCCCGGTGGCCCGGGCGAGGGCTCGGAGGCGTGCCACGACGGTCGACGGCGACCCCACGATGCGCGCCGCCACGCGGTCGGCCACGATGGCCTCGCGTTCGTCGTTCCACGGGAAAGCCGCGGCACTGGCGGGGCTCAGGTACGGCCGCGCCGCGTACTCGAGGCGTGAGCTGTACATCCACGGCCGAAACCCGGCCCCGAGTTCTTCGGCGAGTTCGTCGGTCGCGGCCACGAGCACGTCGGCCGACACCGCGACGTACGGTTCGGCCAGCTCAGCCGAGGGCACGAACGCCGCACGGTAGGCCGCCACCGTCTCGAGCACGAGCTGAGGAAAGTTGTGGTAGTTCGCCCCGAACCGGAGCCCTCGTCGCCCCGCGACCTCAGCGCTGATACCGGGGGTGCTGCCGTGCACCCACAGCTCCACGTCGGCACCGCGAGCCGGTGCGACATCGAGGGTGTCGCCCTCGAGCGGCTGGTAGCTGCCGTCGAGAAACCCCAGAACGTCGTCGACCTGCCCACCGAAGTCGGCCGGGTCACCGGGCGTGCGCGAGAGCAGCCGGTCGTTGAGCTCGGCGCGATCGGCATTGAACGGGGCGGTCACGAACGGCGGAATCGTGACCCCGTCGACCTCCCTGAACTCACTCGTCGGGCCGGCCGTCAGTTCGCCGCTCGCAAGCTTCGCCGAGGTGATTCGGCCCTTCGCGACCTGCTCTGCCGAGGGGCCGCCACGACCGATGCCGAGGTCGAAACCCCGCCCGGTGAGAGCCGCGCAGGTTCCCGCGATCTCAGCCACGTGCACGGGCGAGTAGTTGTCGATGACGAGCACAGCGGTACCCACCCGAATGGCCTTCGTGCGCTCGGCAATGAGCGGAGCCAGTATGTAGGATGCTGCACCGGCGCCGTCCGCGTAGAAGTGGTGTTCCGCCAGCCAGTACCGCCGGTAGCCCAGGGCGTCGGTCACCCGGGCCAGCTCGAGGCTGTTCGCGAGGGTCTCTGCGGGAGTGTCGCCCTCCGAGGTGAGCACGAGGTCGAGAACCGAGAGTGCCACCGTCATCTGTTACTACCCTTCACACGCGTGCCAGAACCATCAATACTGCCACGCGCCCAACTCGATTACGCTGAGTGACTATGACATCGCCTGCTCTGCACCGTGTGCACCTGGGCGCGTTCTACCCGAACGACCACTACTACACGCTGTGGAGCAAGGCGCCGCTCGGCAGCCAGGTCGAATTCGTGGCCTTTCGGCACTTCGCCCAGAGCGCCGAACGCGGCCTGTTCGACTTCGTCTTTCTCGCCGAGGCGAACTGGCTGCAGGAGCACCGAGGCCGCGTGGTGGAGCACGCCATCATGGACAAGCCCGACTCCCTCACCGTGCTCGCCGCCCTCGCCGCCGAGACCACGCGGGTGGGTCTCGTGGCCACCATCGGCACCACCTTCTCCGACCCCTATACCGTCGCCCGCCAGCTCGAGACCCTGCAGGCGCTCTCGGGCCACCGCGCCGGCTGGAACGTCGTGACCAGCCACACGACGTTCGGCGTCGGGGCCTCGACCAACTTCCGCCCTGGGCGCATGGTGGCGCACGCCGACCGTTACCGGGCCGCCGCAGCCTTCCTCGAAGGCACCTGGGGCTTCTGGGGCGACCACGAGAAGCCGGTGATCGTTCAGGCCGGCGGCTCCGACGAGGGCCGCGCCCTGGCCGCCGCCCACGCCGACGTGATCTTCACCGGCCGCCGCAGCCTGCCAGAGTCGCGCGAGTTTCTGACCGACCTCGCCGCGCGGGCGGCGACCCACGGCAGGCCGGCGCCGAAGGTGCTGCCGAGCACCGCGTTCGTGCTGGGCGACAGCCAGGCCGACGCCGACGAGCGTGCCCGCGAGTGGGCGCAGCTCGAGATGACCCCGGCCGTGGCCCGGTTCATCCTCGAAGAAGTGTGGGGCGGCGACCTCACCGACTTCGACGTCGACGGCCCGCTGCCCGGCTTCGACCCCGACTGGAAGGTCGCCGACGCCTACACGCGCGGCGGTGTCGACGGTGAGCGGGATGCCCGCACCCTCATCGCCCGGTGGCGCGACCTCAGCGAACGAGAGCACCTCTCGGTGCGGCAACTGTTCGGCACCGTGCTGGCGCGGCGCGACTTCGTCGGAACCCCGCTGGCCGTCGCCGAACAGATCAACCACTGGGTGCAGAGCCGCGCCTCCGACGGGTTCGTGGTGAACCCCTCTGTGGTGCCCGGCGTGCCCGGGCAGCCCGGGGGGCTCGACGAATTCGTCGACCGGGTGGTGCCAGAACTGCAGAACATGGGAGTGTATCCGGCGGAGTATGCCGGTGAGAGCCTGCGCGAACACATTACGGGCGGCGACGCCCGGCACGACGAACCAGAGCGACACGACGACGGAGACACCTGATGACCGACGAGACAGCCGCCCGGGCATCCGGGTACCCGAAGATCGAACTGCATGTGCACCTCGAGGGGGCCATTCGGCCGGCCACGCTGCTGGCGCTGGCGAAGAAGAACAACGCGGTGCTGCCGGTGTCGACCCTCGCCGAACTCGAGGCGTTCTACGAGTTCGACGACTTCGAGCACTTCATCGACGTGTGGACGGTCACGACCGATGTACTCGACGACGCCGACGACTTTCGGCGCGTGGTCGTCGACTACGCGAAGGAGGCCGCGTCGTTCGGGGCCGTGTACCTCGAGGGCATCGTCTCGCCGTCGCAGTACTACTTGCGCGGCATAGAGGGGCGCGAACTGTTCGAAGGGTTCACCGACGGTATTCAGGAGGCGTGGGAGCAGACCGGTGTGCGCGTGCGGCTGACGCCCGACATCGACCGCGGGCGGCCGGTCGAACTCAGCCGGCAGGTCATCGACGACGCGATTCTCTTTCGCGACCGCGGCATCGTGGGCATCGGGCTCGGCGGGCGCGAGCGGGCGGCCCCGGCGAGCACATACACCGAGCTGTTCCAGGTGGTGCGGGATGCCGGGCTGGCGTCGGTTCCGCACGCGGGTGAAGACGACGGGCCGCAATCGGTGCGTGACGCGATCGACCTGCTCGGGGCTTCGCGGGTGCGGCACGGAATTCGCGCGGCCGATGACCCGGCGCTCATGCAGGAGCTCGTCGAGCGCGGCATCGTGCTCGACGTGAGTATCACCTCGAACCTGCGCACCAAGGTGACGGCAGACGTGGCGTCGCACCCCCTGCCGCGGCTGCTCGCCGCCGGTGTGGGCGTGACCATCAACACCGACGACCCGGCCATGTTCGGTACCGACCTCGGGCACGAACATGAGCTTGCGCTGGGGCTCGGGGCGACGCCGCGCGACATGTTCCTCGCGGGCGTGGCGGGGCAGGTCGGCGGGGCCGAGATCGGCGCGTGGCTCGAGGGGGTGGGGGCAGAGGCCTGGCCGGCGGGGGCTGCGGGTGCTCCTGCCGCTTCTGCTGCTCATGACGCGGCTCCGGATGCTCGATGACCGGTAGCCCGCGGCCGTTCCTGCTCGGTGTGCGCGTCGCGGCGCCGCTGCTCGAGGGTGCGCCTGCCGCTGAGTCAGACGAGCATGCTGGGCCTGACGCGTTCGGTGGGCTTGACGGGTTCGTGCGGGCGGCGCGGCTGGCTGACGAATCCGGGCTCTCGTACGTGGCCGTGGCTGAAGGAGGGTTCGCCACGATGGCGGGGCCCGAGCTCGCCGCGTACCTGGCGCGGAAGACGGTTCAGACGGGCATCCTGTCATCGGCCGAATCGCACTATGCCGAACCGTTTCACGTGGCCAAGGCCGCGGCGACGCTCGACTTCGTCAGCGGTGGGCGGGCCGGGCTCGAGGTGCGCGCGGCACGATCGCCGCAGCTCGACGCCGCCTTCCCGGCCGCTCTGCCGCTCGAACTCGACGAGCTCGCCGAGCAGGGTGCTGAGTTCGTCGCCGTCGTGCGTGAGCTCTGGGATTCATGGGAAGACGGCGCGGAACTCCGCGACGCCCCCTCCGGGCGCTACCTCGACAGCGCCAAACTGCACCACATCGCGCACGCCGGGCCCTACTTCACCGTGCGTGGCCCGCTCATCACGCCGCGGCCGCCGCAGGGCCAGCCGCCCATCGTCGTCAGCGTCACTGCCGCCGACATGTTCGCTGCCGGGCCCGCCCGGCTCGCCTTCCTGCTCTCGGCCGACGCCCTGCTGCTGCCCGACCTTCCGCAGACGGCGGCCGGCTCTGCCGTCGTCGCCGCGTCGAGCGTCGCTGCCTTCGCTGCGCGCCTGGCTGCTGCTGCTGCTGCTGCCGCCGCCTCCTCTGCCGCCGCCGTTGTCGACTCTGGATACCGGATGCCCGCCCTGCTCATTCAGCTCGCCGACGATGCCGTGGGCGCTTCCGCCGACCCTCGCACCACCGGCTTCCACGATGCCGAGGACGCTGCAGCCGACCCTCGCACCGACGGCCTCCACGATGCCTCAGCCCGGCCCGCGTCGCACGCTGTCGCCCGTGCACTCGCCCTCCTCGACGAAGGCACCGTCACCGGTGTCGAGTTCGCCAGTGCTGCCCAGCTCGCCGCTGCCCTCACCCACCCCGACTGGCCCGCACTCGCTGCCGCTGTTACGGCTACCGCCGCTCCCGCTCCCGCTCCCGCTGAACCAAGCACCGCGGCCGCGACTCTTGGTGGGCCTCAGACTCTCAGGGAGCGCTTTGCCCTCGGCCGCCCCGCCAGCCGCTACTCCCGCTGACTCCACTCACTCGGCCCCAAACCCGCTCCGTCCCGAATCCATTCGGTAAAAGTTGCGGGTGTAACGCCCCGCCACCCGCAAACTTTGCCGAGTCTTTCACTGATGCAACCAGCGTGGCCCGTGACACGCGCTGATGGGG
>NZ_QYRT01000022.1 GCF_004923255.1 Subtercola vilae | reverse complement strand
TGTGTTCTTGTACTTCGAGCATTTTGGTGAGGAGTGTGTCGCGGGCGTCGATGAGGTCGTCTCCGAGCATCACGGCGAAGGGTTGGTGCCCGACGTGCATTTTCGCGCGGAGCACGGCGTGCCCGAGTCCTTTCGGGTCGCCCTGGCGCACGTAGTGCATCTCAGCCAGACCCGTAGCCTCGTTGACCATGCGCAGGCGGTCGTGGTCGCCCTTGTTCGCGAGGGTCGATTCCAGTTCGGTGACGCGGTCGAAGTGGTTCGCAAGAGCGTGCTTGTTGCGCCCCGTAACGACAAGAACATCGATGAGGCCAGCCGCGACGGCTTCTTCGACGACATATTGAATGGCCGGTTTGTCGACCACCGGCAGCATCTCTTTCGGCATCGCTTTCGTGGCAGGAAGAAAACGTGTTCCCAGGCCTGCGGCAGGAATCACAACTTTGGTGATGGAGGAGGTCATGCAGGCAACATTATCCAATCTAAAATCATTAGATGCAGCCAATCGTCAGCAACCTGAAGCGCGCGTTGCGCGCTGAGCTGCGCGAGCGCCGCCGCACGCGCACCTCTACCGAGCGCGCCGAGGCCACCGAGGCGTTCACCCAGAACCTCATCGCACTGACCCTTGAGAACAAAGCAACCTTTGTGGCCTGCTATCTGTCGGCCCCGAACGAACCCAACACGCGGCCCTACCTGAACTGGGCTTTCGAGAACGGCGTTCGCACGCTCTTCCCCATCACGCGCGAAGACGGCCTGCTCGACTGGGCGCACGGCGACGGCGAAAGCGAGGTCGAGGGGCTGTTCGGCACCCCCGAGCCGGTGGGCGAACTACTCGGCCCCATTGCCATCAACGATGTCGATCTCATCATCGTACCGGCCGCCGCCATCGACGTGACCGGCATGCGCATGGGCTGGGGGCGGGGCTACTTCGACAAGACGCTCGGCTCGATGAAGAAATGCCCGCCGGTGTACGCCGTCATCTACGACGACGAACTCATCGACGCTGTTCCGCGCGAGGTGCACGACCAGCCGGTGAACGGCATCGTCACGCCCACACGCATTCTTTCGTTCTAATCCCACCAGATCCTGGAGTACCTGTGCCCACCTATTCATACCGTTGCACCGAATGCGACAACGCTTTCGACATTCAGCAGTCGTTCACCGACGACACTCTCTCCGTCTGCCCGGTGTGCGGCGGAAAGCTTCGCAAGGTGTTCAGCCCCATCGGCGTGACCTTCAACGGCTCGGGTTTCTACCGCAACGATTCACGAGCAACATCGAGCTCTTCAGACGGCCCGAAGAAGTCGTCAGAGAAGTCGTCAGAGAAGTCATCCGGCCCCTCCAGCAAGCCCTCCGAGAGTAGCTCGAAGCCCGCCACGACGTCGACCAAACCCGCATCTGGCAGCTCAGGCTCGAGCAGTACGGCAGCATAGAACTTACAAACGTAAGGAGAAAACCAATGCTCAAGGGCTTCAAAGAGTTCATTCTGCGCGGCAACGTGATCGACCTGGCTGTCGCCGTCGTCATCGGCGCTGCCTTCACCGCCATCGTCACCGCCATCGTCTCTGGCGTGTTCAACCCGCTCATCTCAGCGCTGTTCCAGTCGGAGACCCTCAACGACGCGGCCGACCTTAAAGTCGGTGACAGCACCCTCAAATTCGGCCTCGTGATCGCCGCGATCATCCAGTTCCTGCTCGTGGCCCTCGTGGTGTACTTCGTGTTCGTCGTACCGATCAATCACCTCAAGAAGGTGCAGTTCTTCAAGGGCCAGCAGAGCCCCGTCACAGAAGAAGCGGCAGTCACTCCCCCGACCGACACCGAACTTCTGATCGAGATTCGTGACCTTCTTGCGGCCGCGCAACGCTCGAGCGGTAGCCACACCGTCGCATCCGGTGGCGAGGCGCCCACGAACTCGGCGAAAGACGCCCCGGCCGTCACCATCGAGTAGCAGTGCGACGCGGCTGAGCGCTGCCGGCTCGCATCGGAGGCCGTCATCGCTCAGCTCGGTGGTCGAATACTCGTGCTCACCGCTCGACACGCGGGCTCAGCCCCAGTGCGGCGGCTTGTCGGCTGTGAGGCGCTGGTCGTTCTCGTCTGAGCCATCGCCCCAGGCGCGGTCGGTGTCTTCGGCTGCGCGCGCCGGATGCCCGGGGCCGGCCCCTCGCCTCAGTGTCGCCTGCGGCTCAGCGTCTGACCCCGGTGCCGCCTCGGTGCGTACCCGGCGGTGCCCTGACCGCCGAACCGGCGAATCCGGCGTCACTGCACCAGGCTTCTGCGAATCGGGCACTGCTGGGTCAGACGCCGTGACGTCAGATCGAGCCAACGGGTACTCGACCGACGGCCGCCAGCTGACGCACGCCGATCACGGTGGCGATGCGTGTCGCTACGGCCTCCGGGTCGGTGAACAGCTCGAAGCTGTGCACGCGGAGGTAGTGCCAGCCGAGGCGCTTCAGCATGTCGGGGCGAAGCCGCAGTGACTCGCGAAGGCTCATCGAGTGAACAACGGCATCTGTCTCGACCACGATTGCGCGGCCCTCGTAGGATGCGACGAGCGTGAGCTTGCCGCGGTGCTCGAAAGCCACATCGAGGCCACGCGCGCCGAGGCGACGGGCGAGATCGATCAGAAGCGCGTCGCCGGGGCTCGAGAAGGTGTCGGGCGTTGGGCCGTTCTCGGCTTCGGTGAGAATCTGGCGGAGCGCCACCACTCCGAAGTTCATGCGCTCTTCATCGATGTCAGAGGGCTTGAAGCAGCTCACGATGTCCATCGATCGTCTCGCCCGCGTCATTCCCACGGCGAGCAGGCGTTCGCCGCCGGGCTTGGCGAGGGCACCGAAGTTGGTGAGCACACGGCCGTGCGGCGTGCGGCCGTAGCCGACCGAGAAAATCACCCGGTCGCGGCTCTGCGCCACCGACTGCTCGAGGGTCGCCACCATGAACGGCTCGGCACGGTCTTTCAGAATGAAGTCGCTGAGATCGCTTCGCTTGGCGAATGCCGAGAGAACCGCCTGCTGAACCCGCACGGCATGCTTGGCGCTGGCCGTGATGACCATCAGCGATTCGCGCGGGTACTTCTGGGCGTGGTCCATGACGAGCCACACCACGCGTTCGACTTCGGCGTCGACGCTCTCGACGGCACCCGTCTCGCTGTCGGGCATGCCGCCCGCCCCCTCGAGGTAGTGCAGGGCCAGGCTGCCGTGGCCGAGGAAGGTGCCGGCCCAGGGCAGCGAGTCTATCTTGCCGTTGTAGAAGCGATGGTTCACGAGTTCGGCAAGGTCTTCGCCGCCGGCCCGATAGCTTCGGGTGAGCGAGAGCGTCGGAACGAGTTCGGCGAGCCTGGTCAGGGCAGAGTCGGCAGCCAGCTCTTCGACCGACCGAGCGTCGGCGGTGGTCTCGCGGGGCGCGGGAAGCACGACAGCGGGAACAGCGATCTCGAAGCGTGACGGGGTCTGCGTCACCGGGTCGCCGAAGGCAACAACCTGGCGGGCCCGGCGAATGGCTCCGGCGTTCTCGGCCAGAGTGGTGGCCCCCGCGTCGACGAGAATGACGGCGTCGAACACGATGTCGTCAGAGATCTCAGACACCTCGTAGGGTGACGCGAGCCAGACCGGCGCCAAGACGCGGCTGAGGTACGGTGCGGCCTCGTGCAGGGTGCGCGAGTCGACGGCGTCGGTTCGCAACATCGTCTTCAGAAGGCCGGCCTCATCGGCGTGGTCGACCAGACCAACGCTCCAAGTCTCGGCGAGCTGCCACGCCAGAATCTGGCCGCTGACCGACGCGTGCGCCTCGTCAACGAGACGGAAGTCTGCTTCAAGGCGGTCGAGGATGCCCGTGTTGGCGCCGAGCAGAGCACGATCGTTTGCGAGCATCAGTTCGAGCACCGATTGCCACCAGGCCAGCTCGAGTTCGTCTGCCACCGCGCTCTCGGGCACGTGGCGCTGCGAGAGATCGGTCAGCAGTGGGTCGAGCGAGAGTTCACGCAGCGTGTCGAGCAGAGCGGTGCGCTCTTGCAGGTTGGCCAGAACCTCCGAGTCGGCAGCGAGCCCGTCGAGCAGCGGAATGAGGTCGGTGATGGGCAGCTCACTGAGTTGGCGTGCTGTGCCCGCGGTTCCCAGCGGCACATCGAGCTGCGCGAGGTCTTCGCTCACGCGCTGAAAAGCCACCTGAACGTCGGCGAGCCCGATCGGCACCTCCGGCGAGATGCCGGCCGCGGCGAATCGGTGCCACAGTGTGCGCTGCTGCTGGATGCGCCGGAGCGACGCGTTGATGTCGCCGATGTGCACACCGGGCCGCACGTACTCCTTCGCGAGACTGCGCAGGCGCCGCCGACTCGTGCCGGTCATCTGGGCAGAGTCGCGGCGGGGGCCGGTCGCGGCGATGATGTCGGTCAGCGAGCGGTCGAAGACCACGGGGAGAAACTTGTCGAGCGTCTCGCGGAGGTCAAGCAGCAGCCGCAGGTACGACCCCAACTCAGAGACCGTGGTGAACTGGCGCATGTGCGTCTGGCCGACAAGCTCATAGGCCCGGGTCAGCAGGTTGGGCAAGTCGGTGCGGTGGATGCGTTTCGCGGTGGCGTGCGCCTTCGCGGCATCGTCGGCCGTCTCGAAGCTGGCGCCGTACCACGGAGAGTCGTCGGGCCCGTAGCGAAACTCGCCGAGGGCCGCGGCCTTGATCAGGGTCTTCGCAGCGCGGCTGCGGCCCGACGCGAGAGCCTCGAGCGAATTGCGGTCGAGGCGGGCCGTCGTCGCCGGCGGCTTCGGCAGCAGAGACAGGCGCGCAAGCTCCCGCAGGGAGTCGAGCACCGACACTTTGAGCAGCGGGTCGACGCGCTGAAGCGACTGGCGATAGTCGATGAGCACGTGCCGAAGGCGCACCAACGCCTCGTCGACGTCAGCGACATGTGGCTGCATGGTCTTCTCGTTGCGGCCGATCGACTGGATGAGGTCTCGTCGCAGGCTTCGCGGCGAAACCGCGACGCCGGGCAGGCCCACGTCGTTGAACCGGCGGGCGATGCCCCGGAGGCTGAGGCGGCGCGGGCTGACGATGAGAACACGCTTGTTCTGGCCGATGAGGGCCCCCACCGCATTGACGATGGTCTGCGTGCCACCCGTGCCGGGCAGGGTCTTCACGACGAGGGAGTTGCCGCCCGCGATCTGCGCGATGACGTTCTCCTGCTCGGCGTCAGCGTCGAGCAGGAGGGTGTCGGTCGACGGCGGGCGAGAGTCTTGCGGCGTGGGGTCGACGGGGTGGTACGACTCCTGAACCCCGCGACGCGCCGTGAGGCTGCCGGCGAGCGAGTCGAGCACCGGATGATCGAGTTGCTGGGCATCCAGAACCATGCTGTCAGCCACACCGGCGAACGACGACACCACGAGGCGAGGCTGCACGCTGAACCAGGGCAGGTGGCTCGTCACGCCCCGCAGGTGGTCGATGACCGGCTGCGGCTTGAACACGCCGTTGGTGGCGGCGAGGGCCACGATGGCATCGGCGTCGAGCGTGATCTCGAACTGCTCTTTCAGCGCACGGGCCAGTTCGGGGTTGACGAACGGCAGACCGCGGAGCTTCAGTTCGAAGTCGCGACCGTAGCGGCGAATCGAGAGCGGGCGCAGCAGCACAGGGGCAGAGAATCGCTCGTCGTCGAGCTTCCATTCCGCGAATCCGATGGCGAGGTGAACGGAGTCGATGCCGCGAACCGAGCGCAGTTCGACACCTTTGTCGGTGATGGCGCCGGCGGCGATGCGGGCGCTGCGAAGAGCGAGTTCGTCGCGGATGAGACTCGAGAGCAGGGTGGCGTTGCCCGTGATGAACTGCGCCAGACCGCTGGGATGCGTGGTCGTGAGATCGACCCGCGACCGAGGCGAGTCGTCGAAGTGGATGAGCGGTGACACCCCGCCGAGCAGCGCGAGTTCGTCTCGCCACTGTTGCCTCGCCGGCTCGACCAGATCGTCGGTCGAGATGATCGACCCGGTCTTGGTACCCGAACCGTGCTCGACACCCGATCTCCCGGGCGCGGAGTCGCCGCGGCGACCCCAAACCGACGATGCTACGTCGGTCTCAGACACGTCAGGGTCTGAATCTCGTTTCTTATCGGCACGCCACACACCGACACCCTATGTGGGGTAAGCGATAAAACACGGTAAGCGGGCCCGAGTTTCGCCGTTTGTGCGTGTTGCGGCGGGCCCGATGGTCATTCAGCGGGTCGAGGGCGTGGCAAAATGGCGCTTATGTCAGAGCCGGCGATGCCGTCGCCACACTCCTTTGTTCCTCCCCGGCTGCACGCGCCCGCAAGCGGTGACGGCTGGGTCGAAGACGGGGCCGGCCAGAAGTTCTGGGGCAGGTTCGGAGCAGCTGGCCTGCTGGTGTTCGACCGCGAGCGAGGCGTGCTGCTGCAGCATCGGGCCAACTGGAGTCACTTCGGCGGCACGTGGGGGCTGCCCGGCGGTGCGAAGCACGAGAATGAGACGCCGGTTCAGGGCGCGATTCGCGAAGCGCACGAAGAGGCCGGCGTTGCGGTCGAGGCGCTGAAACTCAAATTCACGTTCACGCTCGACCTGGGGTTCTGGAGCTACACGACCGTCGTCGTCGAAACCACTGCACCCTTCGACGCCGCCGTAGCCGATGCCGAGAGCATCGAGATGCGCTGGGTGCCGATCGACGAGATCGAGGCGTTGCCACTGCACCCGGGATTCGGCGCGGCCTGGCCGATGCTGCGCGGGGAGCTCGAGCACGGCGACGTGATTGTCGTCGACGCGGCGAACGTCATCGGTTCGCGCCCCAACGGCTGGTGGAAAGACCGGCTCGGCGCGACGGAGAAGTTCGCGGCCGCCCTGAACACCCTCGGCGTCGCGGGCCTCACGGGTGAGGCGCTCGGCAGCGCGGTGGAGAACTCCCGGTGGTGGCCGGAGGTGGTGCTCGTGGTCGAGGGGCAGGCGAGTGCGGCGAAGCTGGTCGAGCACCCGGTGACGGTCGACTCGGCGCTGGTCGACTCGGCACTGCCCGAACCGGCACTGCCCGAACCGGGACCCGGCACCAACGAGATTGCCGAACGCCTGCGCATAGTGCGGTCGCCGCGCGACGGCGACCAGCAGATCGTCGACACCGTCGAAGCCCTCACTGCGAAGCCCACCCCTGCTCACGTCTGGGTGGTGACGGCCGACCGCGAACTCGCCGGCCGGGTTACGGCACTGGGTGCGCGCGTGCTCGGCCCGAGCTGGCTCTGGGCGCTCCTCGACAACGCCATCTGAGCGAGCCGCTGGCGGTCAGCCGACCCAAACCCCCGGCGGCATCACGGTGATCGACTCGAGGCAGAACTCTCGCACCCGGCCGAACCGTGTTGCGGCGCAGGTGCTGAGCAGGGGTTCTGAGAGCGTCTCTGCCACGACGACGCGCACGGCGACCCCGTCGTGGTCGAGCAGCACTGCCGTCTGCCCCGGTGCGAGGGAGCTTGCGCGGTCGGCGGCGCGGTCGCTGACGCGGGCTGCGAGTGGAGCGGCAGCGCCACCACCCAGCGGAGCAAACGCATCGAGCCGGTCGACGCCGAAGTGTTCACGGGCATAGTGCTGGGCCGCCTGCACCGGGTGCGAGAGCGAACTGCGCCCGCGAAAGAATCGCTCATCGACCCGCCCGGCCCGGTAGGCATCCACAATGCCGACGGCTTCACTGTCATCTGCGCGGCCGAAGTAGAACCCCTCAGGAAAGATCACCATCGTGCCGGCGAACCGGTCGCCGCCGAGGTGCGAGCACTCCCACGTCTCGTCGGGGTGCGCCGCTACCAGCGCCTCCATCACGGGTCTGCCGCGCACCGCGCAGCACTGGTCATGCTTCGCGTGGGTGCAGACGCAGTACACCGGTTCGGGCGACCGGATGCCCGTCGACCCGTCGAGCGGCACTTCGAGCAGCTCGTACGGATCCGTCACCTCACCCCATCGCACCTCTTCGAACCCGGGCCGCGAATCGACGAACGCCCATCGCCACGACGGCTTCGCGATGCGCCCCGCGCGAAAGCGCCGGGCCCGCCTGATGGCGAGCGGTCGCATCCCTGCTGACTCGATTCGATGCACAAGAGCCTGGCCGAGTTCACGGCCGAGCGCCGAGGAGATGAAGGCGTTCGCGCCCCACGACCCGTCGATCTCCACCAGAAACCACTGGAGTCCGCGCGAGGCGGTGGCGGCCAGCGGGTCGTCGCGCTCCCGCGAGCGGTCACTGCACGGTGCCCACCCGGCTGCCGTGTCGGCGTTCGTCACAGACAGCGAGACATCAGAGACCCGAGGAGCACCCGCATCACGCCGGTACCACGATGCCCTCGCGCAGGAGCCGCCGCACGACAACGATCGCCGACGCGGGGTCGAGGCCCGGCAACTCGCCGACCGCCACGGCCTGCCCGGCGTGCAACATCTCTACCGCCGGCTGTGCCTCCTGCGGAAGCACGACAGAGCGACCGGCGAGCGCGATACGCACTGATTCGGGGCCAGTCGTGATGGCGGCCCGAAGTGAGCCGCGCCAGCGCACGGTACTCGCTTCGTTCAGGGTTCCGATGAAATCCACCGTCGCGAGCGGCGAAACGGGTTCGGGGCGACTCGCCCCCGAGAGACGATGTGACAGGTCTGCCCCTACGGCGGATGCCTGGCGAACCGCAGCAGCACGGGCATCCGGAATCTGGAGCGCACCCTGCAGCCCCGCTAGAACCTCGGCGACGATCGGCAGCAATTGCTCGGTGTCGCCGAAGTCGACGCCGAGGGGCAGCGACTCGCGAAGCGCCGGGGTGTCAGCGATGACGGTGAGGAGCGAGTGAGCGATGTCGGCTTGCGTGTAGGCCGCCACGCCGATAGTGAGGTGCACCGAGGTGCCACCGAGGGCTTCGGCCGAGTGGATCCAGCCGCGGGGCAGGTAGAGCACGTCGCCCGGTCGCAGAACGGTGTCGATGACGGGTTCACCGGCGGCCTGGGCTGCCACCTGCTCGCGGTAGTCGCTCCAGGGCTGGTCGCGCAACGGATGCGGGTGCACGGGAGCGTGGATTCGCCAGTGCTTCTCACCGCTGATCTGCAACACGAACACGTCGTGAACGTCGTAGTGCGGGTCGAAGCCGCGCGACGAGGCAGGGGTTACGTAGGCGTTCACCTGCGCCGGATGCCCGAGGTCGTCAACGAGGCGACGGGTGAAGTCGATCAGCGGTGGCCAGGTGCGGTGCAGGCCCTGCAGCACGATGGTCGCGCCCGCAGCGAACTCGGCGAGCACTTTCTCGCTATTGACCTGGTCGGCCACCTCGGCGCCGAAACCGCCGGGTGCTGTGTAGGTCGAGGGGCTCAGCACAGAACCTTCAACGGCCATGCGCATGAAGGGAGTGCGGATGCCGCGCTCGCGCACGAGTTCGTCGACGGCCGCGCTGCTGAAGAGGTCGTCGAATGAGGCATTCGACACGGCGGCGGCCAAGAACGGTTGGCGAGACCAGTACGTCGCGCCGAAGACGCGGGCAGTGTCGGCGCCCACCAGACGAGAGAGCGCGGGCCGCTCGCCCGACCCGCGCTCGAATTCAGGCATTACGCAGAACCGTCAGCTCCGCCATCGTGGCCGTTGGGATTGGCGCCGCCGTCAGCGGGGCCCTCCCCCTCGTCGGCCGAACCGTCAGCGCCACCATCGTGGCCGTTCGGGTTCGCCCCGCCGTCGGCCGGCCCTTCGCCTGCGCTGGCAGAACCATCGGCTCCACCGTCGTGCCCGTTCGGGTTTGCGCCGCCATCCGCGGGACCCTCTCCGCCCGCTCCCTGTTCGGTGGTGATGTCGTCGTCGTTGATAGCCATAGTCATCCTCTCGATACCGAACGGCGGGTGGTGCCGTTTGACATGAGCGTACGCCTCGGCACCGACACGAAACAGTGGGTTGCGAAGAAGACTGAGGTGTATCATGAGGTTGCCTCAGTCACGACTGTGGGCGCGTCGATGCGTGCGAGAGAAGGTGCTTTTCATGGGGGAGGCAAGGTTCGCGTGGCCGGCCCGCTCGGCGCCGCTGCTGAACGTGTCGTCTGATGAGGGCGAGGGGCCGGTCGTGATCCTCATCCACGGCATCAACTCGTCGTCGCAGAGCTGGGTGCACGTGGTTCCGCTGCTGGTTCCCCTCTATCGGGTCATCACCATCGACCTGCTCGGTTTCGGCAAGTCGGTGGCGCCAGCCGATGCCCAGTTCACGCTCGAGGAGCACGTGGCAGCACTTCGGGCGACCATTCGGTCACTGCATCTGCGGGGGCGGTTCACGCTCGTCGGCCACAGTCTCGGGGCACTCATCACCTCGCGCTACGCGGCCATCTATCGCCGAGACGTCTGCCAGGTGGTGCTGGTGGCCCCGCCGGTGTACGCCGCCAGCGCGTACGTCACCGAGTTCGCCGACCGCACGGTCATCAAGAGCTACCTGCGGTTCTACAAATACCTGCGTACGAACCGCGAGACCACGCAGCGCAACATGGCGTTTCTGGCGCGTTTCTTTCCGAGCCCCGCCCTCGTCATCGAAGAGCGTTACTGGGCGGCATTCGCGCTGTCGATGGAGCACTGCATCGAAGGGCAGACCACCCTCGCCGATGTGGCTCAGATCTCTGTTCCGGTCGAGGTCGTGTACGGCTCCCGCGACCAGATCGTGCTGAGTGACAGCATCGAGCGGCTCGCGCGCCTGCAGAACGTCACGGTGCACGAGGTGGCGAAGGCCGACCACATCGTGCGGCCGGCCGTGGCGCGCGAGGTGGCGCGCGTCATCCGTTGACGCGGCCGAGTGCACCTTCTGCCGCGTCGGGCAGCGCCTGGGGCTCCGCGCCGGGCCCCGCGTCGGGTGCCGCGTCGGGCAGCGCCTGCGACTCCGGGCCGGGCTCCATCTCGAGAGCCTCGGGGTGCCAGCGAAAGTAGGCCCAGGCCGCGAGGCTGAGGGCGGTGAACCCCGCGAGCACGAGCGCCCACGGAGAGAACACCGAGGGCAGCTGCACCCACGACGACGGCAACAGCACGATCACGAAGACACCGGAGGCCGCCGCGTATACAACCAGCCACAGCAGCTTCGACCACTCGAAGATGGCTTTGCCGTCGAGAAACGTCAGCGGAAGCAGTGCGATGACCAGGGCCGACAGACACTCGGCGGCGAGCCCGCCCAATACTTCGTTCAGCAGCTGGGCCCCAAAGGTGGCGGGTGCCGGAGTGGTGGCATTCAGCGCGCTGTAGACCAGCCAGCTGCCACCTCCCAGAGTCACCAGCAACGCGGTCACCACGATGGTGACCTTTGCCTCAGCCGCCCTGCCGAGCCGCTCGCCCACCTCGATGCCGAGAACCAGGCCGAAGAGCAGGCCGGGTTGCATGCCCATCCCCCTCGAGACCGCCACACTCAGTACGAGTAGGAGAAGAGCGAGCGGGCGCAGCGCCATGCGGGTGGTCGCGCCGTGCACTCGCATTGCGTGCAGCTGGGTGACCGCCATGACCGAATAGTTGACCACCACCAGCACAATCGTCAACGCAACAGCCAACCGCACCGTTCTCACGTCGAACCCGGTTGTCGGGTCAGCGAACGTCGTGATTACTGCCGCCGAGATGAGCAGTGCCGCTTGCGCACGCCACCCGGTGAATCGGGCGCGCCAGCGGGACCCCTGCGTTGACGCCTGCCACCATCGGGCAGGCGCGAAACGCTCCGCGATGCGTTCATAGTTCTCCCGCACGGTCGACTGCAGCAGCTCCGCCGGTAGCGCCAGGAGCAGCACCAGAACGCCCGCAAGTGCCACAAGCCCTGCGATGAATGCCGGCTGGCCGAACGGCACTGACGAGACCGGCTGGAGCGAGGTTCCGAAGCGGGTGGGTTGACCCCAGCCCTGGTCGGCCCACCCGCCGCCAGCCCAGGCGACCAGCGCGGTTGCGGCACCGAGCACCGTGCCTGTGCCGGCGGCCGACGACGCGCCTGCCCCAGCCGGGGCCGAGGTGTTCGCTGAACCCACCGCCCCGGCCAATGCGTTCGCGCCGCCCACCGGCGCGCCCCCCGCGCGCGGCACCAGGGGGCTGGCGGTCACTGCGGGAGTCGGCGGCACGGTGGGAGCCGGGGTGTCCACCGGGGCAGGCGCCGCAGCGGGCGACAGAGGGGTCACGGGCAGAACCGGGGCGAACGGCAGGGCTGGCGTCTGCGGAACGGCCGGGGTCACGGGGTCGATCGGCGTGACCGGAGCAACGGCGCCGTTGGGTGCGGTCGGGGTCACCGGGGTGACGGGGTCGACCGGAGACGCGGGAGCCACCGGCATGACAGGGTTCACGGGTACCACCGGCGGGACGGGGGTCACCGGGGTCACGGGTACCACCGGGGTCACCGGGGTCACCGGCACCACCGGCACGATCGGTGTCACGACCACCGCCGGCTCGTATTCGAGCGAGACATCGGGTGACGGCGCGGAGTCGTGCTCGGCGAAGAACGGGCGCTGGGTGGCGCTGAGACTGTGGGTTCCGGCGTCGGCGTCGGTGAGGGCGAGGGCGCAGCTGAACGCTCCCGACGGATCGGCCGTGGTGGTGCATCCGGAGCCGCTTGCCGGGGTGGGCGAGAGCGAGACGACCACCGGCGAACCCGGGAATGCCGTGCCGGACACCACCTGCGCGGCGTCGGTTGTGACAAGGCCGGCGGCTTCTGCCGGCGACAGCACAGGAGGGTTCAGAAACCCGACCGCGAAAGTCATGGAGTCACCGAGGCCGCTGGAGATGGTCGCGTCACCGGAGAAGTCGGGAGCGGAGGTGATGGTGCACTGCCACGACCCGTCGCCAAGCGACCCCGTGGTACAGAGGGTGCCGCCCGGCAGAGTCACCGTCACAGCAACGCCGGGCTCGGCCTGGCCTGCGAACAGCACGTCGAAGGCCGTGTCAGAGGAGGAGTAGAACACCGTACCCGCGTCGGCAGGAGTCGTGACGCTGAGCACGCCGGCGGCGTGCGAGGCCCCGGCCGAAGCGAGGCTGAGCGCGGAGAACACCAGCACAGCGATTGTCGCGGCACCCACCTTTGTGACCCGCCAGCGCGTGTTCATGGGTCATATTCTACGTCATTAGAGGCTCGAACTCGACAAAATCTCACCTGATTTCGGCCCACCTTTAGACTGTGCACATGGGCATACTTGCAACCGTCTTCGTCGCCATCGCCGCGCTGCTGCACGTCTACATCTTCGTCATGGAGAGCATCCAATGGCACCAACCTGCCATCTGGAAGCGTTTCGGCCTGACCAGCCAAGCCGATGCCGACACCACGGCTCCGCTGGCCTACAACCAGGGCTTCTACAACCTGTTTCTGGCAGTGGGCGCTGCTGTAGGTCTCGTGTTGTACTACACGGCGGCGCGTGAAGCCGGGTTCACGCTCGCCGTCTTCACGATGGCCTCGATCGTGCTCGCAGCACTGGTGCTGCTCTCGACGGGGCGCGAGCGCCTGCGCTCAGCCGCACTTCAAGGCACTCCCGCGCTGCTGGGGCTCGTCTTCCTGCTCATCGCTGGCTGAGGCCCCGGCTGGTCGAGGCCCCAGCTGGCTGCGGCCCAGCAGGCTGAGGCCCCGGCTGTTCAGCTGTTAGGCGCGCCCGCGAATGTAACGCACGAGCGCTGCGATGATGCCGATGAGCAAGACAGCGATGCCGATGTAGATGAGCACCTCGGCCGCCTTCACCGCCACACCGAAGACGAGAAGAATGATTCCTACAATGATGATTCCGATGAAAATTCCCATGCGTTTATTATCGAACCGGCTGCGAATTGCGCGCGGGTGGTTGCCAGAGCCGATGGCTGCCGATATGGTGCGCGGGTGAGTGCGGCGGCGGCGGGGCATCCGGAGTCCACCCCCGGCATCGATGTCGCCGACAGCCGCGGCAGAACAGGGCTCGACCAGGTCGGCCGAGGCCTCACCGGCAACCCCGACGTGATCGTGCGAGACGTACGGCTGCTCTCGTCGAACTGGTTCGTGCTGCGCGCAACGACGTTCGACTTTCGCCACCGCGACGGCCACTGGAGCACAGAAGACCGCGAAACCTACGACCGTGGCGACGGCGCCACCGTTCTGCTCTACAACACCGAGCAGAATACGGTGTTGCTGACCCGCCAGTTTCGTTTTCCTGCGTACGTCAACGGCCATCCCGACGGAAACCTTGTCGAAGCGCCGGCGGGTCTGCTCGACGACGACGACCCGCTCGCGGCCATCGAACGCGAGACGGCCGAAGAGACCGGGTACACCATCTCTGACGCGGCGCATCTGTTCGACCTCTTCATGAGTCCCGGCTCTGTCACGGAGAAGCTGCACTTCTTCGCGGCCCGGTACAGCGCGGCAACACTCACCGGCGCGGGCGGCGGGCTCGCGGGCGAAGGCGAAGACATTGAGAACGTCGAACTCGACTTCACAGAGGCGCTCGCAGCCATCGGCACGACCATTGTCGACGCTAAGACCGTCATTCTGCTGCAGTGGGCCGACCGCACCGGGCTCCTCGAGGCGCGCTGACCGATGCAGCAACCGGCTCTGGATGCCCTGCTCACCCGCATCCGCATCCGCACCGACACAGCCGCACCGAGGCCCACCACCGCCTTCACTGACGCAGTGGTGCTCGTCGACGGCCGCTCCGGCTCGGGCAAGACCGACCTGGCCACCGAGCTCGCCGCCGCGTGGCCCGCACCCGTCACCCTCGTTCACCTCGACGACATCTACCCCGGCTGGCAGGGTCTCGACGCCGCCAGCCGCCACATTCACGATGAACTGCTGGCGAGCGACCAGCCACGCTGGCAGCGCCACGACTGGGTGGCGGGAAAGGCCGCGGAATGGGCATCCGTCGACCCGAACCGCGCGCTCATCATCGAGGGAATGGGTAGCCTGAGCCGTCAGAATGCCGCGCTCGCCACATTCACGATCTGGGTCGAACTCGACGACAGCGAGCGGAAACGCCGCGCTCTGGCCCGCGATGGCTCCGCCTACGAACCGTACTGGGACGAGTGGGCGGCACAAGAGCTCGCGTTCATCGCCCGCGAGCAGCCAGCTCGGCTCGCCGACCTCGTGCTCGAGCGCTAGCGCTAGAGAGAACCCGCAGCGCCCTCGATACCGAGAGTCGACGCGAGTGCCAGCGCCACGCTCTTCTGCCGCGCCTCGATCGACTGCCCCATCGCCCGCGCAAGCGCCGGATGCTCGACGATCAGCCGGTCGACAACGTCTGCGGGTATGCGCATCACCGTGATCGTGCCCTCGGCCGTCGCGGCAGTCTGCTCGAGCTCACGACTGAGCGAGAGCAGGCCGAACACGTCGCCGCGTTCGAGCCGCTCAACGTTCACCGGGCCCACCAGCGTGGGAACAGACAGCTGAACGTGCCCGTCGAGAACGAGCCGGAATGCATCCGGAATTCTGCGCGCCGGCAGCACCATCTCGCCGTGGCCGTACCGCTCGAGCCGGCACCGCTCGGTCATCCACGAGAAGTCGCCCGGGCCCAGCCGCAGAACAGTGGTGACATATGCGAGCGCCTCGGCCAGCCGTTCGGGTTCGGCAATGGGGTCGGTCGTGTCGCCGTCGAGCGCCAGCCCTTCGCGCCTGGCCGCATACCAGAGCCACGCGAGAAAGAGAGCGGATGCCCCGGCCTCAGCCGCTGGGCCCGAGACCGGTATCGAAATCGAGTAGGTGGCCGCACCCGCATACGATGCCTCGATCGACTCCCCCGGCGTGCGCATCGGAAGCCCCGACGCCACCTTCTGCATCAGGTCGATGACCTGGTGCGGTGGGTCGTCAGTTGAGAACTTCACCGTCGAGGTCGCCATGAATGACCCGGGCGCCTCGCTCAGGTTCGTGAATGACGCCCCAGCGAGCGTGGCGTTCGGCACGATCTGAATGCCATTGCCCGTGTCGATGTGAACTGCGCGCCAGTTCACGCCGACCACCCGGCCCACGACCTTGCCGGTGTCGAGCCAGTCACCGAGTTTGAAGGGCTGTTCGAACAGCAGCAGGAGCCCCGAGATGATCGAACCCACGGCCGTCTGCAGCGCCAGGCCGATGACGATCGACGTCACGCCCAGCGCGGTGATGAGCCCGCCGATGTCGGCATCCCACACCCAGGAGAACAGCAGCGCCAGGCCCACCAAAATCAGCCCGAGCCGGGCCAGATCGATGAAGATCGACGGCAGCCGCTCGCGCCAGCTGCCCTCCTCCGGGTTGCCGAACAGCACCACGTTCACGCTCGACAGCAACAGCAGAATCACGAGGAACCCGAAGAGCGTGGCAACCACGCGAACCCAGGTGAACTCGACATTCTGGTGATTTGCCAGACTGAGCAGGCCGAGCAGTGCTCCCACCGGTAGTACGAGGTTGCGCAGCAGCCGCACGGGTTTTGCGGCCGGGTGCCCGCGCCGAACCAGAAACGCCAGAACCTCGGTGAGAATCACCAGGAGAACCGGGAGTCCGACGGCAATCGTCACGGCGAGCGCGAACCAGGGCTGATTCCAGATGGCGATCACGGCGCGCTACTTGATCTGCCAGACGGTCTGCGAACCGTCGGCGGTGTCGATGGTTGCGGCTTCGACGAAGACGACGGCGTCGTGCATCCGGTCTCGTACGCTCTGGCTCACGAAGAGGCCCGCCGCACCCGAGACCTGCTGCACGCGGTTCGCGAGGTTCACGGCGTCACCCCACATGTCATAGGCGAGGCTCGAGCGGCCGACGAGCCCGCTGCTGACCGTGCCTGCATCGATACCGATGCGCAGGCTCAGGTTCGTTGAGTGTTGGGCGTTGAACCGTTCGATGATCTTACGGATCTCGAGCGAGAACTCGACCATGCGCCGAATGTTGTCGACCCGGGGAACGCCGAGCCCGCAACTCGCCAGATACCCCTCGCGTAGTGTTCTGACGCTCTCGACGCCCATGCGAGCGGCAGCCTCGTCGAAGCTGGCCACGATGGTGTTCAGCGTCGCCAGCTCTTTCTCGGGGTCGACACCGGCCGCGTAGGCGTCATAGCCGATGAGGTCAGCGAACAGCACCGAGACGTCGTGATGCACGTCGGTGATGGTCTCCTGGCCCTCTTTGTACCGTTTGGCGACGTCGTCGGGCATCAGGGTGCGCAAGAGCTTTTCGTTCTCGTCTGTTTGCTCGTCGATCAGTGCCTGCTTGATGCGCAGCGAGCGCGACATGTCATTGAACGCGTTGCCGAGATCGCCGAACTCGTCGCGGGCACCCTGCGGCACCTCGACAGAGAGATCGCCTCCCGTCACCTGGCGCACGGCTCCGACGAGGCGCCGCACCGGCCGCACGAACACCTGAGCCAAGATCAGCGAGAGCAGCGAAACCACCAGAATGAGGGCGATAATGGCGAAGACGAGATTACGCGTGAAGTCATTCACTGCGGCGAAGGCTTCGCTGGTGTCGATGCGCGCCACGATCACCCACTGCAGGCCAGAGATGTTCAATGGCGCGTACGCCACTATGCTCTCGGTGCCCAGATAGCTGGTGGTGATGTCGGTGCCGGTCTCCCCCGCCAAGGCCCGTTGCACAGGAGCGGTGCGTACCGGCTGCAGCAGGGTGCTGCCCTTCACCTCGACCTCCCGCGCGGCCACATCTGGAGCGGTACCGGCTGAGATGACGTCTTTCTGAAACTGGTCGGGGTTCTCGATGAGCTGACGTGACACAGAACGCATCAGCTGGTCGGGGCCGGCAAGGTAGGTCTCGCCTGTCTCGCCGAGGCCATCGGATGCCCACCCGTTGTTCGCCGTCATGATGCCGTTGATCGAAGCGATCGACAGCTGAAACGCCATCACCCCGGTGACCTTGCCCTTCTCCCCCACGGGCGACATGATCCACGCAGCGGGGGCCCCCAGCGACGGCTGGTACCGCTCGAAATCGGTGATCTTCACGAAATCGACTTGGTTCGAGTTCAGCGTCTCGTTGTACCCACTCGCAAGCACGGTTCCCTTATAAGGGCCCGTCTGAACGTTGGTGCCCAGCTCAACCCCTTTGTAGGCCGAGTAGACGACGTTGCCTGTCGTGTCGAGCAGCAGGGCGTCTTCGTAGCCGAAACGAGTGATGATCTCCCGAAAATAGTCCTGGTACTCGTTGTTCGCAGCCGACCAGGCGCTGCCGTCGCCCGCATCGTCTTTCGCGAGCGTGGCCGTGTAGTCGAGCGTCGGATTCGTGTAGTGGTACTGGAGGTAGCGCGCCGCCGGCGACGTCGGGTCGAACGCGGTGGGGTCTGTCTGCAGCCCAGAGCGCGCGGTGAGTTCAGGAGCGAACGTCTTCGTGTAGATCGAGTCGACCGCAGCGTTCTGCTCGGTCGTCAGCTGCGACGACTGAAGGGCGTCGAAGCCCGCACTGAAGGCTGTCACGGCGTTGATCGCCGTTGTTCCCCGCGAGTAGACGACCTGCGAATCTTCAGTGTTCTTCACGTAGTTCGTGATCTCGCGCGCCCGAGACTCGCGCGTCTCGGTGAGCTTCGAGTACGCAGCATCCCGCAGCGAATCGCTGCCCGACACGTACCCCACGATGCCCACCACCAACGACGAGCCGATGCTCACGCCCAACAGCATGACCAGCAGCTTCGACTGGATGCTGAACCCGGGCTTGCGCGCTCCCGCTGACACTCTCATACTGAACCGGTTCGCCACAGCGACCCTTTCCCCACCCCCGCGCACCTCCGCGCAGAGGTACCTGCGCGGTGGAGTCCCTCCTCCAGCGATACACCTCTGATTATGTACCCCCGGGCGACTCAACTCGCGACGTGCACGCAACCGTCGGCCCTCGTTCAAACCGCCGCGAAGAGGGCGGAGCTCTGAACGAGGGCCGACGATTCAGTGCGGTGCCGTCTCTAGCGACGTCTTTTCGCTCGCGCCGCGAATCCGTCGAGGGCGGTCAATACTTCGCGTGCCTCGTAGGCACGGTTTCGCATTCCGGCGCTCATCTGGGTGAGGATGCCGTCGGTAACCAGTCGATCGATACCGTTCTGCGCATTCCTCGAATCAATGCCGAGTTCGCCTGCGGCGAGGTTCGAGTCGATCACCGGTTGACGTTGGAGCACATCCAACAGTCGACGACCAGAGCTTCTCGCTCGCGCAGTCGTTGCCAGCTCCCAACGCGCACGCACCGTCGTCAGATCCGCCACGAGCTGGCGTCCGTTGACGATTGCGTCAGCTGACGCCCGAGCGAATGACTGGACGATCGGCTGCACATTGCCGAGGCGGTACTCAGTGAGGGCGGCGAAATACCCACGGGTGTCCTGCAGAAGACCCGCGGAGACAGGCACGGTGACATTCTGCGTGGCTCCCAGTCGACGCAGCATCGCTTGCACGAGCGCGCGACCCGTTCGTCCGTTGCCATCGGTGAATGGATGGATGGTTTCGAACTGCGCATGCGCAATCGCGATCTGCACCAGCGCAGGCAGATCGGTGCGGCGAGCGAACTCGACAAGGTCGTCCATCAAGGCTCCGACTCGTTCGTGATGAGGCGGAACGAAGGATGCACCGTGTGGGCTATTGCCGAACCCGCCACCGATCCAGACCTGCTGCGTGCGCCAGCCGCCGGTATCCTCCGGCTGGTCATCACGCAGGATTTCTGCCTGCATAGCGACGATTGTCGACCCGTCCAACTGCTCGGCCATCTCGATCGCGGCTTCCATCGCCCGCACGTTGCCGATGATCAACCGGGAGTTCCGACCCGCGCTTCGCCCGAGTTCGGCCAAAGCAATGTTCTTGGCTGACGCCGTGAGCTGCTCGATCTCAGAACTGGCCGCGCTCTCGCTGCGAAGAAGAATTGCCGAGAACGGTGCGGCGATCGCGCCGACCTCACCATCGAATCGGCCAAGCTCGACGACGGCGTCTTCGGCCGCGATCATGGTGTCCATATCGAGGGCTGGCAACGCGAGCGTGGCGATAGACGGAGGTATGGAGGCCTGGTAGGGCCCTCTGGCTCGCAATGCCGCTCGACGGGACTGACCAGCGGTGTCATGACTTTCCCAAGGACGCTGCTCGAAGGTGACGGCAGGCCACGATGAGGCGGCGTCAGCACCTGTTGCATTCATCGTCATGAGAACACCTTACCGATGGTTATCGCCATAACCATCGGTACAGCGGCACCGAGAGGATGCTTACGACACCTGCGCAGAACGCGAACGGTGCCCCTGGAGGGACTCGAACCCCCAACCTAATCCTTAGGACGGACTTGCTCTTCCATTGAGCTACAGAGGCAGATGCCCTACATTCCGGGCATCTCGGGCAGTTGAACTGCCCTAGGACTACACACTAGTCGCCACAACGATCAAAATATGCAACTCGTCAAGCATAATTGGAGTGTCGGTCTACGTTGACATGACCGTTAGATTCCGAAGCCAGAAGAGCCCATCTTCGGTAGTCACGATCAGCCGGCCCAACTTTGTCTCTCTGACCCTCAGATCCCTTTCTGCTACCGCCAACCTGATCTCGGCCACGCTAAGCCCGACTGCCTCTGCGAACTCGCAAATTGAGTACGCCAAACGTTCCGACTCTTTCGATTGCCCCACTGATAGCCTCCGCCACACTGCAAGTGCCCGTCTTGCTTCGTTGCCCCCTGAAGTGGAGGTTTTGTGGTCACTCTAGTGCCCGCCACCGACGCCAGAAAACGGGCGCACTCGGTGCAACACCTGGGAGAAAACACGCCGGAAAAGAGGGAAAATATGTATCAGGGGTGCAACATACGAGAAGTCACAAATGGAAACTTGGCAGCAATGGTTCACCCGCGTAACGGCAGGTGACAGCCAACGCAAAATAGCCGAACGGTGCGGCGTTTCGAGGGCGACCGTGCACCGGTGGCAGAAACGCGAAACGATCGGGGGGGCCGTGGTGATCAAGGTGTCTTTGGCGTATGACACCGATCCAACGCCGGGGCTGATTGCGGCGAGGTGGATGAGCCCGGATGAGATTTCGGTTGAGGTTATGCGGGTCGTGCTGAAACGTGTTCCATCTGAGATGCTGATCGAAGAACTGTATTTGCGGTCATTCCCTCCCGATGTAGACCTCTAACGCTTCGACTACTACGTCTGTGAGAGATCGGTCTTCTTCGGCTGCTTTGGCTTGAGCGAGACGGTACAGCTCGTCTGGTATCCGAAAGCCTTTGATTGGCGTTTTCGGCTGGTTCGGCACTCTCCCGATTGTTTCAGCGGGAACGGGTGGGTGTTGTAACACCTGTTGCAAAGTCGCCTAGAGCCGCTACGGTAAGACCACAAACTAACAGGGGGAATCCAGATGAAGAAACGTTTGACTATCGCCGCGCTGATGATCGCCGGTCTCGCGCTCACCGGGTGTTCGGCCTCGAAGGTCACGAGCGCCGCGCCTGACACTGCTTCAGCAGTCGCCGCAGCACCAGCCGCACCCGCTGCACCTGCCGCACCCGCCGCACCTGCCGTTTCAAGCGAGTTCAAGGCCGCGCTCGTGTCCGCCGGAACCTATTCGGACTCCATGCACATGAGCAAGGCTGGCATTTTTGATCAGCTCACATCAGCCTACGGTGGCAAGTTCTCCACCGACGCCGCCCAGTACGCCGTCGACAATGTGAAAGCTGACTGGAATGCGAACGCCTTAGCATCAGCTGTGGAGTATCAGAAAATGTCAATGTCACCAGCAGCGATTGGTGACCAGCTGTCCAGCCCGAACGGCGGTAAATTCACTGCCGACGAGGCCGCGTACGCCGTCGCGAATCTGAAGTAATCATGGGCCTCATTTTTCGTAAGACCGTCAAAACGGGTGCGAACACTCACCTGAACATTTCAAAATCCGGGGTTTCAGAAACCGCGAAAGTGGGCCGTGTCACGCTGAACACGCGCGGGCAAGGCCGAATCCGGATTATGAAAGGGTTGTCGTTCCGGTTCAAGCTGTAACGACGAAAAAACGCCCCACCCGCCTCGTGATGAGGGGGTGGGGCCGTGCGGCTCGACGCGTTACTGTCAAGGGAAGTCATTTAGCTAGGGGGAAAATGCAATGACATCTGTTGATATCGACGTGAACGTGCGTCAATTGAGCTCGCGCCAAAATGCTTTCGACTTCTTGCGGCTGCTCGCAGCAGTTGCAGTTGTCGTGCAGCACACGAACGCCGCGCTTGGAACACACTTCGCATGGGGCCTTTTCGACCTGATCGACGGCGTGCCGATGTTCTTCATCATCTCAGGCATGCTCATCTACAGTTCAGCCGAGAGTATCCACTCTCGAACAGGACAGTTCCGTCAGTTCTACTGGAACCGGTATCTACGGATAGCGCCGGCCATCTACGCCTTCGCGATTCTCACGCCGATCATCCTAGTTTTGTTCGGCGCGGTCAAACCATCCTCACTCGTCAGCCCACAAATCCTCGTGTGGCTAGGTTCGAGCGCAGCGCTCTTACCCAACTACCACCCGAGCATCTGGGATGGGATTGGAACCGGGTCGATGAACGACCCGTTATACACAATCCCTGCCGAATTCAGCTTCTACTTGATCGTGCCCATACTCGTCTTGGTCGCTCACCGGTTCGGGTTTTGGAAGATGCTCGTGCCGTTTCTTGCAGTCGGGGTCGCTGGCTCACTGGCCTACTACGTGACGCTGGGGCACAGCGGTGTCCTGTCGACTGTTCTCGATCATTCATTTCTTGAACGCGGGGCATGCTTCGCTGTGGGTATCTTCTGGGCGAAGTACTGGGGCCGAATCCCGGTCAAGTGGTGGCTCATTGCTCTCGCGCTTGCAGCGTATCTGTTCCTCAAAATCTTTGCCACCGGCTCGTTCTATGCAGCGTTCAAGCCGATCTTGCTCTCCATCCCGATGAGCTACCTAATTGTCACGTTTGGGTATCTGGCCCCGAAGTTCTTCTACCGCTTCACGAAGCGACTGGGCGATCTCAGTTTCGCCACGTACATCTGGCAGTACGTCGTCATCAACCTCGTTCTCTGGTTTGGACTCAAGGGCGAATGGTGGCAGACACTTCTCGTGCTGGTCATCACCCTCGGCGTCGCGGCGTTGTCGTGGTATTTCATCGAGAAGCCGTCGCAACGCTTCAAGAAAATCTCACTGCGCGATCGCCCGATACTCCGCGCAGCCAGTTACGCAAAATAGGAAAAGCCCCGCCCAACTCCGAAGAGAGGGCGGGGCTATTTCTTTGGGCTGCTGGATTGCCGTATGCATTTGATCCGACGCCGGTGCTCGGAACCCGATTTACTGCGTATGCGCTTCGATGGCCAGACGCGCTGATGCGAATACACCGTCGAGCCAACCACCACCGTCTGCGATTGCCCAATCGTCAGCGACCTCGTCGTAATACAGGTGGAACTGGCCGTAGATGATGGCGAAGCCGAACCAGTCTGCAGGCTCTGGATACATTGTCGGCGGCCTAAGCGGCGAGCATGCCGACGATGGGCACCTGAGTGGTGACGCCAACAGCCTGCATAAATGACGGTGGCGCAGCCGTCCCAAGGGTCAGCGAAATGCCGTTGAACAGGTTGCCAAAAGCGAAGTTCAGGTTTGCCGTGGAATCCGCGACCGGTACTCGGCTCGATGTTCTGCCCGTAGCGGCTCGCATTGACGGAAGGTTAGTCACACCGGATGGAGCAAGCACGTTCATGCCGACGAACAATTCTTGCCCCTCATAGACATTGAATCCCGCGATGGTGATGGTGTGAAGACCGACCGTCGCTGCGTCTTGCTGGCCCGCATCGAAATGGAGGAGGAAATACTTGCCTTCACGCCGATAGATCACCGGTTCTACGACAGAGCCAGCGTCACCAGCCACATTCACCCAGTAAGAGAGCTTGATGATGCGACCAGCAGCGGGTGCGGTGAAGGGCAGGAGACGCATGCTGCCCGTATTGCCCGCTCCGGCCATATTTGTCACCGCTGATGTTTCGGGAAAATACCAGCCGCCCGAGTAGAGAGGGCCCTGATTCATTCCGTTCGCACCAATAGCTTCGGAGATCCGCAAAGCCTTCTGCGCTGTCGCCATAGCCTTACGCACGCCACTGCCGTTTGACAGCGCCATCCGGGTGACAACTCCAGCTTGCGCCATCAGGAACGCCTGCAAAAGTTCAATCTGCTGCGAGGCGGTCGCCGTCAAAACGTTCTGCGGCAGAACCAGAAAGTGCGAATTCTGTTCCCACCCGAGAGCAGCCGCCCATGCCGCAGCGGTCTCAATCGTCTCTGTTCGCTGGTAACTCATGAGCGTGCCAGGTGCCATGACGATGGTGTTGTCGTGAGAGTTTACGCCTGGCGGGGGCGTGAACACCGTGTTACTGGAACGCCGGGAAAAGAGGTAGCTCGCAGCCGCAAACACGAACAGGTTGTCGTAAATTTCGATGTCTGTGGGTGTGTTCATGTCGTAGTAAAGCTGCGCCGACGACTGAGCCTCAAAGCGGGTCTGGTTGGAGCCAGAGAACCCGGAATTGTAGAACTCGTTGTGGTGAACTTTGACGTTCACGAAACCCGTTGGCGCGCCACCATTCACAGTCGACCAGAATTCAATCGCCTGGTTCGAGTTCCACACCTTGTTGTAGGCGAACTCAATATTTGCCCACCCGGTCATTGTCGGGCCTTGGCAACTATAGGCAACGTCGTAACAGTCTTGGAACTCGTTGTAGTTGATGGTGTGGTCGCTGCCGCTGCCGTAAACCTGTACGCCGTTACCTGCCCGCGTCCCGTTCGAGATCGTGAGAACAGAGCCACCAATTTTATTGAACATGCAATCGATGATGTCGACCTTATCGGCCCCGGTGGTGTTGTAACCGTTCATCCCGTAGCCACGAACCTCGATGCCAGATATCGACATGTTCGAAGAGCCGTAGATGCCAACGCCGTCAACGCAGATCTCAATCGACGAGGCGAGGGTTGTTGGGTTGGCGGTCGCCTGTACGTAGAGGTTCGTGTCACTGGCCGCGGTACCGGGTGCTTGGGCCTCAGACCAGAACGCCCAGTTTCCGCTGGCATCCGTCGCAACCGATGGGCGGTCTACGGTTCGGAACCACTTGGTGACACCATTGATGTTCAAATGCCCGACGTTAGTGTTATCGAAAGTCGACTCGCCCGTTACTGCTGCGGCAGCTTGGGAAAGGTCGATCTTCCAAACATTCGGCGCGTACTGAGTCCACGATGCAGCAACGTTCGCTTCCTTGTATCCCGTGAGGATAGGTCGCGGCGCATTCCCATCACCGTACGCACCGATTATCAGTTTCGGGCTCTGCACGGGTGAACCCGGAAAGAGCGCACCGAAAGCACCATTGACGGCAACCCGCGCGCTGAGGCGACCGTAGTAGACGCCGCCCCGCTTGAAAAAAACTTTGTCGCCTTGGTATACAGCTCGGGCGGTGATGCGCGAGTACAGGTTCGCCATCGTCTTCCACGGGCCGACGACGCTTGACCCGTCGTTGATGTCCAAACCATTTACGGAGTCGATGTAGTAGACGGTCATGAGGCGCTCCATGGCTTGGGAAGAATTGCGGTAAGAGCTACGGCGTTTGTTATGAGCCTCGCAGAGGTTGTTTGCGTGAGCAGCGGGTACCGCCCGTCGAGACTTGTCAGGGTCTTGTGCCCTGAGACGGGCCACCACGAACCGGAAGAGTCGGCAACGAACTTGATCGTTTCATGCGGCAGGGCGAGAATGATTGTCGATGCCGCACCTCGGATGCTGCCCGCAATGGTCACCGTGTTCACGGTGGAGTCGACCTTCTCAATCGAAAGCTCCTGGCTTACTGCACCAGTGGGAAGAGTCGCAGTCAATGCGCCCAGAGTGGCGTCGTAAGGGTTGTGCACCCACGCCGTAGCTGTACCGGTTGAGGTTGCGGTGGCAGCCACCTGAGTGAGGGTTTTCTTCGTCGCGTCCGCGACAACAACAGGTGCCGAGCCGTCGAAAGCGACCCCGTTGATGGTCTGGGGGGTTGTCAGTTTTGTTGCGGTACCAGCATTGCCCGTGACCGAGCTTTGATCTCCCGTGTTCGAGCCGCTCAGGTTCGTTGCCGAGATAGGGCCGGTGAACGTTGCACCAGCCAGCGGGGCTTTCGTCGCGTCCGCTATGGTCACGCTCGCGGTTCCATCGAACAGCACGCTGTTGATCGCCCGAGGGGTCTGCAATTTTCCAGCAACCGCTGAGGTGCCCGTCGAAACAATGGTGGTGATTGCTGCGAGTGTCGTTGAACTCAGCCCGACAGGCTCGAATGTTGCGGCGTCGTGGATCGCTTCGGCTGATAGCGGGTTGGTGCCGTCCGAGTTGAGAATGCCTGACTCGATGTTGTTCAGCTTTGCGGCGGTGATCGGGGTGTTTCCTGATTGACCGTCCGCCCAGGTGGGGTCTGGCGTGTATCCCATGTGATGCCTCTGTTCGTGTTTGGTGGGGCGACCGTCTTAGCTGGCTCGTTTAAGTCCCGCGGCGTTCAAAGCGGTGACCCCCACATGTGCCCGTTAACGCAGAAACGCCCCAAGCGGGGCGTGTGACGTTTGAGGGTTGCGGTTAGACGGAGGTGACCTGATCGGGCACGGGTGTGACAATCTGGTCGAATGTTGCGGCGGGCACGGGCGCGAAAGTGATGGCGGGAATGGCAGTGACGACAGGCGCGGTGGCGACAGGGGCAGCTACGACAGGCGGCGCAGTTACGTCGACATGGGCACCCGGAAGGCTCACCGGGGCTACCGGGGCCGTGGTAGTCGAGACGGGCAGGCCGCCACTCAGCAGAGTCGTATCCGCCTTCAGATACCCGGCAACCGCAGAGATCAGGACGACAAGCAGCGAAGTGAGCGCCGGCGTCAGAGTGATACCGGCCGTGCCGAGCACATACGCGAGACCCGACGCGGTAACACCGGTGGCGAGAAACGTGAGCACCTTCGGGGCGAGATTTTTGAGTTCCCGGGTGATGGTTACTTTGGGGCTCTGAACGGTGATCTGAGACATTATGGTGTTCCTTCTGTTTTCGGAATTCGGGGTGCCCTCTTGCGGGGCGGTTTCTTCTTGATCGGCGTTTCGGTGTCAATGGCGGGCAGACCGAGCTGAGACCGAAGTTCGTTATGGGCGACATACCAGCCCGCGACACCCTCTTCTACGCGCTCAACAGCGTCTTTCACGGAGGTCCCGTTGTTGTAATTCACTTCGTGATGGATTTCTTGGATCTTCACGTCTTGAGATGCCAACGACTCGTCCTGTTTATGCAAAGTCGCGGTGGTGTTCTGCCGGAACGATTCCTGTTTGTCCATAAAATCGGGCAGCTTCTCAAGAGCGGTCAAAGTAGAAACAAGCCGTTTGATGACCGGCCACACCCTGTAAGCGATGACCCCAAGGACTGTGATCGCCACAAAAGTCAGCACAACCGGGGCGATAGGGGTGTCGCCGAACAAATATTTGAACCAATCCAACGGGATGAGGGTCACGAGCTGACCACCTTCGTCAGGTCTGCGATGATCTCTTGCGTTTCTTTGTGCATCGCGATCACTGCGGCATGGGTTTCTTCGTCGCGCGCCTCAGTTTTCGCACCCTGCACCCGCTGGCCGACCATGATGACCGACAACAGAACGAGCTGCAAAAACTGTGACGAAACCCACCCGATTGCCTGCCCGGACGCGATAGCTGATGGCAGGCCCAGGAAGGCGAGAACAGCGAACGCGTAAGCGCACGCCATCGTCCCCACACCGGTAGTGATCTTTGTTGCAATCCACGCATTCAGCGCGGTCGTCTGTTTGAGAATGTTCATATCAGCCCCTCCCGAGGTGGAAGGGTGTTACGGTTTCGCGTGCGTCGCGTCGGTGAGGTCTTTGATTGTCACAGGCAGCGGCTGCCCGTCCGCGCCCTTGCTGTACGCCGAGGGAAACGTGTAGTTCAGCGCAGACCACGCGGCCTCTTGGAGGTACTGGAAAAACTCGGGGCGCTGGCCGACAGGTGCGACCTTCACGAGGTCGAGCATCGCGCCGGTGACCTGCTCGCGAACAATGCTGGTGATGCTGTCTAGGTCGGTCTGGTTCAGAGGCATGTCTTCATCTCCGGGTTTTGGGGTGAGGTTGAGGTTGAGGTGTTGGGCGAGTGCGGCATCGTTGACCATGTTCGTGTCGACGGAACCCGACAATCCCGCGTGCTGCGCGACTGACGTGTACTGCCAAAGAATTCGGGTAGCCCACGGCCCGTTGCCCGGATCGCTCCCCGGTGTCCCCGTGTTCGACCCATAGTTGGCCGCCCATAGCAGTGACCCGTCGTCAGAGACGGCCTTCCACTGCGGCTGAAACAGAAGGCTGGTAGAACCGTAAGTCCATGGCGTCTGCCCAATCTCCCCACGGACGAAACTATTGAACTCAAGAACCTCGGCGGGCCCCCACGCGTTCGGTGATTCCACATCGATTGCAGTTACGTCGCCTGGTTTCCAATCAATGATCGAGAGGTACCATTTCGCAGCCACGGTCGGGTTGACGGGGCCGTTGAACAGGTATGTGCCGAACTGGCGGCCAACGCGGCGACAGTTTTCGCGGTTGTAGATGAGCTTCGAATCTTGAAGCATCCCACCGCCCTCAAGGGTCCCTGCGCGGGCGACAACGAGAGAGATGTCATCCGCGAGACCATCGAAGTTAGGAAAACCTTGGGCGTAGGAAATGTCGATAGCGACCATGTTGGCTCCTCCGAAAACACGAAAACCCTCACGAGGAGGGCAAAAGAAAGAAAAAAGGGGCTAATTCGCGTTACATAAACTCGCCAGCAAGCGCAACATGAACATGCTCGATGAGGCTGTAATACGACGGCTGATCCGCTTCCGAAAAAAGAGTTATCGCGCAAACCGTGTTCGCCGGGATGTCGACGTACGCTTGCCGCCCATACCGCGCCCATGTTGCGGTCGCGACAAGGATCGTGTAAGGCGCAGCCGATGTGAGAGTTCCCGCCGAAACCGCTATCGCCACGCCGATGGTCTCGTTCTGAGGGGAGAAACCCACAGAACCATCGAATTTGATTAGCGCCCGAGACGCAACCGGCACCGCAGGCAACGTGATCGCAGACAACGCGACGTGTGTGGCGGTGGAGCCGGTGTTGATGAACTGGCTGTAATCCCGGACAATCGAGGCCCCCAGCAGTGCTGCCAATGGTGCGACGTTCACGATGTTCGCAGACACGATAGATGTCACATTTGCGCCGACCGCGACCTGGCCCAACGCCAACGAATTCGCTGGGATCGCTGGCACAGTCGGTGAGGATGCGGGATAACCCGTAGCCACGGCGATCAGCGCATCATTGTTTGTGCCTGCATAAAAAGAATCCTCGACCTGCACGTACACAACGTCGATTCGTGGCTGGGTAGAGTTCGAAGCCGCAATGGTGACACTGATCGCGGCGTCGTTGAAAACGTCGTAGAAACCTTGGGTAGTGAAGGTGAACCCTGCGGGCGGTGAAACGGATGTCCCCGCAACCTTCGCCCGACCGGCGTTCACCTTCACCGTCATATTCGGGGTTGTTTGTGCGAGAACACCAAGCTCCCCCCCACCAAGAATGCCTGCCCGCGCGAACGGGGCTGCGGCAGCATTTCGAAACACGTTCGCGTTCGTGAGGGCGGCGTTTTGAAGGAAAGCTGGAACGGTTTGAACGGTCATTGGTTAGCCTCCTGGCTGCTAAAGGTGAGCGGCGTCGAGACGCGAATTCAAAGCTTCGATCTGGGCTTGTTGGGCCTTCACGACTGCAAGTAAAGGCACAATGAGCATCTGATAATTCACAGAGGCCGGATCTCCGGCATCATCCAAAGGCACAACATCGGGGCCGAACCCCGCAGCGGCCACCTCCTCCGCAAGAAAAAACACTTTCAAGGGGGTGCTTTCGGCGTCCCACTTATACCGGCCCCAATGAGGCTGTATCGACAAGATCCCAGCCGTTTCGGTGAGGTTCGTAAGATCCTTTTTTACCTTCAATGTTGAAGGCTGCATTCCGATGACACCGCTACCATCAATCCACGCGCCAACGTATGAAGAGGTAACTGTTGTTGATCTTGAGCCGGGAGAAACGAAAGCGCTAGCAGAAGTGATCGTGCCTGAGCTTGTAACATTCCCAGACGCGGTAAGGGAAGCGGCTGTGATCGCGTCCGCCGTCAGCGCGTGAACTACCGACCCGCCAGAAATTGCGAGAGAAGCGCCGTTCAACGAAGTACCCGCAGAAACAGAGGTACCCGCCGTGATCGATGACCCCGCGGTGATCAATGACCCCGCGGAGATCGCACCGCCCGTGGTAATCGTCCCGGAGGGCACCGTCAGCGTTCCGGTAAAAGTTGCAGTTCCAGAAACATTGAGCTGCCCACCACCAGCGATCGTTATGGAGCCGCCAGTTACGGTCAGGCCGCCAATTCCGATAGACGCATTCTGTAGAACGTCACGACCATTTAGGGATTGTATTGCCCGCTCCATGGCCGAAAGGCGTTTAGCTAGTTCGTAATCGGGGCCAAGATTTGCGCCAGCCATACGCTCTCCAATTTCAAATAATGGGCGGAAGATTGAAGGTCAATGTGACCGTCGCGACACCCTCATCGGGCACCTTCGTGGCGTACTGCACAATCCGCCAAAACTCGTCCTTACCGGCAGGGAAACGCTCATCCCCCGCCGTGTACAGGCGCGCATCGTCCCCGATCATCCACGACCCCAGAACGGGGTCAGCGACCGAGGGCAACGTCACTGTGGGGGTTCTGACCGGGAAACCGTACGCCTGCGCCAAACCGGCAGCCATCAGATTCAGTTGCGACTGCGACTGCACATTGGAGAAAGAAAACACCTGATCCAGGCGCGGCATTTGACCCAAACCGCCAACAGGTGCAGCAGAACTAACCACCGCAGTCGGGGTTGCCGCACCAGATCCGGCCCCCGTAACCGTGAAAGTCGTACCAGCCTTCGTCACATCCGTGGGCCACGTGTAATCGTTAACACTCGCGAGGTCAAAAACGAGCGGCGAAGAGTTCTTATCCCGACCCGCCCGAGGCGACCATATTTTCAGTGTCGTCACAGGCGCACCCGAAACCGGATCCCACGCTGACAAGAAAACGACATCGACCGTTCCCGAGCCGGGGGAAGAAACCGCGGCCATGTCGGCGGCGATCTGCGAAACCGTTGTGTGCTGCGTTATCGGGTAGCCGGGAATGAACGTCGGAATCGTGGAAGACCCACCCACCACATTGATACCCAACGACGCACCCGGCCCACACAGCGCAACATTCTGCGCATCCGTGTACGCCTTATAGACCAGCTGCGCCGGATCAATACCGCCCGGGTAGGTGAGCGCCGAATAGTCCGCCGCGATGATGCGCTGGTTGAAATATGCGCCGAACTCTTTACCCTGCACGGGCAGAGCCCCGGTCGCTTTCGAATAGTTGCCCGTCAAGCACAAGCCGCCCCAAACGATGGTGCCATTCCGGTCAACATAGACCGCGAACGGGGCACCATCGTACGAAAGAATCGGTGCCACCCGCGCCGCGGTCTTCGGGGCCGACAATGCTAGGTCGAAACTGATCGACCCCGCATCATTCAGCCGTGTATCAAACAACAAATTCGTTGCCGGTAGCTCCGCAAGCCGTGTGTTCGTGTTCGGGTCGTATGCGAACACGGTGAACTTTTCAGCCATTAGCCGTGACTCCAAGCGGAACGCCATTGTGCGGTGAAAGTTGCGGCCACGATTGCCGAATCCGTGGAGGCCACACCAACCGTCCACGTCCCGGGCTGGATTGTGAACCACGACGACCCGGTAGCAACCGCGTTGAAACGTGCGGCAGTCCCATTCAGGACAACCGTCTTCGCCCCCATATCGATCACAAGCGCATCGGTGGCACCCAACGTCAAGTTGAGGCGGAAGAACTGGCCGGTTGCCGAATTAAGTAGGGTCGGGTTCGACACAGGCCCGGTGATCACGAAAACCGGTGATGTCGGGTAATTACCTGCGTTACTGATTGGCAAATAGCCGCCAGTAGACGACCCGAATGAGGCGGGGAAAGTTACCGGGAAAGCCAAACCAGAAACCGGTGACGGCAGACTGGTCGTTTTTGCCTGCAAAACGCTGTCATAAATGACCGGGTCGGGGCATGTTATCTCGACGTGATAGGCGTTTACTTTGTTGAAGTTGTAGTCAATATCCACCGGGAAACCGGCGTTAGTGACTCGGCCCGTCAACTGGCGCGGTGTCACCCAGCCCGGATACATAAACTGCAAAGTCTGTAGCTGAGTGGGATCTGAGACCGGCTGAAATGCGGCAGCCATATTCGCGAGCACTGTTTGGAAAGGATTCTGGGAGGTTACGGTCACCGAAAGTGTGATCGTAACGACCCGCTCTGACAGGAAATTCAGGCCAGCATTCGACCCATCCTGACGGCCCCGAGGAGTATTACCTGACCGGGTGGCGGGCAGCATGCGAATGCCCGTCTCCCCGATCAGTTGAATATCGGTACCAGCCCCAAAAATGAGGCTGTTGTACGAAAACAGCAACGGCGACCCCGGCCATGTCGTCATGCCGGGGTAAAGCGACCCTGAAGGAAAAAGCATTACCCGCTCCACACTGTTTAGTTACCAAAAGGGAGAAACGGATCAGCCCATCATTCGCAACTGCCACCCCACGATCGATGCGATCTGAACGGGCGAAGCCGGCGAAGTGACATTCACTGTGATGTTCTGCTGCGCCCCACCACCGCCCTGCGTGTTCGCGAACGCCGCAGCCGTCCTCGGTGGCAAAGCTTTACGACCCGAAAGCATGTCGTCGTTCAGAACGTCCTCACCGCCGTGCCCGATCATGAGCACAGGGGCACCCTTGGGCCCGGGAACGGTGCCACCAACATCCAAAGACGGCAACGTGCCGACATGAATATTGACTGCGCCACCCGACAGGGCATTGACCGAAGAGGCAATGCCATTGATGCCACCGATAGCGCCGTTGATCGACGAAATAATGGCGTTGAAAACGCCCTTCACCTGCGATGCAACACCGTTGAATGCGCCCATAATGACCGACGCGATACCGCCGAACACAGAACCGACGACATCACCCACAGTCTTGATTGCTGCGTTGATCCAATTCACGACCGGCTGGATAATGTTCTGCCACACCCAGTTGAAAGCATCACCAAGCGCATGAATGACCGGTGCAATAACACCGTTCACGACATTGCTGATGCCGTCACCGAGCATTCCGAAGAACCCGACCACCGCACCAGCCACGGTGCCAGCAACACCCGCCATTACCTGCAAGTAGGCGTTGATTGAATCGATCACCGGCTGTATGACGTTCTGCCACAACCAGTTCCACGCATCCGCGATGCCCTGAACAACAGGCATGATGATGTTCTGCCACAACCAGACATACACGCCCGCCATAGCCTGCACGTAAGCGATGATGAACCCGATAACAGGCTCGATCCCGTTCGTCCACAACCAGACGAACGCCTGCCCGATAGCGTTGATGACCGGTGCGACCGCGACCGTCCACAACCAGATCAGAATCCACGCCACCACGTTGATGCCGCCGACGATGAAGTCGATGATCGGTTTCATCCAACCCGTCCACAGCAGACTGAACGCCTGACCAATGTTGTTTACGACGGTGGTGAAGAAATCTACGATCCCGCCCCAGTTTTGAATAATCCAACCGATGATGAACCCGAGCGGCCCGAGAATAATGTCGAGCAGCAGCGGCCAGTTGGTCGAAACCCAGTCGATGACCGCACCAACAACGTCCTGGATGACCTGCATCGCACCCGTCCAAACGTCCTGAAAGAACGTCGTCTGAGTGGCAACCCAAATGATCGCCGCAACGAGCGCAGCAATACCGATGACGATCAGTACGAGCGGGTCAAGCGCCATCACCGCTTCAAACGCGACCATGATGCCCGTCCACACCGAAGTGGCAGCCGACGCAATACCGGACCCGATGGCGTAAGCGTTCATCCCAACGACGGATGCGTAAGTGGAAGCAGTTTTGACATCCATGGCACCCGCAGCGAGGTATGTCGCCCCGGTTGACGCTGCGGTCTCGGCCCCGAAAAGACCCATCACGACGTTGTAGGCAACGGTCGCCGCGGTCACAATCGCCTGATACATCGCGTAGGTCTTCTGTGCCACATATATGGCAATGAACCCTGCGGCGACAGTCCCAACAATCGCACCGAACGTCAATACGACGCCCATGTTGTTCCCAAGAAAACCAGCGAAATCCGTAATGCCCTTGAGCGCTTGGGAAACGTACGGAATCAGCACGGTACCGATGCGTACACCCATAGCCGCGATGGACTCTTTGGCCTTATCGACCTGCACGGCGAGTGTCGCCTGCGTCTGGGCCCACGTCGAAATATCCGAACCGGCCTTACCGCCAGCCTTCGAAACGTCCTCTGTGGCCTGCTTGAAGTAGCCCATGTTCTCGCCGCCGAGCATCAGCGCCGTGTTCATGCCTGTGGCACCACCCATGACCGCTTTGAGCTGCGAAGCGAACGTTGCAGCCTGAGGCTGGCCCGACTTCACCAGATCGTTGAAGCCCTGCGTGGTCTTCGAAAGTGAAAGGAACTGCAACCCCATCGCCGCAGAATCGCCACCCATGCCCTTCACGGACTTCTGGTAAGCCGAAAGGCTCATCGTGCCGTCGAGGTACGCCTGCGAATTCGCTTTCAGGCTGTCGGGCATCTTCGTCAGCATTGTTTGCAAATCGGCGCTAGCAGACTGCGACTTCTTGAACGTGTCCACCACGACAAGACCGGCAGGCCCCAGGTGGGAACCGATAGCATCCGTGATCTTCGAAATGGTGCCTGTCAGCCCCACGTTCGGGTCAGCGAGCCCCTGCGACACATCATTCACAGACAAGCCGAGCTGCTGCATCGCCTTCTGCGCGACCTGGTTAGGTGCCTGCAACCCACGAATAGTGTTCGAGAGTTCCTGTGTGGCCTCATCCGCTGAAGTGCCGTGCTGGGTGAGTGTGGCAATAGCGCCGGCGACCTGATCGAAGCCGACACCGGCAGCCGAAGCGACCGGAATAACCGTCGAGAGCGAACCGGCGTAGTTCTCCATCGTCGTCTTCGCCATACCAGAACCAGCGATAAGTTCGTTCTGAACCGACACCGCATCAGACGCCTTCAAGTGGTACGACATCATCACCGAAGTCAGCGCGTTAGTCGCCGTACCAAGATCAACATTCTCAGCCTTCGCGCCCTCCGCGGCAGCCTTCAAAACGGTCAGGCCGTCAGCGCCCCGAATGCCCGCCTTCTCAATGGTGTACATGCCGTCAGACAGCTGGCTGATGCTTGTGCCTGTCGCACCAGCCATGTCGAGGATGCCGTTAGAAACCAGCCCCATGTTCGACTGAGACTCACCCGCAGCAGTCACCAGCAACGTCATCTGCGACTGGAAATCGGACGCCATTTTCACGGTCACCCCACCGACCACGGCGGCAGCACCGACCACACCAATCAGCGCAGCCTTACCAATGCTGCCCATCGTCGCTAGGCGCGCCTCCATGCTCCCCGCAGCCATGTCCGTAGACGCGACAGTCTTCGCAACCTCCCCCTGCACACCCTGGAGGGAGGCTAGAAGCTGGGTGGCGTTACCGCGAAGCTCAAGCAGAAGCGGGGGCAGGAGTTCAGACATGGGGGCTCCCCGCAGTTTTGAGTTAGATACGCAGCGTTTCCCGCCACGTCGAAACAGCCATCGCAGACAGCAATGGCTTCACTTTTTGAACGGCAGGGTGGAAGTACGGATACCCTTTAGACCCGTTCATGCCCAGCTCGACGCGACGACCGTAAACAGTCGTTGGGCCAACCATCGCCGAATACGAAAAAGCCCCCGTTCGAACGACAGGGGTAGAAATGATCGACCGGCGCAAATCGCCCGAAACGACGTTCGGCAAAGAACCACCAACATGCGGTGCGTCCCGCTTATGGGAGCCCTGAAAGTTAGCTTTCGCTTCCCGCTCCACCATCGCCGCACCCTTAGCGACAATCAGCCGGGAAGCTAACTCGGAATCCGCTGCGACCTTCGCGAAAGCGGCGTACAGTTCAGAAACACCGACCATCCCCATCAGCGTTTCGACCGTTCCTGTTGCTCACGCTCAACCGTTTTCTCAAGATGGAAGATGTGCGAATTCCATTTGATCGTCATGCCGGGCTCCCTCATGTAATCGTCATGAGAGAGACCGGGCATCACGTGATGGCGGTACAGGTACTCGTTCCACGCCTCCTCCGTAGCGGGGGAAAGCTCAACCGAGCCGGTGCCGGCCCTCAGCGCTTGACCAAGCAGCCTCAGGCCTGAGTAGGGGACTCGGGGTCTTCGATCGCATCAATGGAAAACGGGTCTTCCTTCGCGCTCTCAGCCATCAGCTTCGCCGCATGCCCAATGAGGGCGTCGTACAGTTTGCGGTCGAGCATCAGCACATCTTTCGTGCTCGCCGGGATCGGTTCGGAATTACCCTCGCCATCCTTACGCGTCCACGACTTCAGGAACACCACAACACCAACATCGTTGAGCTCAAGAAGCTGATTTGCGGTCTCGAAGTCAATAGCGAAGTTCGGGTCTTTCCGCAACGCCTGAATGACCGGGTTGAGGGGCAGCATCGACGCATTTAGGAGCCGGTCGGCCAGTGGCGGCAGATCATCCCGCCGCCACCACGACGCCATGCCCCCCGGAATGGCCGTCGTCAGTTTGATGTCATTCTTTGAAACAGTTTTCGTTGCCACGGTTTGCCTCCTGGCGTTTTAGTAAGCGGTTGAAACGGGGGTGAGTAGTTGCACTTGAACGGGCGAGAAAGCACCCGACAGCGCATCGGTGGAGTTCGCGAGACCCTTGATGGTGGACTTGATTTCCATCCACTTGTTGGTGCCCGAATAGCTCGCATCGTCGTAGGCGACTTGTGAGCACTGCACGAGCAAGTAGTGGGTGGTGTCTCCCGGGGGTACGAGTTTCACGGTGAGGGCGGGCTGACCGTTGGTGAGGTAGTTCTGCCAGTCCGTGTCCGTGGTGCCCTGATAGACGGCGTTCAGCGAACCAGACACCGAAACAGGGCCACCGAAGATTGCGTACGGGGCCTGAGTGCCGGTGATGGTGATGATCGGCTCGGTGGCACGCTTGATATCAATTTCGACCGTCGAGTACCGACTCGAAGCGACACCACCAATCGACACAACCGTGTCCCATGAAGGGGCAGGCTTCACGACGGAGGGCGTGTTCACGGGCGGGGCGATAGCGGTCGCGATAAGACCGATCCACGTCACATCAAGCGACACGAGCATGTCAGCGCCGACCGAGATTTTCACATCCGAGGGGATGCAACCGGGAATCTGCTGCACCTTCCCGAGCGCGTCAGCAATGAATACCGTGTATGTGGCGGGCTGGGCGGCGTTCGTGCCGTTGCCGTTGTACAACGCCGTCTTGTGCGTCCACGGGTCGACCAGACCAGACACAACATCGGGGGTGCCGAGGATCGCGAGAAGATGCGGGTACGCCGAATCCATGTACAGGTACGTCTTGTACTTAGCCTCTGTGTGAGACGACCCCTGCTGCTGCTGGTAATCGACCGACATGTTACCGCGCAGCGCCCCATCAGTGAGCGCTTTGGTGATCTGGTGGTAGGTGGGCGAATCGACGGGAACCCACATGGTGGGTGCGGCAATTGCGATACCGGGGGTTGTCTCTTTGGCGAGACCCACCCACTGCTGATTGGCGGCTGCGAAGCTCATTCTTGTACCTCTGTGTTCTGTTCGGCACCATCAGGCGCGGGGGGTTCGGGGGAAACCTCAGGGGCGTCAGCGGGCGGGGTGACGACAACGCCGACCCCATCGACCTCAGTGAGAGAGACGTGAGTGATGGGCTTGTCGGTGGTCACGAACTGGCCGTCGTGCAACTCCACCGCGACCCCATGCAGCTCGTAGGCGAATTCTTCGAGACCCTCAACGGATGCGTTCACGCCATGATGGAGATCACCGAAGACTTGAGCGAATGGGCTTTTGAACAGGTAACGTGGCACGACGGCTCCTAAGCTTTCTTGCGGGCAATATGCCCGATTCTGAGAACAGGTCGAAGAGTTTTTCGGCCCGTTTTTGCGAGGCGTGCAACACGGTGCCGCAACACCCGTACGGTTTTGTGGGTGCGCCGTTTTCGCACGGTTCGGCCCGTCCGCCCGTGGCGGGTAATCGTGGCGCGCATCATGCTTGGATGATTTCTCGCACATTGAAATCGACTCGCGTCCACGTCCACACGCGCCCGTCATCGAAGAGGGGCATGTCTCGGGTGACACGAATGTCGTCGTTGTCTTGACCGGCCTGCCATACGACACCGTTTGCGTACTGACCGGGGCCGGGGAAGAATTCGTTACCAACGGTTGTCCCCAAAGTGGGGGATGAACGGATGCGGTCTTTGATGCCGTCGATGATCACGTCAAGGGGTGTCACCCACGCGTCCTCTTCCTGCCCGGCAGGGAGATTCGCGGGGATCTCGTACTGGTAGCGGACGATCAGAGCAACAGTGTGCTCAACCATTTTCGAACCACCAGCAGCCGCACCAAGGGTCAGACGGGACTCCTTAGAATCCTCAAGATGAACGATCCCGATAGCGCCCCACCACGCATCAGATGTGAGAACCCAGTCGTTCCCGTCGATCCACCACGGCAACTCCTGGTACACCTTCTGCAGGCCCGGGATGGAGGCCGTGTTGAACCACGAATAGATTGCTTGACGCACAGCACCATCAGCCATCAGGCAGACCGCCGATGCGGTTTCAGCAGCTCGAAAGCAAGATCGATTTCCTCAAACCCGCCATCCTGAATCTCCGACTTACGGCTAGGCCCCGCACTGATCGACGCCATCACGTGAGCCTCGGAACCGCGCGACTTGATCAGCGCAGAAGTAAGAAACACCACCGCCTGCTTGATAGCTGCGGGCAGCGCGGAAAGCGAAACACCAAACGTGTGCGCCTTCGTCAAAGGTGCGGCGAGAGTCACAACGTTGCCTGACACCGAAAGCACTGTGACCGGTTCAGAGTTGCCCGCATCGAACAGCGCCAACGTGAGACCCGAGACGATGCCCACCGGAGAGGCCACCGTCAACGTCGAATCCCCCACCGCTTGGGCAACTGTGGTGACCGTGTTCGCGAACCCCGAAACGTACGTTAGGGCAGCTTTCACCCGATTACTGCGGAACCACCCCGTAACCGGAATCTCCACCGTCTTGCGCTGCAACCACGCATTCGAAAGATCAGTGACCGTCGACAAATGCGAAGCATCCGAACCGACCAGCAAAGAATTGACCTGAATCAGGGGGGTGTAATCGACCGGGATTTTTACAACACCGGCACGCACAAAATAGGTGCCAACCTGCGTGTCAACAGTTGCCGAAAGCACCTGTTGGCAAATCTCGTCAGCATACGACGACGCCCGATCAATGAGCACCGACAGCATGTCGTTCTGCACCTGTACGTCAGAGCGCGGGCTGAGCTGATCAACATTCACCCCTGTGGGTGCCGACTTGTACTCCGACACTGTGATGTAAGGCGAACGGGTCGCATAGGTGGGAACGTACAGCGCGGTAGCAGTCACTTTGGCCTCCGAAATAGTTGGTGCACCCGGCACTCTTGAACATGGGAGGCGCATGCGTAGAGCGCCGGGGCGTTTAGGTGCGCGGTGTGCGCTTTCGCGGTTTCGTCAGCTCATCAACGAGCTGTTCGAGCCGTGCGAGACGGTCAGGGAAAGTGTTGGGGTCAAGCAGTCGCGCCTTTTCTGCGGCGTCCTGCTCGATGCGGTAATCAAGCTCCTCCACCCAGTGAGGGAACCTGACAAGCTCTGCCCCCACCTCTTCGGGGACATTAAAAATGCCGTGCACCGCGTTATAGGTGACACCCGAATGTGTGGTGGTTACTGCGTTGAGTCGTGAAACGATCTGCATTTTCTTTTCCTCCGAAAATGGGGTTGAGGGGTGCCCGAACGAACACCCCTGAGGGGTCACCGTGGGTGCGCGAAAGAGACAATCGATCGCGCACCCACGGCCTTTACCACCTGTTAGCTGGCTGTGATGTTCTGGAGAACCCCCATGCTCACCGGAGCTCTATTGATGAACGTCTCGACGCTGTAAACCTCACCGTCGTAACGGGGGCCACCACCAGCACCGGACTGGCGACCGGCCGGGTAGTCCCAATCGGTGAGGTCTTCCTGCGTGCGCAGCTCCATCGTGTTGCTGATGTTGCTGTTCGGGAAAGGGATCGAATCGCGGGTGGCGATGATCGTTCCGGCAGGAAGGTTCGGGTTGACCTCAATCTCGATGCGGTCACCCGTGATCGCATTGAAGTACGTGTTCAGGTGGCCGCCGAGAGAAGCGTTCGTACGCCCACCATCACCGTTACCCTGCTCCAGGTACACGCTCGACGTGCCAGCCGCGAGGAACGCCTTCGAGAGCGTCTTCGACTGCTGCGACGAAACCATGTAACGGTCAGGTGACAGCTGCACGGAATCGTAGATGTACTGGTTGAGAGTGTCGAACTCGTTCACCGAACCGCCCGAGAACGTCAGCGGTGCACCATCGAGCGACAGGAACTTGGCACCCGAGGGGGAACCCTGACCGGGGGTGACGAGACCGTAACCGGACGTTGCGTAGTCGCCGGCGAGCGAGGCAATCAGACCGTTGAAGTCGAGCGAGCTGGCCGAAGCGTCCACGGTCGGAACCGAGGTCGGGTAGACCGTCGAGAGCCCGGAGACGTTCGTGATCGGGGCAGTCGCATTCGCGGTCGGGATCGTCGTCACAGTGACCGTGTTCACAGTCGTGGTGGTGTACCAGAACCCGTTCACGAACCAGTCGTACGCAACCGCACCGCGCACCGCCGGAACAGTCACAACAGCCGAGTTCGTGGTGCCAGAACCGGTCGTCGCGGAACCAGCCGAAGAAGCGATACCCGAACCGCCCCACGAGAAGTTCGAGCCCGTACGAACAGCAACCTTCACCGGCACAGCAGTCGTGGCGGGAATGCTGCCACCGTTCGCCGAGGGGGTGACGGTCGGGGTGGCGGGGACGGCCAGGGCGAAGTTCTGCCCGCCGATAGCTTTCTTGTCCTCACCGATCTTGTACTGATTGATGGCGTTGAAGATCGCGATTGCCTTCGCGTCGGCATAATCGGCACCAAACGTGATCGCATCCTTCGTGACCGTGTAACCGGCACCGATTCGCGCGTACAGGGCGGTCACGTCCTGAAGGTTCACGTTCACGATGGGCGCGGCATTATCGAACGCGGTTGCCGGGTTCGGCTGCGAGTTGTTGACGTTGGTGATCGCTTCCCACTCCGCGAACTTCGCACCCTGCTTGGGCTTGACGCGGGGCAGACGGTCACGGAACGGCGAATTGACCGGAACGAGCGAGATCAGGTCTGCGAGGTCGGCACCATGAATGCCGGTCGAGGCGTTGATGCCCGCGGTGGCCTTCTTGATAGTGCCGAGGGTTTCTTCGGAAATTTGTGTGAGATCCACGAGGGAGCCTTTCAGTGCACGACAAATAACCCCCACGAGGAGGGCCTTTGTTGAATGGGTTAGGGGAGGTTTTTACTGCTTAGAGCTTGAAACGCTCTTTGATGGAGGCGAACGCCAGCGCCTTGTTCGCGGCCTCTTTCGCAACAGGTGTGACGGCGGCCTCAACGGCTTTGCGGAAATCCGCAAGACCATCGATCTGTCCGTCACGGTCAGCGAGACCAGAAACACCGCTCGCACCATACAGAAGCGGGCTCTTACGGTCGTCGGGCTGCTTCCCCATCTTCGCGACGGTCTCCTGCAAGCCCTTCACAACCTCCGCCAGCTCAGCGTTATCCGCGAACTGCTTTGCGAGAGGTTCGAGTGCTTCTTTGAGAACGTCGCTCAGTTCGAGCTTGAGTGCCTTCGTGACATCTTCGGGGTCAGCCACGGGGGACTGAATGGTACTGGTGCCCGGAATGACAGCCTCATCAGGGGCGGCTGCGTCGGAAACACCAGAAACTTCGGGGGCCGGTTCGGCGGGGACGGCATCATCTGCCGGAAGTGCGTCATCGACTGGGGCGTCATCCTCAGCGGGAACCTCGGTCGACGCGGAGTTGGCGAAAGTGGTCAGCTGTTCGGGGTCGACCGAACCGATGACGTTGCCGGTCGAGTCGTACACGAGCACTTGCGGGTCAGACTTGGCTTTCACAACTTCATCCACGGGGGCTTCTTCCTTGAGAACTTCGACAGGTGCGGGCAGGGAGGCGAGCACGTTCTGGATTGCGGCGGCAGCACCACGAAGCGCGGACTCGTTCGAGGACGAAAGCGAACGTCCAGCTTTCACGAACGCCTCAAGCACCTCACGCGGGGCAGCCTTCTCGACAGGCTGCTCAGATTCGGCCTGCTCACCCACCGCGTACGGGGCAACAACACCAATCGCACAATCGATGAGGTCGGCGGCGGTTTCGAGATCCCACGAGTTATCAAACCCGTCATCGTCACCGCTGAAACCCTCCTGCGCTTCACGATCAGAAAGAGCCTCAATGGCCCGTTTCGCATCGGTGAGACGGTCAAGCTGCTCCCATGCGGTAGCAGCATCCACGGCCTCCCATGCGGGCGAACCCGGGTCGGTCACGTCACCCTCAGCACCAGCAGCGGCGTCTTCAAGGATCTCGTCGTCAGCTTTCACAACATCGGTCATAGGTTCGCCCTCCTGGGCCTGTTTGATGAGATCTCGAACGGTTGAGGCGTCGAGAAGGTTTGGCGATTCTGCCGACTTGGCGAGAATGAATCTGTGACCGTTTGCGGCCTTCCCGACGAGATGCACCGAATCAATGTCGGCGTCATAAATTTCGGAAAGATTGGCGGGGTTTGTCATGAGGTGGCCTTTCGACGTTTCGCTGAGCCTTGAGGGGAGAAGCCGGTAATCTGACCGCTCTTGTAAAGCGCCCACGCTTCGGGGGAAAGAATGCAACCAATCAGCCAGTCGCCAGCCTTGACGATGACCTCGCAGCCGGGAGAGGCGTCAACCATCCACGGGTCACCCCGATAGATGTACGACTCGACCACCTCAGCCGCGAGGCCGGTACCGTCTTCGTGGAATAGACCGGAGCCGCCGTGCTTCTTCGTGAACGCCCATGCAGCTTTCTCAAGCTCGTCGGCGGTGAAGAAGTCGGCTGAACCGTCCGCGCCCTTCATGATGCGCGGGTCACGGCCAGCCTGATATGCGATCCCTAGAAGGAACCTTGATTCTTCAGGCATGGCCGTACCCCTATTCCGTGTACTGAATTTGTGCTGCGTTGATCGACTCGACAACGGGTGAGCTGCTGCAACGACATCTGGGATGCAGAGGCGGCGCGTTCGAAGTGTCCGATTGTGAATGCGGGTTCGCTGCCTCTACTTGCAAGCAGATCGGGCAAGCCCCCGCAGACGTGATCAGATCCCAATCGGTGACACCATTCAGGCCGTACACCTCGAACGACGCCGCGGTCATAGCCCGGGCACCCTCGGTGTGTGCGATCATCTCCGCACGACCCGAGAGGCTGTCACCGAGCCCCGCCAGAACGTCCGCGATGTCCCGCGACGGTGAACCCGCGGCGAGCCCATCAGCGAGCGCGTTACCGACCTGCTCAAGTAGCGAGTCGGAAATGCCCTTGATCGTCACACCGGACTGCGCCAGAAGATCAGCGAGCGCACCGTCAGCGGTTTGGGCGGCAGCACCGGGCGAACCCGGCACCCACGTTGACCAATCCGTCGCCGCGACCGCATTACCAATCGACCCAGACACGGTGACCGCGCCTGAACCGATCTGCTCACCCGCGGCAGAAACGCCCGCCATGTAGCCGTCAGCGATGATGTTTCGTATCGCCTGCTCAAGCTCAGCCGTTGACAGGTTTTGCCCGAGCAGTGCTGCGAGCGGGTCGGTGTCGTCGGCACCCTTCTGAATAGGGAACGACGAAATGTCAACGGATAGCACGAGCGTTTTCAGCGCGGCCAGAACGACCGGCTGATACGCGTCCGTGATCTTCAGGTCGTAGCGGAGCTGCGGAGTGGCCTCGGGCGTATCACGCCACCCCGCTTTAGCTAAAGGGAGGCTCCCACCAATCGACGGCAGAATGTCACCGAGCGAATCATGAAGCTCCTGCCGAACAACGGGGTTGTCAACGAGATCAGAAGGCGACCACCATGCAATGGCCTCAATACAATCCCCGTCAGGATCATCCGGGTTCGTCACCGAACCACGATCCTCATGGATCGGGAACTCGGTTGGAACCTCTAGAACGAACCCTTGATAGTGCCCGTTCAGCCACCCCTCAACGGGGTCACCGGCAGGGGCAGGAATCCGTACCTCCTCCGACCACTCACGCAAAGCGGCGGTAACCGGTGACTCCCCGTCTTCGAGGTGCCCGCCCGGGAATTCCCACTTGCCTGATGCAGGATCCGTGTCGTCAAGAGCGCGCTGCAACATCAGCACACGACCCGTGTCCGCAGCGTGAACCGCAAGACCAGACACCGAAACATCAGACTGGGCTTTAACTAGAAAAGGGCCGCTCTCGCGACCCTCACGGTTCATCCTCTGCGCCTCATCCGGTGTTACGGAGTTGAACGCAAAATCGCGCCACTCACCAGACTTCTTACGCTGCTTCACGAACCGGCGGAACTGAGCAAGCTCAGCCTTCACCAACTCGTCGTCATCATCAAGCGGGTTACCGTGAATCCCGGTACCCGCAGTGACACCAGCAGTCATCTCCTTCGAAATGGCACCACCGACCGCAGGCATCCCATTCACAACATCCGACCCCGGCACAATGTGCTCAAGAGACGGAAACATTGGCTCGTCAGGATTCTGCGGGGCACGCTTGAACTCCACACCACCCGGCAGCTTGTCAGGCAGAACACCACCGACACCATCGAACGGAGCCAACGACAACGGCACACTGTCATCCGGTGCGCCAGTCTCCCCATCAATCGGACCAGAAATAGCCAGAATCGATGTGAGCGGCACAAACCCTGTACGGGCTGTGATGATGCCGCGCGGAATGGGCCGCTGATTATCAATCGGCAGACCAAGCAACTCCTGCCGCATCTCATCCATCGACGCCGCACCAGTCTTGACGTAAACCTCCCACGCCTGAGCCTCAGTGAGCCGATCCTCTTTGTCACGCCCAGTATCAAGCGCAACCTTCACCGGCAGGCCAAGATCGTGCTGCAAATACCGGTTCAAGATCTGTTCAACAAAACGCACCCACGGCAGAGTGTTCACACGAAACTGAATATCGACCTGGACGTCACCAGTTGACCGGTTCACGTCCTTCAGCAAACCCAAATCCTGCGGCACAACACCAAAAGCCGCCGCAACACGGGTGACCAGATAGTCAGGAAACAGCGGATCGAAACCTTTAGGGCGAGTCTGCGTAACCTTCGTACCCGCAGGCACAGCCACCAGCTGGTGCTGCTTCGCCTGATCACCCTGAACCACCGCATCCCAGTAGTCCTGCCACTCCGCAACCTGATCGGGTGACGAAATGTCTGGCGGCAACTCGATAAACCCGGACGGCACCGAACCATCAGTGAACATCTGCAACAGGTGCCACTGAAACTTCAGATCCGTGTTAGCCGTCAGAAGGATCGACTCAATCGGGGCCAAACCGTAAGGAGAATCACCCTGCGGCCGAAACCTCGGGTACAGGATGTCTTCAGCGGTGTACGTCGACCAAACCTGGCCGTGCACCAACTGAAAATATGCTGGGGCGGGTGCCATCGGGCGGCGACCATGCTCATCGATGTACGGCGCAATCGTCGTACCGTCCAGAACCTCAAGGCCAACAATCTCACCCAAAAGATTCCGGCGAAAATACAAGGGGCCGGCATCGTACCGAAGCTGATTCTCAAGCCACATCCCCAGCCACTCATCGAATGGGTGCTCACGGTCGGGGAACGCCAGAACAGTCCTAGCCGCATCCAAAGCGTCACGAACATCCGTCGTCACACCATCGGCGGGCATGAACAGCAGCCCCATCGACCGGATCTCATCAATTTTGTGGTTGATGCACATCCGCGCAACGTCATACAGGGAAGTCATCTCACGCAACGTCTCGAAAGACGTACGCCCCCACGCAGTGCGCGAACGAGTCGAAAGGTTCACCCCTGTGGGGTAATCCATCGACCGCGGCGGCTGCGAATAACCCTTGTTCGGGTTCAGAGGCCGACCCGGCCCCATCGCCGCAGACTGATCCATGCCCTGCACGGCCATAGCCGCATCAATAGCTTCAGGTGTGCCCGACTTGCGGAACCGGTCGAAGATACCCACGTGTTACCTCCGCGATTTCATTTCAATGACAGTCGCACGCCAATTGCGCGCGTTCTCGGGAACAACAATGTGGTTTTTTTCCGCAGCAGCTTTCCACGCGGACAGAAACACGACACCAGAGCCGCCCTTAGCAACAAACAGTCGTGCCAAAGCCTGCGATGTGCCATCCACCTGATCGTCATGGGCACCGTTCGGGAACGCAGCACACTCATCCACGAACCCGTCACCCCACGAACGAAGCTTCGATGACGGAACAAAAACGTTCCCCGCCTCGATGTACGGGGCAACAGCGTTAGCACGCGACAGCTTCGATTCGGTCGGGTTCACCGGAACAATGCCGGGAATCTTCGACCGCAACGTCGAAATGACGGCGGAACCGTTCGCCTTATCCTCAACAAGCTTCACCGTCGCCTGCGGCCACTTCGCGACCAAATCTTGGAAAGCCTTCAACGTCGCCGTGAACGACATCCGCTTATGCACTTGATCTACGAGGTACACCTCAGCGCCGCGGCGAGCCCACACCTGACCGACAACAAAGTCAGACCCCTTCGTGTCCTTGAAGGTCATATCCCACGACATGATCATCTCGTCACACACAACATTGAATGCGCCCGTGACCTCATCCTGAGACCAAATCTTGGCGTCGTACCGCTGCCACCAACCGCGCAACCAAATGTTGCCCGTATCCGGTGCTGGGCGACCCTGATATAGGGAGGCGAACACACGAGAACCGGAACGAACGCGGATAGCCTGCCACTGGGCATCCGTGCGCCCACGAGCAGACTTCAACCACTCACCCGGCTTGCGGCCCAACGGATCGGTCTGACCCAAATCGGGGTCATGATCAGCCAAAGCGGGAATGTTCACCACTTTCCACAAGTGCCCATCCTCAGCAGCAAGCAGACGCCCAGCAAGGTCATCCTCATGCCAGCGCGTGAGAATCAGAATCACAGGCGCACCAGGTGCAAGTCGTGTACCAGCGACAGACTGCCACCACCCCCACGCCTGATCGCGGTAATACTGCGAATCGGCCTGTTCTGCGTTCGAAACCGGGTCATCGATGATCAGCGCATCGACCGGCTTGCCGGTCAGACCACCGCGCAAACCAACCGAGATCACACCGCCCTTGTGACCCTTCAAAGTCCAACGCGACGCAGCACCATTGTCGTGAGCGACACGCAACCCCAAATCTAGGGAACCCTCATCGCCCGAATTTGCTGCAATCCAGTTACGGATGTCGCGACCGAAACCCACAGCAAGCGGCTCCGAGTATGAAGCAATCGCAACACGACGCTCAGGGTCGTTGATGAGAGCCCACAGCACACTAGTCTTCGTGACTCGCTGACTCTTACCCTCCTGGGGAGGCATGGAAATGATCAGCCGCGCATCGGAGGTATTCCACGCCTCTACGAGCGCCGCATCGACAACCCGCAAAGCAGCCGTCTCAACAGTCTTCGGGTCAATCGCGGCAGCCAAATCGCCGGGCCGGTCGTACCGCTTCTTCGGTTCAAGCTTCGCCATCGCGGCATCAAACGCCCGCAAATCGGCGGCAGAGAACGCGGGAGCATCCGGCATCAGTAACCCCTCTGCAAAACGCGTGAGCGTTCGAAAATATTTTTGCTGGCATGGCCGGACTCGAACCCGCGACATCGTGGTTAACAGCCACGCGCTCTACCAACTGAGCTACACGCCAAAACGCAACACGAACAAACCTACGAAACTAGCCCTCTAACGCCACAGAAACACTCGAACATACATACATGCCAAACCGGGGAGAAAACGCGCACACGGTGGCATACAAGGGCAACCAGAGGCACACCAGCCCCCAACACACACCGCCAACAACGGTGCAAACAGAAAAACGGTGCACACCCAACCAAAAACTGGGGGGCTACTAGAGGGGTAAGGCGGGCGGGCGGGCGTGCGTTTGGGGGAAAGTTGAGATGCTGAGTGTGCGCCTCGGGGCATGCGAAAGACCCGGCTAGCAGCGATGCATGGCCGGGTCTGAGTTCTTTCGTGTGTGTTGTTAGCGCACCGCGCGGCTAGGCAACCACATCTTCGCTGAGCACGCGGTAGATAACGCCACGGGATACCCGCAGGGTGTCCGCTATGGCTTGCACGGTGTGTAGGCGCTTGCCACGCTCGTCGACGGCGTCATACATCGCCCTAGCCTGCTGTATGCCCGTCTGTGTCAGCTTCGGCTTCCTGCCGCCCTTCATGCCGCGTGCACGAGCTGCCTCAAGGCCGTCCTTAGTCCTAGCGACGATCAGATCATGCTCGAACTCGGCAACAGCAGCCAGCATGTGGAAAAACATCCGGCCTTCGCTGGTAGTCGAGTCGATACCCTGCTCGACAACTCTGAGCGCAATATCGCCCTGACGTAATCTCTCCGAAATGTCGATGAGATTCTTGACGGAACGCCCAAGACGATCAAGGCGGGTAATTACCAGAATGTCACCGGCGCGCAAATGATCTAGCGCCCGGTCGAGCTCTGGTCGGCTAGCGAGTGTGCCCGAGAGTTTCTCCATGTAGATGCGTTCGCACCCTGCGGTGAGGAGTTGCTTCTCCTGGATGTCAAGGTGTTGGTCTGCTGTTGATACGCGGCCGTAGCCAATGAGTGCCATGAAAGTGACAGTATCGCAAACGGGACTATATAGCCATAGATACGTAACACGAGTTAGAGAACAGATACCGAGCTATGGGCGACACTCAAAGTCACCTGTCCGAAACGTTCGTTTGATGACACTACTTCGCAGCCAACACCATCTGCTCACGCATCACCGGAATCACCATCGCCTGCTGAGACTCCGACAACATCAGACGAGGATCCGACAGGATCGCCTTCAACAAACTCGCCAGCAACACACCCTGACCCTCAGCCACACGAGTCTGTCGCTCAGCCAAACCAGCAGCCACAGCCTTCGCGGCCATGTTCGTAGCCCGGTCACGCTCCTGCGCCTCCAACATCGCAAGCCCACGAATGTACTCACCGACCTTGCCGAACTCACCGAACGCATCACCAACCATCGCCTCAGCAATAGACGCCTCCTCGACGGCCTTCTCTAAAGCCTCAGAGAGCATCAGAAGACGACGACGAGACTGAGTGAGCAGCTGCAACAGAACCTCGCCAGGATCATCCACAGCGTCACCGATGACCCACTGTGACACTTCATACCGGACAGCAGCCTTCGCCTTCACGTGACCACTAGCCCCGCCGTGGGTGTAACAGACCGTGCCGCCCTTGATCGCGTTACGACCGCAACGGTGAGCATCCTTCTTGATGGTGGAACACTGCACTATGGCTCAACCCCAATCATTGCTAGTCGAGGCGCGTCGCCAAGGTTTGAGGTCACTCAGTCCAGGTAAGGTCGTAAGTTTCGGTTCGGGTTGTTGCGGGTTCTGTTCCTTGTGCGAATGTGACGAAGTGTTCGACGGTCATCGTCTTGGCTTTGATCGTCACTGATCTGATGAGCCCTTCACGCCAGTCGATCTCTAGTACGTCGAGCGCTTCCTCTACCTGTGTGGTGGGTATGGTCATCGGTTTACTCTTGGTCTCTGTCACTGGGGCTTCGCCTTACCCGCCTTGCTTCGTGGAGTCAGGGCCACTATGTACTCAGTGATGAGTTCTTCGCGACGTAACTCGTAGGCGCTCTGCTCGACCCGTGCCTTATCGAGGGCGACCAAGAGTTGCTCTACCTGACGTTCAAGTTTGTCCAGGCGCTCGGTGGTCTGCGCCGCGAAGAGCCGCATCAGGTACTCGGGGTCCATGGTTTCGCCTCTCCCGCTTTGCTCAGTAGGTCGATCGCTGACGTGTACTCGTTGATGAGGGCTTCGAGGCGCGCGACTGACTGGGCAAGGTATTCGATGTCCTCGGCTTTGGGGTCTGCTTGTGCCTCTCGCAGCTCTGCGGCTTCTTCAGCGTAGGCTGCCGTGATTATGCGTCGGCGTTCATGCAGGTCGCTTATGGCGTTGTAGGACGTTTGAGGTTTGAGGTTTCATGTCTCCCACCGTACTTTTCCCGCTTTGTGGTAACTCATGCAAACAGCAATCACTTGCCCCCGAATGACGTCTAAGCAGCTTGTTCGCCGGAGTCGTCGGCTGGTTCGCCGCAGTAGCAGCAGTAGGTGTCACCGTCGTAGAAACATGAGCAGTGATACTGTCCGCCATAGTCAAATGAGTCTGGGCATTGATCTTCGTCTGTCACGCCGCTGGCGTTTCTACCCTGCGTATGGATGCGACGTGGTATTCGGGGAGCGCGAGGCATATCGTGCGGTCGGTAGTTTTGAAGTAAACCCATCCGTCTTCGAGCGAGAAGTAGTCGGCTTCGACTTCTTCCGACAGAGGTTCGCGGGCGTCTGCTCTCATGACGGCACCAATCACGGGCACGGCGGTGAGGTTTGCGTGCAGGATTTTGTACTTCGGCATGGTGGTTTTCCTCTACGTGGTGATGGAGTTAGTCATAACGTGGTGCCTCCCGTTTTATGACTTCGCTCGGGAGAGGGAACCATTTTGCACTACCGTCGACGGTCAAGCGTAGGTGCGTTCGTGGATGTTCAGGCCGCAGCACACGCACTGGTCGTCGCACGGGTCTTGCTGCTCGGGAACCTCAACGGTGAGGTGATGTTTGGTGCAGCGTGGGCATGTCATTACCGGTGCCCTCCGCGAATGCCGCCCATCATGGAGCGCACCTGATCGCGGGGCACGAGTCCGGCGTTGTGTAAGGCCACCAGTGCCTCAAGCGCGTCCCGCCGAGTTGCTGCCCGCGTTCTTGTGTAAGCCTTCGCAGTCAACGGCACATCAATGTTCCGGTGAATGCCTGTGGCCCAGATGTCCTTACGTGCTGCGATGATTCCGTCGCGGATTTGCTTGGCGTGGCGGGTTCTCATCGGTTCCCGCTCTACTCATGCTTCGCTTTGGAGGTGTTCTGCGCTTCGATTCGCGTTGACGATACGACAACCACGTCGGAATCGTTCACGTATGTGCCGTTATAGTCGTCGTACAGATAATCGTTTTCGAGACCTTCTTCGAGCACCAGATCCCACTTCAGCTTGAACGCGTTACGGGCCGCAATCCACTCAGCAGAGCGCGGAGCGGTCACCGTTTCGTATCGGTCACCCCAACTGACAGGGACGAGCGAGATCAGGCCCGCCCAAGGATTCCCGGTAGGCGCTTCCTGTGCATCCGTTGTGCCGTCGACATCACTCAGACATTCAGGCATGCGGGCCTCCACTGAGCGCCGTTCGTTTCCTTCAACGCTTGTTCATACGCGGCTACTTTGCGATCCCAGTAATCAAGGTCGCCCATGAGTCGCTTGTAGTCTGCCAATCCTTGAGCGCGGACATCTTCGGAGAATCCCAGAGAGATAGCACCGGACTGCTCAGTCGTCACAAGTAGTGGGCATGGGCGCGGGTTCATCATCTCTTGGAAGGTGACTTCCTGCTGTTGCTTAGCGGTGACGAGTTTCTGTTCAAGGGTCTTAGTCATCGCTGCGTCCGTTCGCGTGCTTTACGCTCTTCAACGACGCATCCCACCCGGGGATCACGACCGTTGGGATACCTTTTTCTTCCCACAATGCGATCACATTAGGGTTGTCATCGACCGCCAGTATCACGTCGAAGTGGGTTTGGATTCTTGCGAGGATGTCGCGTTTGACTTCCACGTCTTTGCGGTCGTCGTCGTCTTTGCGCATCATCAGGTAGTGGTGTGGCACATCCCATTTGCGCAACCACATGGCCGTGCGGAACCGCCAACGTTCTTTGCGACTCGTGACCACGAAGACCGTCGAACCTTCGCTAATCGTCTGCGAGGCGAGGGCAACAACAGCAGTGTTTGCGGGCGCGAACGATGCGGCCGCGTGGAACTTCTCGAAGTCTTTTTTACGCGGGTCGCCGGTCACATAGTGGCGCACCCCGGAGACATCGGCCAGCGTGCCGTCGACATCAAATATGGCGGCGGGCGGCTTAGTTTCCATGACCTAATTCTACCCGAGGGGGGAACTCGCATGTGTCAATTGTACTGGACTATAGACATCTTTGTCCACTAGACTAGACGCATGAAGAAGGCTGCTCGCTTAGAGGACATCACGTCGTGGATCGCATATGTCAAGGATGCAGAAAACGCTATCGAAGCAAACATTCGGGGCCGTGACGCATCCATCGTGGCAGCCATCGAAGAGGGCATCGGGCCCACGGAGATTGCGCGACACACAGGAATGGCTCGCTCCAGGATCTATCAAATCAAGGCGTCCAGGGCGACCGACCGCGGAAGGAAATCTGATGATTGACCGGCCTAATTCGATTGAGTCCATCCATGTGCGCGAAGCATGTGATCAAGCAATCGCGCTCCTTGAATTCGAGATCGAGAACACTCAGAAGCCCGCGATTCGGGCGGCAATCCGCCACGCCATAAACGATCTGCGCGCGCTGGAGCATTTCACGAACAAGAATGACGTGGTTAATCTCTGGCTTGATGAATACGTGGGTCTGTTAGCGGACGTATTGACGACTGAAACGGAGTCGTTCGCGCAACGGTTGGCTCACATCACCTCAACCCACTACTGGTACTCGCCGTACACGGCAGAGCAGATCCAAGCCAAGATCGATGGTGAAGGGTTAAAGTCCACGCGCTCTACCAACTGAGCTGGAGGCCAAAGGTGCACTGGGCCCCGGGTTCGATTCCGGGAACGCCCCTGCGCGTAGAGCATGTCAGAGCCATGTTGCGCCGTACGGGGGCAGCGTATTATCTTGTCGCCGCGTTTCTATTTCGCCAGCCCAGTGCTCAAACTTTATTCTCGCTCGATACCTTCACGCTCAAGTAGCGCCCTCAGTGCCTCGAACGGCGACAACACGGCCAACTCGTCAGACGAGTACACGGCCACAGACGGCTCCTTCGACAGATCAACCAAGAGCGTCAACAACCTTCAAAGGCAGCTGAGACACGTCGATGGCGGGGAGTTCGACACGGAAAACGTCAGCAGTAAAACTGCACATCGTGCACTTCTGCGAATGAACCTCAACCGGTGAACCAACAGTGCCCTCACGGTCAACAGCCGCAACCATGTTGTGCTCACACAGCAGAATCGTGTTGCACGAACCGCAATGAACTGGCAGCGGAGTGTCGGCGTGGATTGCCACGTGCTGGTTTCGGTTCGGGCACTTCGGTTGCGTGCACACCAGAGTCGACACGGCATTAGCGCCAGCCGACTCGCCATCTCCGCCGAACGTGAAACCGTGCTCAGCCTCAAGCTGTTCCAACGGGGACAGTACGGGCGGCTCAGAGGTCAACTCCGGTTCAACAGGGACAGACTGCGCAGGCTGATCAGACATTACTGGCTCCTAAACTACCGACACGCTCGAAACAATCAGCTATCGCATCGAACACCGAAACAATCTCCAACGAGACCATGGAACCCGCCGCAGGCGAAGGCCTGTTCGCGCGCCAATCCCTGCTCGCTGCGATCATCCGTTCGGAGAGAATCTGATCAACAGACAGGTCAATCATTCTCGGGCCACCAACCATGCTCTTTGAAATACGGAACGAACGACCCCGGATACACAGCCCCGAACTCACGATCATCACCGAACACGCGAATGCCACCACCGAGCGTCAGGGCGGCATCAGCGAGCTGCGAGCAGATCATCCGGTCAGTGCGTGAAAGACGACGTTCAGCCCACTGCGGCGTACGAATACCAGACAGCAGTGACAGGCCGATCACGAAGTCGTCAAGCAGCGAATACGGTGTGCCCTCATGCGCGTACGCCCACCCCGCAACACCCTTACGTTGCGTCGGAGTGAACGGAAAATGCGACCAGATCGCCTCAGGGAAATCGCTCATCGGGCGAATCCGTGCACCGCCAGGCTCAGCACCAATACACTCCGTGGCCGACACGCACACAACCACGTGATGAACGGGTGACTTCGTGACCTTCTCGATAGTCCAGTCGACCCACCCATTGGCACCGGGGATGAGCCCGATCTGCCCAACAAGGGTTCGTTTCGTGACCACGGTAGGGATCTCCTCAGAAAAATAGGTGGGCGTATGTAGACCGCTAACCCCGCTTACGGTCTGTGTACTGACCCATTCGCAGGACATCTACTGACCCATTTGCAGGAAGCGCAGGGCTTATATATGGTCGAAAGAAGCGGGAAGCTTATAGCGGAACGATGAGATAATCGCTGATCAGTCGCCGCCGTTTGCAGATACTGCACCACGTGTCGACGGCTGCGGAAAGGTGAGCCATACGGCCCGCACAGAGCAGCACATGAGCGCCGCAATCGCATCACAAAGAGAACGCGGCAGGCTCGTTCGCGCTATGCCCCTTGATGCCCCGAGGATGCAGTGATCCCTCACAAGGAATTGTCGGCGCGAAGTCCAAACCGAGGATCGTGTCAACATCGTGTTGCGCGACGGTGAGCGTCATCGCCAGATCCTCGCGCCGCACTTCTCGCAAAGCTCATAACTGACGTAACCGACATGCGGAACAACCCTCGTGTGAACGCCAACACGGCACAGCCAGCGCATCAGTCCACACGCCGAACGCACGTGCAGCCCTCGCACTCGAAAGTGGAAAACCCGTCACGCGCCGGCAGACGTGGCACACCCGTCTTGCGTTCGATCTCGTCGGCGGCAGAGATTATCTGAGCAACATCAGATGTCATGGTCGCAGGCTGGACGGCCCACTCACCAGAAACGAGTTCCATAACCACTCCCACCAAGGAAGACGTACAAAAGTATGTGACCGTCAACAAAAGTACGAAGACGAACGGAACCGTCATAAGAGGCGATTAGGGCGAGCATGATTGTCTCGGTCTACTTCGCCCGAGTGTCGAATTGCGGATGATCGATCATGAATTGGGCCAAAGTAAAGCAGTGCCAAGCCGCACTGATCACGTGAGGCAACTGCATTTCTTCGTCTAGATCTTCGCCAGCCCAGAACTGGTTCAGGTGACGCTGTAAGGCTGCGTAAGAGAACTTCCAGTCGTAACCTTTACGCCAGTTGTCGTCGTCGTACTTCTCCGCACCGCGGCCATAGAGGGTCGCGAGCAGGCGCAGCGGCTCGGTTGGTATCAAGTCGTAACGCTGGGCCTTAGATCCCTTTTGCCCACCCGTAGGAGAAGTCGTACGCACCTCTTCGGATGCAGGGTCTGTCTGGAAGATGATCTCTTTCCCGAGGGCCCGAGCAAGGGCAAGCTCAGCAGCTGCGCCTTTGCTTGTCTCCCACCCGTCGAGCAGGTAGACCCCATCAGCGTCGGCAACTTGGGCGAGATCCCACAGCAGAGCAGCCTTGAGATCGAATCCCTCGGGCGACTCCGTGCCATCCATTCCCGTAACATCCAGACCGTTGTCCTGGTCATGGCGCGCAGGGTTCACGGACTCAATGCCCCTACTTTTCAAGGCTTCTTCGGCTGCAAAAAAGGCGGGGAAGTTGAATTCCGGCAGGCCCGTCATTTTGCCTGCAATATAGAGCTTCATCGAAGCACAGCCTCGTCCTGCCACCGGCACTCAGGCGTCATCACACCAGTAAGCATCCCCGGTATCGAATACGACCCGGTAGCCTGCGAGAACCCCGGCGAACCACGATCCTGCGAAGAAGTTTGCCGCCAGAGCGTGTCACCCCAGTCGGCCATCTCGTCATGATGAAAATGGTGCGTGATAAGAACATCCGCCTGACCGATCCGCCCAAACCGGCGAACAGCCGCAGCCATATTCTTCGCCCAAGCATGCGCTTTACGCTCAGTTGTCGGCCCAGAAACACCCTTGGAGTAAATGTCACCGTGCGTCGTGACGAGCGTCCACCCGTAAACGTCAGCCCAGACCGCAGATTCTTCCTCAGCAATAATCCAGCCGATATGCTGCATTTTCGGGTCACGAATGAGCGCCAGCTTCGCCATCTCAACACAATGCGTGTCGTCGTTGTCGCTCAGGTCAACAGGTTTACCGGCGATACGATGCTCACCATGATTCCCCTTGCACGCAAGCACAGTGACCGCCTCAAACAGCGGGGCCAGGGTGTCTATCGCGTGCAGAAGGATAGCAACGACACCCTCGACCTGCTGCTTACGGTTCAAGTCGAGCGAGAAAGACTGGTTGCCGTAAATAACACAACCCTCAACGAGGTCGCCGCCACAAACCACGACGAGCCTGTCGAGCTTGCGCCCAACACGACGCAACTCCTCAATACGAAGAACCGCTTTCGCAATGAAACCGTAGAACGCGGCTATCGTCGCCGCAGACCCACCGTTGTACGACTGGCCCAACTGAATGTCATTGATCGAGAGAACAAAGGTTGATTCGGAACCGCCCGCGAGTGTAACTGGGCGTTTTCCTGAATGCTTTCGCAGCTTCGAAAGAATCGAAACGGCATCCACATCAACGGTGACACGTTTGTTTTTAGCGAAACGCGGCGTTGCCGACATGCGGTTAGAAAACATGTCAAGCCCGTAAGCAATCGAACGCACCGAAATTGTGTAGTCGTCAGGGTTATCCCCAGACGCAGAAATCCACGCGCGAGCATCCCCGAGCGTCACGGGCCGGTTGCGGATCGCGGTTACAGTTTTGGTGCCATCGCTTGACTCTTCGCTCGTCTCCCTCGACGGCGGCGACGACAGGTCGTCAGACAACAAGGCTGCGCCTGAACGCCACAAAAGCATCGCGAGGGAACTTGTGACCGTTCGCCGCGCAAACCCGCACAAGGGCCACATTCGTCCACGACGGGTCAGCACACGCCTTCACAAACGCCGCACGATCATCTTCGCGCAACCCATCCCACCAAGATTCCTGCGGGCTCGCACCTCTCACCAGATCATCCTTGATTGACACGCGCAACTCCTAGGCTTTCGTGTTCCCTATGCCGCTTTGTAGTAGTAGCTCTGCTTCTGACCTGTCCGCTTGTACAGGTCAATGCATGCGCTGATCGCGGTGTCCTCATCGACGACTGAGCCGATGTATTTACCTGAAGCGAACGCGAAAATCAGTTGCTTCATGAGCGCCTAACTTCGCTGAGAGTGCAGGGGTCGAACCTGCGCCTGTCGGGTTGGAGCCGACTGCGCTTCCGTAACGCTTACTCCCAATGTGTCCGTTGACGATGGACTTCGGCTGGGTTGGTCGTCCGTGCATCCCCGGCTTGCACCGTGAACTCCCGTGGTCCCTACTTACGACGCGACCTTCCAATTACCTTCGAACCAGCATCTGGGCTTTTGACCCGCGAAAGTCGAGCCCGGTTTCATTAGGAGAGTGTGGACTGCTTCGCGGGAAGTCGTTTTGGGCACAAAAAAACGCCCACCGGTTAGGGTGAGCGTTTTAGTTGAGTTCCACTTTCGGGGAACGAAAATGCCTACAAGGCAAAGCCTAGCATTCCGAGGCACATACCTCAAGAACCGCGTTTTAGGCGTGTCAAGCGTTGCGACTGCTGCTTATCGCGATACACCTTCAGAAAAGCATCACGCTCAACAAACCCGCCGACATACACGGGCAGACCCTCCCTGACGTAACGCTCGATGGTAGCGCGAGCAAATCCCGTATGAAGCGCAGCCCTATCAATGCTCCAAAACCTCGTGCCATCAATGACGTTTTGGGTCTTTTGCTGCGCCACTACGACACCATCAGAAGCTTGGCCATCGAACCGATTTCTTCAGGGTCAATCACCCATTGACACTGCCCACACAGAATCGTCAGGTCAGCGTTTAGCTTGTCGGGCCAAGCAACGAACACTTCGTGCGCACCACACACAGGGCATTCGCGTTTCTCTGCGGGCCGCGCCGGTCGTGGTTCGATACCGTACGCCGCAGCAAGACTGAAAACCCCCCTGGCGTCCTCCCAGCCGTAACACAAATCGTCATGGAAGGCGACAGCGGCCGGTGATGCGGCGATCTCTTCAAGCCTGGCATGGAACCATTCGGCCAGCTCTGACGCGATCTCGTGAGCAACTTTCACGGTGACCGGTTTTGAGCCCTGAACTTCTGTGAAGTTGATCCACACCGCAACACGAGGCTGAGGTGTGTGCAGTTCGCCGCCGAAAACTTCTGTCCACGAAACGAGTTTGGCGTACAGCGAATCGGAGGCGTCGAGCGGGCCGATACGCAGCGGCGCGGGAGGCCCATCACCACCACCAGAAACCCTTTCAGTGAGCGGCACAGCACCGAAACCGTCGATCTGTGCCCGCATGTTCGCCATGAGGTCGGGTACGAGGTTCAGGGCCGCTTTGATGCGGTAAAAACAGGAGTCACAAAGGATACCGTGGAGGGCAGGTTTCGGGCGGGGCGCTTCGGTCTCAATCAGCGAATCCCATGCGCAACCTCTGGCGCACGGGATCTGCTCGGATGCTTCGGTCACGGTGTTACTCCGTTCGGATTGCTTGCAATAATTTTAACAGAGAAACCGTCAAATATGGGGTTTTGCTCCCCCGATTCAGTCATCAGTCGCTCCTTGAATGGGTACATGCCAGCTCCCGCCGGCGAGGAAAGGTTCACCGATCTGTACGCGCCAGTCGTCGGCGGCTTTACGAATATCTGCCGGTGTGAGGTCTGCGATATGGGCTTGCTTGATTCGGAACTCGGCACCACCACCGACGATGGACACGAGTTTGATACGACGGTCAAACATCTTCGAGTTGCACAAAGAATTGCAACGCGCCCATCGATGAGTTGCTGATCTTCGCATTCAGCCGCGCATGCCATTCGCCATGCTCTTCGAGGTGAAGGTTGTGTATGACCAGGAAACATCGATCACAGGTGACTAGATCGCTGGGGTTTTCTGGTTTGTCGCTCATTGTTCGGCCTTTTCAGTAGGGGGCGTGCTTGTGGTTGTCGTGATCGTGCGAATCGGCGGTCGACAGCGGTAGCAGATGCAAGTCATCAACATCGAGTTGAAGTACATGATCGCGCCGCATTCCGAGCACCTCACGGTGTCTCCTCTGGGGTTGCGGGGGTGGATTCGACCCGTGAACGATGATCTGCGAGTGCGGCAGGCGTGAATCGCATGATGGCTGGTTGATTGAAGGCCTCCCAGTCGGCATCTGACTTGATGTTGAAATGTTGACGCCAGTAACCGGGGATCTCGTGCGGTGCATCATCCCAGAAGAACGCCTTGACCCCGATGGAGCAGATGTTCGCGAGGGCTAGAAGCTGCTCCCAAGTCGGGTAAAGCTCTCCCGCCTCCCACAGGTCAACTGCGGGCTCTTTGACCCCACATGCCTCGTCTACGCCCGGCCCGTCCAGCCCTGCCATGTCGAGGTAGGTGGTAATTCGGTCAGGTATGAGTTTCCCGTCCTCCCATGCGGATCGTGACTCCCTCTCCGACCGATCCACGACAATTCCCGTGCGTTTTCTGGATGATCGCAGCGCCCGTACTCGTTCATCGCGCTCCTGTAGTCGCTTGCTCACTCTGCCTTCTCCTCTGGGGTTGGGTGGGTGTAAGGGTTGGGGTTTTTGGCGTCGTAACGATCCTGTGCAGCTGAACCCTCATCAGAACGGATGAGCTGCCTCCATATGCCGACTGCTCGCCCTTCCTCCCATGCC
>NZ_QYRT01000021.1 GCF_004923255.1 Subtercola vilae | reverse complement strand
AGGGGAAGGCGGGGCGAGGGAAGGCGGGGAGGGGCGGTGCGGTGCGAGTGGAGAAACGAACCGACTCAGAGGTCGAGCGCCACCGCGGCGTCGAGGGCGGCCTCGATGCTCTTCTGCCAACCGGTCATCAGCTTGCCGGCGTCGTGGTCGTACAGGCTGGTTCCGTCGACGAGGTTCGACGAGCACGCGCAGATCATGCCGGCTCGCAGCTTTCGAAGTCGCGCCACCACGAACAGGGCCGAGCTCTCCATCTCGACGTTCAGAATGCCGAGCGAGTTGAGCTGGCTGATCCATTCGGGCGTCTCGGCGTAGAAGGCGTCGTCTGAGCAATTGATGCCCGAGAGCACGGCGAAGTCGGCGGCCGACCCGTTCGAGCCCGCGCCAGCCAGGGCATCGGCGGCGTTCTTGAGCGCGATGGTCAGTTCGAGGTCGGGCACGGCCGGAAAACCGGGGTGCGCGTAGGCCGCGGTTGTTCCGTCGTTGCGGAGTGTGCCCTCGCTCACCAGCAGGTCGCCCGGGTTGATGCCGGGCTGCAGGGCGGCCGAACTGCCCACGCGAATGAAGGAGGTGACGCCCACCCGGGCGAGTTCTTCGACCGCAATGGCCGTCGACGGGCATCCCATGCCCGTCGAGGTAGCAGTGATGAACTTGCCCTTGTACCAGCCGGTCATCGTTCGGTGCTCACGGTTGTGGGCGACCTCGGTGACGTCGGTCAGAAACTCGGCGATCAGCGGCACCCGAAACGGATCGCCGGGGAGCAGGGCAATGGTGCCCACCTCGCCGGGAGCGATACCGATGTGGTACTGGCGCGCGTTCACGCCCGCCTGAGACTTGTCAATGATGGTGGTCATGGTGCTCTTTCGGTGGTCGAACGGATGCCATGCGGCGGTCTCTACTTGCCGGTCGACTTGCCCGCGTTGGGGCCCCACTTGGCCAGCACGGCCGTCTCGACGAATGTGGCTACCGTGTACAGCAGAATCGAGACGAGTGTGATGAGCACCACGATGGCCCAGATCTGCCCGTACTGCGACTGCGACTTCGCGGTGGTGATGGCAGCGCCGAGGCCTTCGTAGGTGAACAGCCACTCGTAGAGCATGGCCCCGGTGATGGCGCCGGGAACGGCGATGCGCATCGAGGCGAAGAAGTAGGGCAGGGCGGTGGGAATGGCGACCTTGCGCATGATGGTCCAGCGGCTGCCGCCATAGACCTTGATGAGGTCGACCGACTGCGAGCTCACCGATCGAAAGCCCAGCGTCAGGTTCACGAGCAGCGGGAAGAACACCACGACACCGCCGATGAACGCTGCCGTGACGAGGCCGTTGCCGAAGACCAGAAAGATGACGGGCGCCATCGCGAGCAGCGGAACCGTGCGGAGCAGCATCGCAAGCGGCATGAACATGAACTCGATCGGCCGAATCAGCGTGAACAGCACCGAGATGACGACTGACGCGCCCACCCCGAACACAAAGCCGATGGCGGCGTGGCCGAGTGTCACGCCGAGCAGGCCGGCGAGCACATCACGATTCTCGGCCGCCGTGGTCTTGCTCTTGGCCGAGTCGACGAAGAGGTAGTTGAAGACATCCGCCGGGGTCTTGGCGATGAACGGGTTGGCGTGCAGAAGAACGATAGCGAGGTTCCAGAGCAGGCCGAGGATCACCGCGCTGATCACAATCGTCAGCACGGTGGTACCGAGCCGCCGCCCCACATAGCGCAGCGTCGAGGCCGTCTGGGGGCTGATCACGGCGCGCGAGAGCGTGGGGGCGTGGGTGGGTGCTGCGGTGGCCATCAGAAGCCTTCCCCTGCGCGTGCGTCTCCGGCCGACCATGGTGTCGCCAGGCGGCCGATGCGGCCGATGACGAAGTAGGCCAGACCAGCGACGCCGCCGCAGATCAGTGCGATTGCCCAGAGTTTGACCGAGGCGGCCGTGGCCTGGGCGGCCAGCAGGAGGATACCGATACCCGAATCGACTCCGACGAGAAAGTACTCCCCGAGCACGGCACCGAGAAACGCGGCCGGTGCGGCCAGCTTGAGAGCCGCCAGAATGCTCGGCACGGCAGCGATGAGGCGCACCTTGAAGAGCTGGGTGAGGCGAGAGCCGCCGTATGCCTTGATGACATCGAGCTGTGTCTCGCTTGCCGCGTTCAGCCCCAGGATCGTGCCGATCACGGCGGTGAAGATCACGCTGAGTGCCGCGAGGAAGATCGAGGTCGAGCGCCCGCCCGCGGGGGAGAGCAGCGTGACGATCGGCGCGATGGCGGTGAGCGGGATGCACGAGCAGACGACAGCCAGCTGCGTCGAGAGGCCCTCGAGCCACGGAATCAGCAGCACGATGAACGCCAGGAAGAAGGCGATCAGGTTGCCCCAGAGAAAGCCCCAGAGCGCCGACATGCCGGTCTGGGCGATGGCGTTCCAGTACACGCCGTCGGTCAGGTCGGTGAAGAGTTGCACGAACACGTTGAACGGCTGCGGAACCGACTGGGTGAGCGAGAAGAAGGTCACCGAGATGAACTGCCAGGCCAACAGGATGACGATCACGCCGACGACGGCGCCCACCCACGGCGGCATCGACCGAACCGACTGCATCGATCCGAGGAACGACCGCCGTGCGGGGCCGCGCGCGGTTTCTGCGTCGATCGCGATGCTCTCACCGAGTTCGATCTCGATGTCGTGCTGTACGTCAGTCATCGACGACCGTTCCGTGGGCACCGAACAGAATCTCTGAGATCTGGTCGACGTAGGCGTGGAATTCGGGGGTGCGGGTGAGCTCGGGCAGGCGCGGGCGCGGCAGGTCGATCTCGACGACCTGGGCGATACGGCCGGGCCGCGAACTCATCACGGCGACCACGTCAGAGAGAAAGACAGCCTCGCTGATGCCGTGGGTGACCATGAGTGTCGTGGCAGGCTTCTCGCCCCAGATGCGCAGCAGCTCGACGTTCATGCGCTGGCGCGTCATATCGTCGAGGGCTCCGAACGGTTCGTCGAGCAGCATGATGGTGGGTTGCACTGCGAGGCAGCGGGCGATCGAGACACGCTGGCGCATGCCGCCGGAGAGCTGGGCGGGCTTGGCGTTCTCGAAGCCGGTCAGCCCGACGAGCTTGATCAGGTCGTCGATGAGACCGGGTGCGGGGGTGATGCCGGCCACTTCGAGCGGCAGGCGAATGTTCTTGGCGACCGAGCGCCACGGCAGAAGAGCTGAGTCTTGAAACGCGATGCCGGTCTCGTGGCCGCGCTGAATCTCGGCTGCCGACTTACCGTTCACCACGACAACGCCCGAACTCGGCTTCTCGAGCCCGGCCAGGATGCGGAGAATCGTTGATTTTCCGCACCCTGACGGGCCGAGAAGCGTGAGGAACGAGTCTTTCTTCGTGCCCAGGTTGATCTCCGACAGGGCCTGAACCGATTTGCGGCCCAGCTGGAACGTCTTGGTCAGGCCTTGGATGTTGATGCCCGTGGCGAGATCCGGCCTTCCGGCCGGGTCGCTGGTGGCAGCCGTGAGCAGGCTCGAAGGGGAAGTGACCATGGTGTTCTAGTTTCTCTTATCGAAGACCGACAGAAGGCGCGGCGACTAAGACGCGGTGGGGATGGTGAAGGACTGGATGAGCTCGGGGTGCTCGGCGTAGACCTCTTTGATCAGGCTCATGTCGAAGAGCTGGTCTGCGGTGATGACCGTGCCCATGGCGGCGAGCGACGTGATGTTCTCAGCGATCAGCTCGTCGGTCATGGTGAACAGACCGTTCTTGTTGACATCGGCCGTCAGAATCAGTCCGTTCTGGGCGGTGGCCTCTTGAGTCTGCTCGTCGAGGTCGAGCTTCTGGTCTTTTCCGTACGTGTTCACAGCGTACGCAGCGTTACCGGCGGGGTCTTTCACTGCGTCGCTCCAGCCCTTGATCTCGGCGACGAGGAATGCCTTGAGAAGGTCGCGCTTTGTGTCGATGGAATCTTGCGTCACAGTGAACGTCTCGGCGACGAACGGCAGGCCGTTGTCGGCGAAGCCCAGAATGACGGGCGTGAAGCCGTCTTTCTTCGCCAGAATGGGCTCATTCGTGATGTACGACATGTGGGCGTCGTAGGCGCCGGTCTCGAGCGGAGCGATGTCGTACTGCGTGGTGACGAGCGTCACGTCGGCCGTGGTCATGCCGTTGGCCTTCAAGAAGCCCTCGAACGTGATCTGGTTGCCGCCCGACTGAACGCCGATCTTCTTGCCCTTGAGGTCGGCGATGGTGCGGATGGGGGTCTTCTCGGCCAGAGACATCAGGCAGAACGGGTTCTTCTGGTACGTCGAGCCGATGATCTTCAGCGGTGCGCCCTGCAGAACCGAGGGGCCGGTGATCGAGGGGCCAGAGAGGCCGACGAGCGACTGGCCAGAGAGCAGGGTCTCTTCTGCGCCGGTCTGGCCGCCGCCCGCGAGCAGGGTCACGCCGGCGAATCCTGCACCGGTGTAGTAGCCCTTCTCGGTGGCATAGTACTCGCCGCCGAACTCGATGTTCTTGATCCACGAGAGCTGCAGAGCGATGGTGCCGAGACTTCCGGCTGCGGCGGTGGCGCCGGCGCTGGCAGCGGTGGTCGAACCTGAGGTCGAAGAACCGGTGCTGCAGGCAGCCAGAACGGCCGTGCCGCCGATGGCCAGCGCACTCAGGCCGCCGATGCGCAGAAAGCCGCGTCTGTCGAACGGTTTGTTCAGGATGGGCGGGGTGGTGAAGGCATTCATGTGAACTCCCAAGTCTGCGGTGGCGTGCAATGTCAGTGTGTCGACCCCAAACGCTGTGAGAAGTCGACTTCACTACTGAAGCGAAACGCTACTTCGCGAATGTTACCGCCGCATTTCGGCGGCGTTGCCTTCGGTCGCCGGGCGCACGAATCAGTAACGTCATGGGTATGACTGACCCATCGCAGCCGAGCCATGCGGCCCGTCGGGAGGCCCTGCTCGTGAGGGTGGTCGACCACGTTCTCGAGAATGGGATCAGCCAACTCACCTTGCGCGAGCTCGCCGCGGCTGCGGGCTCGAACAACCGCATGCTGCTGTACTACTTCGGCACTCGCGAGAATGTGATCGTCGCAGCGCTCGAGGGCGCTGAACGGCGCTTTCCCACGATGCGTGCCATCATTCCGGCCATCGACGACACCAGTATTGCCCTCGAGCAGCGTCTGACCGATGCGTGGTGCACGATTTCTGACCCTGCGAATCTGCCGTTTCATCGACTGTTCTTCGAGATCTTCGGCCAGGCCGGCTTTCGTCGCCAGCAGTTCACCGAGCTTCTGGGCGACATCGGTACCGAGTGGGTCACCCACGTGGCGAAGGCGTTCGAGCACGAAGGGGTCGACCCCGAGCGCTCGCTCGTCTTCGCGCACGAGATCGTTGCGCTCTGGCGGGGGCTGCAGGCCACCTTGCTCAGCGTGGGCGACGCCGCGCTTGTCGACCGGGCGGCACGGGAGTCGACCGCGGCCCTGGTCGGGCGCCTGAGGCCGGCGGCATATTAAGAATCTGTTTCGGCGCGCCCGTGCATGTAAAAGTTTCGTTTCGTCGCCTGCGGCTCCGTGAACCATTTGGTTCACTGGGAGCATGAAACAGATCCACTTAGGTGTTTTCGAAGTCGCTGGCCCTCAGGTCGGCGGCACCCTCAGCTGGCCGCACCCGCGAAGTGATTCGCTGCGGTACCACGAACTCGATTTCTGGATCCACATGGCCCAGCTGCTCGATCAGGCGGGTTTCGACTTTCTGTTCTTCGCCGACGGCTTCGGTTTTCCGTCGATCGACGGTGACCTGCCGGAGCTTGCCGCCCGCGGCGGCATCAACTTTCCCGGCATCGACCCGGCGCTACTGATTCCCGTGCTGGCGCAGGCGACCGAACGCCTCGGCTTCGTGGTGACGTCGTCGACCGGCCTCGATCATCCGGTGCAGACCGCCCGGCGCTTCGCCACCCTCGACCACCTCACCGGCGGCCGCATTGGCTGGAACATTGTCACGGGTGCCTCGGCGAACACGGTGGCCGAGCTCTTCGGCCACAGCACGATGAAGGCGCACGACGACCGTTACGACCAGGCTGACGAGTACGTCGACCTTGCCATGACGCTCTGGGAGGGCTCGTGGGAAGACGACGCCTTCATCGGCGACAAAGAGAGCCAGGTGCTGGTCGATCGCTCGAAGCTGCACCGCATCACGTTCGAGGGCCAGCACTTTCGTTCGACGGGGTACTTCACGGTCGACCCGTCGCCCCAGCGCACCCCCGTTCTGTTTCAGGCCGGCACCTCGGCCAGGGGCCGGGCGTACGCTGCCCGCAACGCCGAGTGCGTGTTCGTGCAGGGCACGACGGTCGCGGCCACGAAGGCGAACGTCGCCGACATTCGTGCCCAGGCGGCCGCCCTTGGGCGCGACCCCGAGTCGGTGAAGATCATGGTGGGCCTCACCGTGACGGTTGCCGAGACCAGCGAACTCGCCGCCGCCCAGCGCAAAGAGTTCGACGATCTGCAGACCGATGAGGTCGTGGCCGTGCTCTATGCCGGCAACACCGGAATCGACCTGCTCGCGCTCGACCCCGACCGTGACCTCACCCAGCTGCACGACGACGGCGGGCCCATCGGGCAGATGGGCCAGAGCAACATCGACCGCTTCATGGGCAAGAACGGCGAACCCGCTCTCACCGTGCGTGAGATTCTCGACCAGCTGCGCGGGCGCGGCACGCGTGGCCTGCAGCTCGTGGGCGACCCCATCGAGGTGGCCGACGAACTCGAGCGCCTCGTCGACGAGACCGGGCTCGACGGGTTTCTGCTCGAACCCATCTTCGCGCCCGCCGACCTCGAAGACTTCGCGCGGCTCGTCGTGCCCGAACTCCGTCGGCGCGGTCGCATGCCGGCAGCGGCCGCTACGGGAACGCTGCGCGAACAGGTTCTGGGTCGGCCGGGCGCGCACCTGTCGGCCGACCACCCCGGTACGAAGTTCAGCGTGACGAGCGCCGAGTGATCAGCCAGCCCGGCGACCGCCTGCTGGTCGCCGACTTCGTGGTGACGATGAACGCCTCAAACGAGATCATCGCCGAGGGCGCGGTGCTCGTACGTGGTTCGGTCATCGAGGCGGTGGGCCCGGCATCCGATCTGATGGCCCAGTACCCCGGCGCCGAGGTGACGAGGCTGGATGACCGGCTCATCATGCCCGGCCTGGTGAACTCGCACCACCACTCCGGGGTTCTGCGGGGTACCGCAGAGCACCTGCCCGTGTGGGAGTGGCTGCGCCTGCACATCGACCCGATGCACCGCGTGCTGCAACCGGCCGAAGCCGAGGCTGCATCGTGGCTCTGCTACGCCGAAGGGCTGCTCTCTGGCACCACCACCGTGGTCGACATGTGGCGCTACATGCAGGGCAGCGCGCGGGCGGCCGAGGTGCTCGGAAACCGGTTGGTGACGGTGAACTATGTGGGCGAGCATCCGCAACACGACTACTTCGACACGCTCGACGACAACGAGGCGATGCTCGACGAGTGGTCGGGAGGCGCCGGCGGCCGCATCTACCCGTGGGTCGGGCTCGAGCACCTGTTCTACGCCGACGAGGCCGGGCAGCAGCGGGCCATCGCTCTGGCGAAGAAATACAACACCGGGTTCTACACGCACTGCAGTGAGTCGGAGATCGAACTCGCTGAGTTCGACAGTCGGTATGGGTCGAGGCCCATGTTCGCCCTCGAGAAGCTCGGCTTCTTCGATGTGCCGAAGACCATGCTGGCGCACGCGGTGTGGCTCGACGACAGTGAGATCGAGCTGATCGCGCGCCGCGGTGTCGGTGTGTCGCACAACCCGGTGAGCAACATGAAGCTGGCGAGCGGCATGGCGCCGGTGGCGGAGTACCTGGCGGCCGGTGTCGCCGTGGGCATCGGTACCGACGGCGAGAAGGAGAACAACAACCTCGACATGTTCGAGGAGATGAAGGTGGCGTCGCTGCTCGGCAAGCTGCGAAAGATGGATGCTGCGGCGATGGACAGCTGGGCCGTGCTGCAGATGGCCACCACCGGTGGTGCCCGCGCCCTCGGCCTCTCGCACGAGATCGGATCGCTCGAACCGGGCAAGAAGGCAGACCTCATCGCGGTGCGCACCGATACCCCGCGCATGACTCCGCTGATCGGTGACGGCATCTATGCGAACCTGCACCACAACCTGGTGCACGCCGTTCGCGGCAGCGATGTCGACCTCACGATGGTCGACGGCCGGGTGGTCGTCGAGGGAGGCGAGCTACTCTCGGCAGACCTGCGAGACGTCATCGACCGAGCCCGGGCCGTGGTGCCGGGGCTGTTCGAACGACGGTCGGCGTACCTGGCCGGCGTGGATGAACCCGGCGGCGTGTTCGCTGCACAAGCCGCAGCACCAGCCCCTGCCCCGACCAGCATGAAAGACTGAAGCTGTGACCATGCCCGACCTTCTCGCCCTGCCCAAAACCGAGCTGCACCTGCACATCGAAGGCACCCTCGAACCCGAGATGGTGTTCGCGCTCGCCGAGCGCAACGGCATCTCGCTTCCGTTCGACAGTGTCGACGAGCTTCGTGAGCGGCTCGAGTTCACCGATCTGCAGTCGTTTCTCGACCTGTACTTCGCGTGCAGCATCGTGCTGCGAACGAGGGCCGACTTCGCCGACCTCGCACGGGCCTACCTCGCCAGAGCCCACGCGCAGGGGGTGCGGCACGTCGAGATGTTCTTCGACCCGCAGGCGCACACGAGCCGCGGGGTGGCGGTCGACACCGTCATCGACGGGCTGCGTGACGCGCTCGCCGAGGCGAATCTCGAGTGGGGCATCACGGGCGGGCTGATTCTCTGCTTCTTGCGCGATCTTCCCGTCGAGAAGGCCCTCGAGACTCTCGAGTCGGTGGCCCACCGCGCGGGTGACCTCGTCGGGGTGGGGCTCGACTCCACCGAGGTCGGCTACCCGCCCGAGCTGTTCGAACGGGTGTACCGCCGGGCGCGCGAGCTGGGCCTTCACGCGGTGGCGCACGCCGGCGAAGAAGGCGGCCCCGAGTACGTGTGGCCGGCCCTCGAGGTGCTCGGCATCGAGCGGCTCGACCACGGCATTCGGAGCCTCGAAGACCCGGCGCTCGTCGAGGCGCTGCGGGAACGCCAGATTCCGCTGACAGTGTGCCCGCTCTCGACTGTGCGGCTGCGGGGAGTCGACACGATGGTCGAGCATCCGCTGCCCCGCATGCTCGACGCGGGGCTCCTCGTCACCGTGAACAGCGACGACCCGTCGTACTTCGGTGGGTACATCGGCGACAACTATGTGGCGGTGCAGCAGGCCTTCGACTTCGACCTGTCCACCATGGTGATGCTCGCCGGTAACTCGGTCACGGCGTCATTCGCGAGCGACGAACGCAAGGCCGAGTTGCGCGGCGAGATCGCGGCGTGGAGCGCGGCGCAGGGGGCGTAGGGGTCGTAGGTTCGCCCGCTACGCGCTGGCTGCAGCGCCCAGCTCGGGGTACGAGACCTGCCCGCGCCACCAGGGCGTCTCGATGAACCCACGCTTCAGAAAAAGCAGTTCCATCGAGGCAGTCCACCCTTCCACGCCGTCGAGCTGTGAGAGCGTCGAGGTGATGAAGGTGTACAGGTCGTTGGTCGACGGCATGATGATTTCGCAGAACAGGGCATTCTCGTCGAGCGTCGCAGCCAGGTAGCGCACGGCGGGGTGCTGCGCGAGTTCTCGGGCCACGGCATCCATTCGCGCGGGTGAGACCTTCACGGTCATGAGCGTCTCGGCGCCCATGCCCAGGGCCGGGGCCGGTACCAGCGTGAGAATGTCGATGCACTCGGCCGCCTTCAGTCGTTCGAACCGGCGGCGAACGCTCGACTCGTTCATGCCGAGGCTGTCAGCGATGGCCTGAAAGGTGACCCGGCCGTCGTCGCGCAGCAGGTCGAGAATCTTCCAGTCGGCGCTGTCGAAGTGAGTGGGGCTGCAGGGCGTGGGCTCGACGATCTGCAGGTCGGTGGTGCTGGGGGTGCCTGGGGTGCCTGCGGTGCGGGTGTCTGCCGGATGCTCGACGGCAGGTAACCGCAGTGTGTCGGCGAACAGCTGCCGCCCCCAGTCGAACGACACCTTGTAGATGTGCATGATGAGGTCGCTGCGCCAGCGTTCGATGCCGGTGATCGACTGGAGTTCTTCGACGAGTTGCGGGTAGTGGGTTGCCCCGCCTGAGACCGCGAGCTCGGCGAAGATGTCGTAGCCGCCAGTGACAATCGTGACGAATCGCACATCGGCATGGGTCACGAGTTCGGCCGCCACCAGAATCTGCATGCCGGGCTGGCAGGTGATGCGAATGAGAAAGGTCGAGACATCGCCCGTAGCACCGAGCGAGGGTACTACCGCCACTTTGATGACGCCCGCCGAGATGAGGTGCTGGCCGCGCCGGGCCACCGTGGCGGTCGACGAATCGACGACTTCGGCAATGGCCCGCCAGCTGGCCCGGCCGTCGTTCTGCATGGCGACCACGATGCGGCGATCGAGGTCGTCGAGCGTGTCGAGCACGCTTATTCTCCGGCCAGCGCTCTCAGCGCCGACGGAGGCGCCACTCGGTGAAGGAATGCGCGAACCGTCTGCGTCCACTCGTCGACCTCTTCGATCTGCGGTGAATGCCCCGATTTCTCGAACACCACCAATTCTGAACCGGCCACCAACCCGGCGATGGTCTCGCTGCACGACACCGGAGTGATCCAGTCGTGTCTCCCTACTGTAATGAGCAGCGGTACGTCGAGTTCGGCCAACTGCGGCTTGAGGTCATAGTTCGGCAGATTCTGTGAGAACGAATAGTTGTGGGCCCGGTAGCGGTATGGCGTGGCAGCGGCTTTGCGAGCGGCGGCGGCCGGATCGTAGGCGAAATCGTAGAGCGGCAGAATCTCGAGCCAGCAGTCGTACAGGTCGTCGTTGTCTCGCACGCGGCCCTCGTCGATGCGGTCGAACTTCTCCATGTCGACGCTCACCCGGTCGCTGGCGAGGGCATTCTCGCGGGCCAGATGGGCGTTGCCATTGTCGGGCGAGGTATCGCGCAGCACCACCGCTGTAACGTGCTCGGGGTAGCGCACGGCGTACTCCATCGACATGAAACCGCCGTACGAACCGCCGGCCATCACGATCTTCTCGGCGCCCACCCACTGCCGCAGCGCGTCGATGTCGGCCGCCCACTGTTCATGGCTGAACTCGCCACTGCCCTCGCTCTCGCCCGACCCGCGTGCATCGAACACCACGACCCGGTACTCGTCGGCGAGCCGGCCGAAGCTGGCGCGGGGCTCTGCGCGCGACCCGAGCCCGGGAGCTCCGTGATGGGTGATGATGACGGGCGCGCCCTCAGGGCCGAGAACCTCGACGGCGAGTTCGTTGCCGTTGATGAGAACCCGCTGGGCAGTGGTGGTCGCCTTCGCGAATTCGGGCGAGACGTTCTGGTCGGTCATGGATGCTCTTTCCTTACGTTTGGTGCAGGCGAAGCGTGTGGGTCGGGTGGTCACAGGGCGATGGTGCAGTGCTCCAGGTCGCGCCCGAACGAGGTGAGGGGCTCTGATCCGTGTTCGGTGACAAGCATGCTGTCGCTGATGCGGTAGCCGGCGTGACCCGGAATGTAGATGCCGGGTTCGTTCGACACCACCATGCCGGGTTCGAGCAGGGTCGCGTCACCGGCCTCGAGCCACGGCGGCTCGTGCATGCCGAGGCCGATTCCGTGCCCCTGGCGGTGCCGCAGGTATCGGCCGAGGCCCGCGTCTTCGATGACAGCCAGGCAGGTCGTGTTGGCCGCGCGACACTGTGCCCCCGGCCTGATGGCCTCGCCGCCGATCTTCTGCGCCCGGCGAACGGTGTCGTGGTAGCGCCTCTGGTCATCCGTCGGCTCTCCGAGTACGAAGGTGCGCTCACCCTCGACGAAGCGGCCGCCCACCGCGCAGCCGAGCGACAGCATGAAGGTGTCGCCGGGCCGCAGCCGGTAGCCGGAAGGCAGTCCGTGCGGGAACGCCGAGTTCGCACCGGCATAGACGAGGCCGCCCGCGAGGGGAGAGACGACGACCACGTCATCGTGTTCGCGGTACATCGTCTTCACTCCGGTCGAGGTGACGTGGGCGGCGAGTTCGGCCTCGCTCGGCAGGGTGCCCCGGCGACTGATCGCCTCCGTCAGATGCTCGACACCGGCCTCGAGCATCACGTCGGTGATGCGGGCGGCCTCGCGGTGCAGGGCGATCTCTTCGTCGAACTTCACGTACCGCGCCACGGTGATGAGCGTCGTGGGCACGAACTCGCAGCCGGGCAGCGCCAGCATGGCCGCGGTGAGGCGCTCGTGGGTCATGTGGGTACTGAATCCGACCCGGCGGGGAGCGCCGACGACGGCCCGGGCGAGCGACGTGAACGGAGCCTCGACGCCGGGAAACTCGGCATACGAGACGAGCTGGTCGGCCCGTGCCTGCTGGCGTTCTGCGTTCTCCCGTTCGAGCATCGGTGTCATGAGAATGCTCTCGCCGTCGGCGGCCAGCCACACGGCCACCGGTCGTTCGCACGGGTGGTGGAAGAAACCGGTGAGATACGCCACGTCTTCGGGGTCGTCGGTGAGCACGGCGTCGAGAGATTCGGCCTCGAGAGACGGCAGCAGGCGCGCCTGCACCCGGTCGAAGAACTCGGGGGCGAGGCGCGCAGCGAAGGGGGTGCGGCTGGGGGAGGCGTTGGTGAGGGTCATGGGCATCCGTTTCTTGCTCGCGTGCGGTTCTACCGGGCGCGGTTGCGCGGGTTGCGGGCGTCGTTGTACGCGATCGAGAGCAGCGTGGCCGAGAGCACCAGCAGCAGAATGGCGATGGAGGGAATCAGGGTGAGCCACCAGGCGCTCGACATGGCACCCGACTGCTGTGCCTCGTAGAGGATGCGCCCCCACGACCACACCGTCGGGTCGCCGAGCCCGAGAAAGGCGAGGCCGGCCGCCGACAGCACAGCGCGCGAAGCGGTGACCACCACCGACACCACGATCACCGGGGCGACCGCGGGAACGATGTGGCGGGAGATGATCCAGAACGGCGAGGTGGTCATCAGCCGGGCCGCGTCGACATAGGGCAGATTCACGACAGTGAGCGCCTGCGACCGCACGAGCCGGGTGACCTCTGGCCAGGAGAACGCGGCGACGACACCGATGATGGTGGTGGTACTGGGGCCGATGAGAGCCGCGATGAGAATCATCAGTGGCAGCACCGGCAGCGAGAGCGTGAGGTCGACGATGATGCTGATGAAGCCGTCGAGTCGGCGAAAGTAGGCGCCGAGAACGGCCACGAGGGTGCCCACCACGATGGCGATGAACGAGGCGGAGACGGCGACCAGAAGGCTCTGCTGAGTGCCCCAGATCACCTCGCCGAACACGTCGCGGCCGAGGGAGTCGGTACCGAACAGGTTGGTGAGGCTCGGTGCTTTCAGTACGTCGGTGCCGTAGCTCGCCGGGTACGTGGCGATGAGGGGCGCGGCGAGAGCCACGAGTACCAGCAGGGCGAGGATGACCATCGAGCCCATCCCGAGCGGATCCCGCCGGAACACCCGCCAGGTCGCCCGGCTGGCCCGGCCGTTGCTGTCGGCGATCGGTTCAGCGAGTACGGCCGTGCCCGTTGTGGCGCCGGCCAGCAGAGGATCAAGAGAGGTCATGATGTTTTCACCCGGGGGTCGAGAAAGCCGTAGACGATGTCGGTGAGCATGTTCGCCACCACGACGGTGACGGCGAGCAGCAGAAAGGCGCCCTGCAGAACGGGGAAGTCGAGCTGGGTGACCGCCTCGTAGATTCCGCGGCCGATGCCGGGGTACGCGAAGACGGTCTCGGTGAGCACGGCGCCGCCCACCAGAAAGCCGAGCTGCAGCCCGATGAGGGTGGTGGTGGGCAGCAGAGCGTTCCTGAGCGCGTGCTTCCAGAGAATACGCCGGTAGGGCAGCCCGTTCGCCCTGGCGAGCGTGACGTAGTCTTCGCCGAGCGCCTCGATGAGGGTCGAGCGCATGGTGAGCACGTACGATCCGAGCTGGATGAGCATGAGTGAGACGGCCGGCAGAATGAGATGACTGATCACGCTGCCGTACCACGCCATCCCGTACGCATTGGTGTCGTACGCGCCGCCGATGGGCAGCCAGCGCAGGTTCAGCCCGAAGACGAACAGCAGCAGCACGCCGATGCTCGGAACGAAGATCGACTGACCCGTCACCCCCACGATCTGCACGAACTTGTCGATGAAGCGGCCCTTCTTCGAGGCCGCGAGCACGCCGAGGGGAATACCGACCAGCACCGTGAGCAGCAGGGCGGTGAAGGTCAGCAGCAGGGTCCACGGCAGTCGCTGGAGCAGCACGTTCATCACGGGAATGGACTGGGTGAACGAGGTGCCGAAGTTGCCCCGCACGAGTTCGAACAGGTAGATGCCGTACTGCGCGATCAGCGGTTTGTCGAGACCGTACTGGGTGAGCAGGGCCGCCCGCGCGTCGTCTGTCATATTCGGGCTGGCGATGGCCAGCGCCGGGTCTCCGGGGAGCAGCCGCAACAGAAGGAATGTCACGGTCACGGCGAACCAGATCGTGAAGACACTTCTGCCGAGGCGCCGGAGGATGAATGAAAGTCGAGACACGCGGGCGACCCTTTCGTACGTGAGTGAAACGGTGGAGAGGGTCAGCCGACCTTGTGGGCGCTCGCGACCGAGAGGGGGTTCACGATCGACAGCAGTTCGCTGGGCTTCGTTACGAAGCCCTCCCACTTCGAGCTGTGCGCGAAGAACAGGTTCTGCGTGTACATCACGTTGTCGTAGACCTGGTCGTGCACGATCTTCGCGGCTTTCTGCATGATGGCCACCTTGCTCGCGGTATCGGTCGCCACGGTTCCCTGGGCGATGAGATCGTTCAGCGCTGGGTCGTCGACCAAGCTGTAGTTGATCGCGCCACCGGGCAGGTAGGCCAGCGTGAAGTTGGTGACCGGGTCATCCATGATGGCAAAGTTGCCCGCGTAGATGTCGTAGTCGCCCTTCGCCGTGGCGGCGAGGTAGGTGTTGCGCTCGGTTCCCACGAGGTTGATCGTGATCCCCGCTTTCGCGGCACCGTCTTTCACCAACTGCGCCCACTGGCTGGTCACGCTGTCTTGCAGCGAGTAGATGAACTTGAACGCCACAGGGAAGTTGCCGCTCGAGTCGGCGGTGTAGCCGGCCTGTTGCATCAGCTGCCGTGCCTTGTCGGTGTCGAACGTGTACTCGGTGAGCGATTTGTCGTAGTAGTCGCTGAGCACGGGCATGAGCGGGCTGGAGCCCGTCGACACGGCCTGGTCCTGCAACACCACCTTTCGGATGGCGTCGTAGTCGACCGAGGCTGCGAGTGCCTGGCGCACCTGCAGCTTCGCCAGGTCGGCGTTCTTCATGTTGTACGTCATGTGGGCGTAGCCGAGGCCGCCGACCTCTTCGACCGTGATGCCCGACGAGCTCTTCAGCTGCGCCACCTGCGCCGGCGGCAGCGCGTTCGCGATGGCGTCGACCTCACCGCTCTGCAGGGCGAGAATCTCGGTGTTGATGTCGGGGAAGACGCGGTAGACGACCTTGGCCGCGATGGGCACGCCGCCCTCGACGAGCGGGTACGAGTCGACCCTGTCCATCGAGTAGCTCTGGCCCACCTGAACCGTCTTCAGGGTGTAGGGGCCTGCGCTGACCCAGCCGCCGTCGGTGCCGTCGTTCGCGAATTTGGCCACAGAGGCCGCTTTCTCGAACACGTGCTTCGGTACCACGTTGCCCCAGAACCCGATCTCCTCGACGATCGAGGAGTCTGGCTTCGAGAGCGCGATCTCCACTCGGGTGTCAGAGACGGCGGTGGCCGAGACGAAGTTGGCCATCTGCCCGTAGAACGTGCCGGAGGGCGCGTCTTTCTTCACGGCGTTCATGGTCCACGCCACGTCGGCAGCGGTCAGCGGGGTGCCGTCGCTCCACTTCATGTCGCTGCGCAGGTCGTAGAACCCCGTGGTGTCGTTGACGTAGCCCCACTTGGTGGCGACCTGCGGCTCCTTTTTTCCGTCGTCGGCGATGCTCAGCAGGTGCGGGTACATCAGGTTCGTGACCCAGTAGTCGCTGCGGCTGTTGCCGATCAGGGGGTTGTAGTTGACCACGTCGGTGGTCGTGGCGATGGTGAGCGTGTCGCTGCCGGCCGTGGCGGCGGTGCTCGTCGACGCGGGCGGAGCCGAGGGCGCACAGGCGCTCAGCGCGATCAGGGCAGCCGCTGCAGCCACCGCGATCGACAGATTTCGTTTACGCATTAAACCCATACCTCCTCTAGGACCCGCATGGTGTTGCCCCCGACGACGGCGCGGATCTCGTCGTCTGAGTAGCCGTGCTTCACGAGCCAGCCAATGATGTTGTAGAACTCTTCTGCCGGGTTCTCGAGGCCGTCGACGTACTCGACCTGCTCGAAGGTGACCCCGCCGTGGGCCTGGCCGAGCGACAGGTTGCTCGAGAACGCGTTGTGCAGGCCCACGTGGTCGCCGAACAGGGTGTCGGGGCCGAAGCTGACGTGCTCGAGGCCCACCAGGTTCACGCAGTATTCGAAGTGGTCCATGACCGAGTCGAGCGAGTGCAGGGGGTGATCGGGCGACAGAGTGGTGTGCGGTGCCGCTTCGATGCCGATGACGCCGCCGCGCTTCGCGCACTCGATGATGGTCTCATCGGTCTTCATGCGGTTCGTGGGCCAGAGGCCCCGGGCACCGGCATGCGTGATGAACACCGGCTTGGTTGATGCCTTGATGGTATCGACGCAGGTGCGGTCACCACTGTGCGAAATGTCGATGGCGATGCCGAGCTTGTTCATGCGAGTCACCGCGCGCTCGCCGAAGAAGGTGAGACCGCCGTCGCCGCGCTCTTTCAGCCCCGAACCCAGCATGTTCGCCTCGGAGTAGGCGATGCCCATCTGGCGAACGCCGAAGCCGTACAGCACGTCGAGGCGGTCGACCTCGTTCTCGATCATCGTCGAGGCCTCGAGAGCGAAGACGTGGGCGATCTTGCCGTTGTCTTTCGCGTACTGGATGTCTTTCAGGGTCTCGCCCTTGATCACGTAGTCCTGGTGAGCGAGGTCGGCCATGCGCACACCGAGGTCGAACAGTACGTCTTGGTACTTCCAGCCGGCTTCGCTCGAGATGCAGCAGGTGCCATCCATGCCGTTGTCGAACACGGCGGTGAGCCCCGAGCGCGACAGACCCGCGTAGCCCGTGGGTTCGCGGCCGAAACGGATGCTGTCTTTCACCTCGCCCATGTTCTTCGGGAACACCTGCACGTGATCGTGCAGCGAGATGACCGTCTCGTTTGCGAGAAGCGTGGTGGTGCGCAGCTTCTCTTCTTCGTTCAGGTCGAGGCCGGCGTAGGCCGGCACCCGGCCGATCTGCTCGGCGTACTCGAAAGCGTGGTAGTCGACGCCCTTCTCGAGGTAGTCGTACGCGGTGTAACCGGTGTAGCCCGGGGCTGGTTCTAGCACGCGAAATCTCCTTATAGGTGGTGGTAGTTCGGCGTTCTGCATCACAATCTGTTTAATATCGGCACAAAAGTCAATGCACGTGACGTGTTTCGGCGTAGATTTATTTCGCCTGAAACAATTCGGTAACCGACGTCGATGAAGATGGAAGCGTGGAAAAACTTGTGAACCCCCTCGCAGCAGCGCTCACCGTGCGCGACCTCTCTGTCACCTTCACCGGCGGTGGGCGAGAGGTGACGGCGGTGCGAAACATCGACTTAGACGTGGCCCGCGGTGAGTTCGTCGCCCTGCTGGGCGAGTCCGGTTCGGGCAAGTCGGTGACGGCCCGGGCGATCATGGGGCTGACCGATGAGTACACCCGGGTCGACGCCAGCGTTCTGAGCGTGAGCGGCACGAACATCCTGAGCCTCAGCGAAGAACAGCGGCGGCTGATGCGGGGCGAACGCATGAGCCTCGTGCTGCAAGACGCGCTCTCGGCCCTGAACCCGGTGATGACCATCGGCCGGCAGATCGGTGAGCTGTTCATCGTTCACCGCAAGGCCACCCGCAAGCAGGCCCGCGCGAGCGCCATCGAATTGCTCGCGCTGGTGGGCATTCCGGCGCCGGGCTCCCGGGTCGACGACTACCCGCACCAGTTCTCGGGCGGTATGCGCCAGCGTATTCTCATCGCAATGGCCATCGCCCTCGAGCCCGAGATGCTGATCGCTGACGAACCCACCACCGCGCTCGACGTCACGGTGCAGGCCCAGATTCTCGATCTGCTCGGGGGACTTCGCGACCAGCTCGGCATGGGCATTCTGCTGATCACCCACGACCTCGGCGTCGTGATGGAGGTCGCCGACCGACTGGCCGTCATGTACGCCGGGCGCATCGTCGAACAGGGCGATGCCGACACTGTGCTCGACCTGCCGGCCCACCCGTACACCCAGGCGCTGCTGCGCTCCGTGCCCGAGGCGGCGGTGAAAGGCGAGCGCCTGCTGACCATTCCCGGTTCGCCGCCGAACCCGGCCACTACGCCGAGTGGATGCTCGTTCAATCCCCGCTGCCACATGGCCATCGACATCTGCAGCACTGCCCGCCCGCCGCTCGTCGAGGTGGCTCTCGGCCGGGCCTCCGCCTGCCACCGCTCAGAGGAGATGCTCCATGAACTCGTCAGCTGATACTGCTGCCGTGCCGGGCCAGGCCCGCCGGCTCGTGCTCGAAGCAACCGACCTGCGCCGCACCTTCACCTCAGGTTCGAGGCTGCACCCCACCCGGGTTTCGGCGGTCGACGGGGTGAGCCTGCAGCTGCACGCGGGGGAGGTGCTGGGAATCGTGGGTGAGTCGGGCTGCGGCAAGTCGACGCTCGCCCGCATGCTCGTCGGGCTCGAAAAGCCCGACGGAGGGAGCCTCGCCTACCACGGCACCGATGTGACGCGCGGTCGTATGAGCGACCGACGGCTGTTGCGTCGAGGCGTTCAGATGATCTTTCAAGACCCGTACACGTCGCTTGACCCACGCATGACGGTGGGCGACATCATCGCCGAGCCGATGGCGGCGACCAGATCGGCGAATGCCGCCGACCGGCGTGCGCGGGTGGCCGAGCTGCTCGGCCTGGTGGGGCTCGCACCCGACATGGTGAATCGGTACCCCCACCAGTTCTCGGGTGGCCAGCGGCAGCGCATCGGCATCGCCCGGGCGCTCGCGCTCGACCCCGACGTGCTGGTGTGCGACGAGGCTGTCTCGGCGCTCGATGTCTCGGTTCAGGCGCAGGTGATCAACCTGCTTGCAGACCTGCAGGCGCGGCTGGGCGTCGCCATCCTGTTCATCGCGCACGATCTCTCGGTGGTGCGTCATCTCGCCGACCGGGTGGCGGTGATGTACCTGGGGCGCATCGCCGAGATCGGCGACACCGACACGGTCTACTCCAGCCCCGCGCATCCGTACACCCAGGCATTGCTTTCGGCCACGCCCTCGCACAGTCGATCAGACCGCGGCAAGCTCGCCCGCCGGCGCATTCTGGGCGGCGAGCCGCCGTCACCGGTCAACCCACCGGCGGGCTGCCGGTTCAACCCCCGGTGTTGGATGGCGACCGACGAGTGTCGAACGCTCGAGCCGCTGCTTCGCACGCTGGGCGCGCGAGACGTGTCATGCCATCACGCCGAAGACGCGCTCGCCCAGGCCGTGATGGCAGGGTAGAGCTCTTCGATGGTCTCGGCCCGATACGTTGGCCGAGCGCCGGGCGCTGCGAGACGCTCGATGAGCGCCGTCTCGGCGCCCAGTCGTGCGGCCGGCTCGAGGTCGTTCTGCCAGATGTCGCCGACGCTCAGAAGTCGCTCGGGGTGGTCAGTGAGCTGGTGCGCTTCGAGAAGGGCGGCGAGCACGGCAGGCATGCCGGCGGGTTTGCCAGCCGAGGTGATCACGTCGTCGAAGTACTCGGCCAGTTCGAGCGTGGTGAGCTGCTGGTGAACGCCGGCATCGGGTGCGTTGGTGACCAGCACGATCTGTACTCGGGCGGGCAGCGAGCCGAGAAGCGCGCCGAGGCCGGCCGGTGCGTGCGTTTCAACGAGCCCAGCGGCGAGATCCCGGCGGCTGCCCGTGTAGGCGGCCGAGAGCTGGGCATCGGTGATACCGAGTGAACGGGCGAACTTTTCTGCTGCGGAATAGCCGTCGGCGCTGGTGCCCACGAGCTCGAGCGCGGCCGACACCATTTCGTTCGGTTCATGGTCTGCCTCCTCGCCAGCCCCCAGAAACCGGGCTACGACGTCTCCGACCAGGCCGACCGGATGCCCGCCGGAGCTGCTGGCCAGAGCTTCGTCGATCAGCCGGGCGTAAACGAATACCGGGCCGTCGCCGAGGCATACGGTGCCGTCGAAGTCGAGTACGAGAATCTGCGAGAAGTGAGCCACGGTGACAAGTCTGACGCACCGTGACCTGAGCTGTCGCGAGACGCCGCAGAGCGTCGGATAAAACCATTTACGGTTAATCCCAGACCCCCCAATTGGGTGACGTGCAGCTGATCGCCTAGGCTTAGAATCAGCCTGCAACACCTAACGAAAGAGACGCTCGGTGACAGATATCCGTTCATCTGGGCACATTCGCGAAGTTATTCGGGGCTGGTGCGTGTCATCCGCTAAAATGCTCACAACTTCGGTCCAGACTCAGGGGGCTCGTCGACGTGGTCAGCCCACACCAATGCCGAGAGGCGGTCAGGACGAGGGCGCAATGAGGCGGTCACGCGGCAACGGAGGCGTTCGACCTTCGAATCGCCTCGTTGGTGGCCCGATCGTTCTCGGACCAGTGATTCACCAAGACCTTCTGCGGCTCATCCTCACTGAGAAGAGCGTCTGGGGCGGTGAGATCGAGGCCCGGCTGATGCTGCGGAGATTCGACAACAGGGTTATCCCTTATGTGGTGCTGGTGTACGACGAAGTTGTGGTGAACGCGGGCTCGCTGCCCGCGGGTAGTGCACGCTCGATACGCCTGCAGGTGTGGCGCGAAGCGCTTCGGGGGCGAATTCTGCTGGCCGACGTCGCCATCGTAGACAGTGGTGTGGCGGGCTCCGAACTCTCGGTTGTACTCAACCCTGCTGCATCCGGGCCGGAGTCGACCCTGCCGCCCTCAGCTCGCGGGGTGTGACCCCCGAGCGGGTCTTCACGGCGTAGCGAAACTCCTTCATGCTCGAGAAGCCCGCCTGGCGTGCGATCTCACTCATCGAGATGCTGCGAAGTGGGTTGGCGGCGAGCTCTGCCAGCGCGACCTGCAGTCTCCTCGCCCGGATGGTCTCTGAGATGGTCTGGTTCGTGCCGGTGAAACAGCGTTGCAGGTGCCTCAGCGACACATTGAGTTGGGCGGCGACTCCGGCAGGAGTCAGCGATGGGTCAGACGACTGGTTGTAGATGAGCGAAATGGCCCGGGTGCGAAGGCTCAGTTGAAATTGTTCGGAGTTCAGGGAGATGCGCTGGCTCTCAGAGAACATGCCGATGATGAGCTGGGTGAGAACGGTTTCGATCGGCGTGGCAGAGTCGTCGTCATCGACCGCGGGGGAGCGGAGCAGGGCCATGACGAACGATAGTGTGGGGGCCTGCATCGACAGCGGCTGCTCGAACGCCCCGAATTCGCCCGCAACGGTGATGCCAGCAGCGCTCAGCTGTTCGCGGCGCACCGAGACGCGCGTGACCCGCGATGTGGCAAGGTTGTCGGCCGCCACTCGTGTCCAGCCCGACATGTACCCGGCCGAACCGGCTTCGAAGTGCAACTCAGTGTCGGGGCCGCGCAGAACGTAGTGCCCGGCATGCACGAAAACGACGCTCACGTAGTGCTGGTCGCCGACCGAGTCGTCGGCCCGCGCTGCCATGGTGAAGGGTGTGAGCAGCGAATGGCAGACGATCACATCGCCGTACACCTGCTTGAGCCCACGCGAGCGAAACTCACTCGGTCTGTCGGCAGTGAGAGCGCTCTCAGTGCCGTCGAGCGCCGCGGTGCCCGAGAGGGCCCACGTGGAACGGGTTGCAGCAGCCATGTCGGTTCCGTCTGTGCGATGAAAGCGGAGGTGGCCGAGGTCCGGGGCAACCGAGTATGTCGCCAATATAACGCACCCTTGTGCGTTCTCGAACGACTCGTTCGGGGGAGAAACGCATTCGTTATACCGACGAAACACTGAGTCCGCCGCGCCTCGTAGTCTGTGAAAGTTCTCATTGAGACCAAATCGTTATCAAGGCGGGCAAAATTGCTCCAGAATCAGGTTTGATCTGGGCTTTTAGTTTGCGTACATAAAGTTCATTACCCCCCGTTCGGGAGCAAAATGTTCGAGAAATCTCATTTCGTAACCTGCGCTTCACATAACTTTTGCAGGCTTGGTGTCGTTGGTGCGCAGGTGGCGCGTCGACCCATCGCACTCGAGGAGATCTCTTTCATGCACCAGACCCTCCGAAAACGAGCCCGACTCGCGTTCGTTTCGCTTCTTGCGGCCTCCACTGTCGTGGTGGCACCGTTCGTTGTGGCCCCGGCCACAGCGAACACCTCTGCAACACGCGTTGTCATCAGTGAGGCGTACCTCAATGGCGGCAGTTCAGGAGCGAGCTACCTCAACAAGTTCGTCGAGCTCTACAACCCCACCGGCGCGGCTGTCGATCTCTCGACGATGTCGCTGCAATATCGTTCGGCGACGGGCACTGCGAACCCCACCGGTGTTCTCCCGCTGACGGGCAGCATCGCGGCGAAGGGGCACTACCTCATCGGTGGCACAGCGAATGCGGCCAACGGCCAGGCGCTTCCCGCGCCCGATGCCACGTTCGGAGTGTCGTTCGCCGGCGGTGGCGGAACCCTCTTTCTCGCAGCCCAGACCACCGCGTTGCCGACACCGGCCACCGGCGCCGTCGCGGCAGACGCGGCTGTGGTCGACGTGCTCGGCTACGGTACGTCGAACACCTTCGAGGGCCAGGCATCGGTTGCGGCATCCGTGACCACCTCGATCGCCCGCACGAACGGTGTCGACACCGACAACAACAGAGCCGACTTCACGGACGGCGCGCCCACCCCGCAGAACGCGGCCTCCGACGGCGGCACGACTGGCGTTCCAGACCCCGACCCTGTGCCCCCGGTGGTACCGGGCGTGCCCGTCGCGATCGCCGACATTCAGGGCAGCACCGACACCAGCCCGCTCGTCGGCCAGACGGTCACCGCGCGCGGCGTCGTGACGGCCAGCTACCCCACCGGCGGGTTCAACGGCTACTACATTCAGACTCCGGGCACCGGGGGAGCCGTCGACCTGTCGACGCACACCCGTTCTGACGGGCTCTTCGTGTTCTCCTCAGCGACCGTGGCTGCCGCCGCCGTGGGCTCGTTCGTCGAGGTGACCGGCACTGTCGCCGAGTTCTCCGGCCTCACCGAGCTGAACGTCGCTGCGGGCGGACTCAGCGTTCTGAGCGACACCGTCACGGCTCCCACCCCCGCGGCCGTCGCCGTACCGACAGACGCCGCCCAGCGTGAGTCGCTCGAGGGCATGCTCATCGCACCGGCAGGCGACTACACGATCACCGACAACTACGACACGAACTACTACGGTTCGGTTGTGCTCGTCGGCGGCACGTCGCCGCTCGAGACGCCCACCGCGGTCGTGGCTCCCGGCAGTGCCGAGTACACCGCTCTCGTCGCCTCGAACCTCGCCCGCAGTATCACGCTCGACGACGGAGCAAGCCTCAACTTCAACTCGGCCGCCAACAAGTCGCTTTCCCTGCCGTACCTGTCGGTGACGAACCCGGTTCGCATCGGCGCCGGGGTGAACTTCACGGCACCGGTTGTGCTCGACTACCGGTTCGGCACCTGGAACCTTCAGCCCACTGAGCAACTCACCGCCGCGAATCAGGCCACGGTTCAGCCCGCGACCTTCACGAACACCCGCACCGCTTCGCCCGCCGACGTAGGCGGAGACGTGACCATGGCGTCGTTCAACGTGCTGAACTACTTCACTACTACGGGCGATTCGCTGACAGGCTGCACCTATTACACCGACCGTGATGGCAACCCCACCACGGTGAACAGTGGATGCGACGCGCGAGGCGCCGCGAACGCCGACGACCTCGCTCGCCAGCAGGCCAAGATCGTCTCGGCGATCAACGCTCTGGGTGCCGATGTCGTCTCGCTCGAGGAGATCGAGAACTCGGCTCGTTTCGGTGAGAACCGTGACGCCGCTCTGTCGACGCTCACCGCAGCGCTGAACAGCGCCGCCGGTGCGGGCACCTGGGCGTTCGTCGCTTCGCCGGCCGCCGTGCCCGCGAGCGAAGACGTCATTCGCACAGCGTTCATCTACAAGCCCGCGGTCGTGTCGACCGTCGGGTCGTCGGTGATCCTCGACGACCCGGCGTTCGCCAACGCGCGCCAGCCGCTCGCGCAGGCGTTCACGCTCGTCTCCGGCGCAGACGAGTCACGTTTTCTCGCCGTCGTGAACCACTTCAAGTCGAAGGGCTCTGGCACGGGGGCCGATGCCGATACGGGTGATGGGCAGGGGGCATCCAACGCCTCACGCGTGAAGCAGGCGACGGCGCTCGTCGGCTTTGCCGACACCCTGAAGGCCTCAACCGGAATCGACCGTGTACTTCTCGACGGTGATTTCAATGCCTACCTGAAAGAAGACCCGATCGCGGTTCTGACCGAGGCCGGCTACACCGACCTCGGCAGCACCACCGGCAAGCAGACGTATGCGTTCGATGGGGCCACGGGCTCACTCGACCACATCTTCGCGTCAAGCGCCGCCACCGCCGCGGTGACCGGCGTCGACGTGTGGAACATCAACTCTGTCGAATCGATCGCCCTCGAGTACAGCCGTTTCAACTACAACGCAACCGACTTCTACCAGCCGAACGCGTACCGCTCGAGCGACCACGACCCGCTTCTGGTGGGCCTGAACCTCACGGGTTCGAACGTGGTCGACATCAACCTGCTGAACATCAACGACTTTCACGGGCGCATCGACAGCAATACGGTGAAGTTCGCGGGCACGATAGAGAAGCTGAAGGCAGAGCAGGGCGACGCCAGTACGCTGTTCCTCTCTGACGGCGACAACATCGGTGCCTCGCTGTTCGCCTCGTCGTCGCAGAAAGACCAGCCGACCATCGACGTGCTGAACACCCTGGGGCTCACGGCCTCGGCCGTGGGCAACCACGAATTCGACCAGGGCTTCGCCGACCTGACCGGGCGCGTCACCGACGCGGCCGACTGGGACTACCTCGGTGCGAACGTGTACCTGAAAGGAACCACGACCCCCGCACTGCAGCAGTACAAGGTGTTCACCGTGAACGGCGTGCGTGTTGCCGTCATCGGTGCCGTCACCGAAGAGACCCCCACCCTGGTGTCGCCTGGCGGCATCTCGACGCTCGACTTCGGTGACCCCGTCGACGCGGTGAACCGTGTCGTCACCCAGCTGAAAGCAGCTGACGCGGCCGACGTCTTCATCGCCGAGTACCACGAGGGTGCTTCTGCGGGTACGCCCGACGGAGCGACGCTGGCACAAGAGCTGGCGCTTACCGACACCGCTTTTGCAAAGATCGTCACCCAGACGACTCCCGACGTGGCCGCCATCTTCACGGGCCACACCCACAAGCAGTACGCATGGGATGCGGCGGTGCCCGGTTCGGCCGCCGCGACCCGCCCCGTGCTGCAGACCGGCAGCTACGGCGAGAACATCGGCCAGATCATCCTGAGTGTCGACAAGACCAGTGACGCGGTGGTGACGTACACGGCGAAGAACGTGCCGCGAGTGACCACGGCCGATGCCGATCTCGTCGCTGCCTACCCGCGGGTCGCCGAGGTGAAGAGCATCGTCGATGCGGCGCTGACGAAGGCCGCGGTCATCGGCAACCAGCCCATCGGCACCATCACGGCTGACATCACCACCGCGTACACGAACGGTACGACTCGGGATGACCGGGGCTCCGAATCGACGCTCGGCAACCTCGTGGCCGATTCACTCGTGTCGAGCCTCAGCGACCCCACCTTCGGCGGCGCCGAGATCGGCGTGGTCAACCCGGGCGGGCTCCGCAGCGACCTGCTCTACGCCTCATCTCCGGTGGGCGAGGGCAACGGCGTGGTCACCTACGCCGAGGCCAATGCGGTGCTGCCGTTCGTGAACAACCTCTGGACGACGACGCTCACAGGCGCCCAGTTCAAGACGATTCTCGAGCAGCAGTGGCAGACCGACGCGGCGGGTGCGGTACCTTCGCGGCCGTACCTGGCGCTGGGTCTCAGCAACAACGTCGACTACACCTACGACGCCGCGCGGGCCCAGGGAGACCACATCACGGGAATCACCGTCGGCGGCGTGCCGATCGACCCCGCGAAGGGGTATCGCATCGGTTCGTTCAGCTTCCTGCTGCAGGGCGGCGACAACTTTCGAGAGTTCACCGCCGGTGCGAACACCCGTGACTCGGGCCTCATCGACCGTGATGCGTGGATCAACTACCTCACCACCCAGAGCCCGGTCTCACCGGCGTTCGACCGCCGCGGTGTGTCAGTGACCGACGTTCCCACCTCGGCCCTGGCCGCGGGAACGACCGCAGCGCTCACCCTCTCGAAGCTCGACCTGACCTCGCTCGGCAGCCCGCTGAACACCTCTGTGAGCGCGTCGTTCGAGGGGAGTGCTGCCGCGCCGGTGGTCTCGCCGGTCTCCGGCGGCGTCTCGACGGTAGCCTTCGCCGTGCCGAGCGACGTGCCGGCCGATGCGACCCTCGTGATCGTCGCGGCCGAGTCGGGAACCACCGTGCGGGTGCCGATCACGGTCGGTGCCGTGGTGACGCCCGACCCGACCACGCCGACCACGCCCGAGACGCCGGCGCCCGGGCAGCCGGGTGCGGCACTTCCCGGCGCGGGCACCCCCGGGTCTGGTTCGGGTTCCGATCTGGCGAACACGGGTAACGCGGCGCTTCCGGCCCTGCTGCTGAGCGCGCTGCTGTTGCTCGCGGGCGCGGGCCTGGTTCTCGCTCGCCGTCGGCGGAGCGCTACCGAGAGCGTCGACTCCGAGTAGGGGCTGACCGCCTCCGGTAGCACCCCGCCGCTTGCGGCACCAGCGAAGCGCCGGCCTCCTTCTCGGGGGTCGGCGCTTCGCGCGTCTCGGCAAGCCGTAGACGCACGAAGGGGCTCTGCCTAGGATGGGTCGTCAGACGCCAATGCAGACCCCAAACGTTCCGATCGAAGACCAACCTGAGATGAGGCAGCCGCCGTGGCAAGCGAAGCAACCGTTCTCACCGTCGACGGCCCCGACGGCGAGCGTTCGGTACGGCTCTCGAGCCCGAGCCGCGTGCTCTGGTCCGACCTCGGCCTCACCAAGCTCGACCTCGCGCGATACATCATCGACGTGGGGGAGGCCTTTGTTCGGGCGAACGGCGATCGTCCGGTTTCGCTGCAACGCTTCCCCGAGGGCATCGACGGCGAACAGTTCTTCTCGAAGAACCCGCCCAAGGGGGCGCCAGATTTTGTGCGCTCGGTGATGGTTGTCTACCCGAGTGCGCGCACGCATCCGCAGCTCGTCATCGACGAGCCCGCCGCCGCGGTGTGGGCGGTGCAGATGAACACTGTGGTGTTTCATCCGTGGGCGTCGCGGGCCGAGACCAGCGACTTTCCCGACCAGTTGCGCATCGACCTCGACCCCCAGCCGGGAACCGACTTCGGCGATGCCGTCGGGCCCGCGATCGAACTGCGGAAGGTGCTCGCCGAGGCCGGTCTCGAGGCGTTCGTGAAGACATCCGGAAACCGCGGGCTGCACGTGTTCGCGCCCATCGCGCCCACGCACGAGTTTCTCGAGGTGCGGCACGCGGTCATCGCGGCGGCCCGCGAACTCGAGCGGCGCATGCCCGACCGGGTGACCACGGCGTGGTGGAAAGAGGAGCGCGGCACCCGCATCTTCGTCGACTTCAACCAAGCCAACCGCGACCGCACCATGGCCGGCGCGTACAGCCCGCGCGCCCTGCCGAATGCTGCCGTGTCGACGCCGCTCGACTGGACCGAACTCGAGAGCGCCGACCCCACCGCGTTCACCATTCGAACTGTTCCCGAACGGCTCCGGATGCTCGGCGACCCCTGGGCCGACATGCACGCGCACCCCGGCACCCTCGACGTGTTGCTCGGCTGGTGGCAGCGCGACCTCGACGCCGGTCTCGGCGAGCTGCCCTTCCCGCCCGACTTCCCGAAGATGCCCGGCGAGCCGCCCCGCGTGCAGCCGAGCCGCGCGAAGAAGCCCGCGTCGCCCGCCTGACCCGCCCCTCTGGGGCTTACAACGCCGCCCTCACCCGGCCCGGCCAGCGGCCGAGCATCAGCACTGCCGCCCCGAAGAACACGGCCCCGAGTACCGCGAACGGCAGGTCGAGTGACCACTGCATGACGCCGAACGCCGGCACGAACGTCAGCGCGGCGGCCAGCGCCACCACGGTGCCGGGCGGCCGTGCCCCCACCTCGCGTGGTACCTCCCACCGCCCCACGATGAACGACAGCCCGATGAGCGCCAGCATCACGATGACGAAGAACACGGGCCGCGACCACCACCACGCCGTGCTGCCTGGCGGCGGGCTGGCACCCGGGATGAGCAGCGTCACCCCCGACAGTGCGATGATCAGCGGCAGGTGCCACAGGTAGATGGTCATCAACCGCGACCCGATCACGAACACGAAGGCGCGGGCAGCGTGCGTGTTCATGAGCGCCGCGAGTGCCGGGCGAATCAGGCACAGGATGCACGCCTGCCCCAGCGCGAGCAGAACCAGTGGCAGCGTGGGCGGGTTCAGGTTCGTGAGCATGTCGGTGCTGTACGGGCCGAGCTGCGTGAGCGGAACGAGTGCCGCGTAGCTGAGCGCTGCAATAGCGATCAACTGCCAGGCGCGGCGCGCCCTGAACCACCCGTCGGCGTACCAGAAGCCCAGCTGCTGAACCAGCAGCCAGACGAACACGAGGTTGACCAGGCCGACTCCGTCGGCGTGCAGGGTGTACCGCAGGGCATCCACCAGCACGGCGCCGGCGAGCAGTACCACGAGTGTGCGCCCCGGTGCGCGGGCGTGCAGGCCCGCCATCGTGGGTACGAGTGCCTGGCAGAGCGTGTAGGCGGCGAGAAACCAGAGCGGCAGGCCGGCGCCGACAACGACCACGTCGAGCAGCTGCGGGTCGATGCCGATGGCGCGGGCGCCGGCGATCACCACCACATAGAAGAGGAACAGCGGCAACGCCGGCTGGGCCAGCCGCAGCACCCGGGTGCGCACGTAGTCGGCGGCAGTGCCGCCGCGCCGCTGCAAGCTGCGCCACGCCGTGAGGCTCGCGAACCCGCCCACCACGAAGAAGAGCGGCATGATCTGGCCGGCCCACGTGACCGGCGCGAACCACGCCTGGTCTTCGAGGGGGCGCGACACGATCAGGTCGCCACCCGGGCCGAAGCCCACACCCACCATGAGCAGATGGATGACGACCACCAACAGAACGCAGAACACCCGCGCGATGTCGAGCGTCAGGTCGCGCTTCGAGAGGTCGATCGACGACGTCGTCGTTGTGGCAGAACTCATGCGCCGATCTTATCGTCAGTGAGCAACTGTCAGAGAAAGGAACTCGCGCTCAGGCCAGCACCTCGTTGAGGTCGTAGCTCACCGGGCGCTCGAGCTGCTCGAAGGTGCACGAGCGGGCGTCGCGGTCGGGCCGCCAGCGGTCGAACTGGGCCGTGTGCCGAAATCGCTGCCCTTCCAACTGGTCGTAGCGCACCTCCACCACGAGCGTCGGGTCGAGTCGCACGAACGACACGTCTTTGCTGCCGGAGAAGCGGCTGCGCTCGGTCGCGCCGCGCACCGGGTCGCCCTTCGCATCGCGCGTGACGAGTGGCGCGAGCTCGTCGATGAGCTCGCGGCGGCGCACGTCGGTGAATGCCGAGATTCCGCCCACGTTCGCCAGGGCGCCGTCGGCGGTGTACAGCCCGAGCAGCAGTGAGCCGACGCCAGTACCGCTGGTGTGCATCCGGTAGCCCAGCACCACCACGTCGGCGGTTCGGTGGTGCTTCACTTTGAGCATCACCCGCTTGTTGGGCGCGTACGCTGCGGCGAGCGGCTTCGCCACCACGCCGTCAAGGCCCGCGCCCTCGAATTCGACCAGCCAGCGGGCAGCGAGTGCCGGGTCGGTGGTGGTCTGGCTGAGGTGCACCGGATGCCCGAGCCCACCCACCAGCTCGTCGAGTGCGGCCCGGCGCTCGCCGAACGGTCGCTCGAGGTAGCTCTCGTCACCCGCGCCGAGCAGGTCGAACGCCACGAACATCGCCGGAGTCGCCACCGAGAGCGTCGCGACCCGGCTCGCAGCAGGATGGATGCGCTGCGACAACGCCTCCCAGTCGAGCTTCTCGTGCCCCTGTTCGCCCGAGCGCACCACGATCTCGCCGTCGAGCACGCACGGCCCCGGCAGCAGCCGGGTGAAGGCCTCGACGAGTTCGGGAAAGTACCGGGTGAGCATCTTCGACCCGCGACTGCCGATCTCGACCGTCTCGCCGTCGAAGTAGACGATGGCCCTGAACCCGTCCCACTTCGGTTCGTAGTTGAGGGCGCCCAGCTTGCCGCCCTGCTCGGGCACGGCGTCGACGGCTTTGGCGAGCATGGGGGCGATGGGGTCGGCAGCGGAGGGCATCATGCATCGATCATGCCGCAGCAGAACGCGGCGCAACAGGGGTGTGACCAGGCAGAGGAAAGGCCCCCGCCGTGAGGCGAGGGCCTTTCGATCAGTTGGTTGTGAGCCCTAGTTCGACGCCGCACTCGTGGTGAGGTCGCCGTTCAGCCCGGCCGGGAAGAACCCGCCCTTGTTGACCGATGCCGAGTTCAGGTAGACGATGTTGAGAACCTGGCCGGGCGTGCGGCTGTACGTGATGCCGTTCTTGTCGGTCGGCACCAGGTTCGCAACACCGTTCACAGTGATGCCCTGGTCGTCGCTCGTGGGGCCATCGAGGCTGTCGCGAGCGGCCGAGATCTTGTTCACGATGCCCTGAACGTCGACGCCCTGGTTGTAGAGCGAGGTGCGGATGATGCCGGCGTGGTAGGCCTCGACCGAGAGGATGCCGGCCGCGGCTTCGAGGTACGTCGCGTTGGTGATGAGCGGTGCCGCACCCTTGTATGCCGTGACTCCGACGTCTTCGAAGACGAATGCGCCGATCAGAAAGTTGATGTCGCTTGCGTACGGGTCGAACGTCTGGCCTGCGGTGATCACGCCGGCAGCGGTTGCCGCAGCCGTGAATGCAGCGTTGATGTCGATCGCGGGGCGGGCGACAGCAGCTGAGCCGAGCGCACCGCGAAGAAAGGCGACGTGAGCCTTCTCATCGGCAGCGATCTCCTTGGCGTAGGCGGCCACGGCCGGAATCTTGAAGTCGACGGCGCGGCCGCCGCTGACGCCGCCGAGAGTGCCCTTGCCGCCGGTGAGGCTGTTCGGCAGGCCCGAACCGGTCACGGCGCGCAGGTAGAACTCGGCCTCGAGGTATTCGAGGTTCAGCGCGAAGTTCAAGATGGTGCCGTCGCTGATGCCGGTTGACGCAGCCGCGTTGGCCGCCGTGGGGGCCAGAAGCGAGGCCCCGAGTCCGAGTCCGCCGATACCGGCAGCCGCCAGCAGCTTGCGCCGGTCGAGTTTGGTCTCAGCGCTTCGGGCGATGGCGTTTTTGATGAATGATTCGTCGAACATTTTCAGCTCCAGAGTATTTTCGTTGCAGGTGAACGTGCGAGGTGACTAGATGGTTGCTTTGCGACGACGAGCCAACACAAGGCCGCCACCCACAAGGAGGAGCACGCCGGCGAGCGAGCCGATACCAATACCGTCAAGACCGGTGTTGGCGAGGGTGCCGGTGCCAGTCGATGTGCCGGTGCCGGTCGAGCTGCTGTTCGAACCGGTCGACACAGCAGGAGCCGTGGCGGTGGGGGTGGGAGTTGCCACCGGGTCAGCCGTCGCAGTGAAGGTGCCCGTGATCGTACGGCCGGTGAGCGCACCCGTCAGAACGACCGAGTAGACGCCGGTGGGGGCATTCGCGGCCAGTACCAGGGTGTCGGTGTAGCTGCCGTCGGTGTCACTGGCGAAGAGGTGGTCGGCACGGGTTCCGCCGAGCACGACGGGGGCACCCGACGGGTCGGTGACCGCGACGGTCACTTCTTCTGACGTGTTGAAACCGGTTGCGGCAACGCTCACACCGGCAGCAGCGCTCTGGCTGACCGTCTCAGTGCTCGGATTGAGCACGATGCTCAACGGAATCAGCGGTACCGGTGCGGTCGCGAAGAAGAACACCACGGCCTGGCGACCAGCACCGGGAATCGGCTTGCCCTGGGCGTCGGTGTTGAACACGAGCACCCGAACTCCGGTGTTGACGCCGTCAGAGGTGGCGGTTCCTGCACCGGGCTCCAGCTGGCTGAAATCGGTGACGATCGAGAACGTGCCCAGCGCATCGATGGTGCCGGTTCCGGCAACCGCGTCTTTACCGCCGCGGCCGTTGTAGTCGATCTCGACGAGGCTGCCCGGTGTGCCGGTGCCCTTGAAGGTGGGGGTGGAGGTGGTGACGGTCTCGCCAACCGTGGGGGAGGTGACCGTGAAGGCTGGCACGACGGTGACCGGCGCGGTCTTGGTGGTGAAGGTCAGTGGCACGGATGCGACCACCGTTGCCGCGTCGTTGTCAGTGACCTCTTCGACGATCACATTGATTGTGCTGACGTTGGGCGCGTACTTCTCGAAGTTTGCGTTCGCACTCCAGTCGCCGGGGTTGTCGCCGGCCATGGTGCCCGAGTTGACCGCCGGGGTGTCGAGGGTCGCGCTGCCGGCGGCGGCGTACAACACCTGCACGGTGTCGCCGTCGGCAAGGCCGGTGCCAGTGAAGGTGACGGTCGAGCCACTGATGGCGACGTTGATCTGGCCGTTGGTCGGCGACGTGACGACGAACGGGTCTGCCGCAAAAGCGGCCGGTGCCAGTGCGAGCGCGGGAGCGACGACGACGGCTGCTGCCGTGCCGAAGATCGCCAATCGCTGGCCGACCGTTCGTGCTCTGGCGCGTGTTGTGGCGCGCTGGGGTAGGGAATTACCTCGCATGGGGGCTCCTGGTTTGTAAGCGACAAAGGAAGAAGCGCCCCCTGCGACGGCGGCATCGAGATGAATGTAGCGCACAGCGTATTCACATGTCACGTGTTTTTTCTGCAGCCAAGCTTCTGTCGGTATGCGCTATGCTGCGCCCGATGTTGCACCACTGTCTGGCTTGTGAGCAGCTTGTGGCCCTACTCAAACGCGATATAGCTTGACAGAGAGCATCGCGCGAGCGTAACGTCATCAGTGTCAGACGCGATATATCGCGAACGGCACCGTGCGACATGCAACAGGCGGCGCGGGCATCGAGAGGAATCGGCATGGCGCTGGAGAAATGGCTCGTGAACGGGCCCAAAATCATCGATCTCGAACTCGTGCGCTCGGTGAAGATCAGCCTCATCGCGGGCAAGATCGACATCATCGGCCACGATGAGCCGGGTGCGCGTGTGGAGGTACACGGCGTTTCAGGCAAAGACCTCAAGGTGTCGATCACGGGTGATCAGCTCGAAATCGATCATCCGCAGTTGCGATGGGACAACTTCATCGACGTCTTCGCCTCCTTCCGCGGCTCGGCCCAGGCTGACATCAGCCTCCTCGTTCCGCGTGACGTTGCGGTGAAGATGGGTGTCGTGTCTGCCTCAGCACTGGTCTCGGGTCTCACCACCGACGCCCGCATCAGCACGGTGTCGGGCGATGTCGTGGTCGACTCGATGACGGGTTCGCTCGAACTCAACTCGGTGAACGGCGAGCTGTCGGTGAGCGGGCACAGGGGTTCAGTGGCGGCGCGCACAGTGACCGGCGACATCACGGTGAGCGGAACGGTTCCCACGTTCTCGGCCGATGGTGTTTCGGCCGCGGTCTTTCTCGACCTCGACGGTGAGGTAGATGTGCTGACCAACAACACCGTGTCGGGTGACTTCACGGTGCGGCTCGACCCCGGCTTCGGCGCTCGCTTCAACGTCAACACGGTTTCGGGCGTACTGAACCTCGACGGCTCGACATTTCGTTCCACCCGCGGCCGCGGCAACAACTTCACGACCGGCTCGCTCGACGGCCGATTCGTCGAGGTGCGCGCCAATTCGGTGTCGGGTGACATCACCACCATCAGGCGTGCGGATGCCCAGGCCGACTCTGGCGGCGCCGCAGCGTCTGACGTTCCCGCCGAGAACGCCGCGCCTGCCGAAAGCACCGCGCCTGCCGAATCGGAGGCCTCCGCGTGAACCCCGTCTTCGGCCACGGACACCTTCGGCTGTACATCCTGAATCTGCTGAGCGAGCATCCGTTTCACGGCTACGAACTGATGCAGTCGCTGAGCGAACGCTTCGGCGGCACCTACAGCCCGAGCGCCGGCACCATCTACCCGCGGCTGTCGAAGCTCGAAGAAGAAGGCTTGGTCACCAAGTCGTCTGACGGCCGCAAGACCACGTACGTCATCACTGATGCAGGGCGCGCCGAGCTCGCTGCTCGCCGGGCCGAACTCGATTCGATCGAAGACAGCGTCACCGATTCGGTGCGCCTGCTCGCCGACGGCGTTCGTGCCGGCGTCACGGCGGCCATGAAGAGCCTGCGGGCCGACCTTGCGTCGGCTGCGCGCGACTCCGCAGACCCCCGGAGTGGCCACACCACGGGCAACACGGAGTCGACCGAGGGTCAGACCGATACAAGCTCAGGCGAAGAGGCTGCGCCGGCGGCGACCGGCACCCCCGCAGCAGCACCCACTGCCGAGCAGCGGCGCAGCGCCAGCGGTGACGCGGTGCGAGAGGCAGAAGTCGCGCTCACTGCATTCCGTTCCGCGGTGCGCACCGACCTGCGCACCCACGCGGCCACCGGTTCCGTCTCCGCCGAGGCCGTGCGCGCCTTCACCGAAGACCTGCGGCACGCCCGCGCCACACTGCGCTCGAACCTGGGCGGCTGAGCCCGCCCCGTCTCGAGCGCAGTCGTGTGAAAAGGTGCGTCTGTGTGTGCACGGGAATCAATTCGAAGCCACGCGGTTAGAATGAGCGGATAGTTACCCGAGCATTTCAAAGGTGGAAACATGTCAGAACCCAGGGGCCGAACCCTTGCCGAGAAGGTGTGGGACGACCATCTGGTCGTCAAAGGCGAAGACGGCACCCCTGACCTTCTCTACATCGACCTCCACCTCGTGCACGAGGTCACCAGCCCCCAGGCCTTCGACGGCTTGAGGGTGGCCGGGCGCCCGGTTCGCCGCCCCGACCTCACCATCGCCACCGAAGATCACAACACCCCCACTCTTGCCATCAACAGGCCGATCGCCGACCTGACGAGCCGTACACAGATCGACACGCTGCGTACGAACGCGAAAGAGTTCGGAATTCGGCTGCATTCCCTGGGCGACGTGGAGCAGGGCATCGTTCACGTGGTGGGCCCTCAGCTCGGTCTCACCATGCCCGGTATCACCGTGGTCTGCGGCGACTCACACACCTCCACCCACGGCGCTTTCGGTGCCATGGCATTCGGCATCGGCACCAGCGAGGTTGAGCACGTTCTCGCCACGCAGACTCTGCCGTTGAAGCCGTTCAAGACCATGGCCATCACCGTCGAGGGCACGCTTCGCCCGGGCGTCACGGCCAAAGACATCATTCTCGCGGTGATCGCGAAGATCGGCACCGGTGGCGGGCAGGGCTACGTGCTCGAGTACCGTGGGTCGGCCATCCGGGCTCTCTCCATGGAGGGGCGTATGACCATCTGCAACATGTCGATCGAGGCCGGTGCCCGTGCGGGAATGGTGGCGCCCGACCAGATCACGTTCGACTACCTCGAGGGTCGGCCGCACGCGCCTGCCGGCGACGACTGGGTCGAGGCGCTCGAGTACTGGAAGACGCTCGAGACCGACGACACCGCGGTGTTCGACGCCGAGGTCTTCTTGAACGCCGACGAGCTCGAGCCGTTCGTGACCTGGGGCACCAACCCGGGCCAGGGTGTCTCGCTCAGCGAGAACGTGCCCGACCCGTCGCTGATCGTCGATGCCAATGACCGCGCCACTGCCGAGCGCGCGCTCGAGTACATGGCGCTCACGGCCAATACGCCCATGAAAGAGATCGCGGTCGACGCGGTGTTCATGGGCTCGTGCACCAACAGTCGCATCGAAGACCTGCGCGCGTTCGCCTCGGTCATCAAGGGCCAGAAGAAGGCCGAGAATGTGCGGGTCATGGTGGTTCCGGGCTCCGCGCGGGTACGCATCGAGGCCGAAGCCGAGGGCATCGACAAGATCGTCGAAGCGTTCGGGGCCGAGTGGCGCTTCGCCGGGTGCTCGATGTGCCTCGGAATGAACCCCGACCAGCTCGCGCCGGGCGAGAGGTGTGCATCCACATCGAACCGCAACTTCGAGGGCCGCCAGGGCAAGGGCGGGCGCACCCACCTGGTGTCGCCGCTGGTCGCTGCGGCCACGGCAATTCGCGGCACGCTGTCGAGCCCGTGGGATCTCGAGCAGGGTGAACCCGGCGGCGAACTCGCGGCCGGCGAACTTTCAGCCGGCGAACTCGCCGCAGCCGGTTCTGCAACCACTTCAAAGGCGGTCTGAATCATGCACGCAGTATCGATCATCACCGGGGTCGCCATGCCGCTCGCGCGGTCGAACGTCGACACCGACCAGATCATCCCGGCCGTCTTCCTGAAGCGTGTCACCAAGACGGGCTTCGAAGACGCCCTGTTCTACGGATGGCGCCAAGACCCCGATTTCGTGCTCAACGCGCCCGAATTCGTCGGCGCGAAAGTGTTGGTGGCAGGCCCCGACTTCGGTACCGGCTCGTCGCGCGAACACGCCGTGTGGGCGCTTCGCGACTACGGGTTCCAGGCGGTTCTGAGCTCTCGGTTCGGCGACATCTTTCGCGGCAACTCAGGCAAGCAGGGCCTGCTCGCGGCCGAACTCACCGAGGCCGACATCGAGAAGGTCTGGGCGGTCATCGACGCCGAGCCGGGCCGTGACATCAGTGTCGACCTGACGACCAAGACCGTTTCGATCGGCGACCTCACGCTGCCTTTCGAGATCGACGATTACACTCGGTGGAGGCTGCTCGAAGGTCTCGACGACATCGGGCTCACACTGCGAAGTGAAGCGCAGATCACAGAATTCGAAAGCCGCAGGCACAGTTGGCGGCCGAAGACCCTCCCAGTGAAGTAGGCAGCACCTCTATGAACACCATCCTCCAAGATACTCAGAAGCACGAAGCCCAGAAGCTCGATGCCCAGAAGGCAGCGGCTCACGTCGGCCTCCTCTCCGACACGATCATCGTGAACGGTGGCCGGCCGCTCCGCGGCCGTATCGACGTGCGCGGAGCGAAGAACCTGGTCACCAAAGCCATGGTCGCGTCGTTGCTCGGCGATACGAAAAGCGTGCTCCGCGACGTGCCCGACATCAGCGACGTGCACGTGGTGTCGCGACTGCTCGAGATTCACGGCGTCGAGATCACGGGCAGCCCCGAATCGGGCATCCTCGTGTTCGACCCCGCCAATGTGGCCATCGCCCAGAGCGCCGAGATCGACGCGCTGTCGGGTTCGAGCCGCATCCCCATCCTGTTCTGCGGGCCGCTGCTGCACCGCCTCGGCCACGCGTTCATTCCCGACCTCGGCGGTTGCCGCATCGGCGACCGCCCCATCGACTTTCACCTCGACGCGCTTCGCGCCTTCGGTGCCGTGGTCGACAAGCTGCCGAGCGGCATCAACATCACCGCTCCCAACGGCCTGACCGGTGCCAACATCGAGCTGCCCTACCCGAGCGTCGGAGCCACCGAGCAGGTTCTGCTCACCGGGGTTCGCGCAAAAGGCATCACCGAGCTGAAGAACGCGGCCATCGAGCCCGAGATCATGGATCTCATCGCTGTTCTGCAGAAGATGGGTGCGATCATCTCAATCGAGCCCAACCGTGTCATTCTCATCGAAGGTGTCGACAGCCTGAAGGGCTACGACCACCGGGCGCTGTTCGACCGTAACGAGGCCGCGAGCTGGGCATCCGCTGCCCTCGCGACCAAGGGCGACATTTTCTGCGTGGGTGCCAAGCAGCAGGAGATGATGACGTTTCTGAACGTGTTCCGCAAGATCGGCGGGGCGTTCGACATCGAAGAAGACGGCATTCGCTTCTACCACCCGGGCGGCGACCTCAAGCCCGTCGTCATCGAGACCGACGTTCACCCGGGCTTCATGACCGACTGGCAGCAGCCGCTTATCGTCGCGCTCACGCAGGCCGTGGGCACCTCCATCGTGCACGAGACGGTCTACGAAGACCGCTTCGGCTTCACCGAGGCGCTCGTTGAGATGGGCGCCGACATCGAGGTGCACAAGAACGGCCTCGAAGGCGGCTACCGCCGGGTACCTCGCCGCGCGCTCGAGCAGGCGGCGGTCATCACGGGCCCCACCAAGCTGCACGGTGCCGACATCGAGGTTCCCGACCTGCGCGGTGGCTTCAGCCACCTCATCGCGGCACTCACCGCCCAAGGTCAGTCGCGGGTCAGCAACGTGGGCCTCATCAGCCGTGGCTACGGCGACTTCGCCGGCAAACTGCAGAAGCTGGGAGCCGACTTCTCCTTCGCGGCGTAACGGCCACACGGTGCCTTCAGAAAAGACACTGTCGTTTCGGCTGCTCGCCGCACCGGTGATTCCGGTGATCGCGGCGCTCTGTCGGCTTGAGGTTCAGGATGCCCACCACCTGCCCCGCACCGGGTCGTTTGTGCTGACCCCCAACCATTACAGCGACATCGACCCGGTCGTCATCGGCTGGTCGGTGTGGCGGCTGGGGCGGGTGCCCCGGTTTCTCGCGAAGGCATCGCTGTTCAGCGTGCCCGTGCTCGGCTGGGCCCTGCGGCAGATTCGACAGATCCCGGTCGAGCGTTCCGGGCGCACGCACGGTAACAACCCGCTGACGGCGGCCCACGACCTCACGGCGATGGGTGAGGGCGTCATCGTGTACCCCGAGGGCACTCTGACGCGCGACCCCGGGCTCTGGCCCATGCGCGGCAAGAGCGGCGCGGTGCGTATTGCGCTCGAGAACGAGTTGCCGATCATCCCTGTCGCCCACTGGGGCACGCAGGCGGTGCTGCCGCGATGGAGCAAGAAGATCAGCCTGTTTCCGCGCAAGACGATTCACATCAAGTACGGCCCCGCCGTCGACCTCGACCGATTTCGCGGTGGTGCGCTCAGCCAGGCCGCGCTGCTCGAAGCGACCGGGCTCGTGATGGATGCCATCACGAAGCTACTCGAAGACCTGCGCGGCGAAACCGCGCCGGCCGAGCGGTGGAACCCGGCAGAGCATTCGCAGACCGAGTACGGGGCACTGTAATGGCACGCACGGAACGAGTTGCCCGCGTGGCGCGGGGCAAGCGGGGGCTCGTCGCTGTTCCGACGCGCGCCGTCACCGTTCTGGGGGCGGGGAGTTGGGGTACGACGTTCGCCAAGATCCTGGCCGACGGGGGCAGCGACGTCACACTGTGGGCACGCCGCCCCGAACTCGCCCGCGAGATAACCGAGGGCAAGCGCAACAGCGACTACCTGCCGGGCGTGAACCTGCCGCAGAGCATCCGGGCGACCGCCGACCTCGCCGATGCGGTGGGGCAGTCGTCGATGGTGTTCGTGTCGATTCCGAGCCAGACGCTGCGCTCGAACCTCGCTGCTCTGGCGCCGCTGATCGGGCCGAACACCGTGGTGGTGAGCCTGATGAAGGGCGTAGAGAAGGGCACAGGCCTCCGCATGAGTGAGGTGCTCGAGCTGGGCCTCGGTATCGATCGCGACCGGCTCGCCGTGGCATCCGGCCCCAACCTCGCACTCGAGATCGCCCGGGAACAGCCCACGGCCGCCGTAGTGTCGTCGGCGAGTCTCGGCACGGCCGAGTCGGTCGCCATGGTCGCGAGCAATCGCTACTTTCGTTCGTTCGTCAACACCGACGTCATCGGCACCGAGTTCGGGGGAGTGCTGAAGAACCTCATCGCGGTGGCCATCGGAATCGTCGACGGCGTGGGCTATGGCGAGAACACAAAGGCCTCGATCATCACGCGCGGCCTCGCCGAGATGACCGATTTCGCTGTAGCGTACGGCGGGCGGCCCGAGACGATGTCGGGGCTGGCCGGGCTCGGCGACCTCATCGCGACCGCGAGCTCGCCGCTGTCACGCAACAACACCGCCGGGCGGCTGCTCGGCCAGGGCTACAGCTTCAGCGACGTGGTCGAGCGCATGCACCAGACCGCGGAGGGCCTGTCGTCTGTCGCGCCGATTCTCACCCTCGCGGCAGCGCGCGGGGTCGACATGCCCATCGTGCAACAGGTCAGCCAAGTGCTTGCCGGTACGCTGAACCCGCGAGATATTGCACCTCATCTCACAACAGACTCACTCGAACCCCAGGGCGAAAGGCCGAACGATGGCAGACAAAACCGTGGTGGCTCTGCTCTTCGGCGGCCGTTCCAGCGAGCATTCGATCAGCTGCGCAACGGCCGGCGGGGTTCTCCAAGCGATTGACCGGTCGCGGTACGACGTGATTCCCATCGGCATCACGGCCGACGGCGCGTTCGTGCTCGAAGACGACAACGCGGCGAAGTTCGCACTCGACCCGCAGAAGCTGCCCGTGGTGCTCGACAACGGTTCGCGCGTGCGGTGGCCCGAGAGTGCTTCGTCGCGTGAGCTCACGGTTCTGGATGCCCGGGGCCAGTCGCGCTCGCTCGGCCAGGTCGACGTGGTGTTCCCCATCCTGCACGGCCCGTACGGAGAAGACGGAACCATTCAGGGGCTGCTCGAACTCGTGGGGCTGCCGTATGTGGGCGACGGAGTGCTCGCGTCGGCGCTCGGCATGGACAAACACTTCACCAAGACGGTTCTCGCCCAGGCCGGTATTGCCGTTGCTCCGTGGCACACGGTGACGGCCAGGCAGTGGGCTTCGGCGCCCGCTGCTGTCTCCGAGCTCGTGAGCGAGCTCACCCTGCCCGTGTTCGTGAAACCGGCCCGCGCGGGGTCGTCGGTCGGTGTGAGCAAGGTCAAAGACTGGTCAGAGCTCTCGGCTGCCATGGCGGGGGCGCTGACCGAAGACGACCGCGTGCTGATCGAAGAGGGCATCGTCGGGCGTGAAGTCGAGTGCGGGGTACTGGGGGGCCGCGCCGGGGGGCCTGCCCGGGCATCCGTTGCCGGCGAGGTGGTCATGACGGGCCGCGAGTTCTACGACTTCGACGCGAAATACCTGGGAGCAGCGGGCATCGAATTGGTGTGCCCGGCCGACCTCACGGCAGAGGAGCTCGGCGAGATGCAGTCACTGGCCGTGCGGGCGTTCGACGCGATCGGCGGCGCGGGGCTCGCGCGGGTCGACTTCTTTCTGACGCCCACCGGGTTCGTGGTGAACGAGATCAACACGATGCCGGGGTTCACCCCGATCTCGATGTTTCCCGCGTGCTGGATCGCCTCGGGCGTCACCTACCCCGAGATCATCGACGAGCTCATCGCACTGGCCCTCGAGTAGCCCGCCCCGCTGCCCCTCCTGCCCCCGGCCACGATGAGGTGGAAGGGGAGCGAGGGGCGGGCAGGGGGAGCGTACGGCGAGGTCAGCTGGGGATGTAGTTGAACTCGTCGGGGTTGGGGCCCGTGCGCTCGTCGCGGTTCAGAGCGGTGATGGCGGAGATGTCGGCTTCGGTGAGCTCGAAGTCGAACAGGGCGAAGTTCTCTTCGACGCGTGAACGAGTCACCGACTTCGGAAAGACGATGTCGCCGCGCTGGATGTGCCAGCGCAGGGTGACCTGGGCGGTCGACTTGCCGATGCGGTCGGCGATGGCCACGATGGCGGGGTCGTCGAGCACCTTGCCCTGGGCGATGGGCGACCAGGCTTCGGTGGCGATACCGTTTGCAACGCCGAACTCGCGCAGGGCATCCTGTGTCAGGTACGGGTGCACTTCGATCTGGTTCACAACAGGAACGATGTCGGTCTCGGCGAAGAGGCGCTCGAGATGGTGCTGCTGAAAGTTCGAGACACCGACTGACTTGACGCGGCCGCTGGCGAGCATCTCCTGCATGGCCTTCCACGTTTCGACGTAGTCACCCACGGCGGGTAGCGGCCAGTGGATGAGGAACAGGTCGAGGTAGTCGAAACCGAGCGCCTCGAGGGTGCCGTCGAACGCTTTCAGCGCAGCGTCGCGCTCGTGGAAGCCGTTGTTGAGCTTGCTCGTGACGAAGATGTCTTCGCGCGCAATGCCGGAGGCCGCAACGGCCTCGCCGACCTCTTTCTCGTTGCCGTACATCTCGGCGGTGTCGATGTGGCGGTAGCCAACTTCGAGCGCCGCCAGGGTCGCAGCCTTCGTCTCGTCGGGTTTGATCTGAAAGACGCCGAACCCGAGCTGGGGAATCTGCACGCCGTTGTTGAGGGTCACGTTGGGAACTGTCATACGTCAACGCTATTCCCTGTCGGCCGTCGACACGAACTGCGGCGCGGGGCTTGCGAATTCGGCCCGAGGCGGGGAACTCGCAGCCAGGGCTGTGCAACCCGGCAGCCATATCCTCTGCTGTGCTCGGCCATAGGCTGGGCCCATGACGAACCCGTTCTTCGAGCCGAGCACTCTGCTCTACCAACTGCCCGATTTCGGGGCGATCACCGATGAACACTACCGGCCTGCGTTCGAGCGGGGCATGGCCGAGCATCTCGCCGAGGTCGAGGCGATAGTGACGGCACCGGATGCCCCCACCTTCGCCAATACGCTGATTCCGCTCGAGCGGAGCGGCCAGATGCTGTCACGCGTCGCGACCGTGTTCTTCAATAAGGCGTCGGCCGACAGCAACGACACGACGAACGCACTCGAAGAAGAGTTGGCGCCGAAGCTCGCCGCCCACGCAGACGCGCTGCGACTCGACTCGCGGCTGTTCGCGCGCATCAAGGCGGTGCGGGCGTCAGCGGAGTTCGGTGGTGCCGGCGGCCTCGACGCAGAGTCGCGGTACCTCGTCGAGCGTTACCTCGCTGAGTTCACGCAAGCCGGCGCCGGGTTGGGCGACGCCCAGAAACAGCAGCTGCGGGAGTACAACCGGCGGCTCTCTGAGCTCACGACGAAGTTCGAGAAGAACCTGCTGGCCGAGACCAACGCGCTGGCCCTGGTCATCGACGACGTGACCGAGCTCGAGGGGCTCGGTGCGGGCGAGATCTCCGCTGCTGCGGAGGCTGCGGCAGAGCGGGGGCTGCCGGGCAAGTGGGTGGTGACGCTCGTGCTGCCGACCGGGCATCCGTACCTCGCGTCACTCACCGACAGACGTGTGCGCGAACGACTCTTCACCGCGTCACGGTCGCGGGGTAACCGCGGGGGTGAGTTCGACAACCGCGACCTGGTGCTCGAAATCACCCGGCTGCGCGCTCTGCGGGCGGGCCTGCTCGGTTTCGAATCGCACGCGGCCTTCGTTACGTCAGATGAGACGGCCGCAACGCCTGCGGCTGTGGATGCCCTGCTGCGCCGGCTCGCACCGCCGGCGGCCCGCAATACCCGTGTCGAGCAGGCCGCGCTACAGCGCCTATTCGGTGGCGAATACGTTGTCGAGGCGTGGGATTGGGCGTACCTCACCGAGAAGGTGCGCAAGGCGCGGTTCGACGTCGACACCGCCGAGATGCGGCCCTACTTCGAGGCCGAGCGGGTGCTCCGCGACGGGGTCTTCTTCGCGGCGAACAGGCTCTACGGAGTGACCTTCACCGAACGCGCCGACCTGCGGGCGTACCACCCCGAGGCGCGCGTGTTCGAGGTGCACGACGAAGGCGGTTCGGCGGTGGGGCTCTACGTGCTCGACCTCTACACGCGCGACTCGAAGCGCGGCGGGGCCTGGATGAACTCGTTGGTGTCGCAGAGTGCCCTGCTCGGGCATCCGGTGATCGTCACCAACAACCTCAATGTTCCCAAGCCCGCCGAGGGCACACCCACGCTGCTCACGTTCGACGAGGTGAACACGTTCTTCCACGAGTTCGGGCACGCTCTGCACGGGTTGTTCGCACGCGTGACCTACCCGAAGTTCTCGGGAACAAGCGTGTTTCGCGATTTCGTCGAGTTTCCGAGCCAGGTCAATGAGATGTGGATGCTCTGGCCCGAGGTTCTGGCGAACTACGCGGTGCACCACCTCACCGGCGAGCCCATGCCGGCCGAACTCGTGGCGAAGGTGCAGGCGTCGGCGGGGTTCAATGAGGGGTTCGCCACCTCTGAGTACCTCGCTGCGGCGCTGCTCGACCAGGCGTGGCACCGGCTCGGGGCGGGCGATGCGGTCGAGGATGTGGCGGCCTTCGAGGCTGCGGCGCTTGCCGGTTTCGGGCTCGGCAACCCGGCTGTTCCGCCGCGGTACTCGAGCACATACTTCGCGCACACGTTCTCAGGCGGATACGACGCCGGCTACTATTCCTACATCTGGAGCGAGGTGCTCGACGCCGACACTGTGGAGTGGTTCACCGAGAACGGCGGCCTCACGCGCGCCAACGGTGACCGCTTCCGTCAGCGCCTGCTCGGCGTCGGCGGCTCCCGCGACCCGCTTGAGGCCTACCGCGACTTCCGCGGACGCGACGCCGACATCGCGCCCCTCCTCGCCCGTCGAGGCCTGACCCCCTGACGTCCTCACCTCTCCCGCCCGCCGCTCGCCGCCCTGCCCTCTCGATGGCCGATCGCCGATGGATGCGGCGGGGCGGTGAGGCGGTGTCAGTGGGGGCGGCGTGCGTGGAGGAGAGGATGCCCGGCCAGGGTTGAGACGGCGACATCGGCGAGCAGGGCGAGGGTGACGCCGACGGCGTAGGCGGCGAGGTCGGTCGGCGCGAAGGTGCTGCCGAGCACGAGTGCGGCGGGCGGGAAGGCGGCGTCGATTCGCGCCGGTAGGTCGGTGAGCTGCAGAAACTCGATGATCCAGCAGAATGCCAGGGCGAGACCTGCGGCGAGAAGCCTCGGGCTCTGTCTGACGGTCAGGATCAGCGCGAGGAGCAAGTAGATGAGCGCTGCGTAAAGTGCATCACCGCTGGCGTCGAGGATCCACGCCCACGTGCTCGATCTACCGCCGATCCAGCCGCTGCCGAACCAGCCCGAACCGAACCAGCCCGAACCGAACCAGCCCGAACCGAGCGACCCCGAACCGAGCGACCCCGATGCGAGCCATTCCGCGGCGTTGTAATGCATGATGAGTCCCGCGGCGACAGTGGCCGCGGCGGCAATGGCAAGCGCGGTGCGACGCATCCTCCGCCTCGGCGGTCGAGTGTGCAGGATCAGCCCGCAGCGGCCGGGGGCGTGGTCTCGATGATGAAGGGCGCTGTCGTGTCGGTGGGCGCCGGGGTGGGCACTGTTGTGGTGCCAGTGCCAGTGCCAGTGCCAGTGCCAGTGCCTGTGCTGCCGGCGGTCGGAGCCGGGGTGGGCGCCGCAGTGCCGGTGGAGGAGCCGATGGGGGTGCCGCCGGCGCCGAGCACGTCGTTGGCGTCGACGCACTTATTGGTCTGGGGGGTGGCCGCGAAGGCGCTCTGCAGATCGACGAGGGCCGTCACAGCCGAGACGGCGTTGGAGTCGACGATGACCTGCGTCGCGGGTGTGCGACCGAACGTGGTGAAGGTGTACGACGGGGCCTGCGAGTCGTCTTCGATCCAGTCGATGCCCGAGATGGTGTCGCAGGGCAGCGTTGTGGGGCCATACGGTTGCACCCCGCAGCGCAGGAGTATCGAGGCGGGCGAGCCCCACGCGGCTGTCGCCTGCGCGTTCGTCTGGCGGAGGCTCTCGCTCGCGACCGAGTCGGGCAGGCGCACCATCACTTCGGCGCAGCCCGGATCGGTGGCATTGGCCGCCGGGTCGAGCGCGACGGTGGGTGTGCAGCCGGTGACCACGACGGCGAGAAGACCGGCCAGAAGGGCGCCGGGAACCAGGAGGCGTTTGCGGGTGAACATCACCGACAGGCTACCGTTTAGAAATGAGTACTCACGGGGCAGACCTTCAGCTTTCACCGCCGACCGATACTCTCTCGTCGGTCGGCGAGGTTGAGGCCTTGAAGCGCATCTTCCCGCGGTTGCCCGCGTCTTCGGGCGCTCTGCTCGGCCCGGGTGACGATGCCGCGGTCGTGGCGGCACCGGATGCCCGGTTCGTCGTCACCACTGACATGATGATTCACGGGCCCGACTTTCGCCTCGCGTGGTCGACCCCGCACGACCTGGGCTGGAAGGCGGCGATCACCAATCTCGCCGATGTTGCGGCGATGGGAGCCGTTCCCTCTGCCCTCGTCGTTGCGATCGCGGCCCCGCTCGACACCCCTGTCGCCACGCTCGAAGGTATCGCTGACGGCCTCCGAGATGCCTGCGCGGCGCACGCGCCGGGCACCGGCGTGGTGGGTGGTGATCTCTCGGTGTCGAACACGCTGACGCTGGCCGTCACCGCCTTCGGTTCGCTTGAGGGCCGTAAGCCTGTTGTGCGATCGGGAGCCGCCGTGGGGGATACGGTGGCGGTCGCCGGCGAACTCGGCCGTGCCGGCGCGGGCATCTGGTTGCTGTTCGCCGAGGGCACGAGCGTGCTCCCCACGCGCCCCGACAAAACGGCCGCGCCAGCATCTGAGCAATTGCCCGAACCCGAGGGTCAGCCAGATGCCGAACTCGGACGGAAGCTGCGCGAGCAGCACCCCGAACTGGTGGAGGCCCAGCTCGCGCCCACCTCGCCCCTCGACGCCGGGCGCCGCGCGGGAACCGCCGGGGCGACCGCGATGCTCGATGTGTCTGACGGCCTGATTCTCGACGCGGGGCGCATCGCGCTGGCCAGTGGGGTGTCGATTGAGTTTCTGCATGACGCCATCGAAGCCGAAGCAGAGTCACTTCGTGCGCTCGACCCCGTGGTCGGTGCACAAGCGCGTGACTTTGTGCTCTGTGGAGGAGAAGACCACGCCATGCTCGCGACGTTCTCATCCGGCGCGGCCCTGCCAGAAGGCTTCCGGATGATCGGTGTGGTCACCGAGCGCGCACCTGGGCATCCACTTGTCACTGTTGGCGGCGAGGCGTATGTGCGGCCCGGCGGGTGGGATCCGTTCAGCGACTGGAACGGCGCCACCGGCTGAGCGCCACCGCCTACGGGCCTGAGCGCCGCTGCCCATGCTCCGGAGCGCCTGAGGCTACCCCCACCACAGCGCGACAACCAGCCAGCGTGCCCGCTACAATTTCTGGATGCCGCGCGAACGAAGCGCAAGACCGTCGCAGCATCGACGCAGGTGAACGGAGCCACACGCACGATGGGCAAGCTGATCTACGGGAGCCCCGGAACCGACATCGACTTCGACGACCGAGTTCTCGCTCACCTCCGTGTTGTCATCGTGACGAAACTCCGGCGCGGCGAATCGTTCACCATGCAGTACGCCTCCGGCCTCGATTCGGGTGCCGGGCACGGCTCGCTGTGGATGCATCCTTCGATTCCGCTGCAGTTCAGGTTCTACGGCAGCAAAGAGCCCTCGCTGAACCGTGCATGGATAGAGGCGCTCATGCTCGGCGCCAGCACGACGGTCGGCCTGCAACTGCTGCCCGAGCCAGACCCCCAGCACTGACTCCGAGCGAGACCCCAGCACGCACCTCTTCCAGTGCGGCCAACGCGCGTGAGGGGGCAGCCGGCCCGAAAGCCTGCCGCCCCCACACGAGGTACTGCGTTACCGCTCTGCTGAACCGACGCCGTCGAACTCGAGCGACTGTGCCAGTGGCACCGGGTCGCGCTCGATGGTCGTGGCCAGCGGCTTCTCTTTCACGAACACCAGCAGCACGGTCGCCACCAGCACCAGCGGAACCATGTAGAGGAACACCGGCGTCAGAGCATCGTTGTAGGAACCCACGATGATGTCCCGCACAGCCGACGGCAGGCCTCGAACGAGGTCAGGCGTGAACGAGTTGCTGCCACCTGCGTTGCCGGCTCCGGCGGGCATCCGCTCGCTCAGCAGCGACGTCAACTTGGCGACGAACAGCGAACCGACAACGGCCGAACCGAGCGAGGCCCCGATCTGTCGAAAATAGTTGTTCGACGCGGTCGCCGTACCCACTTCACGCTGCGGGAACGAGTTCTGAACGATGAGAATCAGAATCTGCATGCACATACCGAGCCCGATGCCCATGATGGCAAGGTAGGCGCAGATGATCCAGACCGGCATTCCAGCGGTCATGGTCGACAGCAACCCGAGGGCCACCGCGGTGATGATCGTTCCGACGATGGGCAGGAACTTGTAGTGACCGGTGCGGCTCACCAGCTGGCCCGAGCCGATCGAGGTGATCAACAGTCCCGCCATCAGCGGGATGAGCAGCAGCCCGGCCTGGGTGGCCGTGGCGCCGGTGACCATCTGCATGTAGGTCGGCAGGTAGGCGAGGGCACCGAACATCGCGATACCGATGATGAGACCGGCGATCGTGGTGAGGTTGAAGTTACGGTCTTTGAACAGGTGCGGCGGCATGATCGGTTCTACGGCCCGGCGCTCGACCATGATGAAGGCGATCGCGGCCACCACAGTGCCGGCGATGAGGCCGATGATGGTGGGCGAATCCCAGGCGTAGGTGTTTCCGCCCCAGGTCGTGGTCAGCACGAGGCCGGTCGACGCGAGTGCGAGCAGCACCATTCCGGGGAAGTCGATGCGCGGTTTCTGCTGCCCACCTTTCGGCAGGTGCAGAAACATGACTGCCGAGAGGATAGCGAGGATGCCCAGGGGAATGTTCATCAAGAAGCCCCAACGCCACCCGGGCCCTTCGGTGAACCATCCACCGAGAAGGGGGCCGGCAACCGATGAGAGTGCGAACACGCCGCCCATGATGCCCATGTACTTGCCGCGCTCGCGGGCCGGTACGACGTCAGCGATGATGGCCTGCGACAGAATCATGAGGCCACCGCCGCCCAGGCCCTGAATGGCGCGACCAACGATGAGCTGGCCCATGTCGGGTGCCAGGCCGCCCACGACAGAGCCGACGATGAAGAGGCTGATCGCGGCGATGAACAGGCCCTTGCGGCCGATGAGGTCGCCGAGCTTGCCGTACACCGGCAACATGATCGTCGACGCGAGGATGTACGCGGTGGTGACCCACAGCATGTACTGAACCCCGTTGAGCTCGCCGACGATCGTCGGCAGCGCGGTGCTGAAGATGGTCTGATCCAGCGATGCCAGAAGCATCGTCACCATCAGGCCGGCGAAAACCAGCAGGATGTTGCGTTTGGCTGCCGGGTCGGCCGCAGGAGTTGCCACGGCTTTGGGCGAAATTGTGGTGGTCATTGGATTTTCTTCGTTACCTCTCTGACGAGCGAGATCGCTCGTGTTTCAATCTGTTCTGGGTCTGCCGTGCTGCCGGCAGCCACCCACTCTTTGATCACGACGCGGGCCGCCCCGCTGCAGAGCGCGAGCAGCAGCTCGGCTGAGGCGGCGAGATCGGCATCGGCGGCCGATTCGACGTCGGAAGCGAATGTCTTGTCGGCCCTCACGAGTGTCTGGATGGCCGCCGTCATCTGACCGGCCATGCGGGTGAACTGCGCGATGTGACGGCCGAGGAGTTCGGGGTGCGCCTGAACGATCTCCATTCGCATGGCGTGCAGGTCGGAGTTGGCAATCGTGGGGCCGATGACCCCGAACACCAGCTTCATGATCGACTCGACGAGGTCGGCCCCGTCGTAGCGGGCGATGTGCAGAGCGACGACTTCTTCGGTCAGCACAGCATCGCGAAGGCCGAGAATGGCGTCTTCTTTGCTGTCGAAGTAGTTGAAGAAGGTGCGCGACGACACGTCGGCCGCTTCGCTGATGGCGTCGACCGTTGCGGCAGCGAGGCCGTCGCGTGCGACGAGCTCGACGGCGGCCCGCTCGAGGTTGGCCCGTGTCTCTGCGCGCTTCTTGTCGCGAAGGCCCAACGGGGGAGATACTGTCATGGGTCAATTGTTGCGCAATGTGCAAAGTTTCGCAACTGCAATGTTGCTGTACTGCAAATTTGCGACAATGTAATTTTGCTTAGCCTGCAATTTCACCGAAAACTCGGCGCGATTGCAGGCCCGGCACGCCCACCATTCCCGGCTGTTCGACTCAGCTGGGCGTGATCCAGTACAGCACCGTCTCCCCGTAGTCTTTGCGGCGGTCGAGAATCAGGCTCGCCGGCAGCGCCGGCTCGGGCGAGCGGGAGCTGCGCTCGAGCACCACATCGGCACCGGGTGTCAGGTGCGGAGCGAGCAGCGTGAGCGCCTCGGTGATCTCCGCCTCGCTGAGGTCGTAGGGCGGGTCGATGAAGACCACGTCGAACGTCGAGACGGTCTGGCCGAGAAAGGCCACCACCGACTGGGTTGCCACATGGATGCGCGGGCTCGCGCTCGGCGGCCTGCCGACGCCGCGCTTGGCCGGCGCGTTCGGGCCGCCGCGCGGAGTGGGCCGCGTGGCCATCGCGGCCTTCTGAACCAGCGCCACGTTCGCCTTGATCACGCGAACAGCCGCGGGCGCTCGCTCGACGATCGATGCTTCGGCGGCGCCCCGGCTCACGGCTTCGAGCGCGAGCGCGCCAGAGCCGGCGTACAGGTCGAGCACCGACGAGCCCCCGAGAATGCCGCGGGAGTCGAGCGCCGAGAAGACGGCCTCCCGCACACGATCGCTGGTGGGGCGCGTGCCGGCGGGCGGCACGGCCAGCCGCTGCGAGCCGGCGAACCCGGCGATGATGCGGGTCATCGGGTGACCCCGGCGGCGAGAAGGGGAGTGGTCGTTGTGCGCATTCCAGCACCCTAGCGTGCTGTCAGGCGATGGATGCTCGGCCACCGCCTGCGCGGTGTCAGTGCCCGCGCCTACAATCGGGCATATGAACGCGTCTCCCGTGCCTTCGACGAGCCGCCCGGTCGTCATCATCGGCACCGGCGCGGGTTCACCGCTCGACGCCAAAGTCGCGGGCGTGCTCGGCGGCCGCACGGCGGGTGCTCTGCAGAAGGCCTTCGGCATCGTCACCGTCGCCGACATGCTCGCGCACTACCCGCGCCGGTACGCCCGCCGGGGCGAGCTCACCGCGCTCGGCGAACTGCCCCTGAACGAATCGGTCACCATCGTGGCCGAGGTGCGCACCGTGCGGGAGAGGCCCATGAAGGCGCGGCGTGGGTCGATTCTCGAGGTGTCGATCTCCGACGGCCACGGCATTCTCACGCTCACCTTCTTCAACCAGGCGTGGCGCTCGAACGAGCTCCGGCCGGGCGTGCGGGGCATCTTCACCGGCAAGGTGGGGGAGTACCGCGGCGCCCTGCAGCTGGCTCACCCCGACTACGAGCTCTTCAACGACTTGTCGCTCGACACTGGCACTGCAGAGGCCAAGAAGTTCGCGGAGATGCCCATTCCCATCTACCCGGCGAGCGGGTCGATGGCGAGCTGGCAGATCCAGAAGTCGATGGCGCTGGTGCTCGATGCGCTCGGCGACATCGGAGATCCGGTGCCCGCAGCAGTCAGGGCAGAGCGCGGGCTCGAGTCGTTCGAGGCCGCGCTGGAGGGCATCCATCGGCCGGAGAAAGACAGCGATTGGCGGCGTGCGAGAGACGCCCTGAAGTTTCAGGAGGCGTTCGTTCTGCAGACGGCGCTGCTTCAGCAGCGCCAGGCCGCCCACGCCCAGAAGGCGTTGCCACGGGTCGCGAAGAAGGGTGGCTACCTCGAGCGGTTCGATCGCGCTCTCGCGTTCACCCTCACTGGCGACCAGTCGCTGGTCGGCAGCGAGATCACGGCCGACCTCGCGAAGCCCGAGCCGATGAACCGGCTGGTGCAGGGTGAGGTGGGCTCGGGCAAGACACTCGTGGCGCTGCGGGCGATGCTCGCGGTAGCCGACTCGGGCGGCCAGTCGGCGTTGCTCGCGCCGACGGAGGTGCTCGCCTCGCAGCACCTCCGCTCCATCGTGAAGGTGCTGGGCCCCGACCTCGCGGCCGAGCTGGTTCCCACGCTGCACACCGGCCAGTCGCCGGTGGCCCAGCGCCGCAAGGCGCTTCTTCGTATGGTGTCGGGGCAGGCGAAGATCGTCGTCGGAACACACGCGCTGCTGAGCGACAACGTTCAGTTCTACGATCTCGGGCTGGTCGTCGTCGATGAGCAGCACCGATTCGGTGTCGAACAGCGCGAGGCGCTGCGGGCGAAGGGCGCTCAGCCGCCGCACGTGTTGGTGCTCACGGCCACGCCCATCCCGCGCACGGTGGCGATGACGGTGTTCGGCGACCTCGACATCAGTACCATCAGCGAGCTGCCCGCCGGTCGCCAGGGCATCTCGAGCTTCGTCGTGCCGCTCACAGACAAGCCCGGCTGGGTGAATCGGATCTGGCAGCGAACCGCCGAAGAGCTCGAGCAGGGCCGGCAGGCCTTCGTGGTGTGCCCGGCCATCGAGCCGAGCGTCGCCGAGCCGGCCGACGAGCTCGAGCCGGTCGACGGCGAAGAGGGCCCCGCCCGGCCGCTGACCACGGTGCTCGGAATGCTCACCGAGATCCGCGCCAACCCCATGCTGGCCGGCCGTCGCATCGAGCCACTGCACGGCCGCATGACGAGCGAGGAGAAAGAGCACACCATGCTCGCCTTCGCCGCCGGTGAGATCGACGTTCTGGTGGCAACGACTGTCATCGAGGTCGGTGTCGACGTGCCCAATGCGTCGACGATGGTGGTGATGGATGCTGACCGCTTCGGCGTCTCGCAACTGCACCAGCTGCGGGGCCGGGTCGGTCGCGGCGGTGTTCCGGGGCTCTGCCTGCTCGTGACCTACGCCGAACCCGAGACGCTCGCCCGCGAGCGGGTCGAAGCCGTGGCGTCGACGCTCGATGGGTTCGAGCTCGCGCAGATCGACCTCGAACTTCGCCGCGAGGGCGATGTGCTCGGCAGCAGCCAATCGGGCGGGCGGTCGTCGCTGCGGCTGCTTCGTGTGGTGAGCGACGGCGACCTCATCGGTGAGGCGAGGCAGGCGGCAGCAGAGGTACTCGCAGACGACACGGGGTTGGCCGGGCATCCGGAGCTGCGTGCCGCACTGGCGCGACGCCTCGATGAGAGTGACCGTGCGTTTCTCGCGAAGAGTTAGTGGTCGGCCGGGGTTGGTAGCCTGAGGGCATGAGCACCATTGCGGTTGTCCCAGGTTCCTTCGATCCGGTGACCCTCGGGCACCTCGATGTGATTGCCCGCGCAGCCGGCATCTTCGACGAGGTGCACGTGGTCGTGGTGCACAACCCCGGGAAGACCGCGCTGCTGCCTATTGCCCAGCGGGTGGTGCTCATTCAGAAGGCCATCGCCGACGGGGGGTTGCCGTCGAACATCGTCGTCACGTCATGGAGCATGGGGCTGCTGGTCGACTACTGCGTCGAGGTGGGGGCGACAGTGCTGGTCAAGGGCATTCGCTCGCAGGTCGATGTGGCGTACGAGACACCGATGGCGATCGTGAACCGTAACCTCGCCGGGGTTGAGACCGTGTTTCTGCTGCCCGACCCGGCGCACGCGCACGTGTCGAGTTCGTTGGTGCGGCAGGTGGCGGGGCTCGGCGGAGACGTGTCGCCGTACGTTCCCGCTGCGGTCGCTGAGTTTCTGGCGTCGCACGCCTGAGGGCGGATCGGTTTCCATGCTGCCGCGAGGCGGGGCTGGCAGGTTGCAGTGCTGTAGGGCTGCCGGGGCGTCACTGTGCGACGGGATGGCAGGATTGACGTATGAGTGAACTGTCGATCGGCTACGCCGCCATGCTCGAACAGTTTCACCCGACAGAGGCCGTGGCGCTCGCCGCTCTCGCCGAGAAGCACGGTTTCTCGGGCACCATGGCGACCGATCACTTTCAACCGTGGGTGCCCCAGCAGGGCCAGAGCTCATTCGTCTGGAACGTTCTCACCGCGCTCGGCGAGCGAACGTCAGGCGATTTCGGCCCCGGAGTCACTGCTCCGACGTTTCGCTGGCACCCGGCGATGATCGCGCAGGCGAGTGCGACGATGGGCGCGATGTACCCCGGCCGGCACTGGCTCGGCCTCGGCTCGGGAGAAGCGCTGAACGAGCACATCGTCGGCCAGTACTGGCCAGAGGCCCCCGAACGCATCAACCGGATGTTCGAGGCCGTCGACATCATCAGCAAACTGTTCACTGCCTCGCTCGCCGGCCGCGACGTCAAACACCGCGGCGACTACTTCACTCTCGAGTCGACCCGGCTCTGGACCATGCCGCTCGTCGCTCCCGAGATTCTCGTCGCAACCTCGGGCCCGGTGACGGCGCGCCGAGCCGGTCGTCACGCAGACGGCCTCATCACCGTCGGCGCACCCATCGAGAAGATCGCCGGGCTGTTCAGCCGGTTCGCCGACGGCGCTCGCGAGGTGGGCAAAGACCCCGCCGGTATGCCGAAGGTGCTCCAGTTGCACCTCTCGTGGGCGCCCACCTATGAAGAAGCGCTCACGAACGCGCTGGTCGAGTGGCCGAATGGCGGCATGCGGTTCGCGAAGGCCGACATCCGTTCACCGTTCGAGTTCGAGCAGATGGCCAAGATGGTTCGCCCCGAAGACTTCGAGGGGCGGCTGCTGGTGTCGAGTGAACCCGATGAGCACAGGGCGTACATCCAGCGATTCGCCGACCTCGGGTTCGATCGCATCTACCTGCATAATGTGGGGCGCAACCAAGCAGAATGGATCGAGACCTTCGGGCGCGACGTACTGCCGAAGGTGGTGCGTTGATGGGCTCGGTATCGATATATGCCGTTGAGGGCATAGACGAGATCAGCGCGGGAGACGCGCTCGACGTCATCATCGGCGATGCCGTGGCAGCGGGCGACGTTGCTCCAGCCGACGGCGACATTCTTGTCGTGACCAGCAAGATCGTCTCCAAGGCCGAGGGCAGGTCTGTGCGAGCGGATGACCGCGAAGACGCCATCACCGCCGAAACCGTGCGCGTGGTGGCCACCCGCGAGCATCCGGGCGGCATCACCCGCATCGTCGAGAATCGCCAGGGCATCGTTCAGGCCGCGGCCGGAGTCGACGCCAGCAACACCCCCGCGGGAACCGTGCTGCTGCTGCCCATCGACCCCGACGCGTCGGCCCGTCGCCTCGCCACCGCTCTTCGCCAGAGGTTCGGCGTGCGCCTCGGAATCGTCGTCTCTGACACCTTGGGCCGCGCCTGGCGAGAAGGCCAGACCGACGCCGCCATCGGCTCGGCCGGGGTCTCGGTGGTCGACGACCTGCGTGGCGGCGTCGACACTTTCGGCCAGACGCTGCAGGTGACCCAGATGGCTGTCGGCGACGAGATCGCGGCCGCCGCAGACCTCGTCAAGGGCAAGGCGACGGGTGTTCCCGTGGCGCTCGTGCGTGGGCTCGCGCACTTCGTCACCGAGTCGCTCGACACCCCGGCGCGCGCCCTGAACCGCACCGGGCCCACCGACATGTTTCGGCTCGGCACCGACGAAGCCCTCGCGCAGGGCTTCGCCGACGGCTACGAGGCCGGATACCTCGCCGGGCTGGCCGCGAGCCAGTGACAGCCTTCGCTGCCCTCCGCTGGGTCGTCGTCGTGCCCGTCAAAGGCTCGAACGAGTCGAAGTCGCGCCTCGCAAGCTTTCCCCTTAGCGTCGCAGAGCGCCGTGACCTGGCGCTCGCCTTTGCGCTCGACACTGTCGACGCCATTCTGCGGGCCCCGGATGTTCTCGCCGTCGTCATCGTCACGAACGACCCCGCCTCGGCGGCGGCCCTGGCGGGGCTCGACGCGGCGCCCGTGCGTGGCGGTGGTAAGGGCAGCGGGCGCGACGCCGAGTCCGGCTCGGCCAAGGCGCTCGGCCGTGGCGCCGTGATCGACGCAATACCTCTTCCGCTTCGCGCCGGTGCGCGCGATGCCGGCGGGGCGTTCGGTCGGGGCGCTGAAGAGTCCCCTCTGCGCGTCGAGGTGATTCCCGACGCTGGTTCGGGTCTCAACGCCGCCATCGCCGACGGACTGCGTTTCGCTCGAGGGAGCTGGCCCGCGGCCGGGGTCGCCGTGATGACCGCCGACCTGCCCACGCTCGACACGGCCGACGTCGTCGACGCGCTCGGTCGCGCGGCCGGGCATCCGCGCTCCTTCGTCGCCGACGCCGACGGCACCGGAACCACCACGATTGCGGCTCGCCCGGGCGAACCACTGCGGCCTCTGTTCGGTGGCGCCTCGGCGGCCCGTCATTCGGCGGCTGGGCTCGTGCCGCTCGACGTGCCACTCACGTCGAGCCTCCGCCGCGACGTCGACACCCCGGCCGACGTGGCCGCTGTGGCGTCGGGTGCACTTGGGCCCCGCACGGCCGAGCTGCTCGGTCGCGTGACCGATGCGGCCCTCTGACCCGCGCCCCGCTGCAGTTTCTGATCAGAGGCGCGTCACGACCCGTTCGGCAAGCGCCGAGCGCGCCGGCAGCTCGTGGCCCACTGCGTTGAACCGCAGGCGCGGAGGTTCTGCGGTGAATCGCTCGATCCACTCAGCGACCGACGTCGAAGCCGCGATCGGAAACGCCGTGATCACTCGCATCGTCGACCCCGTCGTGATGCCGTAGACCACCGCTTGGCATCCGGCCGCCGATACGAGAACGGCCCGCGCCACATCCTCGCGCTCCTCGCCGGCCAGCTCGTCGATGAACGCTTGTGCTGCAGACTGGTGCCCGGGAGCCGTGAGCACCGGATGCACGGCCGATGTTATGCCGGCCACGAGCCCCCGCGGAGCATCCACCCCGCCCGCCGTCGCACTCTTCCCAGCACCTGCACTCTCAGCTGCACCCGCACCTGCACCCGCACTCGCACCGACCGACGGCAGCGTCGTATTCGTGTCTGCCGATGCAGTGAGAGGCCCCAGAAACCCGCCCGGCTGCCCGAGCGCCCGCCCCAGCTCGACGCTCAGCCACCGCTCGCGCTTCAACCCGTACGGAGTCTGAACCGTCGACAGCAGGTACCCGTACACGTGCAGCAGCCCGGCGTTGCCCACCGGCCACGCTGCACCCACCCCGGCCAGCGCGTGCAGCGCCTCGAACAGCGCCCGCCCGATCACGGGCACCCCGAGGTTCTCGTCGATCACCGTCGACAGCCCCCACGCCCCGAAACTCCCGGCCGCGCGGTCGAACTGAAGCTCGCGCACCAGATCGGGCAGCAGTTCCCGGAGCACTCGCTCGGCTTCCGCCGCGCTCCCGGCGCCCGTCAGGTCTCCGGATGCCCGCCGCACCCTCTGCTCGAACTGCGCCCGTTCCTCCAACTGCGCCCGTTCCTCCAACTGCACGGCCTCTTGGAACCGCTCTGCTTCGCTCACCCTCCCATCGTACGAACCCACCTCACCAGCCGCCCCCTCGATGGGCGCGCGACTGTAAGGCGGGGCGGGAAAGGCAAACCCAAGAGGTTTCCGCTGCGAAGAGAGGGAGTGACAGTGATGACGGGCGACAGGGGGTACGCGCCATTCGGTATTGTGGCCGACCCCGGATGTTTCGGCCTCAAGACCTCCGTCATCGCCACCGGTGCTGGCGCTGTCACGGTGCGGCACACCGCGACACCTGCGACTCTGGTACCTCGTACCGGATCTGTCGCGCCCAGCCTTCCCGCACCGCCCACCTCGCTGCCGCCCGCCGCGCTGCCGCGAACCGCCCTCGTGCTGCTGCACGGAGCCGCCGGATCCTGGTCGACCTTCACCCCGCTGCTGCAGGCCGCCCGCCGCGCCGGGCTCGATCTCGGCGACCTCGTCATCCCCGACCTGCCCGGCTGGGGCGACACCGCTCTGCCAGCAGATCCCAACCAGCGCACGATCGAGGCCATCTCCAGTTCGGTCGCCGAGGTGACTCGAGCGCTCGGCTACGACAGTTGGGTGCTCCTCGGCCATTCGCTCGGCGGCTTCGTCGCACTCGACCTCGCCGCGCACGAGCCGCGGGCAACCGAGAAGGTTCTGCTGGTTTCCGCGACCACCTTCTCGGTCATCGAGAGTGTGCGGCATCCGATCCGCCGTTTTCGAGGGCTGCCGGCGTACATCGGAATGCTCTTCGTCATGCGCACTCTGGCGGCGCTCGGCCGCTCAGGCACTCGGCTGGTGAACGCGACCGGCGACACGCGGCTCTTTCGCCTCGTCATGAGTCCGCTGTTCGCTCACCCGCACTCCGTCGACGCGACCGTGATGCAGGCACTCGCCGAAGAGGCCCGCCCGAGGTCGTTCGCCGAGGCCTCCGCCCGGGCGGGGCAGTATGACGCCGCGCGGGTGTGGGCGGGCATCCGGTGCCCCGTTCTCGCCCTGCACGGCAGCGCAGACGTCTTCGTCGCCGACTCAGACGACGCGCTTCTGGATGCTGTGATTCCGGACTTCACGGCCCACACCGTCGAAGGCGCTGGCCACTTCGGCCATATCGAGCGCCCCGACGCCGTGCTGGAGGACTTCTTCGCTCCAGCATCCCTCCCAACCAAGGCAGCGGGAATGCGCTGAACCCTTCAGCGCCGCCATCACTTCGGCGTCGCACCCGCCGCCGTCACGCGCGCAGCAGAGCCGCCTCCGCCAGAGCGGCACCAGCAAGCGCCGCCGCGTGCTCGACCGAGTTCATCCACAACGGAACCGCCACCACCCGGAGCCCCGCCTCAGCTAGCCCCGGCAGCAGCCCCGAATCGCTCTCGTCGACCAACCATGCATCGAGCAACCCTCCGCTCGCCCGCGCCCCGTAGTGTAGCCCCACCGCGTCGGCCGCCGTTGCCACCCCAATGGCGCTCAGGCACGCATGCGCCATGCCGCGCACAGCCGCCCCCGAGATGATCGGCGAGACCCCCACAATCGGAGCCGCTGTGTTTTCGAGGGCGCTCCGGATGCCCGGCACTGTCAGAATCGTTCCGATCGAGACCACTGGATTCGACGGTGCCACCAGCACCACGTCGCCCCCGAGTATCGCTTCGACCACCCCCGGCGCAGCCACGGATTCCTCGAGCCCCCGCTGCTCGAACCGCACCGCCGGCAGCCCGGCGCGGTACCGCACCCACCACTCCTCGAAGTGCATGCTGCGCTCAGCACCAGCGCCTGCACCGCCGGCCGCACCGCCGTCGCCAGCACCCTCGCCCGCCACCACCACATGCGTCTCCACCGGCTGATCGCTCATCGGCAGCAGCGTGATACCGAGGTTCCACCGCGCAGCCACATGCGCAGTGGCCTCTGACAGCGTGCGGCCCTCGCGCAGCAGGTGCGATCGGGTGATGTGGGTGCCGAGGTCGAGGTCGCCGAGGGTGAACCACGGCCATCCGACCCCGTATTCGGTGAGTTCGGTGCTGACCCGCTCCGATTCGCCGTGACGGCCCCAGCCGCGCTCTTCGTCGTTCGCGCCGCCGAGCGTGTACATGATCGAGTCGAGGTCGGGGCAGACGCGGAGGCCCGTGAGCCACAGGTCGTCGCCCGTGTTGACGATGGCCGTGATCTCGGCTGTCGTGCCGCCCTGCCCGTCAGGCAGGGTTGCCCGAAGATGCTCCCGCAAACCTCGAAGGAATTTGGCGCCACCGACGCCACCGGCCAGAACAGTTATCTTCACACTGTAATTTTCGCACCCCACCGCGGGTGTCAGCTGCGCACGAACCTCGACGCCACCTCGCTCAGCACATCTTCCGATCCCGCGTAGATGCCGTCGGCCCGCGGCCAGTGGGTGATCACGTCGGTGAACCCGGCACCGGAGGCCCGCCCCACGATCTCCTCGAACGCCCCCACACTCTGCAGGGCGTACTGCCCGCCCGAGTCGACCGACAGGTACCGGTCGATGCTGCCGGGGTCACGCCCGGCGGCCTCCGCGGCGTCGTCGAGACGGCCGGAGAGCGACTCGACCGACCGCCACCACTCCTCGCCCGTCGCCCCCTCGGCCCCCGTTGTGACCCAGCCCTGCCCGAACTGCGCCACCAGCCCGAGCCCCTTCGGGCCATTCGCCGCCAACACCAGCGGAACCCGCGGCTGCTGCGCCGCACGCCCCACCATGCGGGCCTCGTGTGCGGTGTACCAGGTGCCATCGAAGCTGATGCCGTACGGGGGTTCGACGTCGGCGCCCCGAGTTTCGCCCGCCCGGGCATCCGGAGCCTCGAAGCGCAGCAGCGCATCGAGCAACTCGACGAATTCGGCGAACCGCTCGTGGCGTTGCCGCGCACTGAGGGCCTGCTGGCCGAGCACGAATGCGTCGAACCCGGTGCCGCCCGAGCCGAAACCGAGCGTGAACCGGCCGCCCGACACATCGTCGAGCGACGCCACGTCTTTCGCGAAGGGCACCGGATGCCGAAAGTTCGGCGACGAGACAAAGGTGCCAAGCCGAATGCGCTCGGTCACCACCGCAGCGGCAGTGAGCGTGACAATCGTTGAACCCCAGGGCTCGCCAGCCAGCGAGCGCCACGACAAGTGGTCGTACGTGAACGCGTGGTCGAAGCCCAATTGCTCGGCCTCAACCCATTTGCGGCGCCCGTCGGCCCAGCGGTCTTGGGGGAGGATGACGATTCCGTAACGCATGCTCACAGCATAGGTCGGGGGTGCGACATCGCGCCCGGCCTGCTTCCGCCAGCGCTTACGCCTGCCGCGAGGCCGCCGCGAGCAGCGCCGCGACCTCCTCGACATCGCCGCGCACGGCACCGGCCGTGATCCTCACATACTGCTGTCCCAGTTCTGAGTGCCCGTCATCGCTCGGCCCGGCCCGAAACGACGACCCCGCCGCCACCCGAATACCGCTCGCCGCCAGAGCCACCATCGCCGCGCGCTCGTCGGCCACGGGCATCCACAGGTTGATGCCGTCGGGCACAACATTTTCTGCCCCGACCCCGGGTGCCACTGCGCTCGCGCCACCGGCGGCGAATTCTGCAGCCCCGCCCATCC
>NZ_QYRT01000020.1 GCF_004923255.1 Subtercola vilae | reverse complement strand
CGGGTGGGGCTGGCCGAGCGGGTGAGTCGGGTGACGAAGTTGGGCAGGCGCATGTGTTCCAATGGTCGGCCGACGCGCACGGGGCCGTCGAACGCTGGCACGTGCATCCACACGGCCCGGGGCAGCACGCGCGAACGCGAACGCCGAAGGGCTGAGACGCGGGCGAGACCGGGGTAAGCGGCGGGCCCACGACGAGGATTTGACTGTCGGTGTCGTAAAACGAGAGCGAAGGCGTCTCGCGTTTCACCCCGGGCCACAGTGGGCCGCTTGGGCGAAGCCATCACCATACGGGTCAAAGCTGAATAACTGCTCAGAATTCGCGCCCGGAACGCAACAGTGACGTTGCGCCCGGCCGCGAAGCACGCACTGCGGGGTGACCGCGCCTGTTTACGCCTCGGTGCCGGGCGTCGACTCTGGCGTCACGGCGCTGGTGTCGGTGGCGTCGGTGGCGTCTGCAGACTCGGCCAGCTCGGCAGACTCGGCCGGCTCGGCCGACGACTCCGCGGCATCAGCAGACGGCTCGTCGAACTGAACGGTGTAGAACTCGTTGCGGGCGCGAGCCCGTTCTTCGCGCTCGAGGCGCAGCTGCTCCATCTTCTCTTCGCGCTGGCGCAGGCGGTCTTGGTCGACCTCCACGCGACGCACGGTCACGCCGCTGCGGGGCGCCGGGGTCGAGCGAGCCGGTGTTGCCGCCTTCGCGGTGCTCGAGCGAACCGCGCTGCCTGCCGAAGGGCGGGTGCCGGATGCCCGTGCAGCGGCCGCTTGCGACACAGTGGGCATCTGCCCCGAACCCTTGCAGCGTTCACCGTTTTTGTTCTCGTGCTGAATCATGGAGTTCGAGACGAGCCCCACAGCAATCGACCGCCCACATACCGGGCATTTGGTTGCCGTACTAGCCATTTGATCTGTCTCCCATTCAAGGTTCGCGACTTCAACGGTAGCTGATCGCAGCGCGACCAGAACCCGATTGTCGCGCTTCGGCGGCGAAAGACAGAGGGCCGGTACCCGCCCGAAGCGAATACCGGCCCTGCTCTGTGCGTGCGCTCAGCCAGCGCGGTGTCGGCGGCGCACCAGGATGGCGCCGGCGCCGAGGGCGAGAAGCAGCAGTGCAGCGAGCACTCCGCCCCCGATCTCGAGCCCGGTGTTGGCGAGGCCCACACCGGCCGAACTGCCCGAACTGCCCGATCCGTTCGATCCGTTCGATCCGTTTCCGGCAGCACCCGGCAGCGGTGTTGCCCCCGAGCCAGTACCGCCGGTCGACGGGCCACCCGCGCCCGTACCGGGGTCGACACCCGTACCGGGGTCGACCGGCGTACCCGGATCAACCACATCGACCAGGTCGTTGTTCACAACCCGAACGATCTCGGCCTCGGTCAGCACGCGCGAGTACGCGTGCACCTCGTCGATGGCGCCCGGCCAGAAGTCGACCAGCGCACCGTTGAACTCCCCGGCACCGACGAGCGTACGGCCCGCTGATCCCACACCACCGGTTGCGACCGACCCGGCGAGAACGCCGTCGACGTAGAGCCGGGCCTCCTGCTTCGCCGAATCCCACACACCGGTGAGCTGGTACCAACGACCGAGCTCCACCTCAGTGGTGCTCACCGCCCGCTTCTCGCCCGGCAGGCTGAACGCGAACCCGCCGTGCCCGTACTGCAAGAAGAACGAGCTCTGCCCGCTTGTTCCTTCTTGGCTCAGCGCGGTCACCCAGTTCGCCGGCATTGTGTCGAGCTTGACGCGTGCCGACACCGTGTAGCTAGCCGCGGTGTCGACGGTGGGTGCGGATGCACTCGCGAACTGCCCCGCGCCCGAGAGCTGTACGGCCGAGCCACTGTGCCCTGCCGACCATCCAGCCCCGCCCTGCAGAGTGAGGTCGTGACCGTTACCCGTCACGTCGGCTGCGGCGGTGCCGCTGCCTTCGTCGAACGGCCAGCTGGCGTCGCCCACCAGCCCGGGGGCGGTGGGAATGGCATTGCCCGCGGAGGCGCCGGCCGCGACAACCTGCAGGTTGACGGCCCGAACCTGCGCCAGATCCATCTTGGCCACGCGCCGGTCGTAGGTGAAGAAGCCGTTCACTTCGCCTTCGACGTCGCTGATCTGCGTGTAGACCGAGCCCGACAAGAACGTGCGGGCCGGCTCGATGAGCGTCTTCGTGTTGGCGACATAGGCTGCTGTGAGCTCGGCCGAGTTCTTCACGGCCTGGTAGGGCGCGAACGCACCCGGCCAGGTGTGCCCGACCACACTGTAGGAGAATCCGCCGTGCTCGCCGTCGACCGCGGCCCGGGTGGGGTCGGGGCTGGCGAGCCCGGGGCCCGGGTAGCTGTGCCAGTCGATGACGTCACCCTTGCCCGAGTCGCCGGGCAGGTTGCAGCAGTTCAGGCCGCTTCGCGCGTTCACGAGCCGCGACGGGTCTTGTGCCTTCACCGAATCGGCGATCTGGCCGGTCACCGTAGTGTTCCACTCGCTCCAGCCCTCGTTGAAGATGGTCCAGCCGATGATCGACGTGAACCCTTTCAGAGCGTCGACCGTCTGGTGCATCTCGTCGACCAGGTTGTTCTGCGTTGCCGTCGAGTTGAGCGCATCGGTGCCTCCGGGAACGGCGTCTTGCCACACCATCAACCCGAGCGTGTCGGCGTAGTAGTAGAACCGTGCCGATTCGACCTTGATGTGCTTGCGAATGGTGTTGAAAGCCATGTTCTTCGTCTGCTGCAAGTCGAACTTGAGTGCGGCATCCGTCGGCTGCGTGTACTGGCTCTCTGGCCAGTAGCCCTGGTCGAGCGTCGAGAGCAAGAAGGTCGGCTTGTCATTCAGCGTGATCTTCTGCACCCCGTTCACCGTGCTGATGGCGATGGAGCGCATACCGAAGTAGCTTGTCGCCGTATCGCCGCCGGTGATCGACACGTCGAGCCCGTACAGGTACGGGTCGTCGGGGCTCCACAGGTGGGCGTTCGGCACCGGCAGCGTGAGGGCACTGTTGGCCGAGCCAGACGTGCGGCCGACCTCTGCGCCGTTCGCATCGCGCGCGATGACCGTCACGGTGTCTCCGGCGTTGGCCGAAGCCGAGGCCACGGTCACGCTTGCGGTGTTCGCGTGAATGTTGGGCGTCGCCACAACCGAGTCGATCGACACGGGTGCCACGGGCTCCATCCACACCGTCTGCCAGATGCCAGAGCTCGGCGTGTAGAAGATACCGCTCGGGTTGGCGCGCTGCTTGCCAACCGGCTGGTCGGTGCTGGTGGTGTCGGTGACGCCGACGATCAGCTCTTGGTCAGCACCCGACTTCAGTGCGTCGGTGAGGTCGACGGTGAACGGCAGGTAGCCGCCGGTGTGCTCGCCCACCTTGACGCCGTTCAACCACACAGTGGCCCGGTAGTCGACCGCACCGAAGTTCAGCTGCAGGCGGTTGCCACCCGAAGCGGCCACCTTCCAGTCGGCCGGCACCGAAATGCTGCGCTTGTAGAACATGTGGTCTTCGTGGCGCTCGATGCCCGACAGATACGACTCGATCGGGTACGGCACGGTGACCGTCTCGGCGAGGGTCTGGCCCACGGGTGGGGCGTCGGTTTCGGATGCCCCACTGAACTGCCACGGCCCGTTGAGGTTCTGCCACGCATCTCGCACCAGTTGCGGGCGAGGATACTCGGGCAGCGGAGCGCTCTTGTCGATCGTGGCCGAGAACTCGGTCTGCATCGCATAGGTCGAGCCGTTGATCACCGGCAGATCGAAGGCCGGAACGGGGGCGCCGTTCGAGGTGGCCGTACCGAGTCCGTCGTACGAAATGCGCACAATGACGTTGCGGTCGATCTGGGCTCCGAGGGCGAGGGTGAGGTGCCGGGCATCCGCCACCGTCACGCCGTCAAGAGGGTAGGTCTGGCCGCTGACGGTCACCGCGAGGTGGCTCGTGATGGCGCTGTCGAGCCCCTCGACGTCGTTCGGGAACGTGAGTGCGACAGATTGGCCGTCGGTAGGAACAGCCGCGTCGGCAGCGAAGGCCGGGTAGCCGGCGGGTGCGTAGAACGCGTCGGCGGGAACGATCTCGCGGGCCTGGCTGGCACTCTGCCAGCGGAGGAACATGTTCGCACCTCCCGTCTCCTGGAACTGCTCGACCTTCACGTCGTAATGGGTGCCGGCGACGAGCGTGATGGGCTGGGCGGTCTGCTCGTTGTCCCAGTCTTTCTGCCAGTGGTCGATGACGAGCGTGCCGTTGATCCAGACGCGAAAGCCGTTGTCGCCGATGGCCGAGAATGTGTAATCTTCGCTGAATTTCGGTGCGATCTCGCCCGTCCAGCGGGCCGCCGTGTCGGTGTTTCGGCCGGTCAGGTCTTGGTAGGCGCTCACCAGATCGGGAAAATTGATCGATGAGTCGAGGCGGGTGGCCTTCAGCTCGGCGAGGTCGTCGGCTCCGGCGGCCGACGAGAGGAAGTATTCTCCTTTGAGGCCGTGAACACTGGGCAGGGCGGGCGCGGCGAGCAGTTGCCCAGCGGGTGACGCTGCAGCCGGCGAGGCGAGTGCGAGCACTCCGCCCAGCGCCAGAGCGCTCGTCACCAGCAGGGCGAGCCCGGCCGAGGCTCGACCACGCCGAGGGGGGTGTTGGGTCATGAAATTTGCCTTTCGTCTTTGATAAGCAGCTGTGACAGTGTCTCTAAAACCTGTACGAAAGTACAGACTCTTTTTCAGAGAGCCCCGATTCGCACCCCAGAACGCCGGGATTGCGGTGATACGCTCCCTGCATGACAGATGTCGGATACATCTGGGTTGGGCCGCTCGAGCACAACTCCGACTACCAGCGCGACATCTTGCGGCAGCGCGGGGTGACCGAGTTCTACGAAGACATCAGTGCCAATTCGGCCACGCCCACCCGTGCCCAGCTCACGGCGGCGCTCGATGAGATCACCCCGAACGACACGCTCGTAGTGTGGCGGCTCGACCGGCTCGCGAGCACCTCAGCGCAGGTGCTGTCGCTGCTCGAACTGCTCGCCGGGCGCGGGGTGGGAGTGCGTTCGATCACGGAGGGGCTCGACACGGGCGGGCCCGAATCGGTGGCGCTGCTGCGGTTCATCCACGCGTTCACCGACCTCGAGAAGACACTGATTCGTGAGCGCACGATGGTGGGCGTGTATGCCGCCCGGGCTCGTGGGCGTGTTGGCGGCAGGCCGCGGGCGCTGTCGCAGACGAACATCGAACGAGTGGCGATGCTGCGCGACCAAGGCGCCTCTGTGCGGGAGATCGCCCAGCAGCTCGGCACCTCGCGTGCGACGGTCTACCGTGCGCTCGAGGAGCAGAACGCCGAGCCCGACGACGAGGAGGTCGGAGCCGAGTCGCGCGCATCGATCACTCTGCGGTTCAGCACGCCGAGCCTGCCCGATCTCGGCTCGAAGCACATCGCCGACGCCTGACGTTTCACCCCGCACCGCGCACACCAACCGGGGGCAAAACGATCAGAATTGGTCATTCTCCGAACTTTGTTCGTAGTATGGCCGGGTGATTGCAGCGCAGCGACGCAATATGATTCTCGAGGCCCTGAGGGCCGATGGGGCCGTCTCCATCAGCTCACTTGCCGAGAGCCTGGAGACCTCCGCGGTCACCATTCGCCGTGACCTGGTGTACCTCGATTCGGTCGGCATGCTCACCCGCACCCATGGCGGCGCCGTGGCCGGGCCACCGTCTCGTGAGTCGTCGTACGCCGAGAAGATCGTGCAGGCCATCGACGAGAAGTACGCGATTGGCCGGCTCGCCGCCACCCTCGTGCACGACGGCGACGTGATCATCATCGGGCCCGGCACGACGACAGAAGCGTTCGCCGAATCACTGCTGCAGAAGACCGGGCTGACGGTCATCACCAATTCGTTGCCGGTCGCCGAGGCCTTTGTGCAGGCGACAGCGAACGAGGTGATCATGACGGGCGGCACGCTGCGGGCATCCATTCGGGCATTCGTGGGCGAGGCGACCAACCGCACTCTGCGCGGAATACACGCCGACAAGACGTTCGTCTCGGGCAACGGGCTGGTGGCCGACTTCGGGCTGTCGACGCCGAACATGACGGTCGCCGACTCTGACCGCGCCATGGCAGCGGCTGGCCACGAGATCGTTGCGCTCGTCGACCACACCAAGTTCGGAGTACGCACGGCGATCCAGACCATCTCGACAGAGCAGATCACCCACCTCGTCACCGACGCCGAGGCCCCGGTCGACCAGCTCGGGCTTTTTGCCAGAAGCGGCACCACGCTGCATGTCGCAAAACCCGGTACTGGACTTTTGGACACGATTTAGCAACAATGCATCATTAGCACTTTCTCTTCTGAGAGAAATTGCTACGTTTTGATCGTCTCGGGAAACCCAGACGCTCTGCACCCACACCAACAAGGAAGTTGACAGCAATGAAAACGTACCGAAAGGGTCGCGCTCTGCTCAGTGCAGCGGCGTGTGTCGCAGCCGTCGGACTCGTTCTGACCGGTTGCACGAATACCGGCACCACCTCCAGCGCCAGCACCGGCTCAGCCACCGACGCGGCCCAGACCGCCGCCGCCGTGAGCGGGCCCACCTGCTCACTCGCCGACTACAAGGGCGACAAGATCGACCTCACCCAGGCCATTGTCGGTTTCTCGCAGTCGGAGAAGGAAGACAACCCGTTCCGCATCGCCGAGACCCAGTCGATCACCGACGAGGCCGCGAAGATCGGCGTGAAGAAGTTCATCAAGACCAACGCGCAATCGACCCTCTCGAAGCAGATCTCCGACATCAACGACCTCATCTCTCAGGGCGCGCAGGTGCTCATCGTGGCTCCCCTGAACTCCGACGGTCTCGAGCCGGCACTGAAGGCCGCACGTGACAAGAACATTCCGGTCATCACCATCGACCGCAAGCTGAACGCCACCGCGTGCAGCGACTATGTCTCGTTTCTCGGCTCCAACTTCGTGCAGCAGGGCCAGCGCGCGGCCGACCAGCTCATCGCCGGTACCAAGGGCACCGCCAAGGTCGCCGTGCTGCTCGGTTCGTCGGGCAACGGCGTGACCACCGACCGCACTTCGGGTTTTGTCGACGAGATCAAGGCGAAGGGCCCCGGCATCACGATCGTCGCCCAGCAGACGGGTGACTTCGCCCGCGACAAGGGCCAGTCGGTGACCGAGCAGTTGCTGCAGTCGAACCCCGACATCACCGCCATCTACGCCGAGAACGACGAAATGGGCCTCGGCGCTCAGGCCGCCATCATCGCGGCAGGCAAGACCCCCGGCAAAGACATTCAGATCTACTCGATCGACGGTACGAAGAACGCCGTCTCGCAGATCGTGACCGGTGCCTACAACGGCGTGATCGAGTCGAACCCGCGCTTCGGGCCGCTCGCCTTCGCCACGCTCAAAAGCTTTCTCGCCGGTGACGCCGTCGGGCAAGACATCGTGATTCAAGACTCGCAGTACGACTCGTCGAACGCTGCGGCGAAGGTCGACTCGGCCTTCTAGCCGAACCCTGTGCCGGCGATGCGAACAGCGTCGCCGGCACACTCTCTTTTCATCGACAAGAAAGGTACGGCCGCGACGATGGATGCTCCCGCCGCCTCCCCCGCGAACACTGACGTTCCCGTGCTCGAAGCCCGCGGTGTGACCAAACGTTTCGCCGGCGTCACTGCGCTGAGCGACGTGACCTTCAGCGTGCGGCCCGGCGAGAGTCTCGCTCTGATGGGCGAGAACGGCGCCGGCAAGTCGACCCTGATCAAGGTGCTCACCGGCGTCTACCAGCCTGACGACGGCGAACTCTTTCTGCACGGCGAGGTCACCTCGTTCGCCCGGCCGCTCGACGCCCAGAAGTCGGGCGTCAGCACCATCTACCAAGAGGTGAACCTGGTGCCGCTGATGTCGGTGGCCCAGAACATCTACCTCGGCCGTGAGCCGCGTTCGCGCCTCGGCCTCATCGACTTTCGGCGTATGTACAGCGATGCGCGCGCCCTGCTGAACGAATACGGCATCGAGGTGGATGTTCGCCGCCCACTTCGCACTCTTGCCCTCGGTGTTCAGCAGATGGTGGCACTTGCCCGCGCCGTGAGCATCAACGCCAGCGTCGTCATCATGGACGAACCCACCTCCTCTCTCGAGGCCCGCGAGGTGGAGACGCTGTTTCGGGTGATCGGTCTGCTGCGCGCACGCGGCATCGCCATCATCTACGTCTCGCACCGCATGGATGAGATCTACCGCGTCTGCGAGACGGTGACCGTGCTGCGCGACGGCCACGTCGTTCACGTCGGTTCGCTGCACGACCTGCCACGCATGGAGCTCGTCTCGATGATGCTCGGCCGATCGGTGGAGAAGGTGCGCCGCGGCGGCGTCACCGAGTTCACCGACGCGAACGAGAGCGACGCTCCCCCGGTGCTCGTCGCCGACGACCTCAGCCGCAAACACCAGATCGACGGCATCAGCCTCGTCATTCGCCCGGGCGAGGTGGTGGGGCTCGGCGGGCTGCTCGGCTCCGGCCGCTCAGAGACCCTCAAGGGGCTCTCGGGAGTGATGCAACTCGATCGCGGCAGCGTGTCGATCGACGGCAAGACCGTTCGCAGCGGATCGGTGCCGGCGGCCATCCGCGCCGGAATCGTGATGCTGCCAGAAGACCGCAAGAGCGAGGGCATCGTGCCGAATCTCTCGGTGCGCGACAATATCGTGCTCGCTGCGCTGCCGAAGCTCTCGCGCGCCGGGTTCACCTCGAAACGCAAACAAGACGCCGTGGTCGACGTGTTCATCAAGCGCCTGCACATCAAGGTGTCGAGCCCCGACCAGATCGTCTCCGAGCTCTCGGGCGGCAACCAGCAGAAGGTGATGATCGCCCGCTGGCTCGCGATGACCCCCAAGGTGCTGCTGCTCGACGAACCCACCCGGGGCATCGATGTGGGGGCGAAGGCCGAGGTGCAGTCGCTCATCGACGAGCTCGCGCACGAAGGTCTTGCCATCGTTCTGGTGTCGAGCGAGGTCGAAGAGGTGGTCGAAGGCTCGGCACGAGTCATCGTGCTGCGCGACGGCTCGATCGAGACCGAGCTGCGTGGCGACGATGTCGACGAGCAGTCGCTTCTCGCCGCTCTCGCGGGCGATTCTTCGGCCGGCGCCGGCGCGGTCACCCCCGGAGCCACCACTACCGCGAACCCTGACGAATTCCCGACGAAAGCAGACGCATGACCCAGGCAACCGTGTCGGTCTCCGTGCCCACCCGCGGCTCGGTGCTCGGCCTCTTTCAGAAGTACGGCGTCTACATCGCCATCGTTCTGCTGCTGGCCTACAACCTCTTCTTCACGCCGAACTTCTTCGCGGTCGACAACTTCCGCACCCAGTTCGTGCAGGTGGTGCCGGTGCTCATCGTGGCACTCGGCATGGCCCTGGTTATCGGCACCGAGGGAATCGACCTCTCGGTGGGTGCCGTGATGGCCCTGGCCGCCGCCGTCATTCCTCTCTATGTGGGGTACGGGCTGGTTCCCACCCTGCTGATCGCCATTCTGGTGGGTGCCGTGATCGGCGCCGTGAACGGCTCGATGGTGGCCTTCATCGGGGTGCAGCCGATCGTCGCCACACTCTCGGTGATGGTCGCCGGCCGCGGGCTGGCGCTGCTCGTTGCGAACGAGCAACTCAAGTCGGTCACCGACCCGGGCGTGCTCTCGCTCGGGCGCGACTCCGTTCTCGGGGTACCGATCAGCGTGATCATTGCTGCGGTGCTTGTGGGTGGTGTGGCGATACTGGTGAACCGCACCACGTTCGGCAAGCAGCTGATCGCCATCGGCGGCAGCCGCCGGGCGGCGGAACTCTCGGGGCTGCCGGTCAAGCGCATACTGCTTCTCGTCTACGTACTCTGTGCGGCGCTGGCCGCGGTGGCCGGTGTCATCGGTACGGCCCGATTGGGAGCATCCGTGCCCTCCACCCTCGGCAACCTCATCGAACTTTCAGCCATCACCGCGGTGGTGGTGGGCGGCACCCCGCTGAGCGGCGGGCAGGTGAAGGTGCTCGGCACCCTCGCCGGCGCCCTGCTACTGCAGTTCATCAGCGCCACCCTCATCAAACACAACGTTCCCGACGCGTACTCGCAGATAGCCCAGGCCATCATCATTCTGCTCGCGGTCTACATTCAGCGCGGAAAGGCCAGAGTCAAATGACCACCACCCTCGAACCGGCGGCAGGGCCCACAACGGATGCCCAGGCCACCCGCGAGCGCATCGCCAGCCTTCTGCAGAGCTATGGCGCCGCTATCGTGCTCGTCATTCTGCTCGTGCTCGGCAGCATCGCGTTTCCCACCTTCGCCACCGGCAGCAACTTCGCCAACGTTCTGACGCAGTCGTCATTCCTTCTCATCGTTGGTGCGGGAATGACGTTCGTCATCCTCACCGGCGGCATCGACCTCTCGGTGGGTTCGGTCTTCGCCCTCGGCGGCGTGCTGGCGGCGTTCGGTTCGACGTACGGCATCGTGGGGGCACTGCTGTTTCCGCTGATCGTCTGCGGCGCCATCGGTGCAGTGCAGGGCCTGCTGGTCGCGTACGCCGGAATGGCACCGTTCATCGTGACGCTCGCCGGTCTGCTGGGGGTACGCGGGCTGGTGCTCGCCGCGACAGACGGGGGTTCGACGACCCCGCTGATCAGTGACCCCGCGGTGGTGAACCTCGGCCAGGGGGCGGTCTTCGGCATCCACTGGCCCGTCTTCATCGCGATCGTTGTGGTGGTCGTCGGCAGTGTGCTGCTGGCACGAACCCGCGGCGGTCAGTCGGTATTGGCTGTGGGCGGGTCAGAGAGCGCATCGACCCTGATGGGGCTGCCCGTCGCCCGGGTGAAGTTCAGCGTGTACGTGGTGAGTGGGCTCTGCGCGGGGCTGGCCGGTGCGCTGAACGCGGCGTACTCGTCATCGGGAGTACCCACGGTGGGGGTCGGGCTCGAGCTGAACGCCATCTCGGCCGTGGTCATCGGCGGAACACTGCTGGTGGGCGGGCGCGGCAACCTGGTCGGCACCGTGGCCGGCGTGCTGCTGCTGAGTGTGATTCAGAACCTGATCAATCAGGTGGGGTCGCTGAACTCGTCGGTGCAGGCGGTCGTGTCGGGTGCGTTCCTGGCTATCGTCGTGATCATTCAGACCGTACTCTCGCGCACCCAGCGGTTGTAGCCGGCTACAGCAGGTGCGGCAAGCTGGCCGTGGCGTCTTCGGCCTCTTCGAGGGTCTGCAGGGTGAGCAGCTGAAGGCGGGCCACGTTGCCGAGGCTCAGCATCAGAATGCGCTCGACGATGGCCTCGGCGACCGGCAGCATCAGCATGGCCGAGCCCTGGCTGATGACCCGGCGCAGCTCGAAGTCTGTCCACGAGATGACAAGCTCGTTCTGACGATCGTGAAGCTCAGGGTTCAGCTCGGCGAGCAGGTTCGGGCCATTCCACACGCCGATCACAACGACGTACGTCGAGAGATCCCAGAATGCTTTGAGGTCGGAGGCGAAGAGGCGCTGCTCGGCATACGCGAGATAGTGGAAGTCTTCGATGACGAGTCGACGGTGTGAGGCCTGAAAGACGGCTGCGATGAGAGCGAGGTGGTCTGCGCCGTGAAACATGATTCCGGTCGACGAGACCTCTTCTGCGAAACCACAGAGGTCGGCCATCAGTACTTCGCGCAGCAGTTTCTCGCCGCGCGACCCTGCCGAGTACAGGCGCCCCTCCATCGAGCCAGCTGAAGCCGACTCGAAGCTCAGCCGAAGCCCCAGAGTGTTCAGCGCCAGGGTGTAGAGATCGAGCACCGTGTGGCCGCTGCGGCACTGCACGACAAGCGCGTCGATGATGGTGTTCTGGCGCAGCCACGACTTGCCCGAGCGGGACTCACCGGTGATGGCGAGGTGAATGTGTCGTTCGAGAAGTCTGCGAACGTGGCCGTCGAGCCCGCCTCGGTCAACGTACGAATCGGCATGGATGACGGGAGCGATCCCGAATACATCACGTACTAACATCGTATTTCCCCACTGTCGCCGAATCGCAGACGGCCCGACGATGGGCACTGACTCTTGCGGCAATGGTACCCGAACAGGGGGGTCGACAAATTGCACAGCGACGCAAGTTGTGCAGTTTCGACCCTATGCAACGGGGCACGCTCGCGCGGGTCTTCTCCCCCGAAAGAAGCAAGGCTCTCGACGGCCTTGTGCTGACGTATCGTTACTCAGAGGTAGTGAACGTCGAACCTCGAGGAGTCCCCGCATGAAAGAAATCACTGTCACCGAACTCGCGGCGCTCACAGGCGCAACCGTCATCGATGTGCGGGAGCCCGACGAGTACGCAGCCGTGCGCGTGCCGGGGGTCATCAATATTCCCCTCGGCCAGCTGACGGAGGCCGAGCTGCCTGATGAGCCGCTGTACGTGATTTGTGCATCCGGTGGCAGAAGCGCCCGGGCCACCGACTACCTGGCCAGCCGTGACCTCGATGCAACCAATGTGGCCGGCGGAACCAACGGGTGGGTTCAGGCGGGGCTGCCGACCGAGCGCGGCCCGTCGGCCTGATTCGCTCATCTACTGCGCTGTTCACCGATACGGCGTCAAACGTACTGTTGGCAACGCACGAAGTGGTCATGTCTTCTCTCCGCTGCGATGGCGGGGTCACGCGCTTGATCGTCGACGCGTGCCGCGCTTTCGCGCTCGCCTCCATCGGCCAGCTCACAGACATGCACCATCGAGTCGACGCCGAGAAGTGCGTCGCGGCGCTCAGACGGATTGCCGCGAGAGGAGGAAGTACCCGGCCAGAGCCGCGAGACTCACGGCGGCGAGCAACAGGGTGGCCGGCCCAGCGCCCCCACCGTCGAGAACGGCGCCGAGCACGAGCGGGCCCACGACGGCACCGACGTCACCGACGCTGCGAAAGACTCCCATCGCGGTGCCCACCCGAGAGCGGGGCGTCTGGTCGGCAAGCAGAACACCTGGAACAAGGCTGCCGATGCCGGAGAGAACGCCGGTCGACACGATGAGACCGCCGAAGAACCAGGGCATGTCGGCGAGCGGGTACAGGCAGATCAGGCCGGCCGCGAGCGCAGTGGGGATGACCAGCAACCCCACTCTGTGGCCCGAGTTCAACCGGCGACCGATCCAGGGCAAGAGCAGCAGAGAGACGACGGTGGTGAGCCCGTACGCCAGCCCCAGAGTCAACGGAGTGAGCTTGCCCTGGTCATATGCCAGAAGTGGAATAAGCGACTGGTCACCCCCGAAACGCACGAAGAAGATGCCGAACGCGAGTACACAGACGGCCGCGAGACGTCGCGCCGACAGCCTCTGGCGCTCATCGGATTCGGCGCTCTGGTCAGCCGCACCAGTGGCAACTCCGATGCCGGGCGGCACGTCGCGACCGTATTGGTCTGACCAGAAGTGTGCGTCGGGGCGCACGAGTGCCCAGGCAATGACGAGCAGCAGTGGAACGGCTGCGACCACGAAGACGAACGGAAGCGTACTGACCGTCAGCACAACACCACCCAGTACCGGGCCGAGCGCGGCACCGGCGAGTTGCACCGCCTGCACGGTCGAGAGAATCGACCCTCTCGTGGCCGCGGTGGTTCGCTGCGTCAGCACGGCGAGCCCGATGGTCACCGCCGCGCCCCCGAGCACACCTGCCACGAAGCGCGCCACCACCAGCAGCACGACGCTGTCGAGAAAACCGGTGACCAGGGTCACTGCGGCGAGAAGCCCGGTCACCGTCAGCAGCAGCGCCCGTGCGGGTACCCGCTGCAGCAGCATTCCGGCGGGAATGTTCACCAGCAACCGGCCGACTCCGAACGACGAGACGATCAACCCCAGGAGGAGAGCCGACGCCCCGAACTTCAGAGCGTACTGCGGCAGCGCGGGAATGAGCGCGCCCCAGGTCATCTGCGAGGTGCCGACGAGCGCACAGACCATGATGATCTGCTCCCACCGAAGTCTGTCTGAGCGCACCGCCGAGGTCATCGGCTCCGAATCGGTGCCGTTGCTCACCCGCCGAGTCGCAGATTCTCACGCAGCGTCGTGCCGGGGTACGCCGGCGCCACGGCGTGGCGGCGGCGCAGCTCCGGCGTCAACAGCTCAACGACATCGGCCAGCGACGAGGGTGTCGACAACGGGTTGGCGATCATGAATCCCCCGCGCGAACCGGTCGCTTCGAAGTTCTCCTGCAGGGCATCCGCAACCGTCTCGGCCGTGCCAGAGTAGGTCTGGTCGTAGCCTGTCGCGTAACGCCAGCCGCGCTCGAAGAACTCGTTGCGCGACAGTCGAGCGTCGGCACCGCACTCGTCGATCACCAGCTGAACGAAACCAGCCTGGGTACCTTCGGCTTCTCTGATGCGCTCGGCCACCTCGCTCAGAACGAACGAGGCTGGCAGAGTCGAGAAGTCGAACCCTGAGTTGTACGAAAGATATGCCCCGACCGCCTCGTGGCTCCACACCTCGAGCATGGCCTGCTTGCGGGCGTCTGCTTCGTCTGCCGTGCGCCCCAGAATGACCTGCACCGCCCAGAGGATTCCCACCCCGGCAGGGTCACGACCGACCTCGGTGAGGGCCGCATCGAGCGAAGCGCGGTGCCGCTGTTGAGACGTGAGGTGGCCGCCGAGGCCGAAGATGATGTCGGCGAAACGGGCCGATGCCGCGACACCCCGCGGCGACGAACCCGCCTGTACCACGACCGGTCGGCCCTGAGGGCTCGGCATCGAATTCAGCGGGCCGCGCACCGCGAAGTTCACGCCCCGGTGATCGACCCGGTGAACACCAGCGGGGTTGCCGAATACCCCCGTCTCGCGGTCGGCGACGATGGCCGATGCATCGACCGAGTCCCAGAGCGCCTGGCAGACAGCCATGAACTCCTCCATGCGCTCGTACCGTGCCTCGTGGCTCGGCAGAGCGTCGAAACCGTAGTTCGCGGCATCCGAAACCCGCGTCGACGCCACGACGTTGAACGCGATGCGCCCGGCGGTCACATGATCGAGGGAGTTGAGCAGGCGCGCCACGTAGTAGGGGTGCATGAAGGTCGACGAGTACGTCAGCCCGAACCCGATGTGCGTCGTCACCTGCGCCATCGCGGCGATGTACGGGCTCATGTCTTGCCTCGGCCACTGGATGCCCCACTTCACCGCCGCGTCCATCGAGCCCTGCCACGTGTCGGGGATACTCGTGCCGTCACCGAAGAACAGCATGTCGATACCGCCGCGCTCGGCAAGCACCGCGATCTCCTGGAACATGCGCACGTCAGGGTAGTCACGCCCCACCCACGAACCGGGGTTGGCCCACTTTCCTTCGGTGTGGGTGAACGAGAGGTCGAACGCAAGGTTCATCTGCTTCGGTTCGGTCATCAGAGGGTCGCCTGCTGTCTGTTCCAGAGTGCCGAAACCTCTGCGGCGGTGAGGATGACGGCCGAGTTGAGCGCGATGTTGGCCAGGGAATTGACCTGCAGGTCGGCCTCGTACGCTGCGGTCGCATCCGAAGCGACGATAACCGGCAGCCCAGCCTGAAAAGCGTCGCGGGCGGTCGCGTCGACACAGCAGTCGACCGTCAAGCCCACGACCGTCACCCAGTCGATGCCGCGCTCATGCAGCTGCTGTTCGAGGTCAGTGCCGAAGAAGCCGCTGTAGCCGCGTTTGGTGATCACCAGTTCGCCGTAGTGCGGCGCCATGCCGTACCACTCGGCACCCGCGGTTCCGAGCACACACGGCTCGTCGGGCGAGGGCCAGGGTGTCTCGGGGTCGATTCCGCGCAGCCACAGCGACGACGACCACGGCTTGTCTTTCGTCTGGCCGAGCTGGATCCAGACCACCGGCACACCCGCCACTCTCGCCTCGTCGACGAGGGTGGCAATGGTGGTCACGGTGTTCGCCACCACGTCGAGCGCGGCGGGCTCCACCCAGGGCAGGTAGGCGGGGTCGGCGAACGATCGCTGAACATCCACCACCAGCAACGCACTCGTCTGACCGCCCGCGGTGAGGGCGTCGAGTTGCCGCTCGAGGGCGCTCACGCGGTCACCCCCGACATACTGGCCGACGCGCTGTGGTGTGACTGCTGGCTCAGCGGCTGCGGCTGCGGCTGCTCGCGCAGCTTCGGCATCACCTGCTCACCGAAGGGCGGCAGATCGGCGTGGTAGTCGGGGAAGATCAGCATGAGCCCGTCGATGCCCGTCGTCTGCATCAGCTCGTCGATACGTTCGTGCACCGTGTCGGGAGAGCCCTTCACGACCGCCGTCTGAAACGCCTCGTAGCCCGAGCTGTCGGCCGTCATCGACAGTGCTTTGTCGAGGGGCAGACCCCACGAGAGCTTCATGTTGACGATGGCTTCGGTGTCGACCCCGCGGCCGTACTCAGCGAACTTGGCTTCGGCCAGGGCATCCGTCTCATCCATCACGACGGTGAGCATCGAGTAGGTCTTGATTGAGCGGCCCTGTGCCGCGGCGAGCTCTTTGACCTGCTGGCTGTTGTCTCGAAGCCCGGGCAGGTCGTCGGCGGTCAAGAACGAGCCGTCGGCGAACCGCGACTGAAAGTCGAGGCCGCGCGGCGATCTGCCCGCGCTGATGAGCGTCGGATGCACGGCCGGGTGCGGCCGCGACTGGCAGTCGTCGAGCGTGAAGAACTCACCGTCGAACGTGACCGTGTCGTTCGCCCACAGCAGCTCGACGACCTTCAGCCACTCCTCGGTATACCGGTACCGCGTCTCGTGGTCGAAGTCGTCTCGCCATTGGCCCATCTGCGAGAACTCCTGAGCGTAGGCGCCCACAACGATGTTCATGCCCGATCTGCCGTGGCTGATCTGGTCGAGCGTGGCATACATCTTCGCGGCCACCGCCGGGTGAATGAGGTTGGTGTGAACCGTCGCCCAGATCTTCACCCGTTCGGTGGCCTCGGCGAGCGCCGCCATCATGGTGATCGACTCGAGCGTCTGGCCCCAGTGATCGGTCGTTCCGCCGTAGCCACGCCACTTCGCCATCGACATGATGAAGTCGAAGTCGGCCTGCTCGGCCAGCATTGCTGCCGTGCGGTTGTACTCGTAGGTCGCCTCGGGGTGCGGCGCTGTGTCAGACATGATCCAGCCGCCGTTGCCGATCGGCAGAAAGATTCCGTATTCGCGGTCATTCACGGTGTGGTGCTCCTTCTTCGTGCGGTGAGAGGTTACGGCGCCGGCCAGATCAGGTCGGTGCCCGTGTAGATCGCCGAAACGAATGACGGGTCAGTGAAAGTGCTCACATCGGGCAGGGCCGTCAGCTGCTTGCTGTCAAGCAGAAACTGGGCCTCCTTCGCCATGAGCGTGGTATTCAGCGACCCCAGGGGCGTACCCGCGGGCTCAGATTTGGTGACGAGAGCCGTCTCGGTCTGCCACACCTGAACGTTGTGATCGACGTCGTAGCTGGCTCCCCCACCGGCCAGGTCAGCGGCAAAACCGACGCACTCAGATGCATTCGTCAGGCAGTAGTCGTAAGCGTGAAACGAGGCGCGCAAGAAATCCTGTGTCGCCGTGGCGTTGGCTTTCACGAAGGCAGGGTTGGCGACGACCGTGCCGAACGTTCCCGGAATTCCGTAGTCTTCGGGGTTCCACTGCGTGATCGTGTCACCGGCAGCTTTCAGCGTCAGCGGCTCGCTCGACTTGTAGCCGGTGAGCGACTGCACCTGGCCGCGGGGCAGGATGCTCGGGTCGTAGCCCACCGTGACCTGGGTGATCTTCGAGACGTCGACCCCCTTCTTCACCAGCATCGCCTGAATCTCCGGCGGCAGCTGGCCCTTCTGGCCGAGCGTTGTTCCCTCGAGCTGTTTGAGGTCGGTGATCGAGGTCGCCGTCATCAGGGTGGTGATGGGAACCTGGCCGTACGTCGCGATGCCCGTCACGTCGACACCGTTCGAGTGCGCCAGCAGCAGGTCGGAGTCGCCGCCCACGTCAGTGAGCGTTGCCGTGCCCGCCGCGACGAGCTGTGAGTTGCCGGCGGTGTCGCCGGTGCCCGGCTGAATGGTGACATTCAGGCACAGCGCGTCGAAGTAGCCGAGCTTCTTCGCAGCGAGCACGTCGAGGATCGACGCCGAGGCCTGGTACTGAAAACCGGTGACGTAGGTGATGGGGCCGGCAGCTTTGTTCGCTGCGCAGCGTTCGGCCGAGATGGCCGAAGCCGACGAGGCAGCGGGGGCCGACGAGCTCGCAGTCGAGCATCCGGTCAGGGCAAGTGCAGCAGCGGCGGCGAGCGCGGCCACCTGAGTGAGGCGAAGAGTACGTCGAGTAGGCATAGCTGTCTCCTAGTGGGGTGGGTTATGAGGAATGTGGTGCGTGTCTGTCGGGCGAAGCCGAGGAACGAGAGGCCGGACGCGCCGCTAGCGGGCGCGCGCGCTCACTCGCGTTTCAGAAGCTGGGATTCGTGCCAGCGCAAGACGCGCTTCTCGAGCAGAGTGATGAGCAGAAGCAGCGCCGCGCCCATCAGGGCCAGGCACGCGATCGCCGCGTAGACCACAGCGAGGCGCGAGTTCGACGACGCGACGCTGATGACGGTGCCGAGCCCCTTCGCGGCTCCCGGCGCCGAGAATTCGGCGACGACCGCGCCGACGACCGAGAGCGGGAAGACCACCTTCAGTGCCGCGAAGACATAGGGCAGGCTCGACGGCAGTCGCAGCCGGGTGAGCACCTCGAACCGGTTCGCCCGCAGGGTCGAGAAGACCTGCAGAATCGGTGGCGACACCGAGTTCAGCCCAGTGATCACGTTCATCAGGATGGGAAAGAAGGTGATGAGCGCGGTGACGATGAGCTTCGGCGCCGGCCCGAAGCCGAACGCGACGACCAGTGCAGGTGCGATGGCAACCACCGGCGTGACGTTCAGCACCACGGCGAGCGGCATGATGGCGCGGCGCAGAATGCCCGACTCCGTGACGAGCACAGCCACCACGAAGGCGGCCACGAACCCGATCACGAGGCCCACCAGCGCCTCAGAGAGTGTCACCCAGGCGTTGTCGAGAAAGAAAGCCGGCTGCGTCGCGAGGGCCTGCCCGATGGTGCCGAGCCGAGGCAGGAGATATGTGTTGTTCGTCGCCACGTATTCCCACACCAGTGCTGCGATCAGAATGGCGATGACGGCGGGCGCCCAGACGCGCGGCCGCCACGGTGAGCGGGTCGCCCCAGACGAGCGAGCCACCGGAGAGGAACGGGTGGGAGACGACGAGGAAGAGCGGGTCGCCGAAGACGAGCGGATCACTGACGAATTCATCTGCTGGGTCATCGCACAACCGGCCCTGACGCCCAGGCCGTCTGCAGCTTCTCGCGGATGAGGTCTTCGTATTCGTGCATCGCGGCCGCTTCGAGCAGGCCCTGCCGCCTGGGTCTCGGTAGATCGATCGGGATGACGGCCTCGATTCGCCCCGGCCGCGCAGACATCACGACAACCACATCTGAGAGCACGACCGCTTCAGAGACGGAGTGCGTGACGAACACCACCGTGGTTCGCATCTGCTCCCACAGTTCGAGCAGCTGCACCTGAATTGCTTCACGGGTGAACTCGTCGAGGGCAGAGAAGGGCTCGTCCATCAGCAGCACGTCGGCCTGAATCGAGAACGCTCGGGCAATGGCCACGCGCTGCTGCATGCCGCCCGAAAGCTGGTGCGGCAGCCGGTCGATGGCGTCACCGAGACCGAGTTTGGTCAGCAACACCCGGGGGTCAGTGGCGGGCCGGGCGACGTGACCGGGCAGAGTGCGCCGCAGGGCATCCGCTCGCCTGTTCACCTTCGAAGGAATGGTGACGTTGCCGAGCACGCTCAGCCAGGGCAGCAGTGCAGGAACCTGCGGCACGAAGCCGATCATCTTTGCAGCACACGCCTCGTCGGGGTGGGCGCCGAACACGCTCACCTCGCCGGAGTCTGGCTGTTCGAGCCCGGCGATCATGCGCAGCATGGTCGACTTTCCGCAGCCGCTCGGGCCGATCACGCTCACGAACTGGCCTCGTTTGACCGTCAGATCGACGTGCGACAGGGCCGTTACCTCGCCCGCACCCGAACCGTAGACCTTCAGCGCGTCAGAGACCACGATCTCGTCAGGAGACGCGTACTCCAGCGAAGCGCCGGCACTGTGGGTATTCGTCATCGGCCTCAACCCAGCTTCTTGAACGCACGAGCCTGATATGTGAGCGGGGCAGAGTCGTCGAGACTCACGTGCTCCACCCGCACCAGAATCATCAGATGGTCGCCGGCCACGACCCGGTCGTGAATGGTTCCCTCGATGGTCACCATGGCGCCCCGGATGACCGGCACACCGAATCGGCCGGAATCGACCTCGACCTGGCCGAACTTGTCTGCGCCGCGAGTGGCGAACAGCCGGGCATGCTCTGCCTGCCCCTCGCTCAACACATTGATCGCCACCCGGTCGGTCTGGCTGAACGCGTCGTAACACTCAGCAGTGTCGGCGAGGCATGCGAGCACCAAAGGCGGGTTCACCGAAACCGACGTGAAGCTGTTCGCAGTGAAGCCGTGCTGACGCCCCTCGTGGGTTGTGGTGACGACCGTCACAGACGTGGCGAGCTGCGACAACGCCCTCCGCAACAGGGCGGGGTCGTGGTCTGATTCGAGTGTGACCTCGTTAAATGCGTGGCCCATATGGCCCTCCGGTGTTCTTCTCGTTGAAATGCATTGAGACGACGGGAGAGGCGGGCGGAAGCAGATGTCGACGGCCCGCGGGATCGTTGACATTCATAACGTTAGGGGTGCCCTGTTACAAAGAACGTACGCTCGTGTTTCGAGCGTGTGACTTTTCGAATCGCGACGATTTTCGAGGGGCGCGGAGCTTTTCGCCTCGTGCGGTACGGCTAGAGCCGTTCGACGCGGCCGCCGGCCGCCACGACGTACACCTCGACGTGCAGGTCGGCCACCGCCTGGGCGAGCCACGCCGGTTTGGTGAAGAAGCGCCCCACCGGTTCGCTGATGCAGAGGGCCACGCGGGCGCCCACGAAAAGTGTCGAACGAAGCCAGACCAGCTTGAGGGCGTCGGCCATGGCCTTGTTGCGCTGCGTCGACTTCACAACACCCGAACTCGCAACGCACTGAACCAGCAGCCGGCCCGATTCGTCGACGCCATCGATCTGCAGCCGAACACCGTCGGCCATCGTGACCGACCGGCCCGAGAGTTCGAGCCCAAGATGGGTCGACAGCGCCGCGAGCAACTCGAGTGTCAGGTCGGGGTCGGGAACAGTCACACGATGACCATAGGCGTGCTTTGTTTCGGGCGCATTACCCCCGCAGGCCGTCGCCCACGGTGCTCCCTACCCCGTGACGTCTGTGAGGTGCGGCGGGTTGGCTCCTGCGCGCGAGACGGTGACCGCAGCGCATTCGACAGCGAACGCGCCGATGTCGGTGAGCGCGGCCAGGGTGAAAGCCGAGCCGTCACAGATCGACTCTGGCGTGGTGCCGTCGGCGAGCATCCGGAGCAGCACATGGATGACCGCGCTCATGAAGGAGTCGCCCGCACCGATGGTGTCGGCGACGACAACCGTTCGGCCGGGAACGGTGATGTTCGCGCGGCTGCTCGAGAGAAGGGCACCGGATGCCCCCCGCGTCATGATCGCAAGCGCGGGGCCGAACGTGCGAATGTGGTCGAGCACTTCGCTCTGCGGCACCCCCGGGTACAGCCACTCGGCATCTTCGTCGCTGAGTTTCACGACGTTCGACACCGCCATCAGGTTCTCAGCGGTGCGGCGTTCGGTGTCGGGCGTGCCGAGAAGAGACGGGCGCACGTTCGGGTCGAAGGTGACGATAGTCGATGCCGGCGTAGCCGTCAGCAGTCGCAGAACATCGGCGGCTCCGGGGCTGAGATACGCGGCGATCGAGCCCGTGTGCACCAGGGCAGCCGGCGACAGCTGGTCGACGAAGTCGAGCGACCAACGAATGTCGAACTCGTACCGGGCCGCGCCGGTCTCGTCGAGCACCGCGGTGCCGGTCGACGTGGCCTCGTCGACGATCGAGCCGGGAAAGAACGTGACTCCCGATTCTTCGATGTGGCTCGTGAGAGCGGCCCCTCGCTCGTCGCTACCGATGCGCGTCACCAGTTCTACCTCGTCGCCGAGCCGGGCGAGGCCGATGGCGACGTTCATGGGCGATCCGCCGGGATGCTCGGTGACCTCGTGCTGGCGCTGAACGATGTCTGTCAGGGCCTCGCCGACAACGACTACCGAGGCGGCGTCAGCGGCGGGGGCGGGGCTAGAAGTTGTCATTGGTCTCACCGATCGTTTTGAGCATGGTCAGGGTCGAGCCTCCCCCGCTCACCAGCGGCGCGAGTTCGGTGTTGAAGGCAATGCCGTGGGCGCTGGCGAGGTGTGAGTCGAACGCTGTCTGGTCAGAATATTGTTCGTACACGAAAATGGTCATCGGGTTGTCGTCACGAAAGTGCGGGTCGAATCGCAGATTGCCGGGTTCGGCTCGCACTGCGCTGGCGAAGTCGGTGATGAGTTGGTACACGGCCGGTTCGTTTCCCGCGGTGGCGGTGAACTCGGCATAGAGGGAGACGGTCATGCAGGCATCGATTCTCTTGGTGCGGTCGAAGGTGTGTGCGAGGTCGTCGAGCGCGGCGGGGCCTACGCGGTCGACAGGTCTCGTACCGAGTCTCTGATCAGCAGGCGGGTGGGCAAGACGACAGACGTGGGTTCGGCGTCGGGATTACGAATCTGGGCCAGCAGGTTGTCGACGGCTGCCTTCGCCATCTGCTCGATCGGCAGGTCGACGACCGTGAGTGCCGGCGTGAGAACGGCAGCCCACGGCGCATCGTCGAATCCGACGAGAGAGAGGTCGTCGCCGATGACCAGACCACGTTTTTTTGCCACCCGCAGAACAGCGAGCGACATGTTGGCGTTGGAGGCGATCAGGGCGGTAGGCGGGTTCTCGGCATCGAGAATGGTGTTCACGGCCTGCGTCGCTGACTCGTCTGCATCACCGCAGTAGCGAACCCAGGCGGGGTCGATGTCGATGCCGGCGTCGGCCATCGCGCGGTAGTAGCCTTCGACCCGGTCATGGATGGTCGTGATGAGCCCCGCGGGTCGCTCGCCCGTCTCGCCCGAAAGGTTCGCGGTGACCACAATCAACCCGATCTTCGTATGGCCGAGCGCCTGCATGTGCTCGACCGCATCTCGTGTGCCCTGCAGGTTGTCGGCGGTCACACTCGCGATACCGAGAGAATCGAGAGAGCGGTCGAGCAGAGTGACCGGCTTGCCTTTGAGGTCGGCCTTGCTGAGAAATTCGAGCTCATCGACCGAGCTGGGCACCACGATCAGGCCGTCGACCTGCTTCTCGAGCATCACCCGAACCGACGTTCGCTCGGCACGCAGGTCTTCGTTCGTGTTCGTGACCAGCACCTGGTAGTCCTCGAGACGGGCAGATTCGATGACCGATCGCATGGCCAGATCGAACACGCTCAGACCCACTTCGGCGATGATCAGCCCCAGCGTGTGCGTGCTGCCGGCACGCATCGAGCGGGCCAGAACGTTGGGCACGTAGCCCAGTTCGGCTGCGCTCTCAAGCACCCTTGCCCGCGTGGCCGCGTTCACGACTCCGTAGTTGCTGAGGGCCCGTGACGTGGTGGCACGGGAGACGCCTGCATGGTTCGCCACATCAGTGATGGTGGGCAGGGCGCCTTTGGCCGATTGTGTCATTGCGTTTTTCCAGATGGTTTGACAGCGAGGATGAACGGTGTGATGATCATACCCATCATCACCGAGATCGATCTCACCTTATTGTTGAGATCGATCTCATTGCAACTGTCATGATATTCCACGAACCCGCAGCAGCACGGCGAGTATGACGACCGAAGACCGGCCGCCAGCTCGCACTCAAAGGAGAGTCACCGCAATGAAGCGCATCATCCAAACCGTCGGAGCAGTCAGCATTGCAACCTCGTTGCTGCTGGTGGCGTCAGCTTGTAGCAGCACGACAACCGCAACACCCTCGACCCCCGGCGCGAAGTCGCTGACCATTGCTTTTGTCATGGGCGCAGAAGCCGACCCGTTCTTCAAGGCCATGAAGGTCGGCGCGACCGCCGAGACCTCCGCCAACGGCGACAAGCTGATCTGGCAGGGCGATCCCTCGCTCTACTCCCCCGCCACGCAGATTCCGATCGTCGATCAGGTACTGGCGCAGAAGCCCGACTGCCTCGTCCTCATCCCGACAGACCCCGACGCCCTGCAGGCATCAGTGGCCAAGGCCACCGCAGCCAAGATTCCTGTGGTGAACGTCGACACCCACGTCACCGATCTCAGTAACGTTGTGTCATTCATCACGGGTGACAACACCCAGGGCGGCGCTGCCGCGGCAGACCAGATGGCCACCGCCATCGGCTACAAGGCAGGCGGCAGCTACAAGGTCGTGGCCGGCCTCACCTCGGCCACCGCCACCACGAACGTCGACCGCCTCAAGGGCTTCGAAGACCAGCTGGCCGCGAAGTACCCGGGCGTCACCGTCGTCGACACGGCCTACTCGCAGTCGCAGCCCGCGACCGCCAACAGCAACGTCAGCAACTGGTTGACCAAGTACCCCGACCTGGCGGGCATCTTCGCCATCGACGGTACCAACGCCACCGGCGCATCGTCAGCCCTGCAGGCCAAGGGCCTCACGGGCAAGGTCGCCCTGATCGGCTACGACGCCTACAAGACCAATGTCGATCTCATCGCGAAGGGCGTCTTCACCGCTCTCATCGCCCAGAACCCGGCCGAAGAGGCAAAACAGGCCATCGACGCGTGCCAGTCGTTCATTCAGACCGGCAAGTCGAGCATCGCTGCCAAGGTCACGCTGCCCAACATCACCATGAACAAAGACACGTCGGCTGCTGACCTGACGAAGTACACCTACGTTCAGTAGTACCACCCGCTTCATCCCCGCTTCATCCCGTGCGCCGGCGCGGTCACCAATCTGTGCCGGCGCACCCCCCACACTTTCTTCACGAACGGCGTTCAACGACGCGAAAGGCACACTGTGGCACTCACCGAATCACCGGAGCTGGCGCCGGGCGCGAACCCGCGACCGCCGGCCTCACCCGAATCGCACTCCACCCCTCTGTCAGAGCGGCTGACCGGGTTCCTGACCAACCAGCAGACCATCCTTCTCCTTGTTCTCATCGGCATGGTGGTCGTCTTCTCGATCTTGAACCCCATCTTCTTCTCGCTCGACGTGTTCGGCAACGTGCTTCTCGACTGGGGCCCTGTCGCCCTGATCGCCGTCGCTGAGACCTTCGTCATCATCTCCGGCGGCATCGACCTCTCGGTGGGCGCAACCCTCGGCTTCTCTGGCGTCATCGCCGCCTACGCAATGCAGGCCATGACCGCCGCCGGCATGGGCGACAGCATCACCATTCTCTGCGGAACCCTCGTTGCCGCAGCGACCGGCATGTTCGTCGGCTTCGTCAACTCCCTGCTGATCAACCGGCTGCACCTCGTACCCTTCATCGCCACCCTGGCCACCCTCGGCGCCGCTGGCGGCATGTCGATCGTGCTCACGGGCGGCGCACCGGTCGGCGACGGCCCACAGAGCGCAATCGACCTCAGCGTGCCGTGGCTCGGCCCGTTGTCGTGGCCACTCATCGTGGTCATCGTCGTCGTCATCATTGCCGGCCTGTTTCTGCACAAGGCACGGTTCGGTCGCTACACGTACGCCATCGGCTCCAACCCGTTCGCCGCCCTCGCCGCCGGAATCAACGTGAAGCGGCACCTCACCAAGATCTACGTGCTGTCAGGGTTGCTCTCCGGTCTTGCGGGCATGTTCCTCTATATACGACTCGGTTCTGGCGCACCGACCTCTGGTGTCGGTGACGAGCTCGACGCCATCGCTGCGGTGGTCATCGGAGGTGTTGCCCTCGCCGGCGGCATCGGCCGCATGTCGGGCACCGTGCTCGGGTCGCTCATTCTGGCCACGGTCACCAGCGGTCTCATCATCATCGGCGTCGAGCCCAACTGGAAACAGGTTGTCGTCGCCATCCTCATTGCCGCAGCCGTCTCGCTGCAGGCCCTGCGTGCGAACGGAAAACGATCATGACCGACACCAGCGCTCCCCTCTACGAAGTACGCAACATCTCCAAGAGCTACGGCAGCGTGATCGCGCTCGACAACGCCAGCCTCGCCGTACGAGCCGGTGAAGTTGTCGGCCTGGTCGGCGACAACGGTGCCGGCAAGTCGACGCTCGTCAAAGCACTCGCAGGTGCACACCGCCCCGACAGCGGCCAGATCTTTCTCGACGGAATCGAGCGACACTGGGCCAGCCCGCACGAAGCACTGCAGGCCGGCGTCGAAACCCTCTATCAGGAATCGAGCCTCGCGCCGCACCTCTCGGTGAGCGCGAACGTGTTTCTCGGCCGCGAGATCGTGAGCCCCGGGCTGCTGGGCAAACTCGGATTTCTTGCCCAGAAGAAAATGGATGCCGAGGCCCACGCCGACCTCGAACGTGTCGGCATCGCCGTGCCCGCGTCGAACCGACCCGTATCGCAGCTCTCGGGTGGTCAGCGCCAGGCCGTCGCGATCGGGCGCACGGTGTCGTGGGCTCGCAAGGTCATCATCCTCGACGAGCCCACGAACCACCTCGGTGCACGTCAGTCGAAAGAGGTGCTGCAGGTCATCCGTGCGGCCAAGGCCAAAGGGCTCGGCGTGATTTTCATCTCGCACACCCTGCCGCACATTCTCGAAGTGACCGACCGCATCGTGGTTCTGCGACTCGGCAAGATCGTGAAGGATGCCCCCACCTCAGACTTCGATGTCGACACCCTTCTGGGCACCATCACGGGCCTGCTGGTCTGAGCCCCGGGCATCCCGCAACCAAACCAACGGTCCCAGTGCCGGTCCCACCGACCGAGCACTGGGACTGTGCGTTTGTGCGCTCAGGTAACCTGAGGCCATGGAGAGCACTGAGCTGGTCACGCTTGTGGTGATCGGTGTGGTGCTGGTCATCGGAGTCGTCTCGTTTTTCGCGAGCCGCATCGGGGTCGCTGCCCCACTGGCACTCACCGTTGTCGGGGTCGGAGTGGGTGCCGTTCCCGCGATTCCCCACTTCGAGGTCGAACCCTCTCTCGTCTTGACCGTGATCCTGCCACCGCTTCTGTATGCGGCGGCCAGGCAAGTGCCGTTCGTCGACTTCCGCCGGAACCTTCGGGTGATCGGGTTTCTCGCCATTGTGCTGGTTGTGGTGTCGGCCGTGCTGGTCGGAGTGCTGGTTCACCTGCTCTGGATGACCGTTCCCCTGGCACTCGCGATTGCATTGGGGGCGGTCGTCGCACCTCCCGATGCGGTCGCCGCCACAAGTTTGGGCAAGCGCCTGGGGTTGCCCCCGCGCATCGTCACGATTCTCGAAGGCGAGGGGCTCGTCAACGACGCGACCGCACTCGTGCTGCTGTCGACCATGCTTGCGATCGTGACCACGACGGTGGCGTCGCCGAGCGGCTGGATGATCACGATCACGTTCATCTGGGCCGTTGTCGGCGCTGTGCTGATCGGCGGCATTCTCGGGGCCGTTGCTGTGGCGCTTCGCCGCCGCATCACCGATCCGGTTCTCGATGCTGCCATCTCGCTCGTCATACCCTTCGTGGCCTACCTCGCCGGTGAGTTCTGCCACGCTTCAGGAGTCGTTGCAGTGGTTGTCGCGGGAATCCTGGTCGGCAACCAGGGGGCGTACCGCATTCGCGCCTCCTTCCGGCTCGCAGAATCGGGTACCTGGCGTATCGTCACGCTGCTGGTCGAGAACGCGGTGTTTCTCTTCATGGGTTTTCAGCTCTGGCCCATCGTCAATGCCGTGGCGGGTTCGAACGAACTGTTCGGCACCCTGGGGGTTGCCGGGCTCGTGATCGTGCTGCTCATCGGCGTACGCTTCGCCGCAATGCCACCACTGCTCTCCACGATTCGCAAGCGGTACCGAAAGCGTGTTGCGCGGGCAGATCAGACCAAGGGGCGTTTCGACGATGTGACCGAGGAGGACTTTCAGCGGCGTGCCGCGAACTTCAGGCAGCTCGGCATCACGCAGTCCCCCTTTCGGAGCTTCACGCGCGGCGTTCGCGCACGATTCGGCCTTGTCACGAAGAAAGACAGCTCGGCCCGAGATCGTATCGTCGCCCAGCTGGCAGAACTCGAGAAGAATCCCCCGCCAGTGCCCGTCGAAATCGACGCGACCGCGCGGGCGCGCTTCTCCACGACCTTTCAGAACTTTCGAAAGCGCCTCGACCAACAGAACAACGACCTCACCGCAGAGCGCGACCAGGCACTCGGCTGGCGCGACGGGGTTGTTCTCGGGCTTTCCGGCATGCGCGGTGTGGTGACCGTGGCGGCCGTGCAGACCATCCCTGACGGCCAGCCCATGCGTGAATCCCTGGTACTCATCGCGTTCGCCGTTGCTATCGTCACACTGGTGGCCCAGGGCCTTCTGCTGCCGCCGGTTGTTCGCCGACTGCGGCCCGCGAAAGATGCGCCCGGAAGCGAGCGGGCCGAGCTGTATGAATTGCGTAAGCTCATGAAAGACGCCGGCGACACAGCCGTCGCGTCCGCTGTCACCGCCGCCGAAGCATCCGGAACCCCCCTTCAGGAGGGCGTGCTGCACGAGGTGAACGCACAAGCCGAGATGTGGATGGGCCGCCTCGAGGTCTGGGCGAATGCCGATCTCTCTGACGAAGCGAACGAGGTCGTGCAGTTTCAGCAGCTGCGCCGCGTGCAACTCGTCGCCGAACGCGACGCCCTTCGTGATGCTTACGAGCGCGGAGCATTCTCCTCCGAAACGATTGACGTGCTGCGTGCCGCACTCGATTCAGAGGAGATCTCACTCGACGCCGTCGACAGTCGCGCCGCAGAAGCGTGAACCCTGCGACGTGACTGTGACGTTACCGTGGCGTGCCTGCGGCGTGCCGGCTCAGTGACCGGAGAGCAGGCTGAGAACCTCGTCGTGAGACCCACGAGCCTCTGCGAAACGCAGAAAATTGACGTTCTCCACGAGAATCTCGTCGGCTTCTGGTTGCGCCTCGAGAATCGCCATGACTTCGGTGAGAAAGTCGTTCAGAGGCATTGCGTTTGCCGACTCTTCTTGACCCATCAGGGCGGTTTGAACGGCGGGTGGCACGAGCTCAATCACCTGAATGCTGGTTGCGGCCAGCTGCACCCGAAGGCTCTGTGTGAACGAGTGGATGGCCGCTTTCGTTGCGCTGTAGGTGGGCGTGAAAGGCAACGGCACGAACGCGAGTCCGGATGACACTGTCATGATCGTTGCCTCGTCTTGGCCGGCCAGAAACTCGGTGAACGCGGCGATCAGGCGGATGGGGCCCAACAGGTTGGTGTGCACCGTGCTCTCGGCAGTCGCGAGAAAATCGGCGGTGTTCAGGTTTTCGGGCAGCATGATGCCGGCAACGGTGATCACGACGTTCGTCTGCGGAAACCGCTTCTGAACGTCAGCTGCAGTGGAGGTGATCGATGACGCATCGGCTGTATCGATGACGACGGTATGGATGCCCGGGTTCTCCCGAGCGATCTGCTCGAGAAGCGCTTGCCTACGACCGCCGATGATGACGGTGTTTCCCGCTCGGTGAAAACGCAGAGCGAGTCCGAGGCCGATGCCAGAGGTGGCACCGGGTATGAAGATGGTGTTTGCGGTGAGTTTCATGAGATGTACGCCGTTCAGATCGTTGTGGTCCATTTGTTGATGACTCCACTACAACGCAAGTGAAATGAGCGAACAAGGACGCGCTTATCCACTGAATGAGAAGTCGTGGCTCAGAACCGCTTGTTCTGTGAGACTCAAGGTGTGAATAGCCCCGAATTGGCCAGTTTTCTGCGTACGCGCAGAGAGGCGCTGCAACCAGAAGACGTCGGATTGTCGCGGGGGCCCAGAAGACGAGCCAACGGATTGCGACGAGAAGAGGTCGCCGAGCTTGCGGGCATGTCGACCGACTATTACGCCCGCCTCGAGCGAAGCAACGCCCCCGCGCCCTCAGAGCAGATGGTCGGAGCGATTGCGCGGGCACTTCGCCTGTCGCTCACCGAACGCGATCACCTGTTTCACCTGACCGGCCACACGACGCCGACACGTGCCCAGCGGGGCGATCACATCAATCCCGGCTTGATGCGCGTGCTCGACCGGCTTCACGATACGCCTGCACAGGTCATGAACAGCATGGGTGAGACGCTCGCGCAGACCCCGTTGGCCGTTGCGCTGCTCGGCGAACAGACGCAGTTCCACGGTGATCGGCGAAGCAATCTCTACCGTTGGTTCACCGAACCCGAGAGCCGCCAGATCTACCCCGAACGCGATCATGAACGCCTCGGCCGCGTCTTCGTTGCCCAACACCGCGGCGTCGTCACGCAGCAGGGGTCGACCTCGCGCGCGGCAGCTCTTGCGCGACGGCTGACCGAGCAGAGCCCCGAATTTGCGGCCATCTGGGCTGACCACGAAGTCGGGCTCCTGCATTCCGATGACAAGTGGTTTGTGCATCCGGAAGTCGGCGAGCTCAGCCTCAACTGCCAGGTGTTGCTCGACCCCGACCAAGAACAGTGCCTCTTGATCTTCACCGCGAAACCGGGCACAGACAGCTACGAACGCCTGCACCTTCTGAGCGTCATCGGAGCGCTTCAACTGCACCAGTCGGCCGCGCTCGAGTGACGTATCGACCAGTGACGATCATGCCGAAATTACGCAGCTGCACACCGTCAGCGTCACCGTCACCTTCTCAGACGTTCGTGTGACCTCGACCCGGTCGCCGGAGGCCGAGCACAATCAGTACGATGCCGACCACGGCAACAACGACACCGATGTACAGCCACATGCGGTCACCGGTCATCGAGCTGCCGGGGATCAGGTTGGCACCCTGCCCCGCGAACACCACGCCCACGACGAGAGCGATCACGCCGACAACCACCAGAACCATTCGACCAACGCGTGAATTCATGGACTCAACTTACCCTCAGGGTGCACGATAGCGGTGTGAAATCGATCGACTGGATCGAAACGGTCGCGAACGGCGAGTACCGCCTCGATGGTGGCATCGAGGAGCATGGGCTCACCATGCCGACTATTGCGATGACGGCTAACGCGACGAAAGAACAGCTGCGATTTCGGCACTGACGCGTTCGTGATCGAACGGCGCGAATCTGAGCGTGACAGCCACACGAGTACTCAGCGCAGCGAAGAGGGCCACTGTAGCGAGAAGTGCTCTCTCCGAGTCGTCTGAGTCGAAGCGGGCCCAGCATTTCTCGAGAGCATCCTGAACACCGCGATCCATCCACTGCCTCATGCCCGACCCGAGAAAACGAACGTCGAACTCGAGCCCATACCGAGCGCGATGATCCCACTCGATCATGACAAGCAGTGAGTGTTTGAGGTCGCGATCACGAATCTTGCTCGACCACGGCTCATCTCGGGCGATGGCTTTCGCGCACATGAGTGCAGCCGCGTACGCCCAATTCAGTCGTTCGTCGAAATCTGATTCACTCGGGTGGAGACCGATCACCTCATCTGGCTCACGGTGCGCCGCCGCGTTGTCTTTGTCAAGAAGAACGGTGAATGGGCGCTGCCGTGGCACTTCGCTGATGGCAGCGGCGGGAATGACGGTCAGGTCGAGCTTTCCGCCGACGTAGTAGACGAGACGCGACGGGTGCCAGCCAGGCATGTCAAGACGCTCGACGACGAGAACCTCTCCCAGACGAGCCCACCAGGAGTCATCCGAAAGAAGCGTCGCAGGATCTGTTGTGTAAATCTCCACGTCGCGGTCAGATAACGGATGCGTCTCTCCGGTCGATCCCGAGCCCGTCAGAATCACGCCGCGCACAACGGCGTTCTTCAGCGCCCATTCGACTAGTTGCTCGATCGCGTTGTCATAATCCACGAGCCCACTGTGTCACGCAGAAGCGACCGGGCGGAGCGGAACCCCACCTTGTTCCGCAATTCCACCCCTCTCTACTCCCGATACGGGTCGGCGATCCCGACGTAGCGGGTTTCGAGGTACTCCTCGATGCCCTCGATGCCCCCCTCCCGACCGGTGCCCGACTGCTTCACCCCGCCGAAGGGAGCTGCGGGGTTCGACACGATTCCCGTGTTCAGGCCGAACATGCCCACCTCGAGCTCTTCGGCGAGCCGAAGCCCACGGTTCAGGTCACGCGTGAACGCGTAGGCGACGAGCCCGAATTCGGTGTCATTGGCCAGCCGCACCGCCTCTTCCTCGGTGTCGAACGTGACTATCGGTGCAACCGGGCCGAAGATCTCCTGGCTCAGGATGCGCGCGCCCGCCGGCACGTCAGTGAGCACTGTCGGCTCATAGAAGTAGCCCGCTCCCTGCACCACCCGCCCCCCGAGCGCCAGCGTCGCCCCCTCGGCGACAGCAGAGGTGACCAGTTCGTGCACCTTCTGACGCGTGGATTCGTCGACCAGCGGGCCGATCTTCGATGCCGGGTCGGTGCCCCGCGCGATGGTGTGCGCCGCCATTCGCTCGGTGAGACGGCGGGAGAATTCACCCGCCACTCCCCTCTGCACCAGAATGCGGTTCGCCGCCGTGCAGGCTTCCCCTCCGTTGCGGAGCTTGGCGAGCATGGCACCGTCGACTGCCTTGTCGAGGTCGGCATCGTCGAAGACCAGGAGCGGCGCGTTGCCACCGAGCTCCATCGACACGCGGAGAACCTGCTGTGCCGCGTCGGCGATCAGCCGTCGGCCCACCTCTGTCGAGCCGGTGAATGAGAGCTTGCGCAGCCGGGAATCTGCAATCAGAGGCCCGGTCACAGCGCCGGCACGGGTCGTCTGAATCACGTTCAGCACCCCATCGGGCAGGCCCGCTTCGCTGAGCACCTGAGCGAACAGCAGGGCGGTGAGGGGCGTCAGCGCAGCGGGTTTCAGTACCATCGTGCAGCCGGCGGCGATCGCCGGAGCAATCTTTCGCGTGGCCATCGCGAGCGGAAAGTTCCACGGAGTGATGAACAGGCTGGGGCCCACCGGCCGTTTCATGACGAGCAGACGGCTGTTGCCATCGGGCGCCATAGCGAATCGCCCGGCGATTCGAGCAGTCTCCTCTGAGAACCACCGCAGAAATTCGGCACCGTAGGCGACTTCGCCGCGCGACTCGGCGAGTGGCTTGCCCATCTCCAGCGTCATCAGCAGTGCAAAGTCATCGGAACGCGCCGTGACCGCGTCGAATGCGCGCCTCAGAATCTCGGCACGCTCCCGAGGGGCTGTGCGTGCCCACGGGCGTTGCGCACCGACAGCCGCATCGAGGGCGGCGGCCCCGTCAGCGGGTGTGGCGCTGGCGATGGTGAGCAAGGCATCACCGGTCGACGGGTCGATCACGTCGAAGGTGCCGCCGTCGCTGGCCGGGCGCCAGACACCGTCGATGAGCAGACCCGTAGGCAGCGACGCGAGCAGCGCCCGCTCGTCGGCGGGAGTCGGGTTGGCCGAAACGATGCTCACAGTGCTGCCTCCAGAATCGCGACGATGTCGCCGACGGTGGGTTCGATGGGGTTGTTGATGGTGACGGCATCGGCAAGCGTGTCGTCGGCGAGCGATGCAAGATCTTTCTGCGTGACGCCGAATCCCGACAGCGTCGCCGTCATGCCCACCGCGCGGGCCAACGATGCGATAGCGGCGATAGCCGCGTCGGCGTTCTCGGCCACGGATGCCCGGCTGTCGCCCACGCCCAGGGCGAAAGCCACACGGGCCAACCGTTCTTCGCGCGCCGAGCGGTTGAACCGCAGCACGCGCTCGATCACGATGCAGAGTGCGAGGCCGTGCGGAATGTTGAACCGGCCGCCCAGCGGGTGGGCGATGCCGTGCACCAGCCCCAGGCCCGTGTGCGAGAAGCCGACGCCGGCGATGTGCGACGCGAGCAACAACTGTGAACGCGCTTCGATGTCGCTCCCGTCGCTGACCGCCCGCGGCAGAAACTCTGCAACCGTCGAGATGACCTGCAGAGCGATGCCATCGCTGTAGGGGTTGGGCTGTCGTGACAGGTACGACTCGAGTGAGTGGGTGAGGGCATCCATACCGGTCGCCGCCGTCGCCGAGGCGGGCAGGCCCACCGTGAGGTCAGGGTCGAGCACAGCTGCACGCGCGAGTGCACTCGACGAGCCCACGTAGAACTTGCGATGCTGCACGACGTCGGTGACGACGCCGAAGGCATTGACCTCGGCGCCGGTGCCGGCCGTCGTGGGCACCGCCACGATCGGCAGTGCCGCAACCGCGAAGTCACTGCGGTAGTCGAGTTCGATACCGCGGTTGGTATTCACGGCCCCGAGGGCGATGCCCTTCGCCGCATCCATCGACGAGCCTCCGCCGACCGCCACCAGGGCGCCGACACCGGTGTCGCGAGCGATATCGCTCCCTTCGTCGACCGAGGTGGTGGTCGGGTTCGGGGTCACGCCGCCGTAGACCGACACGGCGATTCCGGCGGCTTCGAGTGACGCGCGAACGGCTGCCACGACCGGCGATGCCGCGAGAAATGCGTCGGTGACGATGAGCGCGCTCGTTGCCCCCGTAGCGGCGGTCACCCGACCGACCTCCAAGACCCGCCCGCGGCCGAAGTACGCAAACGGCTTCGGGTCGAGATCGAGGTTCATGTCGCTGAGCGCGACGTTCTGGGCCGGAAGGATGCTCATGCGAACACCTGCTCGCCCACGGTCGCCGGCGCGCGGCGCAGCTCGACACCGATCAGGTCTTCGTAGAGCTTCACCGGAGTCATCTCACCGGCCCGGTCGCCGTACTGGGCTTTGGCCCGACGGTAGATCTGTTCGACGAGCCCCGACAGCTCGGCGGGAACCCCCACGGAACGGGCAAGATCGATCGACAACCCCAGGTCTTTGCAGGCCAGCGCGATGGCGAAGCCCTCGTCGTAGTCGCCGTGATCGAGGATGCCCAGCACATCATTCTCTACAAAGTTGCTGTTCGCCGGGCTCGCGATGAGCGATTGGCGCAGCACCTCGAGGTCGACCCCGGCCTTGACCCCGATGGCCAGCACTTCGGCCGTGGCCACGAGGTGCGAGAACCAGAGCTGGTTGATCATCAGTTTGACGGCGTACCCCGCACCGGCCTTCCCGACATGCAGAATCCGCTCAGGGTCGCCCATCGCCTCGAAAATCGGTCGCAGGCGCTGCAGGTCGCTCGCCTCGCCGCCGACGAAGATCTGCAGCATGCCGTTGGAAGCACCCACCGACATGCCCGAGACGGGAGCGTCGACGATGTGCAGACCCCGGTCTGGGTGGTCTGCCCGTACCCGGTTGGCCACCTCGGGCACTGACGTCGACATGTCGATCCAAGTACCTCCGTCACGAATGCCGGCCAGGATGCCGTCGAGACCGTTCACAACGGCATCGACGTGTCGCGGGGTGGGCAGCATCGTGATGACCACGTCGCTGGCCGCCGCCACCTCCGCGGGCGTGTCAGCCCAGATCGCGCCGCCCGCGAGCAGCTCTGCTGCGGCTTCCCGGCGGATGTCGTTCACAATGAGCGCGAAGCCCGACTTCTGCAGGTTGCGGGTCATGCCCGAGCCCATATTGCCCAGGCCGATGAAACCGACCGTGGTCGGTTGGCTGTTCGTCATTTCTCTCACTCTTTCGTGGTGCTGGCTGAATCGAGGCTGATCCAGGTTGTTTTCAGTGCGGTGTACGAGTCGAAGGCGTGCAGTGAGCGGTCACGGCCAGAGCCCGACTGCTTGACGCCTCCGAATGGGGTGATGACGTCGGCGACGTCGAAGGTGTTCACCCAGACCGTTCCGGCACGCAGGTCGCGCGCCGCACGGTGGGCTGTCGTGAGGTCTTGGGTCCACACGCTCGCGGCGAGGCCGTACGCGCTCTCGTTCGCGACTCGAATGCCCTCTGCCGCACCGTGCACGGTCGTGACAGAGAGAGCCGGCCCGAAAATCTCTTCCTGCCCGATGCGACCGGCGTTGTCGACACCGTCGAACACCGTCGGTTCGACGTAGAACCCGTCGCCCAACCCGTCGGGGCGAACCCGTTCTCCGCCGTGCACCACAGCGCCCTCGGCGCGTGCGATGGCGGTGTACGCCAGCACACGATCGAGTTGCACCTCGCTCGCGATGGATCCGACCTGGGTCGATTCGTCGAGCGGATCGCCCAGAACCAGTGAGCGACCAACGGCGATGACCTTCTCGACGAGCTCATCGTGCACCCGGGCATCCACAATCAACCGGCTGCCCCCGTGGCAGGTCTGCCCCGCGTTGTAGAAGATTCCCCACGCGATGGCTGAGGCGCAGGCGTCGAGGTCGGCGACGTCGGCCAGCACCACCTGGGCTGATTTACCGCCCAATTCGAGCGAAACCTGTTTACCGTTCGACTCCCCCGCGTACGTGAGAAAACCTTTGCCCACCGCGGGCGATCCCGTGAACGCGATCTTGTCGACCAGTGGATGCCGGCCCAATGCCTGACCGGCCACCCGCCCCACACCGGGCACGACCTGAAGCACGCCTGCCGGCAGCCCCGCCTCACGGGCGAGTTCGGCGAGTTTCAGGGCCGACAGGCTGGTCAGTTCGGCTGGCTTCAGAACAACCGAGTTGCCGGCGGCGAGCGCGGGTGCGATCTTCCAGGCCGTGATGATGAGCGGGTAGTTCCACGGAACAACCGCACCGATCACGCCGAGCGGTTCGCGTCTAATCAGGGCGAGCGCGTTCTCGGGCGTGGGCGCAATTTCGTCGTACACCTTGTCGAGCGCCTCCGCGTACCAGCGCACGGTTCGCGCCGCGGTCGGCACATCGACAGCCCTGGCATCGCCGATGGGGTGCCCCGAGTCGACGGCTTCGAGCAGGGCCAGCTCGTCGAGATTCTCGAGCATCAGGTCGGCGAGCCGGAACAGAACGGCCTGCCTCGTTCGGCGGTCGGCCCGCGACCATACGCCGCTGTCGAATGCGGCGGCGGCGCCGCGTACAGCGCGGTCGACGTCAGCATCGCCCGCCGAACTGACCCGGGCGAACACGTGGCCGTCGCGGGGTGAGATCGTGTCGAAGGTTGCTTCGTCAGCGGCGGCGCAGAATTCCCCTCCGATGAAGAGTCGTGTTTCGGGCGCCAGGGCGGCGGCGGCTGAGATCCAGTCGGTCATCTTCTCTTTCGTTTCGTTTCGTGTGTGTCGCGTGCGGAGCGCCGGGTCACACGGTGAAGCGTTCGACGGCAGCCCAGTCGATCACAGCGCCGAGACCGGCTGCCTCTGGCACCACCAAGTCACCCTGGGCATCGATCATCAGCGGCTGCATGAAGAAGTCTCGCCGCTCTGGTGTCCACCCCGGTGGGTCGAACGGAAACTCGATGTACGGGCCCGCATCGACACCCGCAGCGACGTGCAGGTTGGCGAGCAGCCCGAGGCCGTTGCTCCAGGTGTGAGGCGTGAACAGGCGGTGCCGCAGATTCGCAGACTCGGCCACCTGGCGAGCGCGATACATGCCCACCGCCAGCGCGACATCGGGCTGGTAGATGTCGAACGCATCCTGCTCGATGAGCGACATGATCTCGGGCAGCGAGCGAACCATCTCGCCGCCGGAGATCTGGATGCCCGTCTGCGACCGTACCCGTCTGGCCCCCGCCACATCGACCTGAGGCAGAGGTTCTTCGAGCCACAGCACCCCGAGTTCGGCGAGTTGCGACGCGACACGCTGCACCTGCGCCAACGGCAGCGCGGCTTCGATGTCTCCCGACATGCGCCACATCTGGTTGAGGTCGACCATCAGGTCGAAGTCGTCGCCTACCGCCTCGCGGGTTCGGCGAACCGTCTCGATTCCCTCGGCCAGCCGGCCCCGCGCAATGCGGATCTTCATGGCGCGAAAACCGAGTTCACGAGCGGCGAGCGCGGATTCCGCCCGCTCGCCCGCGGGCCTCAGTTCGCCAGAGGAGGCGTAGGCCGGCAGCCGATCCCGGGCTCCGCCGAACAGAACGCTCACGGGCAGGCCGGCGACCTGCCCGATGATGTCCCAGAGCGCAGCCTCCAGCGGCCAGTAACGGCCGCCGTGGAAGTTGATGGTCTCGATGCGGCGAACCTGGTTGATGATCTGCAGCGGATCAGTACCGATGAAGAGATCGCGGTAGCTCTCGAACCCGTCCATCGTGTCACCGGAACCAACGCCCGTCACACCCTCCTCAGTGTGCACCTCCACGAGCGTCGCAGCGAAGTTGCGGCGCGGCTGCGGGTCCCATGCCGCGTTGAAGGGCGGCGTCAGTGGCAGATTCAGCCGAGTGAGACGAATGTCGGTGATCTTCATACGACGGCCGCCTTCGGAGTGTAGAACGGGTTCGACGCGGAGTTTCGAGCGGCGATGACGTGCTGTGTCTCCGGCAGCAGCCGGATGCCGTTCTCCAACGCAGTGCGAACCGAGCGTCGGTTGTTCTCGTAGACCGCTTCTGCGTCGTCTGCCGCCGGATTGACCCACACCGCCGCGATGATGACGTGGGTGTCTGCCTGCTGCAGGGTGATGATGCCGTCGGCCAACGCATCCGCCACACCGGCTGCGATGCCGGCCTGTGCCGGGCCCCAGACAAGGAGGCCGTGCTCGTCGGAGGCGGGCGCCGCCTTGGTCACGAACAGCGTCAACGGTTTGACCGGGAGCGACGGGCGTAACACGGTGACAAAGGGAACGTGACCGGCGCTGGGGCTTGCCAGGGAGGTGGCCCAGGCGACGCCCGCCGGGCCGTCACGATGCCCGAACACGGTGTTGACGTGTGCGGCATTCACCCCGTCGCCGATGAAACTCTCACCCAGACTCATGGGTTGCTGCATCAGATGAGGCCCTGCTCTGTGAGCCACTGCTTCGCGATGTCGGCGGGGTCGTCTCCATCGACATCTGCCTTGGCGTTCAGCTTCTGCATCTCTTCAGTGGTGAGCTTCGGAGCGATGAGGGCAATGACAGCAGCCATGCCGGGGTACTTGTCGAGGGTCGCCTGCTTCACGGTGAAAGCACCCTGGTAGACGGGGAAGAACGATTTGTCGTCTTGCATCACGGTCAGGCCAAGAGCAGGAATACGACCGTCGGTCTGAAAGACCTCACCGAAATTGCAGGTGTCGCCTTTCTGCGTGGTCGTGTAGATGACTCCGGTGTCGAGCAGAGCCACATTCGAGTCAGGAACACTCTGCAGGCCATACGCCTTCTTGACGCCCGGCCAGCCGTCGTCACGCGTCGAGAATTCGCTCTCGATACAGAACGTCTGCTCAGAAAGGGGCAGCTTCGCGATGTCGCTGAGCTTTGTCACGCCGAGCGATTTGGCCTTGTCAGAGCGAATCGCGAAGGCATACGTGTTGTTGAGCGGCGCCGGGTCGAGCCAGGCGATGCCGTTGGCCGCGTCGGCTTTCTTGGTTGCCGCGAACTGTGCTTCGACACCCTGCACGGGAACGGTGTTGTTGTTATAGGTGATCCACGACGTTCCGGTGTACTCCCAGTAGCCGAGAAACTGATCGCTCACCAGAGCAGCACGAACATTGGCCGAGCCCACCACGCTGGTGTTGGCTTTCGTCGAGGCGCCGTGGGCATTGAAGAGCTGGCTCGTGATGTTCGCCAGAATGTACTGTTCAGAGAAGTCCTTCGCTCCGATCTCACCGGTGAGGCCGGCCAGTTCTGAGCCTTTGCCCGATGACGAAGCAGCGCTGCTTCCGCCACCCGCGCAGGCACTCAGGGCGAGGGCTCCGACGGCCAGTACAGCCAGCAGTGCGGTGGTTCTTGTCTTGTTCATGGTGCTCTTTCTGTATGGGGTGAAGCTGTGTGGGGTGAAACTGTGGGGTGAAACTGTGGGGGTGAATCAGTGGGTCAAACGCCCTTCGGGCGGAGTACGTCTTCGGCGATGCTGGCAAGCCAGTCGATGAGCAGGGCGATGCAGGAGACGATCACGGCGCCGGCGATCAGCACAGGAAACCGCTGGAGTTTCAGGCCGTTGACGATCATGTCGCCGAGGCCTCCGGCGTTGATGAAGGTGGCGACAGTCGCCACCCCCACGCAGAACACCAGCGAGGTGCGCAGGCCCGCCAGGATCACGGGCACGGCCAGCGGAAGCTCGATGCGCAGCAACACCTGATTCGGGGTCATGCCCATCCCCCGAGCCGACTCGGTGACATGCGCGTCGATCTGCGAAAGCCCGACCATCGTGTTGCGGAGCACGGGCAGAAACGAATATGCAACGAGCGCGATCAACGCGGTCTGAAAACCGATCTGCCAGATGATCGCGAGCAGAATGATGAACCCGATGGCCGGAGTGGCCTGCCCGATGTTCGCGATGGTGAGGATCGCGCCGCGCAGCACCCGTGATCGGGTACGGCTCGCCACGATTCCGGCAGGAATCGCCAGCACGGCCACGAGTGCCGACGCTACAAAGGTGAGCACGAGGTGTTCCCGCGTGCGCAACAGAATGTAGTCCCAGTTGAGCGTTCGCTGCATGATGGAGTCGAGCGTCATGTTCGCCACCCACAGGTACAGAGCAAGTAGCACCACCGCGACCACGATCGGCGTGGCCACGCGGCGCGGGCTCCAGAACCGGGCGCGCCTGGCCTGCGGATCAACCAGAGCGGCCGTAGTGTCGCTCTCGAGTACCACGGCGAGTGTCATGAGCGCTCTCCGGCAGCGGGCGCGTCGAGGGCTGCGGCGCCGGCTCCCAGCGCGGCAGAGACCTGCGCTACGGAGATCGACGCCACTGTGCGCCCCCCGGTTGCGGTGACGGCGATGGCCGGCAGCCCTGTCAGCATGAGCAGGTCGAGGGCATCGCGCAGCGAGTCGCCTTCGTCGACCGAGGCATCACCCCGGGCATCCGATGCCCTCCCCAACTCGGCGTCGCCCACCGTGATGAGGCCGAGCCTCTTCAGTGCAGCACCCCGCCCGATGAACGAGGCGACGTAGGCGTTCGCCGGTGACGCGAGAATGTTCTCGGGGGTGTCGAACTGCTCGATTTTCGACTTCTCGCTCAGCACGGCGATGCGGTCACCCAGACGCACAGCTTCATCGAAGTCGTGAGTCACGAAGATGATCGTCTTGCCGATACTCTCCTGCAGGCGCAGAAACTCGAGCTGCAACTTCTCGCGGGTAATGGGGTCGGTCGCGCCGAACGGCTCGTCCATGAGCATCACCGGCGGGTCGGCGGCGAGCGCACGAGCAACCCCGACACGCTGCTGCTGGCCGCCCGACAGCTGCTTGGGGTACCTGTCGGCGAACTCGCGCGGGTCGAGCTGCACCACCGAGAGCAGTTCGTCGACTCGGTTTCGCGTCTTCTCCTTCGACCAGCCCAGCAGCTTCGGCACCACAGCAATGTTCTCGGCAATGCTCATGTGCGGAAAGAGGCCGATCTGCTGAATCACATAGCCGATGTGGCGCCGCAGCTCGTTCGGGTTGAGTGAGAGAACGTCTCTGCCGTCGATGGTGATGGTGCCGGAGGTCGGTTCGATGATGCGGTTGATCATCTTCATCGTGGTCGTCTTGCCGCAGCCCGACGGGCCGACGAACATGATGAGCTCGCCGGGCTCGACGTTCATCGAGAAGTTCTCGACCGCCGCAACCGACTGGTCGGCGTACACCTTGTTCACGTCACGCAGTTCGATGTGGGCACCGCTGGTATTGCGAACGGTCGTGATGCTCGTTGTGGTGTGGATGGTCTTCTCGGTCGCCGTGCCGCCGAGCATCCGGTTGCTGCCAGTGTCTGTCGTAGCGTCGGTCATGTCAGGCCCTCAGCCCCTTCGAGGTCGTGTATTTCGTGATGATGGTGAACAGGCCGTCGACGATGAGGGCCAGAACGATGACGCCGAGTGTGCCGGTGAGGGCGAAGTTCAGTGCGTTCTTCGAGCCGAGCGAGCTGAGGCCCTGAAAGATCATCTGGCCAAGGCCCGGGCCGCCGACGTACGCGCCGATGGCAGCGATGCCGATCGTGAGTTGTGCAGCCACGCGCACGCCGGTGACGATGACGGGCCACGCCATGGGCAGCTGGATGCGCAGCAGCACGGTGGGCGGGCTCATACCCATTCCCTTGGCCGACTCCATAATGGCGGGCGACACTTCGCGAAGACCCACAACGGTGTTGCGGATGATCGGAAGCAGCGAGTAGAGAGTCAAGCCGATCAGCGTGGGCGTCCAGCCCAGGCCGAACAGCGGAATCATGGCGGCGAGCAGCGCCAGCGAGGGAATCGTGAGAACGACAGCGGCGCTGGTGACGGCGAGCGAACGGCCGACTGGCCTGTTCCACACCAGGAGGCCCACTCCTACGCCCACAATGGTGGCCAGGAGAAGGGCGATGGCGACGACGAGCAGATGTTCGCCGATCAGACTGAGTATGTCGTCGTGGCGTTTGGCCCAGAAGGCCAGGAGGCCCGAGAGATCGAATCCGGTCACAGAACGTTCGTCTCCTTTGCTCTTCGTTGAGTAGTGCTTCAGCCCGAGGCTCGGGGTGAAGTGCGACAAAAGTGACCATATGGGCTGAGTGTCCTTTTGCGCAACTACTGTTGTGTATATGGCAACTACCCGTTAGTGTTGCGGCATGGATTCGCCTACAGCACCACGCCGAAACTCCGCTGGTCTCCGCCGTGACCTCGAGTTGCTCGAGACCCTGGGCTCGCCCGAGTCGGAGGCCAACGGGGGCCTCGGCGTGGTTCGTATCGCGGAGATCGTGGGCCGAGACAAAGGCCAGGTGTCACGCACTCTCGCGACTCTGGCCGATGCGGGCCTCGTTGCTCGCGACCAATCGACCCTGAACTACCGGCTCGGCTATCAGCTCTACGCGCTCGCGGCCCGCACGCTCGAATCCCGACTCGTGCGTGAGGCGCTGCCATTCCTTCGCCGAGTTGTCACCGCGACCCATGAAACTGCGCATTTGTGCGTGCTGCGAGGCGACAACGTACTCACACTCAGCAGCCAGCTGAGCGAGTATGCCTTTAGAGGCATAGGTTGGGAGGGGGTCAGTGTCGCCGCGTGGATGACATCGTCTGGCCGCGTACTCATCAGCGATCGAAGCGAGGCTGACGTCAGGGACTGGTATGACCGGCACGGCCACGATCGTCCTGTCACCGGGCCCGTTGCTCCCGTGTCGCTCGCCGCCGATCGCTCGGCCACCGCGTCTGTTCCGCTCTCCGATGAGGGCATCCCCTCGCCCAGCACCGAGACCGGCACTCCCCTCATTACCGACTTCGACAGCTTCATCAGCGAAATCACGCGCATTCGCGAGCGCGGGTACGCCACTGTCGATGAGGAATTCGAGATGGGTGTCGTCGGAGTCTCTGCGCCGGTCTTCGACTTTCGCGGCAACATCGTTGCTGCCATCAACGTCAGCGCGCCGAAAGCTCGGCTGGGGCGACACCTCGATGCGGTGGGAGAGCTCGTCGCCAGTATCGCTGCAGATCTCTCACTGCAACTCGGCGCAGGCTCGGCTCAGACGAGCACGTTCGGCGCCGGCGAGTGAACCTGGCCGGCGATCTTCGCGAAAGCGACCTCCATTGAACCAGTCACTGGCGCCGGCGCCGGCAGCAACTACGTGCTGATCATTCTGATGGGCAAGCACCGGGTGCGCACATTGAATCGCCGGCCCTCGTTCAAACCTCCGCCGTATTTGCCGCCGTCTGAGCGAGGCCGACGATTCGGCGTAGCCGTAGCTGCGGCGGAAAACACGCGCGCTGGTAACAGACCAGAGGCCGGACTCCCGCAGGATTCCGGCCTTCTTGTGTCGGGCTGACAGGATTTGAACCTGCGACCCCTTGACCCCCAGTCAAGTGCGCTACCAAGCTGCGCCACAGCCCGTGACAACCTGTTTATATTAGCCCAGATTCGGCAGCGCCGCGAACCACGGGCGCCGCTCGCGCGCGTCGCGGGGTACCGAGGCGGGGTGCAAAAGCAGCTCAGCCCACGTAGACCTCGGTGATGGTGGGCGCACCCGCGGGAACCGACAGCACAACGATGGCGTCACCGGCCTCGATCTCCCCCGCGGTCACCACGCGCAGGTAGGCACCGAGCCGGCGCGCGTCGGAGAAGCGTTTGACCCAGCCCCGGGCATCCGGGCCGCCCACCCAGCGGGCAAAGGTGGCGCAGGGCGAACGCGGCGAAGTCACTTCGACCACGACGCGCTCACCGATCTGCCAGCGCTCCCCCACGCGTGCTCCCGAAATGTCAACACCGCTGACGCGCAGGTTCTCGCCGAACCAGCCAGCAGCGAGGGGGCGGTTCAACTCGCGCTGCCAGTAGTCGGCGTCTTCTTGGGCGTAGACGTACAGGGCCTTGGCTTCGCCGCCGTGGTGATTACGACTGGCCTGAACATCGGCGTGCAGGCCGAGCTTTCGCACGCGAACCGGGCCCTCAACGGGGCGTTTGTCGATGGCCGTGGTTCCGACCGATCCGGCGTCGGCGATCAGCTGGTGCACGACACACGCTGCGAGAAGTTCTGCCATGAAAAAAGCCTAGCCCCCTGAGACGCCGAGGCTCGAATTCAGAATCCCACGGCCATCCGGATGCCCAGCCCCACCATCACCACAGCAATCAGCCCATCGAGCACACGCCACGCACCGGGCCGCGCGAAGACGGGTCGCAGCAGCCGGGCGCCGAAGCCGAGGGCAGAGAACCACAGGAAACTGGCCGCGATGGCTCCCCCCGCCCACCACCACCGCTCGGCATCGCCCTGCTGGTTCGCGACCGAGCCGAGAAAGATCACGGTGTCGAGGTAGACGTGCGGGTTGAGCCAGGTCAGCGCCATCGCCGTGGTGGCCGCAATTCGGGGAGAGAGCGCGGGCACTGCAGCGGAAGCGAGCAGAACGCCCGGGCGCAGAGCCCGCCGGGCCGCGAACAGCCCGTAGACAATGAGAAAGCCGGAGCCAAGAACGCGGATGATCACCAGCGCTACGGGTACCGACGCGATCACCGCTCCGATGCCCAGCACTCCGGCGACGATCAGCACCGCGTCAGAGAGCGCGCAGACCAACACGACGGGCCCGATGAGCCGCGCGCGACCCTCGATGCCCAGCCGAAGCACGAAGGCGTTCTGGGCGCCGATCGCGACGATGAGCGCGAGCCCGGTGCTCAACCCGAGAAGTGCCGGCACGAGGGTCAGGGAGAACGTCACAGAGTCACCATATGGCGCGGCGAGAATAAACGACAGCTAATGTTTCAACGTGTACATAAGCTGTACTAATGATGCCCTTTCAGGTTGAACACTTGAGTACTCTCATCGCCCTGGTCGACGAGGGCACGTTCGAGGCTGCATCGACCCGCCTGCACATCACGGCGTCGGCCGTTTCGCAGCGAGTGAAGGCCATGGAGCAGTCCGCCGGCCAGGTGCTGGTGCAACGAACGACACCGGTCGTGACGACCGCGGCGGGCGAGGTGGTGCTTCGATACGCGCGCCAGGTGCAGCTGCTGGGCGCCGACACTGCCGAATCGCTCGGCAGGGCATCCGGTGCGGGCTCGCCGAACGTCGACCCGGGCGCGAAACCCGAGCACGTCTCGATCGCCATCGCGGTGAACGCCGACAGCCTCGCCACCTGGTTTCTGCCCGCCCTCGCCGCGCTTCCCCAGCCGACGGGAACCGTCTTCGATCTCAAGCGCGACGATCAAGAGCACACCACCCAGCTGCTGCGTTCGGGCGAGGTGATGGCGGCCGTCACGTCGACCGCAGAGGCGGTGCAGGGATGCTCAACCGAGCCTCTCGGCACCATGCGCTACCTCGCGGTCGCCAGCCCCGGCTTCGTGGCAGAGTGGCTCAACGCCGACCCGCGCCTGCTCTCGTCGTCGCCGATGGTGAACTTCGACCGCAAAGACGACCTGCAGCACCGCTTTCTGCGCACGCTGACGGGTAGCACCGCCCGGCCACCCTGCCACTACGTACCCACCTCGGCTGACTTCGCCCGCGCCATTGTGCTCGGGCTCGGCTGGGGCCTGCTGCCCGAGCTGCAGTGCGGCGCCGCCCTGGCTGACGGGTCACTCGTCGAGCTTGCCCCCGGGCATCCGGTCGACGTGAACCTCTTCTGGCAGCGCTGGAACCTCAGTTCAGCCCACCTGAACCGCGTCACCGAGGTCGTGCGGGAGGGCGCACAGAAGGCCCTGCGTGCGGCCTGATTTCTGCCGCTCACAGAGCCTTCTGACTCACGGTGTAGCAAGCGCGCTCTGAACGCGCCCGTCAACCGAGCCAGACCTAGCGCTTGCGCTTCTCGCGCACCCGCATGTTGACGTTGACCGGCGACCCTTCGAAGCCCCAGATCTCGCGAAGGCGACGCGCGATGTAACGGCGGTAGCCCGGGTCGAGAAAGCCGGTGGTGAACAGCACGAATGTCGGCGGCCGGCTCGAGGCCTGCGTACCGAACAGAATGCGCGGCTGCTTGCCACCACGAACGGGGTGGGGATGCTCGGCCGTGAGTTCGGCGAGAAACGCGTTGAACTTGCCGGTGGGCACCCGGGTGTCCCATGACGCAAGCGCCAGCTCGAGGGCCGGAACCAGCTTCTCCATGTGACGCCCGGTCTTCGCTGAGATGTTGACGCGCGGCGCCCACGACACGTGCGCGAGGTCTTGCTCGATCTCGCGCTCGAGGTAGCGACGGCGTTCGTCGTCGAGCAGATCCCACTTGTTGAAGGCCAACACCAGCGCACGGCCCGATTCGAGCACGAGGTCGATGATGCGAACGTCTTGCTCGCTCACCGGCTGCGACACATCGATCATGACCACAGCGACTTCGGCCTTCTCGAGCGCGGCCGAGGTGCGAAGCGACGCATAGAAGTCGGCACCCTGCTGCAGGTGCACACGGCGCCGGATGCCCGCGGTGTCGACGAAGCGCCAGATCTTGCCGCCGATCTCGACCTGCTCATCGACCGGGTCGCGAGTGGTTCCGGCGAGTTCGTTGACCACGACGCGCTCTTCGCCCGCAGCGCGGTTCAGCAGCGACGACTTGCCGGTGTTCGGGCGCCCCAGGATGGCAACGCGGCGGGGGCCGCCGACCTCCTGCTTGGCGACGGCCGAGATCTCGGGCAGCACCTTCATGATCTGGTCGAGCATGTCGGCGACGCCGCGGCCGTGCAGGGCCGAGACGGGGTACGGGTTGCCGAGGCCGAGCGACCACAGCGAGGCCGCGTTCGGCTCCTGACGCACATCGTCGATCTTGTTGGCGGCCACGAACACCGGTCGCTTGGTTTTGCGGAGCATCCGCACGACGTGCTCGTCGGTGGCGGTGGGGCCCACGTTGGCGTCGACGACGAAGAGAACGGCATCAGCGAGCTCGATGGCGATCTCGGCCTGCGCGGCGACGGAGGCGTCGATGCCGCGGGCATCGGGCTCCCAGCCGCCGGTGTCGACGATGGTGAAGTGGCGGCCGGCCCATTCTGCCTTGTAGTTCACTCGGTCGCGGGTGACACCGGGGGTGTCTTCGACAACGGCCTCACGACGGCCGATGATGCGGTTGACGAGCGCCGACTTGCCCACGTTCGGGCGGCCCACGATGGCCAGCACCGGCAGGGCCGGCAGGTACGTGATGGCGTCGGGGTCGTCGGTGGCGGCCTCGAGAATCGCGAGGTCGTCTTCGCCGAGGTCGTAGTCGGCGAGCCCGGTGCGGAGCGCTTCGGCGCGACGGGCCGAGAGGTCTTCGTCGAGGTCGGAGAGACGCTCGACGAGCTGGCCCGACACCGCCGGGTACTCTTCGTACTCGCCGTCGGTGTCGCGGTCGGCGCTGTGAATGTTAACCATGGGTGGCCCTCAATACTGCAAGTCTGACAACTCTGACCACCGCTGAAACGGTCTGGTCGAAGTCGAGTTCGGTTGAATCGACGGTGGTTACACCGTCTGCGGCATTCATGAAGTCGACGACCCGGGAGTCAGCGCGGTCTCGTGATCGCAGCTGTTCGCCGACGACGGCGGCCGACTGATCGACGAGTTCTAGTGAACGCCTGCCCATTCTAGCCTCTTCTGACGCTGTCAGCAGGATTCGTGCGGTAGCATCGGGCGCAACGACCGTCGTGATGTCACGACCCTCGACCACGATGCCCGGTTTGTCGATGCCCAGAATGATCGAACGAAAGAGGTTGCTGAGGTGCGCGCGCACTTCGGCAACCCGCGCGACGAGTCGAACCTCGCTCGTCACCCAGGGCTCACGAATGGCCTCCGTGATCTCATCCGAGTCGACTTTCACGAAGTAATTGTCGGGGTCGGTGCCGATCGAGAACCCGAAGTCGGCGAGCGAAGCGATCACCACCTCGGGGTTGGCGGCGTCGAGCCCGCGGTCGAGCAGCATCCACGCCAGAGCGCGGTAGGCGGCTCCGGTGTCGAGGTACCCGAAACCGAGTTCGCGTGCTGACTGCTTGCTGACGCTCGATTTGCCGCTGCCGGCGGGGCCATCGACGGCCACAACGGTGACCCCGGTCATCCGGCGATCCGCCAGCCGCGCGTCGAAAGCCACTCGATGAGGTGCGCAAGACGTTCGGGCACCACGGCAATGCTCGCGAAACCGATCTGCGCGCCGGGCGAATGTTCGAGTCGCAGGTCTTCGAGGTTCACGTCTGCTTCTCCGATTTCGCCGAGCAGCCGGGCGAGCTCGCCGGGTGTGTCGTCGACCATCACCACGAGCTGAGCGTATCGGCGGTCGAGGCCGTGCTTGCCCGGGATGCGTGCCACACCCGCGTTGCCACCGGCGAGCTCTTCGGCCAGGCGCCGGCTGGCACCCACAGCTTCGGGCGCCTCGAGCGTCTCGATGAGGCGCGTGAGATCGTCTCGGTACAGGTTCAGGATGCCCGCGACGGCCGCCGCGTTCGCCCCCAGTATCTGCACCCACAGTTCGGGGTCGCTCGCGGCGATGCGGGTCACGTCGCGAATGCCCTGCCCGGCGAGGTTCACGGCGGCGTGCGGAGCATCGATCAGGCGCCGCGCCATCAGCGACGACACCACCTGCGGCACGTGCGACACCAGCGCGACGCTGCGGTCGTGCTCTTCGGGCGTCATCTCAACCAGGGTCGCCCCGAGGTCGAGAATGAGGTCGTCGATGGCGCTGCCGCGTTGGTACGAGATACCGTCGTGGGCGGCCACCACCCACGGCCGGCCGAGAAAGAGGTCGGCGCGGCCAGACAGCGGCCCGCCGCGTTCGGCGCCCGCCATGGGGTGGGTGCCCACGTAGCGCGACACATCGGCTCCGGATGCCCGCAGTTCCCTGAGCGGCGCCAGCTTGACGCTCGCCACATCGGTCACTGTCGCGTGCGGATACGCTTCGAGCTCGGCCGCCACCACACGCGCGGTGACGTCGGGCGGAACACACACCACGATCAGCTGCGGTTCGTCCCCGGCCGCGGCCTGGCGCCCGGCGCCGTAGTCGATCGCGATACGAAGGTGAGTCGGCGACGCGTCGGCGAGGATCACGTCGACCCCGCGTTCGCGGAGCCCCAACCCGATGCTCGTGCCGAGCAGCCCAACCCCGACCACGCGAACCGAGCCGGTGAGCCGGCTCTCAACCACGGGCGTCGCCAGTCGAATTGCCACCGGCTGAGCGGGCGTCGCCCGTGTCGGGCGCCTTCGCCGCGCGCGACAGGGTCAGCAGGGCTCCGAGCTCGTCGCGGGTGAGGTCGCGCACGTCGCCCGCCTTCAGCGAACCGAGGTGCAGCGGGCCGAACTGCCGCCGAACGAGCTCGATGACGGGGTGACCGACTTCTTCGAGCATCCGGCGCACGATGCGGTTGCGACCGGAGTGCAGCGTTACCTCGACGAGGCTGCTGCGGTCAGAGCTGTCGAGCAGTCGCGCTTTGTCGGCGACGATGGGGCCGTCGTCGAGTTCGATGCCCTTGGTGAGCTTCGAGATGGTCTGCGGCGAGACGCGGTCTTCGACCTGCGCGATGTAGGTCTTCATGACGCCGAACGAGGGGTGCGCGAGCACGTGCGCGAGCTCGCCGTCGTTCGTGAGAATGAGAAGACCCGAGGTCTCGGCGTCGAGCCGGCCAACGTTGAACAGGCGCTCTTCGTAGAGCGAGGTGTAGCGCGAAAGGTCAGGGCGGCCGTGCTGGTCGGCGAGCGAGCTGACGATGCCCACCGGCTTGTTGAGCATCACGTAGCGCTTCGTGGTGTCGAGCTGAACCGCGGTGTTGTCGACCGCGACCTTGTCGGTCTCGGGGTCGATGCGGCGGCCGAGCTCTCGCACGATCTCGCCGTTCACGCGCACGCGGCCGGCGGTGATGAGCTCTTCGCTCACGCGCCGCGAAGCGACACCCGCCGCGGCGAGTACCTTCTGCAGGCGCACACCCTCGGGGAGCGTGCCTCCGCCGGCACCATCGGCGCTGTCGAAATCAGTGGAACTGGTCATCAAAACCCTCCGCACCATCGGCTAGGAGTGGTGAGATCTTAGGCAGCTCGTCGAGGCTGTTCAGCCCCAGCTGCGTGAGCAACAAATCAGTCGTTCCATAGTAAATCGCGCCGGTTTCACCGTCGGTCGAGACCTCGGTGATGAGGCTGCGGCCAAGCAGAGTGCGCACCACAGAGTCGACGTTGACCGCGCGAATCGAAGCGATGGCGCTGCGCGTGATGGGCTGCTTGTAGGCGATCACCGAGAGCGTCTCGAGGGCAGCCTGAGACAGCTTCGAGGGGTTCTCGGTGAGCACGAAGTCGCGCACTACCGCGTCGTAGGTGCTGCGTACGTAGAGGCGCCAACCACCCGCCACCTCGCGTAGCTCGAAGCCGCGGCGGGTGGTGGCGCTGGCGCCGTCGTAGTCGTCGACGAGCCGCTCGATGCTCTGCCGCACGGCGGCCACGGGGCGCCCGAGGGTGGTGGCCAGTGTGACGAGACTCTGCGGGGCGTCGGCGACCATGAAGATCGCTTCGAGTGCCCGTTCGAGGTCGAGCTGTGGGGCATCCGGTGCCGTCAGCTCGATGAGCTCGGGTGTGAACTCGGCTTGGGCGGCCAGCTCGGGCGCGAATTCGGCCTGGGAGGTCAGCTCAGTTGTCATAGTCGGCCCCCAGGTTCGAGAGGTTCTCTTCAGACCACGTGTCGGCGGTCCAGCGAATGGTGAGGTCGCCGAGCGGCTCGATCTGCTCGAACGAGATGGCGGCGTGGCGGTACAGCTCGAGCACCGCGAGAAAACGCGCCACCACGATGCCCTTCTCAAGAATGCCGGCGATCAACTCGCGAAAACTCAGGGGCTCACCCGACCGCAGCGCGCTCACCACGTGCGCGGCCTGCTCCCGGATGCTCACCAGCGGTGCGTGCAGGTGCTCGAGCCCCACCATCGGCACTTCGCGCGGGGTCAGTGCAAGCATCGCCAGTGCGGCGAAGTCGTCGGGGCTGAGGGTCCACACCAGCTCGGGAGTCTGCTGCCGAAACTTCTCTTCGAGCCGCACGGCACGGGCGTGCCGGCCGTTCTCGGCGTCGAAGTGCGTGGCGAACCAAGCCGAAACCTGTTTGAACGCCCGATACTGCAGAAGCCGGGCGAACAGCAGGTCGCGCGCCTCGAGAAGGGCCACATCTTCGGCATCGACCAGTTCACCCTGCGGCAGCAACCCGACAATCTTCAGGTCGAGCAGCGTCGCCGCCACCACCAGGAACTCGGATGCCCGTTCGAGCTCTTCTTCAGAGTCGAGGTTTCTGAGGTAGCTGAGAAACTCATCGGTCACCGCGCTCAGCGCGATGTCGGTGATGTCGACCTCGTGTTTCGAGATGAGCGAGAGCAGCAGGTCGAACGGGCCCTCGAAGTTCGACAGACTCAGCGAGAAACCGGGCGCCGCAGAAACCGTCTCGCCGTCAGCACTGCCCGTCGCGAGCGCCGCCCGCGAACTGCTCTGAACGGCCGTCTTAGGCGACCGCGCCACGAAAAACCAGTTCTCGCGCCAGCTGGCGGTACGCATTCGCCGCCGCGTGATCAGGTGCGAACTGCGTGATGGGCGTGCCAGACACGCTCGCGTCAGGAAACTTGATGGTGCGGCCGATGACCGTCTCGAGCACATCGGTACCGAACTGCTCGACCACGCGCTGCATGACCTCGCGCGAGTGCAGCGTGCGCGGGTCGTACATGGTGGCCAGAATGCCATCGAGCTTGATGGCCGGGTTGAGACGGTCGCGAACCTTGTCGATGGTCTCGACCAGCAGCGCCACACCGCGAAGGGCGAAGAACTCGCACTCGAGAGGAATCAGCACCCCATGGCTCGCGGTCAGTGCGTTCACGGTGAGCAGGCCGAGCGACGGCTGGCAGTCGATGAGGATCACGTCGTACTCGTCGCTCACCTTGCGGAGCACCCGCGCCAGAATCGTCTCGCGGGCGACCTCGTTGATGAGGTGCACCTCGGCGGCCGACAGGTCGATGTTCGCCGGAATGATGTCGAAGTTCGGCACGCTCGTCGACCTGATGGCGTCGTGCGGGTCTTTCGCCGTGCCGAGCAGCAGGTCGTAGATCGTGACGCCGTCATGCGTGGTCACACCGAGCCCGGCCGACAGGGCACCCTGCGGATCGAAGTCGATGGCGAGCACCCGGCGGCCGTCTTCGGCGAGCGTTGCGCCGAGGTTCACGGTCGTGGTCGTCTTGCCCACGCCGCCCTTCTGGTTGCAGAGCGAGATGATGCGCGCAGGCCCGTGGCTCTTCAGCGGTGCGGGTGCCGGAAACTGTCTCTTCGGTCGGCCCGTCGGCCCCATCTCAGGCGCTTCAAGACCCGGCAGTTCAGCAGCAAGGTCATTCTTCTTTGCCGTCACAGGCGCTGCTCCTCACTCACCCCGACCTCTCCCAGGGCGGGTGCCTCAACTCTACCGGCTGCAGGCGCTTCGCCCGGGAACCCTGCAGGCGTGGTCTGCCTCCGAGCGCGCGGATGAGCGGTCTGGTACATGTCGCGCAGCGTGTCGGCGGTGACCTGCGTGTAGATCTGCGTGGTGGTCACCGACGCGTGCCCGAGCAGGTCTTGCACCACCCGAACGTCGGCACCGCCCGTGATGAGGTGCGTTGCGAACGAGTGCCGAAAAGTGTGCGGTGAGATGTGCGCCTCGAGTCCCGCCCGTTTCGCCGCGCTCTGGATGATCAGCCAGGCCCCCTGCCTGCTCAACCGGTCGCCCCGCAGCCCGAGGAACAGCGCCGGGGTCGCCCTGCCGCGCACCGAGTAGAGCGGCCGCACCCGCACGAGGTACGCGTCGAGCGCTGCCCGGGCGAAGCTGCCCACCGGAACCACCCTCTGCTTGCTGCCCTTGCCCACCACCCGCACGAAGTCGGAGTCGGCCGGCACATCGTCGACATTGAGCGCCACCGCCTCCGAGACCCGCGCGCCGGTGGCGTAGAGCAGCTCGAGCAGCGCCCGATCACGAAGCGACTGGGGGTCGTCTCCCCCGGTCGCCTCGAGAAGCGTCGTCATCTGCGCGATGGTGATGGCCTTAGGCAGGCGGCTGCCGAGCTTCGGCGGTTTCACCTGGCGCGCCACGTTGCTCGGCACGGTGCCCTCTTCGGCCAGAAACTTGTGCAGCCCCCGCACCGACGAGACGATGCGCGCCACCGACGAGGGCGCGAGCGGCGCTGTGGGTGCTGTCGGCGCCGCGACGGTGTCTGACGCACCGACAGGGTCACGGGCATCCGGAACCCCCGGCACAGCCCGCGCCCCTGGCACCTCTACCGTGCGCAGCTGCCTCGTGAACGCGCCGATCTGGTCTTCGCCCACCGCCGCGAAGTCGTCGACCCCCGCCGCCGCCAGCCACGCCTCATACCGCCCGAGGTCGCGCCGGTACGCGGCAAGCGTGTTCACCGAGAGCCCCCGCTCGATCGTCAGGTGCCTGAGGTACCCGTCGATGAGCGTGTGCATGCTGCCAAGTTAGTCGTTCTCGGGGTGCAGACGAGCGTACTCGGGCCACGGCGCGTCACTCGGCGCCAGCGTCGACCAGCCGCGGGCGCGAGAAGCCTGCGCGGCGAGCGACGCGATGACAAGCGACGGGTTCTGAAGCTCGCGGGCGAGCACGCCGTCGACGATGTCGTCGAGCGCCACCCAGCGCAGCTCCATGTCGGCCTCTTCGTCTTCGCGGTCGAAAGCCGTCGTGGTGGCCGTGAGCCCGCGGGCGACGTAGATGCGGATGATCTCATTGTTGCCGCCCGGAGTAGTGGCGTAGTCGGTGAGCACGCTCAAGCCGGCCGCTTCGAGGTCGACCTCTTCGGCCAGTTCGCGCTGCGCCGCGACGAGGTAGTCTTCGCCGTCGCCGTCGAGCAGCCCCGCCGGAATCTCCCACTCGCGCTTGCGAATGGGGTGGCGGTACTGCTTGATCAGCAGAACGTTGTCGTCGTCATCGATGGCGAGAACAGCCACGGCGCCGGTGTGGGCGACGAACTCGCGCACCACCTCGGCACCGTTGTAGGTGAAGGTCTCGCGTCGGACATCCCAGATCTTGCCGTCGAACACCACGTCGCTCTGGGTGATGGTGGGCTCGATCTCGTCGTCGACGAGCGGGGCAGAGGAACCCGCTTCAGTTGTCACGCTCAGGCGTCCGTCGGGAACAGGCGGCTGGCTTCCTGGCGCTCGAGGGCGGCAGAGATCAGTCCATCGAACAACGGGTGGGCACGGTTCGGGCGCGACCTGAGTTCGGGGTGCGCCTGCGTTCCGACGTAGTACGGGTGCACGTCACGAGGCAGTTCGACGAATTCGACGAGGTGATCATCCGGAGACGTGCCGGAGAACCAGAGGCCTGCCTCGGCGATCTTGCCGCGGTAGTTGTTGTTCACCTCGTAGCGGTGGCGGTGACGCTCTTCGACGGCGGGTGCCCCGTAGAGGCTCTCGACCAGCGAACCGGAGGCGAGCTTGGCTTCGTAGAGGCCGAGGCGCATGGTGCCACCCAGGTCGCCGCCGGCGATGATGTCGACCTGCTCGGCCATCGTCGCGATCACCGGGAAGGGCGTCTCGGGGTTGAACTCGCTCGAGGAGGCCTCGGTGAGCCCCACCACGTTGCGGGCGTACTCGATGACCATGCACTGCAGGCCGAGGCAGAGGCCGAGTGTGGGAATCGCGTTCTCGCGAGCGAACAGCAGTGCGCCGAGCTTTCCCTCGATACCGCGAACCCCGAAACCGCCGGGAACACAGATGCCGTCGACATCGGCCAGCTCTTTGGCGGCCTTCTCGGGGGTCTCGCAGTCGTCAGAGGCGATCCACTTCAGGTTGACCTTGGTGCGGTGGGCGAACCCGCCGGCCTTCAGCGCCTCGGTGACCGAGAGGTACGCGTCGGGCAGGTCGATGTACTTGCCGACGAGGCCGATGGTGACCTCGTGCTTGGGCTCATGGACCGCTTCGAGAAGCGGGGCCCAGCCCGACCAGTCGACGTCGCTCACCTCGAGCCCGAAGTGATCGATGATGTAGGCGTCGAGGCCCTGGTTGTGCAACATGGTGGGGATGTCATAGATCGACGGAACGTCGATGGCGTTCACCACGGCGTCTTCGTCGACGTCGCACATCAGCGCGATCTTGCGCTTGTTCGGGTCGGAGACGGGCCGGTCGCTTCGCAGCACCAGGGCGTCGGGTTGAATACCGATCGACCGCAGGGCAGCTACCGAGTGCTGCGTGGGTTTGGTCTTCTGCTCACCGGAGGCATTCATGTACGGCACCAGCGACACGTGCACGAAGAACACGTTGCGGCGGCCGAGCTCGTGGCGAACCTGGCGGGCCGACTCAAGAAAGGGCTGCGACTCGATGTCGCCGACCGTGCCGCCGATCTCCGTGATGATCACGTCGGGCGCGTTCTCGCCCTGGGCCTGCAACCGCATACGGCGCTTGATCTCGTCGGTGATGTGCGGGATGACCTGCACGGTGTCGCCGAGATACTCACCGCGACGCTCTTTGGCGATCACGGTCGAGTAGATCTGGCCGGTCGTCACGTTCGCGGCCTGGTTCAGGTTGATGTCGAGAAAACGCTCGTAGTGACCGATGTCGAGGTCGGTCTCTGCGCCATCGTCTGTGACGAAGACCTCACCGTGCTGAAACGGGTTCATGGTGCCCGGGTCGACGTTCAGGTACGGGTCGAGCTTCTGCATCACGACGTGCAGACCGCGCGCGGTGAGCAGATTGCCGAGGCTTGCGGCGGTGAGACCCTTGCCGAGGCTCGAGACGACACCGCCTGTGACGAAGATGTGCTTCGTCGTCGAGTTGTTCTTCGGAGCCGAACCGTTCTTCGGAGCCGAAATCTCGGTCGAATCGTTCGCTGTCAACAGGGGGCCGTTTTGATCATCATCCACGGAGTTCCACACTAACAGCATGCACGGCTGCCCCTACCTCTGCGACGCGGCGAATGCGTCACGCTTGATGTTGACGAGCAGGTATGCAATCGGTGCCGCAGCGAGCACGGTGATGGCCGCAGCGATGAAGACAGTCGAGTAGCCATCGACAAAACTCGGCAGCGGGTTCTTGCTCTGGTTGACCGACAGATATGCGGCCGCCGCAGCAGTGTAGAGCGCCGTGAACACCGCCGTGCCAATCGAGCCGCCGATCTGCTGCGTGGCCGTCACGGCGGCGCTGGCAACGCCCGAGTCGCGTTCTTCGATGCCCGAGAGCGCCACGTTCTGCAGCGGCACGAACACCAGCGCGAGCCCCACACCGAGCAGAATCTGGCCGGGCAGAACCTCGGTGAGATAGTTGCCCTGAACGGTGATGTGGCTGAGCCAGAACAACCCGCCCGCGGCCACGACGGGGCCAGCGGTCATCAGGATGCGCGGCCCGACCCGCGTGAGAACACGCGAGATCAGCGTGGCCGTCACAATGATCGACGCCGTCATGGGCAGTGAGGCGATACCCGAGTGCAGCGGCGAGAACTTGAGCACGATCTGAAAGTAGAGCGTCAGGTAGAGCAGGCCGCCGAGCAGCGCCGCACCCACCAGGATCGACGTGAGGTACGCCCCGCCGCGCACCCGGTTCGCCACTACGCGAAGCGGCAGCAGGGGGTTCGCCACGCGAGACTCGACAACGACGAACGCGACGAGCAGCGCCACGCCCAGCACGAGAAACCCGATGGTGTCGAGGTTTCCCCAGCCGTTGCTGGCCCGCGAGAACCCGTAGACCACCGATGCCAGGCCGAGCGTCACGAGAAGCGCACCAGGGATGTCGTAGCGCGTGTCGCCCTCGGCCTTGCTCTCTTTGAGAATCGGAATGGCAAACGCCACCGCCACAATGGCGATCGGAACGTTCACCAGCAGACACCAGTGCCAGCTGAGGTAGTCGGTGAGTACGCCGCCGAGCACGAGCCCGATGGCCGCTCCCCCACCCGCGATGGTGCCGTACACGGCAAACGCCTTGCCGCGGCTCGGCCCCGACGGAAAGGTCACCGACAAGAGCGCGAGGGCTGCCGGCGCGAGAAGCGCAGCGAACACACCCTGCGCGCCGCGGGCGACGAGCAACATCTCGCTGCTGCTCGCGAGCCCACCGATACCCGATGCGAGCGCAAACCCGGCCATGCCGACGATGAACGAACGTTTGCGGCCCCAGTAGTCGGCCACGCGACCACCGAGCAGCAGCAGTGCGCCAAATGCCAGCGCGTACAGCGTGATCACCCAACTGCGGTCGGCGTCGCTCATGCCGAGGTCGATCTGGGCATCGGGCAGAGCAATGTTCACGATGGTTCCGTCGAGCACCACCGTGAGCTGGGCGAGCGCCACGATGCCGAGCACGACCCAGCGTCGACGAGGGTGCTCGGGCTGTTCGGCGGCTGTGGATGCCCCCGCACGCCGTGCCGCACCAGCGGTGCTGCTCGTGGCTGGGGCCGCGGCGGGCGCCTCGGGAACTGAGTTGTCGGGCACGAAATCTCCTGGCTTGAGGTCATTGCGCATCTGGAATCGCGACGACACTGGCGGAGGCGATGCTCTCTCACGGTAGGGGCAAACGTCGAGCATTGCGAGTTCGCTTTTTTGCTGGACTTCTGACCACTCAATCGGCCATGCCCAAGCCGATGGCCCGCTCACCGCGCTCGTCTGAACGCTGCGTGCCAACTCGACGCTACGGGTCAGCTCCACGCCGCGGCACACCTACACGCTGCGGCTCGCCGCCAACTCGATCAGCTCGCGTGCGTGGGCCAGCCCGCTCTCGGAGTCGGGCAGCCCCGACAGCAGACGCGCCATCTCCGCCACCCGGTCTTCGCCGGTGAGCTGGCGCACACTGCTCTCGGTCACCGCGCCGTCACTGTCTTTGATCACCGACAGGTGGTTCGTGGCGAAGGCGGCCACCTGCGCGAGGTGGGTGACCACGATCACCTGCGAACCCTCGGCCAGCCGAGCGAGCCGTCGGCCGATCTCGATGGCCGAAGCTCCGCCGACCCCCGCGTCGACCTCGTCGAACACGAAGGTGGGCACGGGGTCGGTCGCGGCGAGCACCACTTCGATGGCCAGCATGATGCGTGAGAGCTCGCCGCCCGAAGCACCCCGGCCGAGCGGGCGCGGCTCGGTACCGGCATGCGAAGCCAGCAGAAAATGTACGGTGTCACGGCCGGAGGCGGTGACTTCGTCGCCGGACAGAACCTCGACGATCAGCTGCGAGCCACTCATGGCGAGGGCTGTCAGCTCGTCGGAGACCAGCCCGGAGAGACGACCGGCCGCCTCGAGGCGGGCGGTGCTCAGATCGGTGGCCAGGGCATCCACTATCGCTGCGCGTTCGGCCACCTGGTCGGTGAGTTCGTCGATGCGGTCGGAGTCGTTCTCGAGTTCGATGAGGCGAGGGCCGGCCGACGCGACATACTCAATCACATCGTCGAGCGAGGGGCCGTATTTGCGGGCGAGCACCGAGAGTTCGGCCCGCCGCTCCTGCACGTCGTCGAGCTCGGCCCCACCGTCGGTGTCGAGTTCGGCGAGGTAGCTCGACAGTTGGGTCGAGATTTCGGCCACGAGAAACGACGCGCTGGCCAGCGACTCGACGATCGGCTCGAGGGCCGAGTCGTGTGCGCTCACCCGCTCGAGCTGGCGAAGGGCCGAGTCGATGAGGCTCACGGTGTCGGGTCGGCCGTCGAGGTCGTCGCTTGACACGGCCTCCCGCGCGGCCGCAGCAGCCACTCGGAGGTCTTCGAGGTTGGTGAGGCGCGCCGCACGTTCGGCGAGGGTGACGTCTTCGCCCGGCTGGGGCAGAACGGCGTCGATCTCGGTGACGGCAACGCGGAGCGCGTCTGCCTCGCGAATTCGCTCTTCCCGCTGCGATACAAGCGTTTCAAGCTCGACCTGCAGCCGCTGCCAGCCCGCGTAGGTCTCTTCGTAGACGCCGAGGGCAGCGTGGAAGGTGGGGCCCGCGAACCGGTCGAGCGCGAGTCGTTGCTGGGTGGATGATCGCAGGCGCAGCTGGTCGGACTGCCCGTGCACCACAACCAACCGCTCGCCGAGCTCTCCGAGCACGCCCACAGGGGCACTCCGGCCGCCCACAATCGCTCGGCTGCGACCCTCGCCCGACACCGACCGAGACAGGATGAGTTCGCCCATCGACTCTGGCGAAGCACCCAGGTCGTCGATCTCGCCGCCGGCGTCACGCACACGCTCGGCGACGGGGCCGTCGACGGGAACCCGCCACCGCCCCTCCACCCAGGTCTGCGTGCTGCCGATGCGCACCTGCCCGGCCACCGCACGTTCGCCCATCAGCAGGCCGAGCGCCTGAACCACCATGGTCTTGCCCGCGCCGGTCTCACCGGTCACGGCCGTGAAACCTGCACCGAGCGGCAGAACAGCCTCGGCGATCACCCCGAGGTCTCGAATGGTGATCTCGTCGATCACCCCGCGGTTCGTGGGGGCGGCGCCGACGACTGCCGGCTGTGCCTGTACCTGGCCCTTACTCATCGAGCCTCACCGACCTCATCGCGGGTCACCGGGCCGCGCCAACCCTCGACGGGCAGCGAGAACTTCTGCACCAACCGGTCGGAGAACGGGCCGTGCGTCAGCCGCGCCAGGCGAACCGGAACGCTCGACCGCCGCGACTCGACCCGCGCGCCCTGGGGCAGGTCGAACCCGCGCCGACCGTCACACCACAGCACCCCAGCACCCGGAGTGCGCTCGAGCAGTTCGACGGCCAACACCGAGTCGGGCCCGATCACGAGCGCACGAGAGAACAGCGCGTGCGGGCTCAGCGGAACGAACAACAGCGCATCCAGGCTCGGCCACACAATGGGCCCACCCGCACTGAACGAGTACGCCGTCGAGCCCGTCGGCGTCGCCATGACCACTCCATCGCAGCCGAACGTCGACAGCGGCCGGCCGTCGACCTCGATCACGACCTCGATCATGCGCTCCCGGCTGGCCTTCTCGACCGTCGCCTCGTTCAGAGCCCAGCCCTCATAGAGAATCTCGGTGTCACCCGTGTCATGGTTGGTGCCGGTGACAACGATGTCGATTGTCATGCGCTCTTCGACCGTGTAGTCGCCGCTCAGCACGCGCTCAACCGAGGCGCCGAGCTCTTCACGCTCACTCTCTGCCAGGAAGCCCACGTGCCCGAGGTTCACGCCCAGCAGCGGAACGGAACACCCCCGCACCACCTCGGCCGCGCGCAGAATTGTTCCGTCGCCGCCCAGCACAATGACGAGTTCGAGCTCGCCCAGCTCGACGTCTTCGCCGAGCACCGCGATCACCGAAGGGTCGCTCAGGTGGTCGGCGATATCTGCCAAGTCGCTCGGCGAGAGCACCGGGGTCACGCCCGACGCGGCGAGCTGGTCGCACACCCGCATGGCTGCCTCAACCGAGTCGCCCCGCCCCGTGTGCAGCACAACAAGAATGAATCGGGTCGACGTCACGGGGTGTGTGCTCCTGCCACTGAAAGAACGCGGTCTAACCATTCTGTCGGATTGCTGCCGACCGAAGCACTGAGCCAAACCAGATACTCATGATTTCCGTGGTTGCCCACGATTGGGGAGGAGATGAGCCCCGCCGTCGACAACCCGAGATCGAACGCGGCCCACAAGACCGTCGAAATCGCATCGGCCCTCAGCCCGGCGTTCTTCACTACGCCTTCGCGGATGCCCGTTCTGCCCACCTCGAACTGCGGCTTCACCAGCAGCACGAAATCTGCGCCGGGTGCCGCCACCGCCACGAGCGCGGGCAGCACCGTTGTCAGCGAGATGAACGAGAGGTCGGCCACCACGAGCTGGGGGGCCGCGCTCTCGTTCGACGCCGCCGCGAGCGACTCGGGCGTGGCGTGCCTGATGTTGTAGCCCTCGACGACGCTGACCCGGGCATCCTGTGCCACCACCGGCGACATCTGCCCGTGCCCCACGTCGACCGCGAGCACCCGCGCGGCTCCCCGCTCGAGCAGCACCTGGCTGAACCCGCCGGTCGAGGCGCCCGCATCGAGCGCGACGCGGCCCTTCACCACGACACCCGCGAAGGCATCGAGAGCCGCAACGAGCTTGCCGGCACCACGACTCACATAGTGGTCTTCGCCCTCGACCCGCAGCGACTGACCCTCGCGCACCTTCGCTGAGGGCTTCACCACCACGACCTCATCGACCCGCACAAAACCGTCGACGATGAGCTGCGCCGCGTGGTTTCGTGACCGGGCGAGACCGCTCGTAGCCAGCGCCTGGTCGAGCCGAGCAGATTCGGGCTCAGGCACGGTTGGTCGAAACGTCTCCGCCTTCGAGCCGCACCCGCAACTCGTCGTACACCTGCACGTACGCCCCCGCCCGAGTATCGAGCGGCTGGTCTTCGATGACCCGCAGACGCGTGACCAGGCCACCGTCGCGCGGATAGTCGGTCGGGGCAGCAGAGCCCTCGCCCGTTGGTTCGTTCGGCTCGAAAGTCACCTGTCTAGGGTACCGCGGCCGGTCAGCTGTAGAGCTGAGGAGCCACGGTGAGGCCGTAGATGGGGCGCCCGGATGCCCAGATCAACCCGCACGCTGCCCGCAACCTGTTCACGCTCGACTCCCCCGGCTTCACCAACTCAACATCGTTGCCGCGAATGCGTACGACTGCGGCACCGACCGTAGCGGTGGCCCCGTCTTTCGAGAGTTCGAGCGCCGGATACGGCTCGAACAACCCACGGAGGTCGTCGAGAATGAAGGTGGGGCGCGAGTCTTTGTCGGCCGCGATGAGCTGCTTCGGCCCGTCGATGCCGGTCAGCACATGAATGGACCGCATGCCCGCCTTGTTCGCCCCCACGATGTCAGTGTCGAGCCTGTCGCCGATGAAGATGGGCTGCTTCGCACCGAATCGTGCAACGGCCGCATCGAAGATCGCCCGCTCAGGTTTTCCGCCCACGACAGGCAGCGTGCCCACAGCCGTGTGCACCGCAGAGACCAGAGTGCCATTGCCGGGGGCGATGCCACCCTCCACCGGAATGGTCCAGTCGGTGTTCGTCGCCACCCATGGAATACCGGTATGCAACGCAAAGCTCGCCTCGGCCAGATGCTTCCACCCCACATCGGGCGAGAAGCCCTGAATCACTGCCGCCGGCTGATCAGAGGCCTCACGCACCACGGTGAAGCCGGCCTTCTCAACCTCACTGGTGAGCCCCTCGCCACCCACGACCAGAATCTTCGAGTTCGGAGCCACGAGATCGACCAGAAGTCGAACTGCCGCCTGCGGGCTCGTGACCACGTCGTGGGGGGACACGCTGAGCCCGAAGCTCGAGAGGTGGTCGGCCACCTGCACGTCGGTGCGAGAAGCGTTGTTCGTGATGTACGCCACAGCGTGGCCTTCGCCTGCCGCCCGGTTCAGGGCATCGACAGCGTGGTCGATGGCGCCCTTGCCCTTGTAGACGACTCCATCGAGATCGGCCAGAACGACATCGACCCCATCGAGCGGAGTGGGCGCTGTCACCCTATTTCTCTTCGTCGTGAACAGGTGCGTCAACCGTTTCTTCGGGGTTCTCGTCGTCGACTTCTGCCGTCACGACAAAGGCATCGCCGTCTTCGAAAACGTCTTCTTCAAAGACCTCGACCAGGTCATCGTCGTCGACGGCCACAGCCGCATCGAGGGCCTGCTCGGCACGCTCCGCATGAGCCCGCCAGGTGGCCGCCTCGTCGTCGCGGTGCAGATCGTCGAGAACTTCGGCGTACGCCCAGAACAGCTCAGGGCTGTAGGTGTAGGCGCGCGTCGGGTCGAGTTGGGGAATGCTGAGCTCAGCCAGAGCCGCCTCAGGCTGCTCGAGGTCGAGCCTGGCCCCCGACATCGCGATGGCTACTGCCACCTGCGTCGCCGGCGACAGCGTGTCGCGCGCAACCGAACGGCCGAGCTCCAGGGCACGGTCGGGTCGGCCGAGGCCACGCTCGCTGTCGACCATGAGTGCCAGTTGCTCGTTCGACCCAGAGATGCGGCGATAGGTGCGCAGCTCCCGGATGGCCAGGGCATAGTCGCCCGTGGCGTAGGCAGTGATCGCGAGGGTCTCCCGCACCATCGCGATACGACCTGCGCGCCGCGAGGCCGACGTCGCGTGTTTGTGGGCGAGCTCTGGATCGCTCTCGATCAACCGCGCAACCATCACCAGGTGCTTCGCAACGCCGTCGGCGTTCTCTTTCGAGAGCGTCTTCAGTTCGTTGAAGGCCCCACGATCGAGTTCTTTCACCGACACGTCTTCGGGAACATCAGGGTCGTCGTGGTGAGACCTGACCGCACGCAGCTCGCGCGCCATCAACTCTTCGGGGGTCAGCCCCTCATCGCGGTAACCGCCGCGCTGGCTGTGGGTATCGCGAGAACCGGGGGCGGCGCTGCGCGCGGGTTTGCCGTCGCTCGTCCAGAGGCGACGTTCGCCGTCTTTGGCGGGCCTGCCACCCTTGTTGTTCGCACCCTGATAGCCCTGGCCCGAAGCGGACTGCGGGGGCCTCGCGCTACGGGGCCGGTCTGAACCACCCCGTGGCCCGTCTGCACGCGCACCGTCTTCGCGGCGCCCTGGGCGTTTCTCCCTGTCTGGTGAATCGCTCATGACACTCCTTCTGCTGTTGTACGCGCGCTGTGTAGATGTGGGTTCGAGTCTAGATGAAAGAAACGAGGCGTTAACGACCAGAAGCCCATCTCGTGTGAGGTGGGCTTCTGGTCTTGTTTCTTAAGGTGGGTCCGGCGGTGTCCTACTCTCCCACAAGGTCTCCCTTGCAGTACCATCGGCGCTGCGAGTCTTAGCTTCCGGGTTCGGAATGTTACCGGGCGTTTCCCTCGCGCTATGGCCGCCGAAACATTAGGGA
>NZ_QYRT01000002.1 GCF_004923255.1 Subtercola vilae | reverse complement strand
GGGGGGGGGGGTGGGGGCGCGGGAGGGACGTAGGGCATGCGTTTTCGCGAGAAAGCGGGACCGTCGCCGCCATCGCGTTCGGGTGTCTCGCCGGGCCTTCGCCCCGACAGCTTGCGTTCCAGCTCCGACCACGGAATCGCAGGATTGTTGAACCCCATCAGCACACCTCTGCTGGGTTTGCATACGGAGGTGTGGTTGCTGTTGCTGTTGCTGTTGCTGTCGGCTCAGTCATAGCGGGCCTCCGCCCACCAGGTTTTGTCGTGCAGCGCGAGCAGCCACGCGGTTCCGTCGGCGTCGACCACTTGGAAGCGGTGAAACGAGCGCGCCTGCTCCTGATCCCACCAACGCTCGTGAACCGGCCAGGGGCCAGCCCACGCCGTGATGGCCTGCGGTACGGGCGCACGCGTCATCCCGACGGTCGAAGGCGCGGTGCCTGCGCTGGTGTTGCCAGCCCTGCCAGCCCCGTCAGCCCCGCCAGCGCCGGGCGCAAAGCGGCTCGGAACACCGGTCAGTGCCCCCCGTTCGTCGACCTCCACGGCTTCGCCCGACACCCCGAGCACAGTGACCCTGCTCGGACGCTCGAACACCGACGACGGGGCAGGCAGCGGCACACTACCGGGCCACGGCTTGAACGTCTCTCGCCCTGCCGTTGTTCTACTCCCACCTGCAACGGTCGCAGCCCCATCTGCTGCCCGACTGCCCGCAGCCCCACGCCGTACCCGACTCGCCGCCGCCGTGCCCTCCACCGGGTCACCCCACGGAGTCAGAATCTGCCGTTCGGCCACGCCGCGCCCCCCGCCGATCACCGCGGTGACCACCCCGCCGTGCCCGAGCAGGCTCTGCACCCGCGACAGCCCGTGGTGCACCCGGTCGTCGGGCGTGCTGCCCCACAACCCGGTCTCGTAGTTGCCGATCGTGTCGAGGCCTTCGGGCAGCACCCGAACCTTCGTGATGGGCGACTTCAGGGCGCCGTTGCCGGTACCCATACGGCCCTGTACCTGCCAGCGAATGCGGTCGAGCACATCGTTTGCACTGAACCAGCGCGGATGCCCCCACCCACGCTCGTGCATCAGCCCGTTGTCGGTGTGCAGCTCCACCCGGATGCTCGTGCACACCAGAAGCGACCGGGTGAGTTCGTCGACGAACCGCTCTGCTGCCGTTCGAAAGGCGAACGTGATCTGGTCGACGAGTTCGAGCGGAGGTTCGAACGAGACCTCGATGTCGCGCAGCTGCGGTGGTAGCCGCGGAGTCACCCGGCGCAGGTCACCACCGCTGGCGAGACTGTGTGCATACACCCCGGTCTCGCCGAACCGCGCCCGCACGTCGCGAAAGTCGAGGGCAGCGAAGGCGCCGAGCGTCGTCAGCCCGAGGCGGCGCAGCAGCGTGGCCAGCGCTTGGTCACCGATCAGTTCGATGGGCTGGGGTGCCAGGAATTGGGGCGAGGTCGAGGGAGCCACGATACGGATGCTCTGCCGCCCCGGCATCCGAACAGCACGCTCTGCGGCGAATCGACCGTCGGCGATCGCAATGCGCGCGGCAAAGGCGCCAACGGCAGCAGTGCCGCCATCAGTCGTAACGGCAACGCCGCCGTTCGCAGCAGTTTCACCACTCGCAGCAGCGCCAGCTTCGCCGTCTTCACCCAACCGCGTCACCTCGAGCGAGGCCAGCGTGTTCAGCAGCACCTGTGCCACCTGATTTTCGCCGCCGTAGTAGCGGCTGGGGCCGCGGGCGTCGAGGGCGCAGGTTCCGGGGCGGAGCATCTGTACTCCCGGCATGAGCTCTTCGATGGCGTTCATCACCGGCTCGAAACTGCGGTGGTCGAGGGCGGAGTCGTACTCGAATGTCAGCAGGTCGGGGCATGTGGCCTGCGCTTCGCGAAGGCGAAGGCCCCGCCGAACACCTTCGGCCCGAGCGCTCGACGAACAGGCGAACACCAGGCCCCGTTCGATCAAAGCGATGGGGCTGTCGGTGGGGATGTCTTCGATGAGCGCCCGCGCCCTGACCGGCCAGTCGGGAAACCACACCACCAGGGTGCGCGACTTCTCTGTTCGGGGCACGGCTCACCCCGCCAATTCGTGCTCGGCGAAGCCATGCTCGGCCCGTTCGTGGCCACCCGAACCGGCACCGCCACCCGAACCGGCACCGCCACCCGACGCCGACCCCACCTCGCGGATCTGCTCAGACGCATCCGGCAGCCACAGCCGGGCCGTGCGTTTCTGGCCCCAGAGCGACTTGCCGCTCGAACTCACCGTGACCTGTCTGCTCGCGAGGTGCCCGTGCCCGGCGCCGATGCCGCCCCAGGTGCTCTCGGTGATGCGGAGGGTCGCTTCGCTCTGCGCCCAGCCGCCCAACACGATGAGCGTCGCTTCGCGCTGCCGGATGCGCGCCGCCAACCGAGCCGTCACGGCATCGCTGAGCCGCGGGGGAGCGACCGTGACCACCACGCTCACCACATCGATGATGGCCGATGTCACCGCGAGCCACTGGTCGCCCGGATGCGGCACCAACACCAGCCGTTCGAGGTCGATACCCGAGCGCGCAGCGGCTTCAACGCCGAAGTCGGGAATGCCTACGACTCCGCACCAGGCACCCGCGGCAGACGGCCCCGCCATCAGAGCCATCAGCAGCGCATGCGAGCGCTCGACCGAGTACACCGCGCCGGCCTGAAGCGCCCCACCGGGCAGCAGCGAAGCCAGTGCCGGCACCGTTTCGAGCCGTCGCGTCTCGAGCTTGGTGGTCTGCATCTGCCGGATACGCTCCTGCAGCTCGCGCACGGAGTCGCCCCGGCCTGCCTCCACCCGCGCCAAACCGGCCGCGGGTGCGGCTTCGGCGAGGAGGACGGAAAGGTCTGGCATCTCCCCATATTCGAACATATGTTCGAATATGTCAATCGATGCGGCGAGTCGCCTGCCAGAGCATCCGGAACCCGGAAAGCACTACTTCTTCAGTGGGTCGTGACCCCAGTTCATAAGCGAGAACCGCCAGGGCGTGTCGGTGACATCGCCGCTCGGGCGCTGTTTCAGATGCCGGTGAACGAAGCCCACCACTGTGGTCATGTGCTCGTAGTCGCCGTCGGTGAACTCCGACTGATTCTTCTGCAGGAGGGCAACGATACGCCTGCCGCTGGCGTGGCCCACCGACTCGTCTGAGTCCTTTTTCCCACCTGAGTCCTTTTTCTGACCCACCGCTTTCGATTCCTCGGTTCTGAGCCATTTCTCCAGCTGCGACGCCGTCATGTTCACAACGGAATGAAAGCTCCTGAGAGTCACTTTCGGGTCTGTCGCCGTGTCATCTGTCATGCCTGCAGTATCGACAGACCGTACGGATGCGTGCAACGGGTTGCCAATGTCGTCAAAATGCGTAGGTTCAAAGTATGACTTTCGAGAGAGAAGCCCGCGAAACCCGTCACGCCGAAAAAGATGCCGCACAGCAGCATTCGGCGCATGGGCTCTCCGATCGCGACCTCACCGCACTCGACCGGGCTGACGACCCCCAGAGCGAAGCCGAGACCGAGGTTCTGCAGAACGAGAGCGTCTCCGACAGTGCCGCGATCGACGACGACATCGACGCGTCTGACGTCGATGTGCTGCCCGGAACGGGTGGCCCCGACGACTACGGCGACACCGAAGTCGACCCCGCCGAGCTGAACATGAGCGGGGATTCGATTCCCGGGCATCCGAAGCCCGCGTCGCACCCGCACTAGTTCTCCACAGCGGGCCAACGTTGAGAGTTGTGCACAGCCTGGGTACCGAGCGGATGCGTGTCAGGGCCCAGGCATAAGCTGAATCCATGACCGAGAGCACCAATTTCGCCCCCGTCCCTGAGTCCGCCGCATCAGGGTTCCCCACAACAGGGCCTGCCGCAGCGTCCGTCGGCGCATCCATCGCGGGCGAGCGCACCCCCACCGCCATCGACGCCGTCGCCGAGCGCTGGGTCGACACCCTGGTAGCACTCGAACCCGCGGTGGGCACCTACATCGGCCGCAACGAGGCCAACGATCGTTACGGCGACTACTCGCCCGCTGGCCACGAGGCCTACGCCGCGGCCGTGCGCAGCACACTGCGTGAGCTCGAGGCGCACACGGCGGTCGACGACATCGATGTCGTCACGCAGGCCGACCTCGGCAGCTCTCTACGCCTGGCCCTCGAGAGCTCTGAGGCACGCCTGCAGCTCCGCAACCTCAACGTCATCGAGTCGCCGTCGCAGGAGATCCGCGAGGTCTACGACCTCATGCCCACCGACAGCGCCGACGACTGGGAGGTCGTGGGCCTCCGTCTTTCGGGCGTGGGCACCGCGCTCGACGGCTACATCGAGACCCTCCGCGAGGGCATCCGATCGGGCGTCACACCCGCCCGGCGACAAGTGCGCGAAGTGCTGCTGCAGGCCAAGAAGAATGTCGGCGAGAGTGGCTTCTTCCACAACCTCGTGCGCTCTGCCTCAAATCCCGATGCGTCGCGGTCGCCCTCGTCGACACAGTCGTCTTCGTCAGCCCAGCAGCCTCCCAGCTCCGGGTCGCCTGCTCCGGATGCCCTGCCCGACACCCTCGTCAGGCAGCTCACCCACGGGGCCGAGGTCGCTTCCGCAGCCTACGATCGCTTCGCCGAGTTCCTGACAACCGAGCTGATGCCCGCCGCCACCGAGCACGACGCGGTCGGGCGGGAGATCTACGCCCTCGAATCGCGCAAGTTCCTCGGCGCCACGGTCGACCTCGACGAGACCTACGAGTGGGGCATTGAAGAGTTGCGGCGCATGGTGAGCGAACAAGAGGCCATTGCCCGCGAGATTCTGCCCGGTGCGTCTGTGCTCGAGACGATCGCCCACCTCGACGCCGACCCATCGCAGAAGCTGCATGGCACCGCCGCGCTGCAGCAGTGGATGCAGGAGACCAGCGACCGTGCCATCGCCGAGCTCTCGGGGAGCCAATTCGACATTCCCGCCGAGATCAGGGCGATCGAGTGCATGATCGCTCCCACCAGCGAGGGCGGCATCTACTACACCGGCCCCACCGACGATTTCTCCCGGCCGGGCCGTATGTGGTGGTCGGTGCCCGAAGGGGTCACCGAGTTCGACACCTGGCGTGAATTGACCACCGTCTACCACGAGGGTGTTCCCGGGCACCACCTGCAGATCGGCCAGGCCGTCTACAACCGCGCCAAGCTGAACACCTGGCGCCGCCAGCTGGCCGGCACCTCCGGCCACGCAGAAGGCTGGGCGCTCTATGCCGAACGGCTCATGCAAGAACTCGGGTACCTCGACAACCCGGCAGATCGGTTCGGCATGCTCGACGGCCAGCGCCTGCGGGCCGCCCGGGTGGTACTCGACATCGGAGTGCACCTCGGCAAGCCACGCCTCGACGGCTCCGGCGTGTGGGATGCGGAGTATGCGCTCGAGTTTCTGCGCGCCAACGTCAACATGAATGACGGATTCGTTCGTTTCGAAGTGAACCGCTACCTCGGTTGGCCGGGCCAGGCACCCGCCTACAAGGTGGGCCAGCGCATCTGGGAGCAGCTGCGCGACGACTACCGCGCCCGACAGGGCTCGGCATTCGACATCCGCGAGTTCCATCGCCGCGCCCTCGACCTCGGCGGCGTGGGTCTCGATACCCTCGTGGCCGCCTTCGAGAAGTGAACCCGTCCCGTCTCTGCGTCGAGGTGCGCCCGACGGGTCTTTCTATCGGGTTGCTTGAGGCAGAATCGCGGGGCTAAGATTGATTGGCGCAATTTGCGTCAAACATCCATTGCCGTGCGCTCACGAACTCTCTCCGGGTGAAGCTTCACTCGGATGAGTTTTCTGCTGCACAGCCTGATATATGTCCATACTGGAGCAACTACTACATGACAATCGTAACGACCGACAGGGCACCCAAGCAGGTAGCCGTTAACGACATCGGGTCTGCTGAAGACTTTCTTGCCGCGGTCGAGAAGACACTGAAGTTCTTCAACGACGGAGACCTCATCGAAGGCACCGTTGTAAAGATTGACCGCGACGAGGTTCTCCTCGACGTCGGTTACAAGACCGAGGGTGTCATTCCCTCGCGCGAACTTTCCATCAAGCATGATGTCGACCCGACTGATGTCGTGAAGGTCGGCGACCTGGTCGAGGCTCTTGTTCTTCAGAAAGAAGACAAAGAAGGCCGCCTCATCCTGTCGAAGAAGCGCGCTCAGTACGAGCGTGCATGGGGCGACGTCGAGAAGATCAAAGACGCCGACGGTGTTGTCACCGGTTCGGTCATCGAGGTCGTCAAGGGCGGGCTCATCGTCGACATCGGCCTTCGCGGCTTCCTGCCGGCATCGCTCATCGAGCTGCGCCGCGTTCGTGACCTCACGCCGTACCTCGGCCAGGAGATCGAAGCGAAGATCCTCGAGCTCGACAAGAACCGCAACAACGTCGTTCTGAGCCGCCGCGCGCTGCTCGAGCAGACGCAGTCGGAGAGCCGCACCACGTTCCTGAACAACCTCCAAAAGGGTCAGGTTCGCAAGGGTGTCGTTTCGTCGATCGTCAACTTCGGTGCGTTCGTCGACCTCGGCGGCGTCGACGGTCTCGTTCACGTCTCCGAGCTGTCGTGGAAGCACATCGAGCACGCTTCAGAGGTTGTCGAGGTTGGCCAGGAGGTCACCGTCGAGATCCTCGAGGTCGACCTCGAGCGCGAACGTGTCTCCCTGTCGCTCAAGGCGACGCAGGAAGACCCGTGGCAGGTCTTCGCCCGCACCCACGCCATCGGCCAGGTTGCACCGGGTAAGGTCACCAAGCTTGTTCCCTTCGGCGCGTTCGTTCGCGTTGCAGAGGGCATCGAGGGCCTCGTGCACATCTCCGAGCTGTCGGGCAAGCACGTCGAACTCGCCGAGCAGGTTGTCTCGGTCGGCGACGACGTGTTCGTCAAGGTCATCGACATCGACCTCGAGCGTCGCCGCATCTCGCTGAGCCTCAAGCAGGCCAACGAGGGCGTCGACCCCGAAGGTACCGAGTTCGACCCGGCCCTTTACGGCATGCTCACCGAGTACGACGACCAGGGCAACTACAAGTACCCCGAAGGCTTCGACCCGGAGACCAACGAGTGGCGCGAAGGCTTCGACAGCCAGCGCGAGAAGTGGGAGCAGGACTACGCTGCAGCCCAGGCTCGCTGGGAAGCCCACAAGAAGCAGGTTGCAACCTCGAACGAAGAGACCCCGCTCGACGCCTCAGGCGTTCCCTCGGGCTCGTCGTTCTCCAGCGAGTCGACCGGAGCCGGCACCCTCGCCGACGACGAGACGCTCGCCGCGCTTCGCGAGAAGCTGAGCTCGAACAACTAGTTTCTCTGCATTACCTCGTTCGGCCGCTCTCCTTCGGGAGGGCGGCCGTTCGCCGTCAAGGCAGCTTTAGGCGGGCGGGTAGCATGAAGTCGTGTATCTCGTAGCGCTCACCGGCGGCATCGCCTCAGGCAAGTCCACCGTCGCGAAACGCCTCGCCGAGCACGGGGCCGTTCGCATCGACGCCGACCAGCTGGCGCGCGAGGTTGTCGAGCCGGGCACGGATGCCCTACAGAACATCGCGAACACCTTCGGTGAGCAGCTCGTGCTGCCCGACGGGTCGCTCGACCGGGCATCCCTCGGCGCCGCCGTCTTCGGGCACCCCGAACAGCTCGTCAAGCTGAACGCCATCGTTCACCCAGCCGTTCAGCAGCTCACTCGTGAACGCATCGCCGAGGCCGAAGCGGCCGACCCCGACGCCATCATCGTGTACGACGTTCCGCTGCTCGTCGAAGGCAAGCTTCCGCACCCCTTCGAACAGGTGATCGTGGTGAGCGCCCCCGATGAACTGCGCATCGACCGCCTCATCACGCACCGCGGGATGTCGCGTTCTGACGCCGAACGGCGCATAGCGTCGCAAGTGTCCGAGGCCGAACGCCTTGCCATCGCCGACATCGTCATCGACTCCACCGGTACGCTCGCCGACACCCTCACCCGCGCCGACGCCCTCTGGCTCACCCTGCGCGCTCAAGCAGAGGCCAAAGCCTAAGCTGCCCCGCCGAGCCCACCGCGCTCCCCACAAACTGAATTGGGGAGACAGAAGGCGACGACGGCGAAGATGCTCAGCCGAAGAGCAACGCAGCCTCGTCGTAGCGGTGCTGGGGCACGACCTTGAGCTTGCCGAGGGCCTCTTCGAAGCCCACGTTCACGATGTCGGTTGCGCGAAGCGCAACCATCTGCCCCCAGCGCTCCTCGAGCACCGAATCACTCGCGGCCATGCCGAGGCGGGTAGCGAGCACGCGGTCGTAGGCGCTCGGCACCCCGCCGCGCTGAATGTGGCCGAGCGTGGTGGCCCGCGTCTCGATACCGGTCATCTCTTCGATCATGGGGGCGAGCCGTTCGCCGATACCGCCGAGGCGGGGACGCCCGAAGGCGTCGAGCCCGCGCTCGGAGTGCGCGTCATCCGTCTCACCGGGCACGAAACCCTCGGCCACCACCACGAGCGGCGCGCGACCGCGCGCGTTGGCGCTCTCGACCCAGGAACGGATCTGCTCCATGGTGGTCTTCTGCTCAGGAATGAGAATGGCATGGGCACCCGCGGCCATGCCGGAGTGCAGCGCGATCCAGCCGACGTGCCGGCCCATGACCTCGGCCACCATGCAGCGGCTGTGAGAATCGCCGGTGGTGCGCAGGCGATCCATCGCGTCGGTGGCGATCTGAACGGCCGTGTCGAAGCCGAAGGTGTAGTCGGTGGCGTCAAGGTCGTTGTCGATGGTCTTCGGTACTCCGACGATCTTCAGCCCAGCATCCGTCAGCCGTTTGGCCGCAGCGAGGGTGCCCTCGCCACCGATGGCGATGACGGCGTCGATTCCCTCGCGTTCGAGATTCTGCTGGATGCGCTCAGCGCCGCCTTCGCCCTCGAACGGGTTCGTGCGGGAGGTGCCCAGAATGGTGCCACCCTCTTTGGCGATGCCGCGCACGTTCGAGCGGCCGAGTTCGATGAGATCGGAGTTGACCACACCGCGCCAACCGCCCTTGAACCCCACGAACTCCTGGCCGTTGATCTCCGTGCCCTTGAGCACAATGCCCCGGATGACCGCGTTGAGGCCGGGGCAGTCGCCGCCGCTTGTCAGAATTCCGATTCTCATGGCTTCACCTTAGGGCTTTCTTGCTGGGCGTAATCGGGCCCGGAAGGGGAGCAGTGTCAGTGGCCCTACGTAAACTTATTGCATGGAACCCACCCGCTCTGTTCGCCCGTTTGAAGTCATCAGTGACTACACGCCCAGCGGCGACCAGCCCACGGCGATCGCCGAACTGACCGCGCGCATCAACGCCGGCGAGACCGATGTCGTGCTGCTCGGTGCGACCGGTACCGGCAAGTCGGCGACCACGGCGTGGCTCATCGAAGCCGTACAGCGGCCCACACTGGTTCTGGCGCACAACAAGACCCTGGCGGCCCAGCTCGCGAACGAGTTTCGCGAGCTCATGCCGAACAACGCGGTCGAGTACTTCGTGTCGTACTACGACTACTACCAGCCAGAGGCGTACGTTCCGCAGACCGATACATTCATCGAGAAAGACAGCTCGATCAACTCAGAGGTTGAGCGGCTGCGACACTCCACCACCAACTCACTGCTGAGCCGGCGCGACGTCATCGTGGTCTCCACTGTGTCGTGCATCTACGGCCTCGGCCAACCCGAGCAGTACATGAACGCCATGATGGCGTTGCAGGTGGGCCAGAAGGTCGACCGCGACTGGCTCATCCGTAAGTTCATCTCCATGCAGTATCAGCGCAACGACATCGACTTCTCGCGCGGCAACTTTCGGGTGCGCGGCGACACCATCGAGATCATCCCCATGTACGAAGAGCTCGCGATACGCATCGAGATGTTCGGCGACGAGATCGAGGCGCTCTACACGCTGCACCCTCTCACGGGCGACATCGTGCGCAAGATGGATTCGATCTCGGTCTTCCCCGGCTCGCACTACGTGGCCGACACCGAGGTCATGCACCGGGCCATCGGCACCATTCAAGAAGAGCTCGCCCAGCGCCTCACGCAGCTCGAACGCGAGGGCAAGCTGCTCGAAGCCCAGCGGCTGCGCATGCGCACCACCTTCGACCTCGAGATGATGCAGCAGATCGGTTTCACCTCCGGTATCGAGAACTATTCGCGGCACATCGACGGGCGCCAGCCCGGCGAGGCTCCACACTGCCTGCTCGACTACTTTCCCGACGACTTTCTCGTCGTGATCGACGAATCGCACGTCACGGTGCCGCAGATCGGTGCCATGTACGAGGGCGACTCGTCGCGCAAGCGCACACTCGTTGAGCACGGCTTCCGGCTGCCGAGCGCGCTCGACAACCGTCCGCTGCGGTGGAACGAGTTCAACGACCGGGTGGGCCAGAAGGTCTACCTCTCTGCGACGCCGGGAAAATACGAGATGGGCATCGCCGACGGGGTGGTCGAGCAGATCATCCGGCCCACCGGGCTGATCGACCCCGAGATCATCGTGAAGCCCTCGAAGGGGCAGATCGACGACCTGCTCGAGGAGATTCGTATTCGCGTGGCGAAAGACGAGCGCATTCTCGTCACCACGCTGACGAAGAAGATGGCCGAAGAGCTCACCGACTTCATGGGCGAGCACGGCGTGCGCGTGCGGTACCTGCACTCCGACGTCGACACACTGCGTCGCGTCGAGCTGCTCACCGAGCTTCGAGCAGGCGTCTACGACGTGCTCGTGGGCATCAACCTGCTGCGAGAGGGCCTCGACCTGCCCGAAGTGTCGCTCGTGGCCATTCTTGACGCTGACAAAGAGGGGTTCCTGCGCTCGTCGACGTCGCTCATCCAGACCATCGGCCGGGCCGCACGAAACGTGTCGGGCCAGGTGATCATGTACGCCGACGTGATGACCGACTCGATGACCCGCGCCATCGACGAGACCAGCCGGCGCCGCGAGAAGCAGGTTGCCTACAACCTCGAGCGCGGCGTCGACCCGCAACCGCTCCGTAAACGCATCGCCGACATCACCGAGATGCTCACGCGCGAAGGCGCCGACACGGCCGAACTGCTGGCCGGGCGCAACAGCAAAAAGCGGAGCCCCACCCCGAACCTGCGCCGGGAGGGCATCGCCGCCGCGGGCGCGAATGAACTCGAGACGCTCATCGCCGACCTGAATGACCAGATGATGACCGCCGCTGCCGAACTCAAGTTCGAACTGGCAGCGCGGCTGCGCGACGAACTGGGAGACATGAAGCACGAGCTCCGCCAGATGGAGAAGGCAGGTCACATCTGATCGGGTTCGACGCTTGAGCGCATCTGGTACACAATCGTGAGGTCTGAAAGCATCGGATGCTTACACTCTGGTAGCAAAAGGCGTGGTCACGTAGTCATGAGGTATGCCCGAATACTCTGAAGCCGCCCGCATCGTGGGGGAGCGCGTTCGCGCCACCCGCCAGAAGCTCGGGCTGAGCCAGGAAGACGTGGCCGTACTCGCGGAGATGCACGTGACGAACGTGGGCAAGATCGAGCGGGGGCAGTCGAACCCGAGCCTGACCACGCTGATCTCGCTCGCCGGGGCGCTCAACGCGAATGTGGGCGACTGGACGTCGGGGCTGACGACCGCCATGATTCCTGGGCGAACGCACACGCTGACGGCCGCCGAGTTTCTGCGCGAGCGTGCCCGCCGCGGCTGACAGCGGTCGGCGCACACACCCGAACGCCCGCCACGGGCCGCAGGGGCCGTCACGATGGAGCGCAACGCAGCGCAACGCAACGCAACGCCACGCAACGCAGACCGACACAGCGCACACGCCTCATCCCTCCGCGCTGCCCGCGCCCACGCTCTGGTCTGCACTCCGGGCAGCCGATAGTCATGAGTAATGCTCGAACACTCTGAGGCCGCCCGCATCGTAGGGGAGCGCATCCGTGCCACCCGTCAGCAGCTGGGCCTGAGCCAAGAAGATCTCGCCGACCTCGCCGAGATGCACGTCACCAACGTGGGCAAGGTCGAACGGGGGCAGACCAACCCGAGTCTCTCGACACTGGTCGCTCTCTCCGGCGCGCTGAACGCCGAACTCGACGGGTGGGTGGCGGGTCTCACTGCGGCGATGATTCCGGGGCGAACGCACCGCCTGAGCGCCGCCGAGTTTCTTCGCGAACAGGCTTCGCGTCGCGCCTGATGATGCGCCCTGAGCGTAGCGAGCGCCACCGGGGGAGCAGTGTCAGTGGCAGACCGTAGACTTCATGGGTGTCAATTACAGAGGTGGATTCCGCCGGAAAACTGAGTGTCCGTGGTGCCCGTGTTCACAATCTTCGCGACGTAGACCTTGATATCCCGCGCGATTCGCTCGTGGTCTTCACGGGGCTTTCGGGCTCGGGCAAGTCGAGCCTGGCGTTCGACACGATCTTCGCCGAGGGCCAGCGCCGCTACGTCGAATCGCTGAGCGCGTATGCACGCCAGTTTCTCGGCCAGGTCGACCGCCCCGACGTCGACTTCATCGAGGGCCTGAGCCCGGCGGTCAGCATCGACCAGAAGTCGACGAACCGCAACCCGCGTTCGACCGTCGGCACCATCACCGAGATCTACGACTACATGCGCCTGCTCTGGGCGCGCATCGGCATCGCCCACTGCCCCGTGTGCGGCGAGAAGATCTCGGCGCAGACGGTTCAGCAGATCGCCGACCAGCTGATGGAGCTCGAAACGGGCATCCGGTACCAGATCGTGAGCCCGGTCATCACGCAGAAGAAGGGCGAGTTCGTAGACCTCTTCAAAGAACTCGCTGCGGGCGGCTACTCACGTGCGGTGGTCGACGGCGACATCATTCAGCTCAATGAGCCGCCGAAGCTGAAGAAGCAGATCAAGCACGACATCTCGGTCGTGATCGACCGCCTGGTGGCCGGCCCCGACATTCTGAGCCGCCTCACCGATTCACTCGAGACCGCACTGCGGCTCACCGACGGCATCGTTCAGGTGAACTACGTCGACGCCGACGGGCCGGATGCCTGGCAGACGTTCAGCGAGAAGCTGAGCTGCCCCAACCAGCACCCCCTGCAGCTCACCGAGATCGAGCCGCGCACGTTCTCGTTCAACGCTCCGTTTGGCGCCTGCCCCGAGTGTTCGGGGCTCGGCACCCGCATGTCGGTCGACGCCGACCTGCTGCTGGGCGACCCCGAGCTGAGCATCAACGAGGGTGTCGTCATCCCGTGGTCGACGCAGGGCAAGGGCCTCTACAACTACTACGAGAAGCTGCTCGACGGCCTCGCCCGCGACCTGAAGTTCGATCTCAGCACGCCGTGGAACGAACTCAGCAAGACCGTTCAAGAAGCGGTGCTGCGCGGCGACAACTTCGAGGTGCGGGTGAAGTGGAAGAACCGCTTCGGCCGTGAGATGAGCTACACCTCGGGCTTCGAGGGCGTGGTTCCCTACATCGAACGCCAGTATCTGCAGGCCGAGACCGACAACCAGCGTGCCCGTTGGGCCGAGTATCTTCGCGAAGTGGCGTGCCCGGTCTGCGATGGCAAGCGGCTGAAGCCCGAAGTGCTCGCCGTGCTGGTCAACGGTCACAGCATCGCCGATGTCACCGACATCAGCCTCACCGATGCCCAGAGCTTCATGGCAGAACTCACCCTCACCGACCGCGAGGCGCAGATCGCCGCGCAGGTGCTGCGGGAGATCCGCCTGCGGCTCGACTTCCTCATCCAAGTCGGGCTGAACTATCTGAACCTGGCCCGCGCGGCGGGGTCGCTGAGCGGGGGCGAGGCCCAGCGCATCCGGCTGGCCACGCAGATCGGCTCGGGGCTCACCGGGGTGCTCTACGTGCTCGACGAGCCGAGTATCGGCCTGCACCAGCGCGACAACCGCCGCCTCATCGAGACGCTGGTGAAGCTCAAGAACCTCGGTAACACGCTCATCGTCGTCGAGCACGACGAAGACACCATTCGCATGGCCGACTGGGTGGTCGACATCGGCCCCGGCGCCGGTGTGAACGGCGGAACCGTGGTTCACTCAGGCTCGTACGAGGGGTTGCTCGCCAACACCGACAGTCTTACGGGTGACTACCTGTCGGGCCGTAAGAGCATCGAGATTCCCGCGACGCGCCGGCCGATCGACCCTGATCGCAAGATCACGGTTGTCGATGCCGAGGCGAACAACCTCAAGAAGGTGACGGTCGACTTTCCCCTCGGCACGTTCATCGCCGTCACCGGCGTCAGCGGTTCGGGTAAATCGTCGCTGGTGAACGACATCCTGTACCGCGTGCTGGCCAACCAGTTGAACGGCGCCCGCAAGATTCCCGGCAAACACAAGCGGGTCACCGGGCTCGAGAACCTTGACAAAGTGGTGCACGTCGACCAGAACCCCATCGGCCGCACCCCGCGGTCGAACCCGGCGACCTACACGGGCGTGTTCGACCGTATCCGCACGCTGTTCTCCGAGACACTCGAGGCGAAGGCCCGCGGCTACCAGCCCGGCCGGTTCAGCTTCAACGTCAAGGGTGGGCGCTGCGAGGCGTGCTCGGGTGACGGCACGATCAAGATCGAGATGAACTTCCTGCCCGACGTGTATGTGGCATGCGAAGTGTGTGGGGGAGCGCGGTACAACCGCGACACCCTCTCGGTGCACTACAAGGGTAAGAGCATTGCAGAAGTGCTCGACATGCCCATCGCCGAGGCTGCCATCTTCTTCGAGCCGATCACCGCGATCCACCGCTTTTTGAACACCCTCGTCGAGGTGGGGCTCGGTTACGTGCGGCTCGGCCAGAGCGCCACCACACTCAGCGGCGGCGAGGCTCAGCGCGTGAAGCTCGCGACCGAGCTGCAGAAGCGCTCGAACGGCCGCAGCGTCTACGTGCTCGACGAGCCCACCACCGGGCTGCACTTCGAAGACGTGCGAAAGCTCCTCCTGGTACTGAACGGGCTCGTAGACAAGGGCAACACCGTCGTCGTCATCGAGCACAACCTCGACGTGATCAAGTCGGCCGACTGGCTGATCGACCTCGGGCCCGAGGGCGGATCGGGCGGCGGAAAGGTGCTGGCGACGGGCACCCCCGAGCAGCTTGCCAAGGTCAAGAAGAGCCACACCGGTTTCTTCTTGAAAGAGATTCTGCAGGCGGGCGCAGGCGAGCGGCGCAAGGCGTCGTGACCTCGGCAACACCAAGAAGAGTTCGATGACAGACACGGTCAGTTACCGCCCCAAGGCGGGCGAGATTCCCACCCAGCCGGGTGTCTATCGTTTTCGTGACGCGAACGGCCGCGTGCTCTATGTGGGCAAGGCGCAGAACCTGCGTGCCCGGCTCAGCAATTACTTCGCGCCGCTGAGGAGCCTGCACGAGCGCACCCGGCGCATGGTGACGACCGCCTCGAGCGTCGAGTGGACCGTGGTGGGCACCGACGTCGAAGCCCTGCAACTCGAATACACCTGGATCAAAGAGTTCGACCCGCCGTTCAACGTCAAGTTTCGCGACGACAAGTCGTACCCGTTCATGGCCATCACGCTCGGTGACGAGGCTCCCCGGGTCATGGTGACGCGCAACCAGAAGATCAAGGGCGCCAAGTATTTCGGGCCATACCCCAAGATCTGGGCCGTGCACGACACGATCGACCTGATGATCAAGGCGTTTCCCATTCGCACGTGCTCCGATTCGAGCTACAAGAAAGCGATGCAGACGGGTCGACCCTGCTTTCCCGGGCAGATCGGGCGCTGCGGGGGTCCGTGCTCGGGTCGCGTGACCATCGAAGAACATCGCGAGCTTGTGAACGACTTCATCGCCTTCATGAATGGGCATGACAAGCGGTTCGTCACCGAGACGACGAAGAAGATGCGTGCGGCATCCGAAGCCCAGGAATACGAGAAGGCTGCCCGTTTTCGCGACCAGCTGCACGCACTCGACGCCGTTCTCGAGAAGAGCGCCGTTGTGCTCGCCGACAGCGTCGACACCGATCTGTTCGGCATCGAACACGATGAACTCGCCGCCGCCGTGCAGCAGTTCATCGTGCGGGGCGGCCGCATTCGCGGTGTGCGGGCCTGGATGGTCGACAAAGAGCTCGACCTCACGACGGCCGAGCTTGTCGATTCGATTCTGCAGACGGCCTACGAAGGCCAGGTTCCGCCGCGCGAGATCATCGTGCCCGACCTGCCGGGCGACGCCCAGGAGCTCGAGCAGTGGCTCTCAGAGCGGCGGGGCACCTCGAAGGTGGCCCTGAAGACGGCCCAGCGCGGCGAGAAGGCGGCGCTCATGCAGACCGCCACGATGAACGCGAAAAACGCCCTGATGCTCTACAAAATGCGGCGCAGCACCGACTTCGTTGCACGAACAGAAGCCCTCACCGACATTCAGAACGGGCTCGGGATGCCCGACGCACCGCTGCGCATGGAATGTTTTGACGTGTCACACCTCGGCGGCACCAACGTGGTGGCGTCGATGGTGGTCTTCGAAGACGGGCTCGCCCGCAAAGACCAGTACCGGCGCTTCACGATTCCCGAGACCACCGACGACACCGACTCGATCTACCAGGTCATCTCCCGACGCCTCGCGTACCTCGACGAGGGCTCCGAGCGCGCGGAGTCTGATACCGCGACCAAGAAGTTCTCGTACCCGCCGAACCTGCTCATCGTCGACGGCGGGCAGCCGCAGGTACAGGCTGCCGCCCGGGCGCTGAAGGAGTCGGGCGTCACGGGTATCTTTCTCTGCGGCCTCGCGAAGCGGCTCGAAGAGATCTGGCTGCCCGACGACGACTACCCGGTCATTCTGCCGCGCGGCAGCGAGGCGCTCTTTCTGCTGCAGCGCATCCGCGACGAGGCCCACCGCTTCGCCATCACGCACCAGCGCGCCCGGCGCAAACGCGACATCACCAGCGTGCTCTCCGAGATCCCGGGCCTCGGCCCCACCCGCGTGAAGGTGCTGCTCAAAGAGTTCGGTTCGGTGGCGAAACTCAAACAGGCCACCGCGGCCGAGATCGGCGAGGTCAAGGGCATCGGCGAGCAGCTGGCCACCACCATCTTCCAGCAGCTGCGTTCGTAGGCCCGGGGTCTGTGCGGGCGAGCGACACGCAGAGGCCGATAGTCTTAGACGACACGCACCGACGAGGCGAAAGCACACGAAAACGATGACACTCGAAACTGCCCAGCAGCAGGAAGTGCTCATTGTGACCGGAATGTCGGGCGCCGGGCGATCGACGGTGGCGAACGCCCTCGAAGATCTCGGCTGGTACGTGGTCGACAACCTGCCGCCGCAGATGCTGCGCCCGCTGGTCGACCTGGCCGAGCACGCCGGCTCCACGCTGCCGCGCCTGGCCGCGGTGGTCGACGTTCGCGGCCGCGATTTCTTCTCAGATCTGCAGGAGATCATCCAGGCTCTCCGCAGCGGCATTCAGGTTCGCGTCGTGTTCCTCGAGGCCACTGATGCGGCGCTGGTCAGGCGTTTCGAGCAGGTCAGGCGACCGCATCCGCTGCAGGGCAACGGAACCCTGCTCGACGGCATCGGTGCAGAACGCGCCCGCATGACCGCCATTCGCGAGTCGAGCGACATCATCATCGACACCTCAGACCTGAACGTACATCAGCTTGCAACGGCGGTCGCAGACCGGTTCTCGGCCGTCGGCACAGCGGGAGTGCAAGTCACCATCATGAGTTTCGGCTTCAAGTACGGCGCGCCGTCCGACGCCGACGCCATGGCCGACTGCCGGTTCATTCCGAACCCATTCTGGATTCCCGAACTGCGAGACAAAACCGGCCTCGACGCCGAGGTCAGCGACTATGTTCTCGCCCAGGAAGGTGCTGAAGATTTCATTGAGAATTACGCCAAGGCGCTCTCACCTGTTTTGGCCGGCTATCAGCGTGAGAACAAACGCCACGCCACAATTGCCATAGGCTGCACGGGCGGCAAACACCGATCGGTTGCTGTCGCACGCAGACTCGCCGAGTTGATCAGCACGAATCCCGGCGTCGTCGTCAGCGTCAAACACCGCGACCTGGGTCGCGAATAACGGTAGTCGACCGGCCCTGTGACCCAGGAGCCGGCCAGACACCGCACGAAGGAGATGGAAGAGATTGGCTCTTACTGCCGATGTCAAAAACGAACTGACGGCTGTCGCTGTCACGAAGACGGCGGCCCGCGCGGCCGAAGTCGCCACCATTCTGCGCTTCGCCGGCGGCCTGCACCTGATTTCGGGCCGCATCGCCATCGAGGCTGAACTCGATACGCAAGAGCTCGTCAAACGCGTGCGCAAAGACCTGGCCGAACTCTACGGGGTTCGGGGTGACGTCTCGCTCGTGCCCGCCTCTGGCGTACGCCGCAGCAGCTACTATCTCGTTCGTGTGCTCGACGGCGGTGAGACCCTCGCCCGCCAGACTGGGCTTCTGGATGCTCGCCGCCGGCCCATCCGCGGCCTTCCGAACCGTCTCACCACGGGTTCAGCAGACGAACTGGCCGCCGTCTGGCGGGGGGCCTTCCTCGCCCAGGGCTCGCTCACCGATCCGGGTCGCTCTGCGGCCCTCGAAATCGTCTGCCCGGGCAATGAATCTGCTATGGCTCTCGTCGGTGCAGCGGCTCGGCTGCACGTCGGCTCGAAGGCACGTGAGGTGCGCGGAGTGCATCGCGTGGTCATCCGCGACGGCGAAGCCATTGCCTCGATGCTCAGCCTGATGGGCGCGAAAGAGTCGGTCAGCCGCTGGGAGGAGATGCGCCAGCGCCGGGAAGTTCGCGCCACCGCCAACCGGCTCGTCAACTTCGACGATGCCAACCTGCGCCGCTCGGCACAGGCCGCCGTTGCCGCGTGTTCACGGGTCGAACGAGCTCTCGAAATCATTGGCGACGAGGTTCCCGACCACCTGAAGTACGCGGGGGCGTTGCGGCTGAACTTTCGAGACGCAAGCCTCGACGAGCTCGGCCACCACGCCGACCCGCCCATGACGAAAGACGCGATCGCGGGCCGCATCCGGCGCCTTCTCGCCATGGCCGACAAAAAGGCCAGCGACCTCGGCATCCCCGGAACCGACGCGAATCTGCCCCCCGATCTCGACGACTGAAGTTCGGGAAGCATTCAGAAGCCGTGCGGCTTACATCAATAGACTGATCAGGTCGCACAATCGCAACACCAAGTACAAGGAGACACAATGGCTGAATACACACTTCCAGATCTTCCCTACGACTACGCCGCTCTCGAGCCGCACATCAGTGCGACCATCATGCAGCTGCACCACGACAAGCACCACGCGACCTATGTCGCCGGGGCGAACACGGCACTGGCCCAGCTCGCCGACGCTCGCGACTCCGAGAACCTCGCCGCGGTCAACAAGCTCGAGAAAGACCTGGCTTTCAACCTCGGCGGCCACGTCAACCACTCCATCTTCTGGACCAACCTCTCTCCCAAAGGCGGAGAGCCCACGGGTGAGCTTTCGAGCGCCATCGATGAGAACTTCGGTTCGTTCGACAAGTTCAAGGCTCACTTCACTGCAGTCGCGCTCGGCGTGCAGGGCTCCGGATGGTCGGTGCTGGCCTACGACGTCATCGGCAAGAAGATCAGCATCTTCCAGCTCTTCGATCAGCAGGGCAACGTTCCGTTCGGACTCGTTCCGCTGCTCATGCTCGATGTGTGGGAGCACGCCTACTACATCGACTACAAGAACGTTCGCGCCGACTACGTGAAGGCATTCTGGAACATCGTGAACTGGGAGAACGTCGCCGCCCGCTACGCCGCAGCCGCATCGAAGACCGACGGCCTGCTGGTACTCTGAAGCGATGCTTTTGCCGGGCCCCGCGAAGGGGCCCGGCACCATTTTGATGCACGGTAACCACCATCTTGCCCCTCGGGGCCCCAGTCACAGGAGCACTACGTGTCCGTAAAGATCGGTATCAACGGCTTTGGCCGTATCGGCCGCAACTACTTCCGAGCGGCCCTCGCCAAGGGCAGCGACATCGAGATCGTCGCAGTCAACGACCTCACCGACAACAAGGCGCTTGCGCACCTGCTCAAGTACGACACCATCGGTGGCCGTCTCGACGCCACGGTTGAGCTCGACGGCGACAATATCATCGTGAACGGCAAGCCCATCCTGGTGCTGGCCGAGCGTGACCCTGCCAACCTCCCGTGGGGCGAGCTGGGTGTCGACATCGTCATCGAGTCGACCGGCCGCTTCACCAAGGCCGAAGACGCTCGCAAGCACATCCAGGGCGGCGCCAAGAAGGTCATCGTGTCGGCTCCCGCAACGGGCGACGGCGTGGCAACTCTGGTTCTCGGCGTCAACGAGGGCACCTACGACCCGGCCATTCACGACATCATCTCGAACGCGTCGTGCACCACGAACTGCCTCGCGCCGCTCGCCAAGGTGTTCATGGACAACTTCGGCATCGAGCGTGGCCTCATGACCACGGTTCACGCCTACACCGCCGACCAAAACCTGCAAGACGGCCCGCACAGCGACCTGCGCCGCGCCCGTGCCGCCGCAGCGAACATCATCCCGACGTCGACCGGTGCCGCCAAGGCCCTTGGCCTCGTCATTCCCGAGCTCGTCGGCAAGCTCGACGGCTACGCACTACGCGTACCCGTGCCCACCGGTTCGATCACCGACCTCACGGTCGAGTCGTCGCGCATCGTGACGGTCGACGAGGTCAACGCGGCCTACAAGGCTGCTGCTGAGGGCCCCCTCAAAGGAATCCTGAAGTACACCGAAGACGAGATCGTGTCGAGCGACATCGTCGGAGACCCGCACTCCTCGATCTTCGACGCCGGCCTGACGAAGGTCATCGGCAACCAGGTCAAGGTTGCTTCGTGGTACGACAACGAGTGGGGCTACTCCAACCGTCTCGTCGACATCACCGAGTACGTCGCAGACAAGCTCTGAGCCTACGGTTTCGCCGGCCCGGCCGGCAGAACAAATACATCTGCGAGATAGGTAAGACGAGAAGTGACGATACGAACCCTTGAGTCCCTCGGGTCGCTGGCTGGCAAGACTGTTCTTGTTCGCTGCGACCTGAACGTGCCGTTGAAAGACGGCATCATCACCGACGACGGGCGAGTACGCGCGTCACTTCCCACACTGAAGGCGCTTGCCTCCCAGGGTGCCCGGGTGGTCATTGTGAGCCACCTCGGGCGCCCTGAGGGCACGCCCGAAGCGAAGTACAGCCTGGCACCGGTTGCGGCCCGGCTGGCTGAGCTCCTCGAAACACCCGTCGCCTTCGCAGGCGACACCGTCGGAGCCGAGGCGGCTGCGGCTGTCTCCGGTCTTTCCGACGGCGGTTACGCACTGCTCGAGAACCTGCGTTTCAACGCGGGGGAGACGAGTAAGTCGGCCGACGAACGACGTGCCTTCGCCGAAGAGCTGGTGAGTGCATCCGGAGCTGACGCGTTCGTGTCAGACGGCTTCGGGGTCGTGCACCGCAAGCAGGCGAGCGTGTTCGAGCTGGCAGAAATTCTTCCGAGCGCGGCGGGCCTGCTCATTCAGGCTGAGCTCGAGGTTCTCGACAAGCTCACCGAGACACCGACCCGACCGTACACGGTCGTTCTGGGTGGCTCGAAGGTGAGCGACAAGCTCGGCGTTATCGGGCACCTGCTGCCCAAGGTCGACTCGCTGCTCATCGGCGGCGGCATGCTCTTCACGTTCCTTGCGGCGCAGGGTTTTCAGGTGGGCGCGAGCCTGCTCGAGAAAGACCAGATCGAGACCGTGAAGGGCTACCTCGAGAAGGCGGCCGAGCTCGGTGTCAGCATCGTTCTGCCCACCGACGTGGTCGTGGCTTCGAAGTTCGGCGCCGACGCCGAACACACCGTGACGTCGGCCGAACGCATCGAAGAGACGCCGTTCGGTCAGAATGGGCTCGGTCTCGACATCGGGCCCGACACCGCCGCTACCTTCGCTAGCATCATCGCCGCGTCGCACACCGTGTTCTGGAACGGCCCGATGGGCGTCTTCGAACTCGCACCCTTCGCCGAAGGCACCCGCGTGGTTGCCGCGGCACTCACGACCGTTGACGGCCTCGCCGTCGTCGGTGGCGGTGACTCGGCGTCGGCCGTGCGCGCCCTCGGTTTCACAGATGACCAGTTCGGTCACATTTCTACGGGCGGCGGTGCCAGCCTCGAATTCTTGGAGGGCAAACGCCTCCCCGGCCTGGAGGTACTCGGATGGTAAGCAGCACTCAGCCCGGCGGTCGCATTCCGCTCATCGCCGGCAACTGGAAGATGAACCTCGACCACCTGCAGTCGATCGCGTTCGTACAGAAGCTCGCGTGGAACCTCAAAGACGCCAGCCACAGCTATTCCGACGTCGAGGTTGCCATCTTCCCGCCGTTCACCGACCTGCGTTCAGTGCAGACGCTCATCTCAGCCGACAAGCTCGAGCTCGCCTACGGTGGCCAAGACCTGTCGGCCGCTGACTCGGGTGCCTACACCGGCGAGATCTCAGGTCAATTCCTGGCCAAGCTCGATTGCGCCTACGTCATCATCGGGCACTCCGAGCGCCGCACCATGCACAACGAGACCGATGAGGTCGTCGCGGCCAAGGTGGCTGCAGCCCTCAAGCACGGCCTCGTTCCCGTGCTGTGTGTTGGCGAGACGGCTGAAGACCTTGAGAAGTTCGGCCCGAGTGCGGTTCCCGTCGCCCAGCTGAAGGCCGCCCTTGTCGGCGTGCCGTCGACCGCGAACATCGTCGTCGCCTACGAGCCCGTCTGGGCCATCGGCTCGGGCCAGGCGGCCACGCCTGAGCAGGCCGAAAACGTCTGTGCGGCACTCCGCACGGTTCTCGCCGAGACACTGAGCGACGAGGCCGCCGCGGCCACACGCATCCTGTACGGCGGTTCGGTGAAGTCGGGCAACATCGCCGGCTTCATGCGTGAGCCGAACGTCGATGGCGCACTGGTGGGCGGCGCGAGCCTCGACCTCGACGAGTTCAGCGCCATCGTGCGGTTCAAGAAGCACGTCGGCGTGTAACGCACGGTATACTTGCCCTTGGTCTGCGGGGGGCCACCGTCTCCCGTTTTGTGTGAAAGGTTATCTGTTGCAAATCCTCCAGGTTGTCTTGCAGGTTCTGCTCGGCATAACCAGTCTGTTGCTGACTCTGCTCATTCTGCTTCACCGCGGTCGCGGTGGAGGCCTGTCTGACATGTTCGGCGGCGGCGTCACATCCAACCTCGGTGCATCAGGCGTCGCAGAACGCAACCTGAACCGCATCACGGTGATTCTCGGGCTGGTGTGGGTTTCCTGCATCGTCGTGCTCGGTCTCATCACCAAGTTCGACACCGGAAACTAGGGGAAATTCCATGGCATCAGGCGGCAGCGCAATTAGAGGTTCACGTGTCGGCGCGGGCCCCATGGGGGAGCAAGACCGCGGCTACCACGCCGACCGCATCAAGGTCTCCTACTGGGACGCCTTGGGCAACGAGACCGTACGCTACTTCGCGGCGAATCTCCCCATAGACGAGATCCCCGAGACCATCGACTCTCCCCAGTCGGGTCTTCCTGCTGGTCGCGACCAGCTGAACCCGCCCTCGGTCGCAAAGCTCGAGCCCTACAAGACGCACCTCGCGTATGTCAAAGAGCGCCGCACCGAAGAAGAGGCCGCCCAGCTTCTCGAAGATGCCCTCGCGCAGCTTCGTGCCCGTCGCGGCACCGCGGCTCCGGTCGCCAAGTAGTTCTCAGCACTTAACGTAAGAAGCCGCCCGGTTCACGCCGGGCGGCTTCTTACGTTAGACGGGCACAGGGCACCGGCCGACGTCTGGCAATCAGTTGGTGTCGTGTTCTGTATCTGCCGACGCCGGGTCGCAACCGTCGTCACCCGAGTAGTCGGCTGTGACGACGTGTGTGCCACGCGTGCTGAAGATCCACGAAGCAAGCGCGTTGCCCGACGCATCGATGTTCGCCGAACCGATCAGCACGCCATTCTCATGAAACAACACGACGCCGGTGTGAGTGCCGGGTGACGCGCAGTAGACGTTCGCGGAGAACGTGACCGTGGCCCCTGCTCTTGATGTTCCCGGGTGGTTCACCACGTCGAGGTACGACGGGTTGGTCACCTTCACCGTGGCGGTGGCCGAGGTTCCCGAACACGAGGTGGTCGGCGAACTCGTCGCGGTTATCAGATGCGGTCCCGGCTGCAGACTGCTTGTTTCGAACACAGCCGTGCCCGACGCATCGAGCTTGAGCGTCGACAGGGGTGAACCTCGATCATCCAGCACCACCGTCGTGCCGAGCACGGGCGCCGCGCAGGTGAGATGCACAGAGAAATCGACGCGGTCGCCCTCGTGGGAATGCACTGGTGAGGAGCTCATCGAGAGAGACGCCGTGAATCGTTGCGCCGCAAGAACCAGGCCGCCGTCATCGTATGCCGTCACCAGTGTCGCCACATTGGTGGGGCCGAACCCCGGCACTGGCTTCGGGGTACCGATGATTGCCGTCGTAGGGCAGTCGGCCTGTTCACAGTAGACATCTGTGCCCCACGAGAGTACCGACCCGTCGCTCCGCAACGCCAGAGCGAAATCTTCGCCTAGCGAGACTGACACAATACCGCTGCCCGCGGCGAGTGGCGCCGGCATAGCGAGGGGGTTTGGATGAGTTGCATTGTCTGCCACGCCCGAACCGAACTGGCCGCAGGCATTCGACCCCCAGGCCCACAGAGAGCCGTCACTTCTCAGCGCCATTGAGGTCTCGTCGTCACCCCCGCGTGATTTGCACCCGGATCCAGCGATGCCCGACTTGTGGTTATAGTGATTCGTACCGTCAATCGAGACGACCCCGCTACCACTACCGAAGGCTGTCGTAACGGGCGCGAACCGATTGCTGATGGATCCGTCGCCCAGCTGCCCATTCTCGTTGTCTCCCCAGGCCCAGACCGACCCATCAGACTTCAGCGCGAGCGAATACTCCTGGGCAGCAACGATCTGCACCACTCCACTACCAGCACCGAACGGGAGCTGGACTGGAACGAGCACATTTCCTGATCCCGTACCAATTCCGACGTCACCGTAGTCGTTGTCACCCCAGCCCCACACAGACCCATCAGACTTCAACGCGAGAGCGTGGTTAGCCCCGGCGGAAATTGCGATGACGCCCGAACCGGCGCCAAGTGTGGGCACCTGGGTCGGCACCACGTGTATGACTCCAGATCCGTCACCTTGCTGCCCCTGGTCGGCTTGACCCCATGCCCACACAGAACCATCGCTCTTCAACGCGAGCGAGAACGACCCACCAGCCTTCACCGAGACCACACCACTTCCGGCGCTTAAGCCAACGACTGAAACAGGGCTCACAGACGGGGTCATGCCCCCGTCACCCAGTTCGCCCCAGTATCCATAGCCGGAAGCGAGCACCGATCCGTCACGCTTCAGCGCAAGGGTGTGATATCTCGAACTCGACACATCGAGAACGTCAGTGCCCCAGAGACTCAGTGCTTCTGGCGTGCCACGCTGCGCGTTGGTTCCATCGCCCATAACGCCAATGGTGGTTGGATGCGCGCCCCAGGAATTGCCGTTGTCACCCCACCCCCAAAAGCCTGAAACCCCCGGGGTCGTCGTCGCCAAGGCAGGTGACACTCCACCCGACAACAGCGCAACGGCCACAATGCCAACCAAACCCATGCTTCGAAACTTCATACCCACGCTCACTCACGCGACATCGAGCGTTCGCTTACACAATCGCTCGCGAGCGAAGACGTTCTCCACCCATATGAGAGAGTCGGGATGGGCCTGTCTATTACGCCGCTTTCGCCCGAACAGACTCAGTACGAAGGCGCGATGAGGCTTTCGGGCACCTCGGCGGCAGCGTCTTTGTCGACGAAGAAGACAGTGCGCTTGCGGCCCTGGGCACCGGCAGCTGGCACCTCTTCGATGGATGCACCGGCGAGGGCGAGCCCGAGAGGTGACGCCTTGTCGGCGCCGGCCATGACCAGCCAGATGCGGTCGGCCGACTGGATGACCGGGAGGGTGAGGCTGAGCCGCAGCGGCGGCGGCTTGGGGGAGTTCAGCACCGAGACGACGGTCTTCTCGGTCTCGCGAATTCCAGCGAGGCCGGGGAACAGCGACGCGATGTGACCGTCGGGGCCAACTCCGAGAAACATGATGTCGAAGCGCGGGTACCGTGCGCCATCCGGAGCCGCCTCGTCGAGCTGGCGGGCATAGTCGGCCGCTGCCTCGTCGATATCGGCGATCTGGTCGGTGGAGGCGAAGGCGTGAATCTTCGCCTCATCGACCGGGATGTGGTTCAGCAGAGCCTCGCGGGCCTGCAGGTCGTTGCGATCGGCGCTGGACGCCTCGACGAAACGCTCGTCGCCCCACCAGAAACTGATGCGATGCCAGTCGACGTTGTTTTGCGCCGGCGAGTTCTTGATGGCTGCCAGAACGGCGGTATTCACGCTACCGCCGCTCAGCACGACATGAGCTTCGTCGTACTCGTCAAGGATGTCGATGATCTTTGTGATGAACCGGGCGGCTACAGCCCCGGCCAAAGAGTCTTTATCGGGATGAACGAGAACACGACGGTCTGTTGTCATTGATTCCAGCCTTCACAGCTACTTAGGAACGGCTTTGGAAGCCTACTTCAGTCGATTCGAAGAGCTCAGCGAGCCCAACGGAGATCACTTCACCATACAGGTCGTCAGGGTCGAGCCTGCGCAGTTCTTCGGCCAGGCAGTCACGGAGGTTGCGACGTGGTAGGGCGAGGTCGTGTGTGGGCTGATTGGGCTGAATGAGCGTCGCCACGTTGGGAATCTCGCGCGTCAGGTCGATGGTGCCCGACTCGCGAACGAGCTTGACACTGTGAATGCCGCTCGACCCGTTCGCCCGCTGGGTGAGGCCGTACGTGACCGGCACCTTCAGCTGGTGACCGAGCCAGGCCGCGAGCAGCAGAGTGGAGGGAGAATCGGATGCTCCCTGAACCTCGACCGCGGTGACCGGCTCATACGGGGGCTGGTCGAGCACAGCTGCGAGCTGCGCCCTCCACAGGGTGAGGCGAGTCCACGCGAAGTCGGTGTCGCCGGGCGCATACGTCTCTGAGAGACGGATCAGCGACTCGACCGGGTTCGGGTGGTTCGACGCGTCGGTGATGCGGCGCTGGGCGATGCGGCCGAGGCTCGACGTCGACGCCTTCTCGGGGCTCTCGCCGGGCCACCAGACCACGACGGGTGCATCGGGCAGAAGCAGACCGGTGACGAGGCCTTCTTCGTCTGAGGCGGCTGCGCCGTAGGCCTTGAGTAACACGACCTCGCTGGCGCCTGCGTCGCCACCGACGCGGATCTGGGCATCCAGTCGCGCACCGCGACCACTGCGGGCACCGTCGGTCTCGCTGTCGGTCGACACGACGATGACGCGCATCGGATGCTCGCGCGAGGCGTCGTTGGCGGCCTCGATGGCCTCCTCTTCGTGCCCCAGGCTCGTGCGGATGACCAGCGTCAGAACACGCCCGAGGGCGACAGCGCCACCCTCTTCACGAATCTTGACGAGGGCTTTCGAGATCTTGCTGGTATTGGTGTCGGGAAAGTCGACGATCACGGGCGTCTCCAGGTTCTGCCGTCGCGGGAAAGAAGTTCATCGGCCGAGTCGGGGCCCCAAGTTCCGGGGCGGTACTGGTCGGGCTGGCCCTGCGTCGCCCAGTACTCCTCGATGGGGTCGAGGATCTTCCACGACAGCTCCACCTCCTGGTGGCGTGGGAAGAGGGGCGGGTCACCGAGCAGAACGTCGAGGATCAGGCGTTCGTAGGCCTCGGGGGAGGCCTCGGTGAACGCGTGGCCATAACCGAAGTCCATGGTCACGTCGCGCACCTGAACACCGGCACCGGGCACCTTCGAGCCGAACCGGATGGTCACACCCTCGTCGGGCTGAACCCTGATGACGAGGGCATTCGAGCCGAGCTCAGACGTCTGAGCCTCAGCGAAGAGGTGCTGGGGCGCACGCTTGAACACCACGGCGATCTCAGTGACGCGGCGGCCGAGGCGCTTGCCCGCACGCAGATAGAACGGCACGCCGTTCCAGCGACGGGTGGCGATGTCGAGGCGCACCGCGGCATAGGTCTCGGTGGTCGAGTCGGGGTTCATACCGTCTTCTTCGAGGAAGCCGGGCACGTACTCACCGCCCTGCCAGCCGCTCGAATACTGGCCTCGAGCCGTGGAATGGCTGAGGTCTTCGGGAAGCTTGACAGCCGCCAGCACCTTCTCCTTCTCGGCACGCAGGTCTGCGGCGTTGAACGAGATGGGCTCTTCCATTGCGGTGAGGGCCATGAGCTGAAGCAGGTGGTTCTGGATGACGTCGCGTGCCGCGCCGATGCCATCGTAGTAGCCGGCCCGGCCGCCAACGCCGATGTCTTCGGCCATCGTGATCTGCACGTGGTCGACGTAGTTTGCGTTCCAGATGGGCTCGTAGAGCTGGTTCGCGAAGCGCAGAGCGAGGATGTTCTGCACGGTCTCTTTGCCGAGATAGTGGTCGATGCGAAAGACGTCGTCAGGTGCGAACACCGATTCGACCACATCGTTCAGCTCACGAGCCGTCTTCAGGTCGCTGCCGAACGGCTTCTCGATGACCACGCGGCGCCACTGGCCGGGCTCCGGGTGAGCGAGGCCAGAACGTCGAAGCTGCTCGGTGACCAGCGGGAACGCCTTCGGGGGGATAGAGAGGTAGAACGCGTGGTTGCCCATGGTGCCCCGGTGGGCGTCCAGCTCGGCGATGGTCTCTTTCAGGTGCACGAACGCCTGGTCATCGTCGAATTCGCCCGAGACGAAACGGATACCCTCCGACAGCTGGCGCCACACGTCTTCATCGAAGGGCGTGCGCGCGTACTCTTTGACGGCGTCGTGAACGACGCGCTCGAAGTCTTGGTCTTCCCAGTCGCGGCGGGCGAACCCGACGAGCGAGAAGCCTGGAGGCAAGAGCCCCCGGCTGGCCAGATCGTAAACCGCTGGCATCAGTTTCTTGCGGGAGAGGTCGCCGGTCACACCGAAGATCACGAGGGCGCTGGGCCCCGCGATGCGGTTGAGTCGGCGGTCTTTCGCAAGTCTGAGCGGATTGTAATCCGGAGTGATTTCTACCGGGGGCATCTTGCTCCTTGTACTAGTACAGTGACGCTTCGGGTGAGCGCTGGATCGTTATTTGACGGCGTCGAACAACGTCGAGACGTTGACGGCGGGGTCGGTCAGGTTGAGCCGCAGAACCGGGCGGCCGTGCTGTTCGAGAACAGCCGCGTCACCCGCTGCCTGGGCCTTTATGAGCTGGCCGAAGGTGAACGGCCGCTCGGGAATGGTGAGATCGCTGGGCGCGTTCTCGGTGATCTGCAGGAACACGCCGACGGCGGGGCCGCCCTTGTGGAACTGACCGGTCGAGTGCAGAAACCGAGGGCCCCAGCCGAACGTCACTGGGCGAGCGATCTTCGACGCGAGGGCATCTCGCAGCTCAACGAGCTGGGGGAGCGAGAGCCGGTCGACATATGCCTGGATCGACACATACCCGTCGGTCGGCGTCTCGGCCAACAGGGCTGACACAGCGGCTGCGATGGAGTCGACACCGGAGACGACCGATGCGGTACCCCGAACCTCGATGCCGCCGGCTGTGAACGCCGGGGCTTCGGGCGCAGGCTGCGCGTCGAGCAGGCCGCGCGTGGCGACCTTAGCCGACTCCACGTCGGGCTGGTCGAACGGGTTGATGCCGAGCAGGCGCCCGGCGACAGCCACGGCGTACTCCCACGCGAGAATCATTCCGCCGAGCGAACCGCTCATGAGAATCTCGCCCTCGTGGCGGTTCTGCGGGAACAGGTGGAACTGGTCGGCATCTTTCACCAGGCGCACGATCTGCACGTCGTCGAGCTTCTCGGTGAGCTCGGGCGACGTCGTGTCGAGAACGACCGGCAGCAGACCGCGGCCGATCTTTCCCGTCGACTCGGCGATCAGCTGTTCGACCCAGTCACCGAAGCCCACGATGTGGGTTCCGTCGGCCACGATGCCCAGCTTGTTCTTCAGGGGAGAAGTGCCGGCGATGGCAGCCCCGAGGATGAGCCCGGGGTTGTCGGCGTCGTCAGTGGCCAGGTACAGCTCGATTGCCTCGGCTTCGTCGAGCAGCTCGCCTATGTCGGCACCTGCGAGCCCCGACGGCACGAGGCCGAACGCGGTCAGCGCGGAGAACCGGCCGCCCACGGTGGGGTCTGCGGTGAACACGCGGTAGCCGTCGGCACGAGCGGATGCCTCGAGAGGCGAACCGGGGTCGGTCACGACGATGATGCGCTCTTTCGGGTCGATTCCGATGTCTCGGAACGCCTTCTCGTACGAGCGCTTCTGGCTGTCGGTCTCGACGGTCGAACCCGACTTCGACGAGACCACGAGCACGGTCGTGGCGAGGCGGTCGGCGAGGGCCGCCTCGACCTGCGTGGGGGCTGTCGAATCGAGCACAGTCAGCTCGACGCCGGCCGTGCGGGTGATGACCTCGGGAGCGAGCGACGAACCACCCATCCCCGCGAGAACGATGTGGTTCACGCCTGTGGCGATCAGCTCAGCGCGAAGCGCCTCGATCTCGGCGACAAGCGGCCGCGAGATCGAGACCGCTTCGGTCCAGCCGAGACGCTGCGACGCCTCTGCCTCGGCCTCGGGGCCCCAGAGCGCCGGGTCGAGCCCGGTGATGCTCGAGGCCACGAGGTCACTGACCAGCTGCCCGACGTGTGTCTCGACAGCTACCGCAGCAGCGCCCGTGACATGGACGCGAACGCTCATGCGTTGTCGGCGCTCTTGGCGCCGTCGAGTGCCGTCTGAACGGTTTCGAGCAGTTCGTTCCACGACACGATGAACTTCTCGACGCCTTCCTTCTCGAGCAACTCGGTGACCTCGGCGTACGAGATGCCCTGCGCCGCGATGGCGTCGAGAACCTTGTTGGCCGTGGCGTAGCTGCCGGAGATGGTGTTGCCGGCGACGACGCCGTGATCGAACGTGGCGTCGAGGGTCTTCTCGGGCATGGTGTTGACAACCTCGGGCGCCGCGAGCTCGACCACGTAGGTCGTGTCGAGAACATCGGGGTCCTTCACACCGGTGGAGGCCCAGAGGGGGCGCTGCTTGTTGGCACCGGCAGCGAGGAGAACCTTCGCGCGCTCGGTGGTGAAGGTCTGCTCGTAGACCTCGTAGGCCAGCTGTGCGTTGGCGACGCCGGCCTTGCTCTTCAACGCGAGGGCGTCTTCGGTACCAATGGCGACGAGACGCTTGTCGATCTCGGTGTCGACGCGCGACACGAAGAACGAAGCGACCGAGTGGATCTTCGAGAGGTCGATGCCGGCGGCCTGGGCCTGCTCGAGGCCCGCCAGGTACGCATTGATGACGTCGCGGTACCGATCGAGGCTGAAGATCAGCGTCACGTTCACGCTGATGCCGGCCGCAATGGTGGCCGTGATGGCCTCGAGACCCTCGATCGTCGCAGGAATCTTGATGAGCACGTTCTCTTTGTTCACCTTGTCGAACAGCTCTTTGGCCTGCGTGATGGTGGCGGCGGCATCGTTGGCGAAGCCGGGCTCGACCTCGATCGACACACGGCCGTCGAAGCCGTTCGTGGCGTCGTAGATCGGGCGGAAGATGTCGCAACCCTGCGCCACATCGCTCGTGGTGATCTCGAATACAGCGTCGGTGACGGTGAAGTTCTTGGCGGCGAGCTCGCGAACCTGCTCGTCGTAGGCCTCACCCTTGGCCAGGGCCGAAGCGAAGATCGACGGGTTGGTGGTGACGCCCACGACGTTCTTCTCGGCGATGAGCTTCTGCAGGTTGTCGGTGCGCAGACGCTCGCGCGAGAGGTCGTCGAGCCAGATACTGACACCGACGGCTGACAGCTGAGCGGTGGGAGTGGTGGTTTCTGTATCAGTCATTTGTTTTTCTCCTTGAAATCGAAAATCAGAGTGAAAGGCCGGCGAGCGACGTCTTGGCGGCTTCGATGGCGGCGCCGGTGGTCATGCCGAATTCGCGGAACAGGGTCTTGTAGTCAGCGGATGCACCGAAGTGCTCGATCGAGACGCTCTTGCCGGCGTCACCGACGTATGAACGCCAGGTCAGTGACAGGCCGGCCTCGATAGAGACGCGGGCCTTGACGGCCTTCGGCAGAACGCTCTCTCTGTACTCCGCGCTCTGCTCCTCGAACCACTCCAGCGACGGAGCGGAAACAACGCGGGCGTTGATCCCGTCTGCCTTCAGCAGTTCGCGCGCTTCGACGGCGATCTGAACCTCGGAACCCGTCGCGATGAAGATCACGTCGGGCGTGCCGTTCGGCGCCTCGGCGAGCACATACGCACCCTTCGAGACGTTCTTCGCCGACGCGAAGGTCTCGCCTTCGGCGTCGCCCTCACCGCGTGCATAGACGGGGATGTTCTGGCGGGTCAGTGCGATGCCAGCGGGGCCTTTACGGCGTTCGAGGATCGTCTTCCATGCCCAGGCGACCTCATTCGCGTCACCGGGACGAACCACGTCGAGTCCCGGGATCGCACGAAGCGTCGAGAGCTGCTCGATGGGCTGGTGGGTGGGGCCGTCTTCACCGAGCGCGACGGAGTCATGCGTCCAGACGAAGATCGACGGTGCCTTCATGAGCGCAGCGAGGCGTACGGCGGGGCGCATGTAGTCAGAGAAGATCAGGAATGTGCCACCGAACGGGCGCGTGTTGCCGTGCAGCACGATACCGTTCAGGATCGACGCCATCGCGTGCTCACGAATACCGAAGTGCAGTACGCGACCGTACTTGTTGCCCGTCCACTCGTGGGTCGAGTGCTCGGCCGGTACGAACGAGGCGCCCGACTCGATGGTCGTGTTGTTCGACTCGGCGAGGTCGGCAGACCCACCCCAGAACTCGGGCATGATGCCCGCGATGGCGTTGATGACCTTGCCGGAGGCGGCTCGAGTCGAAACCTCTTTGCCGGCCTCGAACACGGGCAGAACGTCATCGAAGCCCTCGGGCAGATCGCCCGTGAGAACGCGGTCGAGAAGCACCTTCTTCTCGGGGTTCGCTGCGGCCCAGGCATCGAACCCGACCTGCCACTCCTCGTGGGCGGCGGTGCCGCGAGTCAGTGCCTCACGAGTGTGGCTGATGACCTCATCGGCCACCTCGAACGTTTCGTCGGGGTTGAAGCCGAGAACCTCCTTGAGGCCCTTGAGTTCGTCTGCGCCGAGAGCCGAACCGTGGATTTTACCCGTGTTCTGCTTCTTCGGGCTCGGCCAGCCGATGATGGTCTTCAAGATGATCAGGCTGGGCTTCGACGTCTCGGCCTTAGCCACCTCGATGGCGTCGAACAGCGCGGCGACGTCTTCGACGTACACGCCGGTCTTCTTCCAGTCGACGACCTGCACGTGCCAGTGCAGCGCCTCGAAGCGCGCGTGCACGTCTTCGGTGAACGCGATATTGGTGTCGTCTTCGATCGAGATCTGGTTCGAGTCGTAGAACGCAATCAGGTTGCCGAGCTGCTGGTGACCGGCGAGAGAAGACGACTCGTTGGTGACGCCCTCCTCCATGTCACCGTCGCCGGCGATCGTGTAGACGAAGTGATCGAACGGGCTCGTGCCGGGTGCGGCATCCGGGTCGAACAGGCCACGCTCGAAACGCGAGGCGTAGGCGAAACCCACGGCGGAGGCGAGCCCCTGGCCGAGCGGGCCGGTGGTGATCTCCACGCCGTCGGTGTGGCCATACTCGGGGTGACCCGGTGTGAGCGAGCCCCACGTGCGCAGCTTCTTCAGGTCGTCGAGCTCGAGGCCGTAGCCGCCGAGGTACAGCTGGATGTACTGGGTCAGCGAGCTGTGGCCCACCGAGAGAATGAAGCGGTCGCGGCCGATCCACTCATTGTCGCTGGGGTCGCGTCGCATGACCTTCTGGAAGAGCAGGTACGCGGCCGGAGCGAGGCTGATCGCCGTTCCGGGGTGACCGTTGCCCACCTTTTCAACCGCGTCAGCAGCCAGAACTTTCGCTGTGCTTACGGCCTTGTCGTCAATAGATTCCCACTGCAGTGATGCCACGAGGTGTTGAGCCCTTCTTCAATTGCGGACGAGGGGAAGGGAGCCCCGGGGCACCATTGAGCCGCAGGTGATTCCCACCCTTCATCCAGTATAGAGATTGCCGGGGTACCGAACCCTGACACTTGACATCGCTTCAACAAGCGTTCGCCTAGACTGCTAGAGGTATGTCAAACGCAGTTAGAGGAGCAATGGACGTAGCTGTAGAGGGTCGACTCGGGCGTCCGCGAATTTCTGCGGGGCAGAAAGTCAGGGCCTACATAGCGCTCACCAAGCCGCGGGTCATGGAACTGCTGCTCGTGACCACTGCTCCCGTCATGATTCTGGCCCAAGGGGGCATCCCGAACCTGTGGCTCGTTCTGGCGACGCTCATCGGTGGTGCGCTCAGCGCCGGCAGCGCCGGGGCGTTCAACTGCTACGTCGACCGCGACATCGACCGCGTCATGAACCGCACCCAGGGTCGCCCGCTCGTCACCGGTGAGCTCACCGACCGACAGGCACTGGTGTTCGCGTGGGTTCTGGCCGTGGTGTCGACGCTGTGGTTCGGGTTGCTCGTCAACTGGTTCGCCGCGCTGCTGTCGGTCATCGCAATCTTCTTGTACGCGGTCGTCTACACGATCATCCTGAAACGGCACACGGCGCAGAACATCATCTGGGGTGGCACCGCGGGCTGTATGCCGGTGCTCATCGGCTGGGCTGCCGTCACGAACTCGCTCGACTGGCCGGCCTGGATTCTGTTCGGCGTGATCTTTCTCTGGACCCCGCCGCACTACTGGCCGCTGTCGATGCGGTACCGCGACGACTACAAGTCGGTCGGCGTGCCCATGCTGGCCGTCATCCGTGGCCGCGCGGTCGTCGGGCTGCAGACCATTCTGTACGCGTGGGCGACGGTGGCGTGCTCGCTACTGCTCGTGCCGGTGGCGTCGATGGGCATCGTCTATTCGGTCGCGGCGGTGGCAGCTGGTGGCTGGTTCATCTACGAAACGCACCGGCTCTACAACACCGCGATTCACCACACCGAGGTTCGGCCGATGCGCGTGTTCCACGCGTCGATCACGTACCTGACCATCCTCTTTCTGGCCATCGCCATCGACCCGCTGCTGCGTATCTTCCCGTTCTCGTTCTGAGCAGCTTCTTCTTCTGAACACTTTCGCGCTCCCTTTTCCCGAGCGTGAGAGTCGGGTTTCCCCAGATCGTCGGTTCTGACACCTCGTAGCGACGTTGTTGGGAAAGTGGATGCTCGGGGAGCGCGTGCGCGCTGTGGATAGCTTTTTCGGGGTCGCGCCTCGCCTGGCTCGGGCTGCCGGGGTCGGCGTCGAGCGGTTACGCCGAGGTGACCTCGCGGCCCCGCACTACAGCGTTCGCGAGCGGCGCGTGCCTAATGAGGTGTCGGGCGCATCCGACGAAGTGCTTCATCGACATGCAGTGGGGGACTACTTCGCACACCAGCCCGTGTACGCCACCCGGGGCGAGGTGAGGCCCTACGCGACGCTCGAGGAGCTGGCCTCGCACGTGCAGACGTTTCGTGGCCGCGGCAAGAGCCGGGCATCCGGAGCCCCAGAGCACATCTGCACGGGGTCGGAGCCGAGATCGGTCGTGCCGACTTGGTCTACCGTCGATGGAAGGTCATCGTCGAGTACGACGGCGACCACCACCGAACCGACGACACTCAGTACGACAGGGACATGCTGAGGCTCGAGCGTTTTCACCTCGACGGCTGGAGTCTGCTGCGCTTTCGCAAACACGCACTCTTCGTCACACCGACTCTCACCGTCGCCCGCATCGAGCTCGCCCTCAGGCGTGCGGGCTGGACCCCCACTCCCGCGGGCCGACACACCCGCCCCCTGGCGCCCACGCAACCCATTTGACGCAGGTCGAGTTTGCCCAGAATGTCGGGCGGGGGAGGGTCAGGCGACGTTCTGGGGAAAGTCGATCGACTTTCCTGAGGTCGAGGCGAACGGGGCGGCCGAATCCGCGGAAGTAAAGGGGGCCGTGGCGCGGGAGCGTTGGGCGAGGAGGGTGGCGGTCATGGCGGCCACGAGGGTGGCAGCGAGGATCATGTGCGCCACGACGAGGGCAGGCGGCAGGCCGAGGCGCGACTGGGTGAGCCCCACGGCGATTTGCACGACCTCGATGATCAGCAGGGTGACAGGCCAGCGGCGGGGGAGCCGCAGGGCGAGGGCGACGATGACGAGAACGAGGGTGAGCGCGAAGGTGGCGTAGGCCGGGTAGCTGTGGATGTGTTCCATGACGTCGGTGTTGAGGCCGTTGCGCGGGGTGTTCGCGTCGCCAGCGTGCGGGCCTGACCCGGTCGTGAGGATGCCCATGATGACGGTGAGGCCCACGAAGACGGCCGTGACCTGCGAGATGCGCAGGTACCAGATGGGAACGACGAGGGAGAGACCTGCGCCTTCGGCAGCCACCGCTGTGCCAACACCAGTGCGGGAGGCCGAGGCACGGTCGCGGCCGGAAGGCAACAGCGACGCGACGAGCGCACTCGAACGCGCGTCGACGGCGCCGGCCTCGGCACGGGCGATGCCGAGTGCGCTGCGCGGGCCGAAGTAGACGCGGTAGACGAGCATGGTGGTGACGACGACGAGCCCGATCGAGATGACGAAGTGCACGCCCACGATGTACGGGTTCAGCCCGGTGAGAACGGTGATGCCACCGATGACCGCCTGCAGCGGGATCGAGAGGCCCTGCAGCAGAGTCAGAACGAACAGATCGCGACGTTCGCGGCGCATCCGGAGCACGGCGACGAAGACGAGAATCGCGATGATCACAATGACGAACGTCAGCAGTCGGTTGGTGAACTCGATGATTCCGTGCACACCCATCTCCGGTGTCGACACGAAGGAGCCCGCGGTGCACTGGGGCCAGGTGGGGCATCCGAGGCCGGAACCGGTCAGGCGAACCGCACCGCCCGTGCCCACCAGGATGATCTGCACCACGAGCGACGCCCACGCCAACAGACGAACACGACCGTCGATGCGGGCAGGGAGCACGGCGGCTAACCGGGAGAGCAAGCGGTTCACGACGGGTTGAGCCCTTCATTCTGATGCGATTGCATAACACATGGCCGCGAATTGCTGCGAAAGACCCGGGGTCTCTTCATCGCGGCCTCGGGTGCCGATAGAGTTGAGAGGTCGAGAATCCGCGCCACGAGGCGTAAGGGTTTCACACGAGGCGGCGACGAAGCTGCAGTTTCTCGGTTTCATTCTAAGTACAGAGCCTGCGAGTTCTACGCTTCGTGGAATTCCCGCACAACTCGACGTGTTGACAGAGTGAGAGGAAGGGAGAAGTCATGACAGACGTACTCATCGACCGGCCAGAACTGCAGAACCTGGGGGTGTACGAGTTCGGGTGGTCCGACTCCGATGCCGCGGGCGCTATCGCGAAACGCGGCATCTCGCCCGAAGTGGTCACCGGTATCTCAACGCTGAAGAGCGAACCTGAGTGGATGCTCAAGAACCGCCTGAAGGCATTGCAGATCTTCGAGCGGAAGCCCATGCCGACGTGGGGAGCTGACCTTTCCGGCATCGACTTCGACAACATCAAGTACTTCGTACGATCGACCGAGAAGCAAGCCCAGAGCTGGGAAGACCTGCCCGACGACATCAAGAACACGTACGAGAAGCTCGGCATCCCCGAGGCGGAGCGCCAGCGCCTCGTCTCCGGTGTCGCTGCACAGTACGAGTCCGAGGTGGTCTACCACACCATTCGTGAAGACCTCGAGGCCCAGGGCGTCATCTTCATGGACACCGACACGGCACTTCGCGAACACCCCGAGTTCTTCGACGAGTACTTCGGTACGGTCATCCCGAGCGGTGACAACAAGTTCGCAGCGCTCAACACGGCCGTCTGGTCGGGTGGATCATTCGTCTACGTTCCGAAGAACGTGCACGTCGAGATTCCGCTGCAGGCCTACTTCCGTATCAACACCGAGAACATGGGCCAGTTCGAGCGCACGTTGATCATCGCCGACGAAGGCTCGTACGTTCACTACATCGAGGGCTGCACCGCCCCCATCTACAAGAGCGACTCGCTGCACTCGGCCGTGGTCGAGATCATCGTGAAGAAGAACGCCCGCGTTCGGTACACGACGATCCAGAACTGGTCGAACAACGTCTACAACCTGGTCACCAAGCGCGCTATTGCGCACGAGGGCGCGACCATGGAGTGGATCGACGGCAACATCGGCTCGAAGGTCACCATGAAGTACCCGTCGATCTACCTGGTCGGCGAACACGCCAAGGGTGAGACCCTCTCGGTCGCGTTCGCGGGCCCCGGCCAGCACCAAGACGCCGGCGCGAAGATGATCCACATGGCACCGTACACGCAGTCGTCGATCGTCTCGAAGTCGATCGCCCGTGGCGGCGGTCGTGCGGGGTACCGCGGTGAAGTGAGGGTCGCTGAGAATGCGCACCACTCGGCGAACACGGTTCGCTGCGACGCGCTGTTGGTCGACACTCAATCTCGGTCTGACACGTACCCCGCCATCGACATCCGGGTGGATGATGTACAGCTCGGCCACGAGGCAACGGTCTCCCGGGTCAGTGAGGAGCAGCTCTTCTACCTGATGAGCCGCGGCCTGCCCGAAGACGAAGCCATGGCCATGATCGTGCGCGGGTTCATCGAACCCATCGCGCGCGAGCTGCCCATGGAGTATGCCCTCGAACTGAACAAGCTCATCGAAATGGGAATGGAAGGCAGCGTCGGATGACCTGTCTCGTTCCGCCGAAAGGACCTGTCGGCTAAATGTCTGCAGTCGCACCATCCAATACGACCGCGCCCGAAAGCGGAAGCGGAACCGAGCGCATCTCGACACCCGGTGGTCACCGCGGTGAACCGATGGGGTCGAAGTCGCACACCGACGGCGCCTGGTCGGAGAGGCCCGTTCAGACCCGTTCTGAGCGCTACACCTCGCCGAACGTGGTCGACTTCGACGAGCCAACGGGCCACGAGGTCGACTGGAAGCTCACCCCGATCAAGCGCATCACCGGCCTGATCTCGGGCGAGCTCGACGGCTCGCCGTTCGAGCCCGCGCTCGAGCAGCCCGTCGACGGCTTCGAGCTGCTGTGGATCGACCGCACCGACCCTCGCGTCGGCAGCGCGGGCCTGCCCGAAGACAAGGCCAGCGCAAACGCGTGGTCGGGCTTCGAGAAGGCTCTCGCCATCGAGGTCACCGGCGAAGAACCGACGGCCCCGTTCGTGCTCACCCGCGACGGTCTCGGTGAGACGGCACGCGCCGCGCACACGGTGATCACCGCTCGGCCGAACAGTCGCGGCCTGGTCATCCTGCAGAACAGCGGCGACGCCCAGCTCACCGAGAACGTCGAGATCGTGGTGAAGGAGGGCGCCCACCTCACGGTGGTGTCTGTGCAGCAGTGGAACGATTCCGCCCTGCACGTGGCAAGCCACTTCGCCCAGGTGGGTCGCGACGCGAGCCTGCGCCACATCGTGGTGTCACTGGGCGGGGCTGTGGTGCGGGTGAATCCGAGCATCCACCTGTCTGAACAGGGCAGCTCAACGGAGGCGTACGGGCTGTACTTCGCCGACGCCGGCCAACACCTCGAGCAGCGCGTGTACATCGACCACGAAGCCGAGAACTCGCGTTCGCGCGTCAAGTACAAGGGCGCGCTGCAGGGCGAGGGCGCGCACTCGGTCTGGGTCGGCGACGTGCTGATTCGCCAGAGCGCCAACGGCACCGACAGCTACGAGGAGAACCGCAACCTCGTGTTGAGCGAAGGCACCCGCGCCGACTCGATTCCGAACCTCGAGATCGAGACCGGCAACATCATCGGAGCTGGCCACGCCAGCTCGACCGGCCGCTTCGACGATGAGCAGCTGTTCTACCTGCAGTCGCGGGGCATCAGCGAAGAAGAGGCACGCAGGCTCGTTGTTCGCGGGTTCCTGGCCGAGATCATCCAGCAGATCGGCGCAGAGAGCGTCGAAGCACGCCTCAGCGCAGCCGTCGAAGCCGAACTGACTCTCACGGTCGGTGCCGTCTGATGGCCGCTGTGAAGATCTGTTCGGTCGACGAACTGAACATGAACGAGGCGCTCCGCGTTGAAATCGACGGCGTGGCCATCGCGCTCGTCAAAGACAGCTCGGGCCAGTGCTTCGCCATCGGCGACACCTGCACGCACGGCGACATCTCGCTGGCCGAAGGTTTCGTCGAGGGCGACACGCTCGAATGCTGGGCGCACGGCTCGAAATTCTCGCTCACCACGGGCAAGCCCCTCACTCTGCCGGCCTACGAGCCGGTACCCGTCTACGAACTCACCATCGTCGACGGAGACATCTACATCGACCCCTCAACTACCAAAGAAATCTCATAATGTCAGTACTAGAAATTCGCGACCTGCACGTCAGCGTCGAGACCGAACAGGGCCCCAAGCAGATTCTGCGCGGGGTGAACCTCACCATCAACCAGGGTGAGACACACGCCATCATGGGGCCGAATGGCTCGGGCAAGTCGACGCTCGCGTATGCGATCGCCGGGCATCCCAAGTACCAGATCACGAGCGGTTCGATTCTGCTCGACGGCGTCGAGATGACAACCCTGACCGTGGATGCTCGCGCGCGGGCCGGTCTTTTTCTGGCCATGCAGTACCCGGTGGAGATTCCCGGTGTCACGGTGACCAACTTCTTGCGCACCGCGAAGACCGCAATCGACGGCGTCGCCCCGCCCATCCGCACCTGGGTGAAAGACGTTCGGAGCTCGATGGAGGCGCTCCGCATGGATCGCACGTTCGCCGAGCGCAACGTGAACGAGGGCTTCTCGGGCGGCGAGAAGAAGCGCAACGAGATTCTGCAGCTCGAACTGCTGAAGCCGAAGTTCGCCGTTCTCGACGAGACCGACTCCGGCCTCGACGTCGACGCGCTGAAGATCGTCTCAGAGGGTGTGAACCGCGCGAAGGAGAACACCGATCTGGGTGTGCTGCTCATCACTCACTACAACCGCATCCTGAAGTACATCACCCCTGACTTCGTGCACGTGTTCGTCGCGGGCAAGGTTGTCGAGTCGGGCGGGCCTGAACTGGCCGTTCAGCTCGAGAACGAGGGCTACGACGTGTATGTTGCGGCCAACGCCGAAGCGATCGCGGCCTCAGCCGCCGTCGACGCCTAGAGTCGGCGTAGAATTTTCGTATGGTCACCACACTGGAACCCGCGAAGTTCGACCAGGTCGAAGAGGCGCTCAAAGACGTCATGGATCCGGAGCTCGGCATCAACGTTGTCGACCTCGGCCTCATCTACGACCTCGGCTGGGATGAGGAGAACACCGCTCTCGTCATCTCGATGACCCTGACGAGTGCCGGATGCCCGCTCACCGACGTGCTCGAAGAGCAGACCGCCGAGGCGCTCGACGGCGTCGTTGACGCATTTCGCATCAACTGGGTGTGGATGCCGCCGTGGGGCCCCGACAAGATCACTGACGACGGCCGCGACATGATGCGGGCGCTCGGGTTCAGTATTTAGGCTTCAGCCAGCTATTCAGACAACGAGAAAGCCCCCGCTACCGGATGACCGGGCGGGGGCTTTTTCGTGCGCTGGGCGCTGGGCGCCGGGCGCGCTACTTCTTGGCGAAGCGGGTGACGAACTTCCACGCGAGAGGAATGAGCGCCGCCGCGATGACGGCCTTGACGATGCCGCCCACAATGAAGGGGTACAGCCCGCCGTTCAGCGTCTGCTGCAGGTTGAGGCCGAGAACGGCTGCGAGCCAGGCCATGCCGATGGCGAAGGTGACGATGGTGCCGCCGGCGAAGGAGATGAAGGCCCCGACGAACTTGTGGTCCCACGCGCGCTGTGCCACCCAGCCGGTGAGGGCTGCGGCGGCGATGAAGCCGATGATGTACCCGCCGGTCGGCCCGGCGATGATGTGCACGCCCGAACTGCCCTCGCTGAACCACGGCACGCCGATGATGCCGATGACCGCGTAGACCACCATCGCGAGAGCGCCGCGCAGCATGCCGAGCGAACTGCCCACGAGCAGAACCGCGAGCGTCTGACCGGTGATCGGCACGGGCCAGAGCGGAATGGCGAGCTGAGCGAGGATACCGGTGAAGGCCGCCCCTCCGAGAACCAGTGCGGCGTCGGTGACGAGCGAACGCGGAATGACCCGGTCTGCCAGGGTGGGGCGGGTGTGGGCCAGTGTCGAATTCGACATGTGTCTCCTCTGTGAGATCCCGTACGAGCGGGGTGAGTGGGGCATCCGAAAGCCGTGAAAGGAATAAGAGACAGGGCTCACGTTTTATACTAGGGTGACATCCCCCCACCCCTGTCATAGAGATGTGACGAAAGAATTGGACTACTCCTGTGCTCAGTGTGCATGACCTTGAGCTACGTGTTGGCGCCCGGGTTCTGATGGAAGACGTGAATTTTCGCATTTCTGCCGGCGACAAGGTGGGGCTGGTGGGGCGAAACGGTGCCGGTAAGACCACTCTCACGAAGACCCTCGCGGGCGAGCTGAAGCCCGACGGCGGCCGCATCGAGATGACCGGCCAGATCGGCTATCTGCCGCAAGACCCCCGCTCGGGCAACCCCGAAGACCTCGCCCGCACGCGCATTCTGGATGCCCGCGACCTCGGCCAGATCGTGCTGCAGATGCAGCAGTCGCAGCTCGACATGGCCTCGAGCGACCCGGCGGTCGTTGCCAAGGCCATGAAGAAGTACGGCAGCCTCGACGACCGTTTCAACGCGCTCGGCGGGTACTCGGCCGAGGCCGAAGCCGCCTCCATCGCGTCGAACCTCAGCCTGCCCGACCATATCCTCGACCAGCCGCTCTCAACCCTCTCGGGTGGCCAGCGGCGCCGTATCGAGCTCGCTCGCATCCTCTTCTCGGGCGCAGACACGATGCTGCTCGACGAACCGACAAACCACCTCGACGCCGACTCGGTGGTGTGGCTGCGGGAGTTTCTGAAGAACTTCCAGGGCGGCCTCATCGTGATCAGCCACGACGTGGCACTCGTCGAAGAGACCGTCAACCGCGTGTTCTACCTAGATGCGAACCGCACGGTCATCGATATCTACAACATGAACTGGAAGAACTACCTGCGCCAGCGCGCCTCCGATGAGGAGCGCCGCAAGAAAGAGCGCGTCAACGTCGAAAAGAAGGCCGGCGTGCTGCAGATGCAGGCCGCCCGCTTCGGGGCCAAGGCCTCGAAGGCCGCCGCCGCCCACCAGATGGTGCGTCGCGCCGAGAAGATGCTGTCGGGGCTCGACGAGACCCGCGTGGTGGAGCGCGTTGCCAAACTGCGTTTTCCCGACCCGGTGGCCTGTGGGCGTACGCCCCTGATGGCCTCTGATCTGTCGAAGAGCTACGGTTCGCTCGAGATCTTCACGGCGGTCGACCTCGCGATCGACCGCGGGTCGAAGGTGGTCATCCTCGGCTTCAACGGTGCCGGCAAGACCACCATGCTGCGCATTCTCGCGGGCATCGACAAGCCCGACACAGGCAAGGTCGAGCCCGGGTTCGGCCTGCGCATCGGGTACTACGCGCAGGAGCACGAGACCATCGATGTGAAGCGCAGCGTGCTGCAGAACATGGTGTCGTCGTCGCCGAACCTCACCGAGATGGAGGCGCGGCGCGTGCTCGGCTCGTTCCTGTTCACCGGTGACGACTCGCACAAGCTCGCCGGCGTGCTCTCAGGCGGCGAGAAGACGCGGCTGGCCCTCGCCATGATCGTGGTCTCTGGCGCGAACGTGCTGCTGCTCGACGAGCCCACAAACAACCTCGACCCCGCGTCTCGTGAAGAGATTCTGGATGCCCTGGCCAACTACGCCGGAGCCGTGGTCTTGGTCTCGCACGACGAGGGCGCTGTCATGGCGCTGAACCCCGAGCGGGTGCTGATTCTGCCCGACGGCGTCGAAGACCACTGGAACAAGGAGTATCAGGATCTGATCGAGCTCGCGTAGCGGTTGCCCTGCTGCCCGGCTGACGGCCCGTTCTGTGCTTTGTGCGCAGAGCGGGCCGTTGTGCGGTGGCGGGGCGTCAGTTGACCGGGGTGTGTTCTACGCCGTCAGCCGTGGTGAACGACAGCGTCGGCGGGCCGGCGGGAATGGGCGCGTCCGTTGGTGCCGGGGTCGAGGTCGGGGCGGGCGCGGGCTTCGCGGTGATCGTGGTGCCGTCTACGACCGCGCCGTTGAGGGCGGCTGTTTCGTCTTCGGGCCACCAGGCCATCCAGCTGCCGTTCGCAACCGTGGCCTGAACGTCGTGTCCGGCGGCGAGGTGCAGTGTGACCGCGGTGACGCCGGGGTCGGCGGTGCCGAGGGCCGTGGAGATGCGTGTCCCGGGAACCACTCCGTCAACGCTCTCGTCCATGACGAGGGCGGCGGTCGGAGCATCCGGCGCAGGGGATGAGCCGGTTGGCGGGTCGATCGTGGGCATGGTTCCCAATTCTCGCGACCAGGTGACGGCACCCGCGGTGAGAACGCAGTACGCACGATCACCGTCTTTGTCGAGCAACAGCGACTCGAAACCGCCGCGTGTCTCAGCCAAGACGACGCTCGCCGAGCCCGTAGGCCAGCCTGCAGCCGATGCTGCGCAGGTGTTGACGTCAGCCGGGGTTGGTGTCAGCGCTGCAGCGCCGGCTGCCCAGCCCGGGAGTGCGCCGAGGGCGGGCGGGTTGTCGGTCAAGTTCGACGTACTATCGTCAGAGCCGGTGTCTGAGGCATTCGTGGAGACATGAGTGGTGCCGTCGATGAGGGTGTACGAAATAGAAATGCCGTCGGCGTAACCGCCCGCAGTCGGCCCCCAGGCACGAGACCCTTCGCCCACGGGCCACCACGCAGACCACACACCCTTCGCCAGGGCAGCTGTGACAGCGGCTCCGGTGTCGGGGTTGGTCACCGTGAGCGAAGTCACATTAGCACCGGCGCGACCGGAGACCACGTACATCCATTCGGCGCCCTGTGTGACGCTGATGCTCGCCGAGTTCGGGTCGGTCAGCGGGTGTGCTTTCAGACCCGCGAAGTTGACCGAGTTCTCGACGGTGCCACCCGAGAGCACGCAGTAGCCGTCTGAAGCGCCCTGCTCGATGAAGAGCGAGGTGAAGTCGCCGCGCTTCTCGCTGGTGAGGGCGGTTGCCGGATGCCCGGGGCTCGAGTCGAAGCCGAGCGCCGAGGCGCATGCCTGGACATCGGCCGGGTTCGCGTCGGTGTGTTGAGGCGATGAGGTCCAGCTCGCGAGCGAACCGTGCGCTGGGAGCGCGAACGAGGCGGCCGGAGGGTTCGTGGCGCCGGGCAGCGCCGTGATCGCGATGGCGGTGACGAGGGCGAGCGCGGCAGCGGCGCTGACCGCGGTGAAGATGGTGCGGCGGGGGTGGCGTGCCCAGCGGGGGCGGTCTGCGGTGGGAATGGACGAAGCGGTTTCGACGAGCGAGGCCAGAAGGGCGTCGCGGTGGCTGCGTTCGGCCGGGGTGAGGTCGAGCGTCTCACGAGCGGGGTCGAGAGCGCGGAGAAGCTCGGTGTGGGGGGTGGGAGAGTTCACGAGAGAGGGTCCTGACGGGAGAGCTGAAGTGTGGAATTCGGTGGGCGCACCGGTGGCGTCGGTGGCGCGGGTGCGAGCAGCGGAGCCGGGTTACCTCGAGGCGGCTCGAGCAACACCGCGAGACGGCGGCGGGCGCGGGTGAGGCGCCTCGCGTAGGAGGCGCGCGAGCATCCGAGCACCGCGGCGGCCGAGCGGGTATCGAGGTCTTCCCACACGTCGAGCGCCAGAACCTCTTGGTCAGCCACGCGCAACGTGCTGAACGCGGCCCGCACGTCGAGCCGACGTTCGAGGTGATCGACCTCGTCGAGGGGCGCGGCGGCGAACGAAGCCATGCGCACAGCGAGGGCGCGCTGCCGACCTGTGCCGCGGGCGGAGTTGAGCATCACGTTTCGGGCCGTCGTGTAGAGCCACGGCAGCGGCGTCGACGGCACGGATGCCCGGCGAACCCATGCGGCCGTGAACGTCTCGCTCACAATATCGTCGACGTTAAGTGGATGCGCACGCCGGCGCACGAACCGCAGCACGGCCCGGTAGTGCTCGAGGTAGATCTGCTCGAAGCGCGCTTCGACCGACGGATTCGGCGACGAACCCGTCTGCGTGTTCGTCGGCGGATGGACTGGCGGACTCATGACCCTCATTTCGTGAGCCCACCGTGGGCTCTACAAGGGAAATGTCCGGCAGTCGCCCACGTGCAACAGCATCACGCCGATATTATGACACTAATTCAGTATTACCGGCTGCGGGCGCCCGCTTCAGAGATCGAGCCGAGCGGCCCCACGGTGAGGGGGAAGTCGCGCGCTGCCAGAAACTCCCGCAGGAAATCGACGTGCTCGTCGCACGCCACCCACACTTTCACACGGTCAGAGCCGTGAATCTTGGGGTTTCGCCACCCGATACTCCACGAGGCGGCGGTGCGGCATCCGGCGCGGGAGCATTCGTGTACCGCGGGCGCACCACCCAGCGCGTCAAGCAGGCTCATGCGGGGAAGCACACGTCAGGCGACACCACCGCGGGCTGAACCCGCAGAGGCATCCTCACTCGGGCCGACCCCCGGTTTCGCGGCCGCCCGTGTAGAGCGGCGGCTGGCCGACGGGCACCATCTGGCCACCGGGCGCCTGCATTGTTCCCGGGGTGTTCGAGCCGGTGTTGGCGATGACCACCGCGAACCACGGCAACACCACCGCGGCCACGCCGAGCACCAACAGCCACCAGCCCTGCACGAACAGCAGCCCTGCGAGGCACAGTAGACGGATGCCCATGGCAAGCGAATACCTGATCATGCGCGCGTGGCGCTCTTGGTCTCGGTTCTGCGGAAGAGAGGTAATGGAATGCTGCTGTGAATCGTGCTTCATATGTGCCACCTTGGGTGAACGGATACCCCTCAGCCTACGCTTCCCTCCGCTCTCGTATGCTGGTACGCGGCTCAGGAATCGACTGGGTTGACAGGCTTTACGAAAGGCTTCGCATGACGACCCCCACCACGACACCCCGCACGGTTCTGATCACCGGCGGCAACCGCGGCATCGGCTTCTCGCTGGCAGAGGAGTTCATCGCCCAGGGGTACCGCGTGGCCGTGACAGCGCGCTCGGGCGAGGGGCCCGCCGGCGCACTCACGGTACGGGCCGACGTCACCGACAGCGCCTCGATCGACGCCGCGTTCACCGAGGTCGAAGCCGCCCTGGGCCCGGTCGAAGTCGTGGTCGCCAACGCGGGCATGACCCGCGACATGCTGCTGCTGCGCATGAGCGAAGACGACTTCACCGATGTGATCGACACGAACCTCACGGGGGCATTCCGGGTGGTGAAGCGAGCGTCGAAGGGCATGCTCAAGGCCCGCTTTGGCCGCGTTATCTTGATTTCGAGCGTTGTCGGGCTGTACGGCTCGGCCGGCCAGGTGAACTATTCGGCGTCGAAGGCCGGGCTCGTGGGCCTCGCCCGCTCCATCACGCGCGAGCTCGGGGCCCGCGGCATCACGGCGAACGTGGTCGCGCCCGGGTTCATCGAGACCGAGATGACAGCCGAGCTCCCGGATGCTCTGCAGGCCGAATACAAGAAGAGCATCCCCGCGGGTCGCTTCGCTTCGCCTACCGAGGTCGCTCGCGTGGTGGCCTGGCTGGCCTCCGACGATGCCGGGTACATCAGCGGCGCCGTCATCCCCGTCGACGGCGGACTCGGCATGGGGCACTAGCCCACCCCGTTCGACTTTCCCCACTCTGTCGGTCGGGCTGCTCAGCACCGACCGACGGGGGAAAGTCGACGGCGCTTCAGGCCGAGCCGAGTCAGCCGCGGAGGCCGAGGAGCGGCAGCAGCTGCGCGAGGTCGCGCGAGTCGATGGCCACGTGCGCGCGGGCCCGCACGACGGGGCGCGCGTTGAACGCCACCGAGAGGCCCGCGGTCTGCATCATGAGCAGGTCGTTGGCACCGTCACCCACGGCCACGGTCTGCGCCAGGGGTATGGATGCCCCCGCCGCCCACTCCCGCAACGCAGCGGCTTTCGCTTCGGCGTCGATCACCGGGCCGATCACGTTGCCCGTGAGGCGGCCGTCGACCACCTCGAGCCGGTTCGCACTCCAGAAGTCGAGACCGAGGTCGATCGCGACCTGGTCGACGAGCTCGTGGAACCCGCCCGACACCACCCCCACCAGACCGTCGGCGGCATGCAGGCCCGCGATCAGCTCAGGTACGCCCTGCGTGACACGGATGTCACGCGCCACCTCTGTGAAGCAGTCGATCGAGAGGCCGGCGAGCGTCGAGACGCGCGAACGGAGGCTCTGCTGAAAGTCGAGCTCGCCCGACATGGCGCGTTCGGTGATGTGCGCGACGAGGTCGAGGCTGCCGGCGCACTCGGCCAGCATCTCGATGACCTCGTTCTCGATGAGGGTCGAGTCGACGTCGAGCACGACGAGGAAGCGGGGTGCGGTGGCCGGGGCGTGAGCAGCGGGGGTACCGGAGTGCACGGCCCGGGGAGCCAGGAGAGTGTTCGTCTGCTGAAGGGGGAGCCGAGCATCCGGAAGCAGCAGGTGTTCACTCATGGTTCTACGCGTACTCCTTTGCCGACCACGGTGATGCCCGTGTCGGTGACGGTGAAACCGCGTTCGCGGTCGCGAGCGTGGTCGATGCCGATCATGGCCCCGGCGGCGACAACCACGTTCTTGTCCAGAATAGCGCGGCGCACGACTGCGTCGGGTTCGATGTGCACGCGGTCGAAGAGCACCGAGTCTTGAACGAGGGCACTCGACTCGATGGTCACCCAGGGGCCGAGCACGCTGCGCTCGATGCGGGCGCCCGAGATGAGGCAGCCGAGGGAGACGATCGACTCGATGGTTGTTCCGCTGTTGCCCTTCGCGTCGCGCACGAACTTCGCTGGGGGCGAGTTCAGCTGCTGCGTGTAGATGGGCCACGCGCTGTTGTACAGGTTGAACACCGGCAGGGCCGAGATGAGGTCTTGGTGAGCGTCGTAGAACGACTCGATGGTGCCCACGTCGCGCCAGTAGTAGCGGTCGCGGTCGGTCGCCCCGGGAACCTCGTTGTGAGACAGGTCATAGACGCCGGCCTGGCCGCGCGACACGAAGTCGGGAATGATGTCGCCGCCCATGTCATGGTTCGAGTCGGGCTTCTCACCGTCGCGGATGACGGCCTCGATGAGGGCGTCGGTGTTGAAGACGTAGTTGCCCATCGAGGCCAGAACCTCGTCGGGGGAGTCGGCGAGGCCCACTGCCGTCTTCGGCTTCTCGAGGAACTCCGAGATCTGCGCCGGGTTGTCGGGGTCGGTCTGGATGATGCCGAACTGGTCGCTGAGCTCCATCGGCTGGCGGATCGCCGCGACCGTCGCTGGCAGGCCCGAAGCGATGTGCGCCTGGATCATCTGGGCGAAGTCCATGCGGTACACGTGGTCTGCACCGACCACCACCACGATGTCGGGCATCTCGTCGCGAATCAGGTTGAGACTCTGCAGGATGGCATCGGCCGAGCCGCTGAACCACCTCTTGCCGAGGCGCTGTTGCGCGGGCACCGACGCCACGTAGGAGTCGAGCAGGCCCGACAGTCGCCACGTCTGCGAGATGTGCCTGTCGAGGCTGTGCGACTTGTACTGGGTCAGCACAACGATCTTCGTCAGCCCCGAATTGATGAGGTTCGAGAGTGCGAAGTCAATGAGGCGGTAGCCACCTCCGAACGGAACACCGGGCTTCGCTCGGTCTGCAGTCAGAGGCATGAGCCTCTTGCCTTCGCCACCAGCGAGAACGATGCCGAAAATCTTCTTTGATGCAGCCATACGACGACTATAGGTGGTTCGGCGGCGCACTCGCGGCACTCGACGCGCGGCGCGTAACGCGCTACGTTCGTGGTTGTGCGCGTCGATGTGATTACCAGGGAATATCCACCAGAGATTTACGGCGGGGCGGGGGTGCATGTCGCCGAACTCGTGAAAGCTCTGCGGGTCAACATCGACGTCGTAGTGCGGGCCTTCGGCCAGCCGCGCGACGAGAAAGACGTGTTCTCGTACCGGCCTCCGGCTGAGCTGCAGGGGGCGAATGCCACCCTCAGCACGCTCGGCGTCGACCTGCAGATCGCCAACGACCTCGGCGGTGCCGACGTGGTGCACTCGCACACCTGGTACGCGAACGCGGCCGGGCAGCTCGGCTCGATGTTGCACGGTATTCCGCACGTCGTCACGGCGCACTCGCTCGAACCGCTGCGCCCGTGGAAGGCCGAACAGCTCGGCGGCGGCTACCGTCTGTCGAGCTACATCGAGAAGAGCGCCTTCGAGAGCGCCGATTCGGTTATCGCGGTCTCGAACGGCATGCGCAACGACATTCTGCGCTCGTACCCGTCGATCTCCGAAGACCGCGTGAGCGTCGTCTACAACGGCATCGACCTCGAGAAGTGGAAGCCTGTTCGCGACGATGCCGTTCTGGCGCACTGGGGCATCGACACCTCACGCCCCTCTGTGGTCTTCGTGGGCCGCATCACGCGCCAGAAGGGCCTGCCGTACCTCCTCCGTGCAGCCGCCCAGCTGGCTCCGGATGTTCAACTGGTGTTGTGCGCCGGTGCCCCCGACACCCCCGAGATCATGGCAGAGGTCACGGCGCTGGTGCACGAGCTGCAGCAGACCCGCTCGGGTGTGATCTGGATCCCGGAGCTGCTCAGCCAGCACGACCTCTCAGCTGTGCTCACCAGCGGCACGGTGTTCGTCTGCCCGTCGGTCTACGAACCGCTCGGCATCGTGAACCTCGAGGCGATGGCCTGCGGGCTGCCTGTCGTCGGAACGGCGACCGGCGGCATTCCCGAGGTCGTCGACGAGGGCGTCACAGGGCGTCTGGTGCAGATCGACCAGGCCACCGATGGCACGGGCACTCCGGTCGACCCCGAGCGATTCGTGCGTGACCTCGCGGGCACGTTGACCGATGTGCTCGCCGACCCCGACGAGGCACGCCGGATGGGTGCAGCCGGCAGGTTGAGAGCCGAGAGCACGTTCAGTTGGAAGCAGATCGCCGAAGAAACCGAGCGCATCTACCGCAGTCTGATCTAGCGTGCCGAGCGGGCGTTTTCGGGCAGAAACGGGTGCCGCCGCCCGATAGGCTTGGGGTCATGCCCACAGTTCTTGACCTCGAAGACGTGTCGGTCGTCCGTAACGGTAACCGCATCCTGAACGACATCAACTGGAAGGTCGAGGCTGACCAGCGCTGGGTGATCCTCGGGCCGAACGGCGCCGGCAAGACAACGCTGCTTCAGCTGGCCTCGGCGATGGTGCATCCGTCATCCGGTACCGCGCAGATCCTCGACTCCCGCATGGGCCGTGTCGACGTGTTCGAGCTGCGCCCTCGGGTCGGTTTCGCGTCGTCGGCGATGGCGAAACGCTTCCCGGCCGACGAGACCGTGCTGAACGTCGTGTTGACCGCCGCCTACTCGGTGACCGGCCGCTGGAACGAGCAGTACGACGAGATCGACCTGCGCCGCGCCCAGCGCGTGCTCGCCGAGTGGCGCCTCGATCACCTCGAAGAACGCCGCTTCGGCTCACTCAGTGACGGCGAGCAGAAGCGCGTGCAGATCGCCCGCTCGGTGATGACCGACCCCGAACTGCTGCTGCTCGACGAGCCGGCCGCCTCACTCGACCTCGGCGCACGCGAAGAGCTGCTGCAACTGCTCGGTGGGTATGCCAGCGCGCCGTCAGCCCCCGCCATCGTCATGGTGACGCACCACGTCGAAGAGATTCCGCGCGGCTTCACCCACGTTCTGCTCATCTCGAAGGCGTCGGTCGTTGCGGCCGGCCCGCTTCAGGATGCGCTCACTGCTGAGAACCTCGAAGCGACGTTCGGCCTGCCCATCGTTCTCTCCGAGACCGATGGCCGTTATGCCGCACGGGCCGCCTCGGTCTGATAGACTCTTTAGCTGGCCCTCGAGCCATAAATTTTCATCACCGTTCTATTCAATTCCCACCGCATCACCAAGGAAGCCCTCATGAAGACCGAAACTCACCCCGACTACCTGCCCGTCGTGTTCCGCGACCTGGCCTCGGGCGCAACCTTCCTCACTCGTTCAACCGTGACGAGCCAGAAGACCATCGAGTGGCAAGACGGTAACACCTACCCCGTCATCGACGTCGAGATCTCGTCGGAGTCGCACCCGTTCTACACGGGCAAGCAGCGCATCCTCGACTCCGCCGGCCGCGTAGAGAAGTTCAACAGCCGCTACAAGGGTTTCGGCAAATAACCCCACTTTTCTAAGGAAGGGCGGGCAGCTTCGGCTGCTCGCCCTTCCTTTTTGCATGCCCGCCGTGTCAGTTTGCGCGCCCGGCGTGCGTCTCAGTTTGCGGGGGCCGCGGTGGCGTGGGCGGTCACCGTCTGGGGCGCGTGCAGGCGGCTGTCGATGTCGTGGGCCCAGGCGGTGATGCGGGCGAGGGTGTCGGTGCCACCGGAGGCCGAGCCGACGGTGACGAAAGCGTCGTCGCTCACGATGTTCACGGTGGCGGCGTAGCTCTCGGCGTCGGTCGTCGACGGGGTGGTACCCGTTGGAATCGGTTTGCCGACCACGGAGTAGATCGACTCCCGAGCGAAAGTGGACTTCGTGTAGGCGTCGGCGAAGTTCGCCTCGGCTGCGGGTCGGCCGCCTTCGGCTGCGGTCACGGCCGCGTCCACGAAGTAGACGTTCGTGGTCTGGTCGGCGCCGGTCTGGAAGATGCACTGGTAGGCATCGAACGGGCGGCTGAACCCTCCACTGCCGAACAGCACCGGCGCGCCGCCCGAGGATGCAGCCAGTTCGGGCAGGATCGTGTCGCCCATGATCTGGTCGCAGCTCTGCCGGGTCACCCACGCCAGCGCCGACGATGTTGCCGAAGTGTCGGTTGCTGCCGAAGTGTCGGTTGCTGCCGAAGTGTCGGTTGTTGCCGAAGTGTCGGTTGCTGCAGGAGATGCCGCCGCGACCGACGATGACGACCCTCCGGCGCTGGCACTCGTATCTGAAGGCGGAGTGGCAGCGGGAAGAGTCGAACATGCGAGAGCGACCAGAACCGTGGCAGCCGCCAGCATCAGGGCCTTGGTCTTACGAACAGCCGAGCGACTCGGCACCGGCGACGACGACGTCATGACGTCGTCAGCCGAGAGGCCAGAGAGTACGGGCGGTGAAGGTGGGGTCTTTGGTGCGGCGCATGTACTCCTGAAAGCTGGTGGCCTGGTCGGCGAACCACCCTGCCTGCGAGTGGTGCAGGTCGTGCTGGGAGACGTCGAGTTCGGCCCTGTAACGCAGCGCTAGTGCCTGGGCGACACGGCCGGCGGCGATGGCGTCGGCGCCGGCGTCGTGCGCGTCGAGCAGTTCGACCTCGTAGTGCAGGGCTGCGGCCTCGAGGGTGCGCTTTCCTTTGCGGTAGCGGTCGAGTGCCTTGTCGATGACCAGCGGGTCGACAACGGGGATGGGCTCCCGCAGGGGGGTGATGCCGTAGCGGCGGGCCTCGCGGTCGAGCAGGGTGAGGTCGTAGGGCGCGTTGTAGATCACGATGGAGAGGCCCTGGTCGAGGGCGTCGGTGAGGGCATCCACGATCTCGGCGATGACGTCTGCCGCGACCCGGCCCTCGGCGACGGCACGCTCGGTGCTGACACCGTGAACGGCCGAGGCACCGGCGGGAATGGGTACCCCCGGGTTGGCGAGCCAGTCGAAGCGCGACTCACTCGTGCCCGTGTGGTCGATGATGCTGACGTTTGCGGTGACGACACGGCTGGTCTCGACGTCGATGCCGGTGGTCTCGAGGTCGAATACCGCGAGCCGATGCGCCCACACGGGCCCGGCCGGAGCGGCCGACGCCAGAGAAACGACAGGAGCGGCATCGCCGTGCAGCGGAACCGACGGCGCCTCTGGCCGATCGGTGAGCACGTGCCTGCCGTGCGGCAGCACCTCCTGCGGCTCGAGATCGAACAGTGTCACCGGGGTTTGCCGTACAGAAGTATCCACACAGCAAACTCTACGGCGAACCTCTGACGCCGGCTCGGAGCCCGCGCGCACAGGGGCCGCATGAGACCCGCACGAGCCCTGCAGACCCTAGTAGACGTCTGCCCCCGCCTGCCCGATGTGCAGCCAGTAGAAGCTCTGCGTACCGAGCGTCAGCGTCACGCTGCCGTCGTCGCCGATGGTGGGGAATTCTGCCCCACCGAACAGGTCGTTGAGGCGGCGCCCGGCGAACTCGAGCAACGAGAGGGTGACCGAAACGGGGTTGTGGGCAAAACTGAAGACGCAGAGAATGCGCTCGGGCGCGTCGCCCCACTGGGTGGATGACCCGGCATACGACCGCACGAACGACAGCACCGACTCGTGGTTGGTGGGCACCACCGCGAGCGAGCCGAGCCCGAAGGCCGGGTGCGCCTTTCGCACGTGGATCACATTGCGCACCCAGTGCAGCATCGAGCGCGACTGCGCCAACTGCGACTCGACGTTGACCAGGGCGTAGTTGTAGACCAGCGACTGCACCACAGGCAGAAAGAGCTTGCCGGGGTCGGCGGTGGAGAATCCGGCGTTGCGGTCGGGGGTCCACTGCATGGGCGTGCGGGAGGAGTCGCGGTCGGGCAACCAGATGTTGTCGCCCATGCCGATCTCGTCGCCGTAGTACAGGAAGGGAGAGCCGGAGAGCGAGAAGAGCAGCGCGTGGGCGAGTTCGAGCTCGGCCCGCGAGTTGTCGAGCAGGGGAGCGAGGCGACGGCGAATACCAATGTTGGCGCGCATGCGCGGGTCGTAGGCGTACCAGCCGTACATGGCCTGTCTGTACTCCTCCGACACCATCTCTAGCGTCAGCTCGTCGTGGTTGCGAAGAAACACGCCCCAGCCGGCACCCTCGGGAATCTCGGTGACTTCGGAGAGCACCCGGATGAGCTCACCGGCTGTCTGCGAACGAAGCGAGTAGAAGATGCGGGGCATCACCGGGAAGTCGAACGCCATGTGGCACTCAGGCTCGTCTTCGCTGCCGAAGAACGCGGCGACCTCCCGCGGCCACTGGTTTGCTTCGGCGATCATGATGCGGCCGGGGTATTCGCGATCGACCATCTTGCGGAGCTTCGCCACGAACTCGTGCGTCTTCGGCTCGCCTTCTCCGTTGCCCTCCTCGCTCTCGTAGAGGTACGGGATGGCATCCAGCCTGAAACCGTCGACCCCGAGGTCGAGCCAGAATCGCACGATCTCGAACATGGCCTCGTGCACGGCCGGGTTCTCGTAGTTGAGGTCGGGCTGGTGCGAGAAGAAGCGGTGCCAGAAGAACTGGCGGCGAACGGGGTCGAACGACCAGTTCGACTCTTCGGTGTCGACGAAGATGATGCGAATGTCTTCGTACTTCTTGTCGGTGTCGCTCCACACGTAGAAGTCGCCGTAGGGCCCATCGGGGTCTGCCCGGGACTGCTGGAACCAGTCGTGGGCATCTGACGTGTGGTTCAGGGGCAGGTCGATGACGATGCGCATGTTGCGCTCGTGGGCCTTCGTGACGAGGTCGCGAAACTCGTCGATCGAGCCGAACTCGGGCAGAATCGCCCGGTAGTCGGAGATGTCGTAGCCGCCGTCGCGAAGGGGTGAGTCGAAGAACGGCGGCAGCCACAGCCCGTCGATTCCGAGCCATTGCAGATAGTCGAGTTTCGACACCAGCCCAGCGATGTCGCCCGACCCATCGCCGTTCGAATCGACGAACGACCTGATCATCACCTCATAGAACACCGAGCGGCGAAACCACTGGGGGTCGAGGGTGAGACCGGGCAGCTGGATGGGTGCAGTAAAGCTCACGGGAGGCCTTCCTGGTGGCGGGATGAGGGCCGACGAGACCCGCTTTCTACGCTAGTGCAGCCACCCGTGAGTTCAGTTGTGAAACACGACGGGTCAGTACCAGCAGGCTTCCGGATGTTCGACCTAAACTTGACCGCGATGCTTCCCCCCTCGCCCTACGCCGCCCAGCTCGCTCTGATTCCGCTCACCCAGCGGAGCATCGAGGTCGCCGGCGGCACCACCGCGCTCTGGATCTACGGCCCCGCCGACGCCCACACCACCATCGTCATGGTGCACGGTTTTCGGGGTGACCACCACGGGCTCGAGCCCATCGTGGCGCAGCTGCCCGGCTACCGCGTGGTGCTGCCCGATCTGCCGGGCTTCGGCATCTCGACGCCGCTCGGGGTGGCGCATGACATCGACGGCTACTCAGCGTGGCTGACCGAGCTGGTGACGACGCTCACCGAGCGTGCGGGGGAGGCAGAGCCCCCGGCACAGAAGCCCGCCGGCCATCTCGTGATCCTCGGCCATTCGTTCGGTTCGATCATCGTGTCGGCGGCGGCGGCGAAGGGGCTCTCGCCCGACGCGGTCGTACTCGTGAACCCGATAGCCGCGCCTGCGCTGTCGGGCCCCCGGGGCATCCTGACCCGGCTGGCGGTGTTCTACTACAAGATGGGCGCGTGGCTGCCGACGAAACCCGGTTTCGCGTGGCTGCGGCTCGGTGCGGTGACCCGCATTATGAGCGTGACCATGGCGAAGACGAGAGACAAGGGCCTTCGCCGCTGGATCCACAGCCAGCACGACCAGTTCTTCGGCGCATTCTCGAACCGCGATGTGGTGCTCGAGGCGTTCGAGGCCTCCGTGAGCAACGACGTGTCCGAGTACGCGAAGAAGAACACCCTGCCCACCCTGCTCGTGGCCGCCGACCGCGACGACATCACACCCGTGGCCGCCCAGGAGCGCCTCGTGACGCTGCTGCCGAACGCCGAACTCGTGGTGCTTCCGGGCGTGGGTCACCTCGTGCACTACGAGCGGCCGGCCGAGGCCGCCGCCGCCATCGAAGCGTTTCTGAAGAAGCAGGAGGCACTCCGGTGACCGCCGCTTCAGATTCGACCCCCAGAGGCTCAGGCACCCACGGCGCCCCCCTGAAGATCGTCTTCGACTGCCGCTACACCCGCATCGGCCGGCACGACGGCATCAGCCGGTACACCGCCGGCCTCGTCACCGCTCTCGCTGAGCTGCACCCCGTCACCATGTTGATCAGCGACGAGCGACAGCTCGAACTGCTGCCCGACCTGCCCTGGCAGCTCGCGAGCTCGCCGACGAGCCCGCTCGAGCTGTTCGTGGCGCGCCAGGTCAACCAGCTGAAGCCCGACGTGGTCTTCACCCCGATGCAGACCATGGGAACCTTCGGCCGCAAATACCCGCTCGCCCTCACCGTGCACGACCTCATCTACTACTCGAACCCCACGCCGCCGCGCGAGTTCGCCTGGCCGCTGCGCGCCCTCTGGCGGCTCTACCACCTCGCCTGGTGGCCCCAGCGGCTGCTGCTGAACCGGGCCGATGCCGTTGTCACCGTGTCGCACACCACCGAAGCGCTCGTCGCCGAGCACCACCTCACCTCGAAACCCGTCGTCGTCGTGAGCAACGCCGCCGACGTTCTCGACGCCGAGAGCCTGCCCACCGGCGCGAGCGGCGGCCCGGTCGCGCGCTCGAGCGCCAAATCGCTTGTCTACATGGGCTCGTTCATGCCCTACAAGAACGTCGAGACCCTCGTGCGGGCCCTGCCGCTGCTCGAGGGCTACGAGCTGCACCTCATGAGCTCCGTGCGTGATGACGACCGGGCTCGCCTTCAGGCGCTGGCTCCGGATGCCCGGCTCATCTTCCACGACGGCGCCTCCGACGCCGAGTACCTCGCCGCCCTCGACCACGCCACCGCCCTCGTCACGGCCTCCCTCGAAGAGGGCTTCGGCATTCCGCTCGTGGAGTCGATGGGGCGCGGCACCCCCGTCGTGGTGAGCGACATCGCGGTGTTCCGCGAGATCGGGGCCGACGCCGGGCTCTACTTCGACGCGAAGAACCCGGCTGCGCTGGCCGCGGCCGTCAGGCGCCTCGAAGACCCGCAGGAGTGGCTCTCGCGCTCGCTCGCCTCCCGGCGGCAGGCGAAGAAGTTCAGCTGGGCGGCGTCAGCGACGGCTCTTCTGGCGCTGCTCGAAGGGCTAGCTGGTTCACCGGCTCGCCGTTGAACTCGTCGAGCCTCAGCACGCCATCGATGTAACTGAAGTAGTGCACCGAACCGTTCGGAATGCGTTCGTCTTCGCGTGGGCGACCGCCGTCGGTGGCGTAGCGTACGAGGGAGCTGATGACGCCGCCGTGGCAGACGACGATGAGCTGCTGGCCCGGGCGGGCCTCTGCCGCCTCGATGAGCGCCACGTGAACCCGCTCCCGCACCTGGCGGTGGGTCTCGCGGCCGGGAACGTGCGACTGGCCGGGAAACCGTTCGTGCAGCTCTTCGAAGTCGAGCCCCTCTGCCTCGCCGTAACGCCGCTCGACGAGGCCGGCGACGGGCTGGGGTGACGGCAGGCTGAGTGACGTGGCAATGATCTGGGCCGTCTCACGGGCCCGGCCGAGCGGGCTCGTGAGTACAGCATCCCAGTCGCCGCCGGCAAGAAAACTCGCGGTGTCGAGGGCCTGCGCGCGGCCCGTGGCGTTCAACGGAATGTCGGTGCTGCCCTGGATGCGTTTCTGAAGGTTCCAGTCGGTCTGGCCGTGCCGAACGAGCGCGAGGTACGTCATGGTCGGTTCGGGCCCTTCACGTCAGACGATGAGCCGTGCGGCGAGGGCCGCGAGCGTCTCCGATGTTCCTGTATCGAGCTTAACAGTTGCGCGCGAATCGCCCTTGGTGATGCCCCGATTGATGATGATCACCGGCAAGCGTCGACGCCGAGCCTGCTCGAGCAGACGAATTCCCGAGTTGACCACCAACGACGACCCCGCAATGATCAGGGCACCGGATGCCCGAACCAGGTCGCTCGCCTCGCTGAAGCGCTCTTTCGGAATGAACTCACCGAAGAACACCACGTCGGGCTTCAACACGCCGCCGCACACTGAGCACTCGGGAACCACGAACTCCGCCCAGTTCAGAACCTCGGCGTCTCCGTCGGGGTTCACTGTCACGGCGTCAGGCTCTGTGATCCACGGATTCGCTTTGTCGATCTGCTCGGCAAGGGCGTCGCGGGCGAACATCTGGCCGCAACGCAGGCACCGCACCCTGTCCATCGAGCCGTGCAGGTCGACCACGCGGTTCGACCCGGCGCGCACGTGCAGGCCGTCGACGTTCTGCGTGATGACCCCGTTGATGACCCCGGCGGCCTCGAGTTCGGCCAGTGTCACATGGCCGCTGTTCGGCGATGCCGCGGCAAAGAGCTTGTAACCGAGGTGGCTGCCGGCCCAGTAGCGCTTTCGGTAGTCGGCACTCGAACTGAACTGGTCGAACGTCATCGGGTTGCGTTTGGGCGCACCTTCGCCGCGGTAGTCGGGGATACCCGAGTCTGTGCTTACCCCGGCACCGGTGAGCACAACCGTGCTTTTGCCGCGAAGAATATCGGCCACCTCGTCGATCGCCGTCAGGGAGAGAACGCTGTCAGACACGGCACACCTCCTCAGTCCCAATCGACACTTCTGACATTGAGTCTAGAAGGCCCAGTTTTCCGTTTTGTTTCGTCGCACTGGCAGAGTGGTGTTTTGTGCCCGTCATACCCCTCACCGATCTCGCCGATTCGCTTCTGGCCAGCCCCCTGCTCGCCGACTACCGAGGTCTGACCGATGTCGCCCTGCGGCGGGTCAGCGAACCCGAGGGTGGGCTCTACATCGCCGAGTCGGCGAAAGTCATCGAGCGGGCGCTCGGGGCGGGGCATCAGCCGCGATCGGTACTCTGCGAGGCGAAGTGGGTGGCGGGCATCCAGAGCCTGGTCGCGCCAGACGTGCCCATTTTCGTCGGTAGCTCTGAGCTGCTCGAGAGCCTCACGGGCTTCAACCTGCACCGCGGAGCCCTGGCCTCGATGCACCGGCCAGAGCTGCCCTCGGTCGAATCGCTGGTTCGGGATGCCCGACGGGTCGTGATTCTCGAAGACATCGTCGACCACACCAATGTCGGCGCCATCTTTCGTTCGGTGGCGGGGCTCGGGGCCGACGCGGTGCTCATCACGCCGAGGTGCGCCGACCCGCTGTACCGGCGCAGCGTTCGGGTCTCGATGGGAACCGTGCTGCAGGTGCCGTGGAGCAGGCTGCCCGAATGGAGCGAAGCCGCACCGCTTCTGCACGGGCTGGGGTTCACGATCGCGGCGCTGGCGCTCAGCGACGACGCGGTGACGCTCGACGCGTTCGCGGCCGACCCGCCCGAGCGCATCGCGCTGGTCATGGGCACCGAAGGCGACGGGCTGAGCAGGGCAGCGCTCGAGGTCGCCGACACGGTGGTGACGATCCCGATGCTGCACGGGGTCGACTCGCTGAACGTGGCGTCGGCGACCGCCGTGGCGCTCTGGTCACTGCGGGTCTGATCTGGCGCGTTCGACTGCCGCTGCGGGAAGCGGGCCCGGTCGAGCGCACCGCGACCCGGGCGCCGTCAGGTGAGGTCGGGGGAGTGCGCGCCGATCGGGATGGCGTCGGGCCGCTTCGGCGACACGCCGTCGCCCGATGACTGGTGACGCACGCGGCGGAGCACCCACGGCACGAAGAACTGGCGCGCCCAGACGAGGTCTTCGCTCCGGGCCTGGCGCCAGCTGGAGGCCGGAAGCGGTTCGGGCTTGTTCGGCTGCAGGTCGTTCGGCACATTCAGTGCGGCGAGCACGAGCCGCGCGACCTCGTGGTGGCCCAGCGCGTTCAAGTGAAGGCGGTCGGGGGCCCACATGCGGGCATCCTGAATCGCAGAGAGCCCCCACTGATCGGCCACGATGCAGTCGTGACGGGCGGCGATGGCGCGGATGTTCTCGTTGTAGATGGCCACTTTGCCGCGGATGCCGCGGAACACGGGGGAGAATCCCACGTCGGTTCCGGTGAACATGACGATGGTGGCGCCGTCGCGTTTCAGCTCGGCGATGCCGGCGTCGAACTGGGCGGCGATGACATCGGGGTCGGTGCCAGGGCGGATGACGTCGTTGCCGCCGGCCGAGATCGTGATGAGGTCGGGCTTCAGGGCGAGCGCCGGCTCGACCTGCTCGTCGAGGATCTGGCGAATGAGCCGCCCCCGAATGGCGAAGTTGGCATATGCGAAGTCGCCGTCGGCCTGGGCGCTCAACACCTCGGCGACACGGTCGGCCCAGCCGCGGTGTCCACCGGGGCTCGCGGGCTCTGGGTCGCCTATTCCCTCGGTGAACGAGTCACCGAGGGCGACATATCGACGCCACGGGTGAGATTCGGTCATGGCTGACGCTCCTTCGAAATCGCTTCCCTTTCAGCCTACTCACGGTCGCGCGGGGGTCAGCCCCTGCGTCCGTGGCACCCGTGGCCGCGGTCAGGTGCCTGCAGCGAGGCGCGCGACGGCCTCCCGCCAGAGGTGCATGCCGAAATAGCTGCGCCACGGGGCGACTCGCTCGGCGAACCGCACGAGCTCTCGACGTTCGCCCGGGAGCCCGAGCTCGGCCGCGCCCGCGCGGAGCGCGAGGTCGCCGTCGAGCAGCGCATCCGGCGCGCCGAGCACCCGCATCGCGACGTACCCGGCCGTCCACGGACCGATGCCGGGCATCGCCACGAGCCGCTCGGTCAGTTCGGTCTGAGTGAGCGTCGCGTCTGTTGAGCTTGCGTCAATGACAAGCCGCCCCTCGGCCAACGCCTCCGCCACCTCGAGAATCGTCTGCACCCGACGCGGTGGCCCCCGCAGTTCAGCGGCCCCGCCCGCCGCGAACTGTTCGGCCGTGGGGAAGAACCGCCACACCCCTGGCGCGAGCTGCCCCGCATCGACGCTGGGTTCGTCACCGACGCTGGGCGTACCACCGAGGGTGAGCTCGTCGCCGAGCGCCGCGGCGAGGCGACCCTGCACGGTTCGCGCCGCTGTGACCGAGACCTGCTGACCAATGAGGGTGCGAAAGAGAGTTTCATGGGCATCCACCGAGCCGGGCACTCGTATGCCCGGGGCAGCCGCAAGGGAGCCTCGAAGTTCTGCCACCCGACCGAGCACCCCATCGATGGCCTGAGCGTCGGCCTGCACGTCGAACAGCCCGGCGAGCCGCACCTCGGCTTCGGCCACGTCGGCACCGTGCTCGAGCCAGAGCGTGCACTCGATGCCGGCGGGACTCACGGGCCCGGCTGGCTCGGCGCTCGGCGAGGGCGCTGCCAGCCGAACGGCCACGACTGCGCGGCCCTGGGGGAGCCTCAGGGTGCGCCGGTACGTGCCCGCCGAGTAGGTTTCGACCCCTTTCACGGCGTGCACCGCCAGAAACCGCATCACGCCGGCGCCGTCGAACGGCTGGCGCGCCGGCAGCGTCAGGTCGACGCGGCTCCACGCCGCTGTATCGCTCATGCACCCATTCTGGTCGGCGCAGACGACACGGGTGGTGGGTACCCTGGACTTCGTCTTCACCATGGGCGCGCTGGTGTGCGCCTACCGGGCCCACGACTGCTGCTCGGCTGCCCGTCGTCGTTCTCAGACGTCGACGGCTCGGGGTCATCGAACCAGACGACCACAGAATCCCACTCGAACACGCTGGCTCCCGCGGCAGGCTCTTGGCCCACAACCGTCAGGTTCTTCTTCCACGCCAAAGCAGACACCGGCGGGCCATCGGCATCAGGCTGCGCCAACGCCACGCTCGCGCTGAACGCGACCAGCCGGGCATCCTCGAACGCCAGGCCGACGACATCCGGTACGACCACTCGAGGACCCCGCCGCGTAACCACACCTGAACCCTAGGTGATCAAGCTTCCTAGCCCGTGACCCGACGCTAACCGATCGGCCCGCGTTCCGCGACAGCCAGGCGCGAGCGACGTCTCTGGCGCACGTTCTGTCGTCATGCTGTTCAGAAAAACGGCCCTCGACGACGGCGGTGAGACCTGGCTGTGGCCCTCGGTGACGCCCCGGTAGCTCGAAGACCCGGCTGATCACACGCAAGCGCGCGCGGCTTGGGCGCGTCACGCGGCGAGCGGGTAAAGTCTTGGTCAGTGACTACTCTGCCTCTCTCCTCCGGACACCCTGTCGGAACCTCTGCGGCCGAGCACCTCTCTCCGTCGTTTCCCGAGCGCGCAGCGTGGGGTACCGCCGGAAAACTGCGTGCCTGGCAGTCAGAGGCCCTCACCGCCTACTTCGAACACGAGCCGCGCGACTTTCTCGCCGCCGCGACGCCGGGCGCCGGCAAGACCACGTTCGCACTGCGTCTTGCGGCCGAACTTCTCGCCCGCAAGACCATCGACCGCGTCACTGTCGTGGCGCCCACCGAGCACCTGAAGAAACAGTGGGCTGACGCGGCGCATCGGGCGGGCATCCGGCTCGACCCCATGTTCAAGAACGCGCACGGCACCCACGGTCGGCATTACCACGGCGCCGTCGTGACCTACGCACAGGTCGCCACGCGCGCCGAAGTGCACCGCGACCTCACGCTGAGCGGCCGCACGCTCGTCATTCTCGACGAGGTTCACCACGGCGGCGACGCGCTCAGCTGGGGGGATGCCATTCGCGAAGCTTTCGCGCCCGCCACGCGGCGCTTGTCGCTCACAGGCACGCCGTTTCGCTCTGACACCGCGCCCATTCCGTTTGTAAGCTACCTGCCCGACGAGCATGGCATCCGCACCTCGCAGACCGATTACAACTACGGCTACGGCCGCGCGCTGGCCGACGGCGTCGTGCGCCCGGTGCTCTTCATGGTCTACGCCGGGCAGATGCGCTGGCGCGACGGTGCGGGTGAAGAGATGGAAGCCCGCCTCGGCGAGGGCAACACCAAAGACATCACGTCGCAGGCCTGGCGCACGGCGCTCGACCCCAAGGGCGAGTGGATTCCTTCCGTTCTGAAGGCCGCCGACCGACGTCTCACCGAAGTGCGGCAGTCGGTTCCGGATGCGGGTGGCCTCGTCATCGCGACCGACCACTACACCGCGCGGGCGTACGCCGAGCTGCTCGAGACTCTGTCAGGCCAGCCCGTCACCGTTGTGCTCTCTGACGAGAAGGAGGCCAGCGACCGCATCGAAGAGTTCTCGAACTCGACCAGGCGCTGGATGGTCGCCGTGCGCATGGTGTCTGAAGGCGTCGACATTCCGCGCCTCTCGGTGGGCGTCTACGCCACCTCTGCCGCCACCCCGCTCTACTTCGCCCAGGCCATCGGCCGCTTCGTGCGCGCCCGTCGCCGCGGCGAACTCGCCTCCATCTTCCTGCCGAACGTGCCGTCGCTGATGGCGCTGGCCAGCGCGATGGAACTCGAACGAGACCATGCCCTCGACCGCCGTGAGACCGGCGACCCCGAGGTCGATATGTTCGCGCCAGAAGAAGACATGATGGACGCGGCGAACCGCCAGGAGAAGGCCTCCGAAGCGTTACAGCAGGAGTTCAGCTTCGAACCGCTCTCCTCCCACGCCACCTTCGACCGGGTCATGTTCGAGGGCGACGAGTTCGGCGAAGAGGCCATCGGCGGCAGCGACGAAGAGCTCGACTTCATCGGTATTCCCGGCCTGCTCGAACCCGACCAGGTACGGGAACTGCTGCAGCACCGGCAAGCCCGCCAGGCCAAACGCAAGATCGAGCCGGGCTACCAGGCGCCCGTCGTCGAGACTCCGGATGCCGCACCGGCCGCTCCGCTTTACCGAACCCTCAAGGAGCAGCGCTCCCTCTTGAACACCGTGGTGGGCATCTGGTCGAAGACAGCGGGTGAACCCCACGGGCTCATCCACGCCGAACTCCGCCGTGTCTGCGGGGGGCCTGCCGTCGCACAGGCCTCTGTCACCCAGCTGCAGGCCCGCATCGCCCTGGTACGCAAATGGATGGGCAGCCACTGATGCACGACTCACGAAAGGTCACACAATGAAGTACCTGAAACTCGGCTCAAGCGGTCTCGAGGTCTCGGCCATCACGCTCGGCTGCATGAGCTACGGCACCGCGGAGCGGGGCAACCACGACTGGACCCTCGATGAGGAGACCAGCCGCCCGTTCATCCGGAAGGCCCTCGAAATGGGTATCACCACGTTCGACACGGCGAACGTCTATTCTGACGGCACCAGTGAAGAGTTCGTGGGCCGCGCGCTGGCCGACTTCGCCTCGCGCGAAGACGTCGTCATCGCCACCAAGGTGCACGGCACGATGCGCCCCGGGCCGAATGGCGGCGGGCTCTCACGCGTGCACATCATGAACCAGATCGACGCGAGCCTGAAGCGCCTCGGCACCGACTATGTCGACCTCTACCAGATCCACCGGTGGGACGACACGGTGCCGATCGAGGAGACCATGGAGGCGCTGCACGACATCGTGAAGGCCGGCAAGGCGCGCTACATCGGTGCCTCGTCGATGTTCGCCTGGCAGTTCGCGAAGGCCCAGTACACCGCCGACCTCGGCGGCTTCACGCGTTTCGTGTCGATGCAAGACCACTACAACCTCATCCAGCGCGAAGAAGAACGCGAGATGCACCCGTTCTGCCTCGACCAGGGCGTGGGCGTTCTGCCGTGGAGCCCCCTGGCCCGCGGCCGCCTCACCCGCCCCTGGGGCGAGTCGAGCACGCGCGACGACACCGACAACGTGAGCGCACGCGTCTACGCCGGCACCGAAGACGTCGACCACCAGATCGCGGATGCCGTCGGTACCGTCGCCCTGAACCGCGGCATCTCCCGGGCCCAGGTGGCCTTGGCCTGGGTGCGGCAGCAGCCCGCCGTGACCTCGCCCATCGTCGGTGCCACCAAGCAGCAGCACCTCGACGACGCCGTGGCCTCGGTCGACCTCACCCTCAGCGCCGACGAACTCGCCGCTCTCGAGGCGCCCTACACCCCGCACGAGCCCACCGGCTTCTGAGCCGGCGGCGCCACTACAGGAGGCGCTCGGCCGTCTCACGCTCAGGGGAGAGCGGCACGTAGTGCTTCTGCACCGACGGGTTCTCGTCACGTGACGCCGCGGCTGACGGCGTTGCAACTGCCACCACCACCTCGAGGCGCTGCACCATCGGGGGAGCAGTGGGCGTCAGCTCGACGCGGCACTCGAGACTGCCGCTTCGGCCCCGGATGCTCCACGCGAGGTGGGCGGGCGACACGCTCCACAGCATCCGTTGCTCGAGCCCCTGCGTCTCGGCGTCGCCCGCCAGACCACCGATCTCGGCGATGCTCGCCGCAAGCCGCGCGTCGCGCACCTCAGACGGCACATCGCTCAGCAGGTTTCGGCTGAAGATCACCCCGGGCCCTGTTGCGGCATCGGCCATGCGGCCCGAGCCCCGAAGGGCGGCGTCGATGGCCGCGGCGGCGTGCAGGGTTTCGGGCCAAAGGGTGATCTGCTGCGCGGGAACGTCGAGAGACTCCAGAACGAAGCGCAGCATCGCGGCAGCCGCAGCCGACGGCTTCGCACCGTTCGCGTTGGCGAAGACGACGACCCCGAGGCCGGATTCTGTGTGCCAGCGCATGTTCGACGACCATCCGGGAAGCCCGCCCGAGTGCTGCGCAATCACGCCGAAACGCCGATCGTGCTCGATGTTCAGCCCCAGCCCGTACCCCGCGCCCTCGATGTGCTCGCCGTGCGGGCGGTCGACCGGGGCCGGGGTGGCGGTATGAGCGCGCTGCATGCGCCGACGCGACGCCCGCGAGAGAATGTTGTCACGATTCGTGAGAGCGCCCGGCGTGTCGAACGCGCTCGAGAGCCACGCGCTCCAGCGCGCGATGTCGCCGACGGTGCTGAACATGCTCGCCGCGCAGCCACCGATGCCCGTGCCGACCACGGGGCGCTCGTTCCAGGTGACGCCCTCGTCGAACGTCGAGTAGCCGTGGGCGAGAAAGGGGGCGTTCTCGCCTGAGGGATAGGCATCGGCGTCGTAGTGGGTGTCGTTCAGTCCGAGCGGGGTCAGCAGGGCATCCCGGGCGAACTCGGCGAACGGCTGGCCGGTGACGTTCTCGACGACCACCCCGAGCATCCAGAACCCGATGTTCGAATACTGGTACCCGTCACCCGGTACTCCCGCGAAGCGAAGCCCTTCGGCCACGATGGCGACGAAGTCATCGCGGCTGAGGGCGAGCTCGTCGTCGGCCCAGCCGTTGTCTTCGGGCAGGCCCGATGCGTTGCTGAGCAGCATCTCGAGGGTCACGGGCAGCGGCGCGCCGAACCGGTCGACGGGGTCGGCGAATTCGGGCAGATGGATGCCCACCCTGTCACTGAGGCTCAGCAGCCCCTGTTCTTCGAGTACCAGTATCGCCGCGGCCAGAAAGCTCTTCGACATCGACGCGATGCGGTACACCGTGTCGGCACCGGGCGCACGCCTATGCCCGTCTAGCTGGAACTCGCCCCGCCCGTGAGCGAACAGCACTCCCGAGCGGTCGAAGACCGCGTAGTTCACCGAAGGGGCGACCACGCTGCCGTCGTCGAACCACGTGGCGAGCCGACTCTGAACGGAACGGGGCAGCTCGCTCACGACACGCGGTCGATGATCACCACGGGAATGTCGCGGTCGGTCTTCACCTGGTACTCGGCGTAGTCGGGATAGATCTCGACCATCTTCTGCCACAGCGCCGGCTTCTCGTCGGCGGTCGCCGTGCGGGCGACACCGTGAAAACGTTCAGCCTTGACCTGCAGGTACACCTCGGGGTTCTCGACGAGATTGAGGTACCACACCGGATGCTTCGGAGCCCCACCGAGCGAGGCGACGATAATCTGGCGGCCGTCGTCTTCGCCATGGATGAGTGCCGTGCGGCGCCACACGCCCGATTTACGGCCCTTGGTGGTGAGCAGCAGCAGGGGAGCGCCGTTCGCGAAGACCGGCTTCTCGCCGTCGGTCGCGAGATATTCGACGATCTGTTCTCTCACCCACTCGGCGTCGTTGTCGAGGGGGTTCTCTGGGCTGGTGCCGGCTTCGTCTGTCATGACTCCAGCTTAAACAAAGAACCCCCCGGCGTTGCCGCCGAGGGGTTCTTCACTCAAAATATCTAATCCATGAAGCCCAACCGAGCTTCAAGAAGGATTAAAGCGAACGGATGTTCTCCGCCTGCGGGCCCTTCGGGCCCTGAGTCACGTCGAACTCCACGCGCTGGTTCTCGTCGAGCGACTTGTAGCCGTTCGAAGCGATAGCCGAGTAGTGCGCGAACACGTCGGGGCTGCCATCTTCGGGAGCGATGAAGCCGAAGCCTTTTTCAGCGTTAAACCATTTAACGGTACCAATTGCCATTTTAAAACTCCTCCAGGAGCGTTCTATTTAGCCCCGACTGCCGGGACCTGATAGCGCGGTGCCTGTCATCCATCATTCAAGCGCAATGGGCAACGGGGCTTGGCCGCGAGCGTTCAGAACTGCGAGGCACAGCAACTTCAGATAACACTGTACCCCAGCAATGGGCAAAAGAAGAACGGGACCCGGCATTCTCTGCCAGATCCCGTTCTTTTTTTCTGCTTTTGTTCTTTTCACTGTCTCAACCAGTGTGTCCGAAAGGGGACTTGAACCCCTACGCCCATAACAGGCACTAGCACCTCAAGCTAGCGCGTCTACCATTTCCGCCACCCGGACAGGTGTGAGCATCTCTGCACAACAAGGTAAGACGATAGCACGGAACCGAAGCCACCAAACGCACATGCCACGCTCGCGCTGCCGGTAGCGTGAAGGCATGACGTCGACGAGCGAAACTCCGCTAGACCGCACCGCCCACATCACCCGTGACCTGATTCGCTTCGACACCAGCAATTACGGCGATGGCAAGTCGAACGGCGAGACCATCGCGGCCGAATACGTTGAGGCAGAACTGCGGGCCCTCGGCCTCAGCCCGACCCTGTACGACGCGGCTCCCGGCCGCACGAGTGTGCTGGCGCGGGTCGAAGGCTCCAACCGTGACGCACCGGCCCTCGTCGTGCACGGCCACCTCGACGTGGTTCCCGCCATGGCCGACGACTGGTCGGTCGACCCGTTCGGTGGCGAGATCCGCGACGGGATGGTCTGGGGTCGAGGCGCCGTCGACATGAAGAACATGGATGCCATGATCCTCACCGCTCTCGGGGAGATCCTCGGCAGCGGCCGGCAGCCGGCGCGCGACCTCGTGGTGGCGTTCTTCGCCGACGAGGAGGCCGGGGGAGTGTTCGGGTCGCATTTCATGGTGCGCGAGCATCCAGACGTCTTCGAGGGCGCGACAGAGGCCATCAGCGAAGTGGGTGGGTACTCGATCGACCTCGGCGGGCAGCGCGCATACCTGGTGCAGACCGGCGAGAAAGCACTCATCTGGATCAAGCTCGTCGCCCGAGGCAGGGCCGGTCACGGTTCGCAGATCAACGACGAGAACGCCGTGACGCGCCTCGCCGGCGCTGTCGCCCGCATCGGCAGCCAGGAGTGGCCGGTCAAACTCACGAAGACCACCCGCCAGCTGCTCGACAGCGTGGCCGCCATTCTCGGCCACGATCCGAAGCAGGTGTCAGCCGAAGAGCTCGCCATCGCCACCGGAACAGCGTCGCGCTTCATCTCGGCGACGCTGCGGGCGACCACGAATCCCACGCTGCTGAGCGGCGGCTACAAGGTCAACGTCATTCCCGATCGCGCAGAGGCGCTCGTCGACGTGCGCGTGCTGCCCGGCGACGAGGTCGAGGTGATGGCGCGCATCCGCGAACTGGCCGGGCCCTACGTCGACGTGGAGGTCATGCACCAAGATGTGGGCCTCGAGACCGACTTCACCGGGCCGCTCGTCGACCAGATGATCGCCAGCCTGCAGAAGCTCGATCCTGGCGCAGAAGTGCTGCCCTATCTGCTCTCGGCGGGCACCGACAACAAGGCGCTCAGCATGCTCGGAATCAAGGGTTACGGCTTCGCACCCCTGCAGCTGCCGCCTGATCTCGACTTTCCGGCGCTCTTCCACGGGGTTGACGAGAGGGTGCCGCTGAACGCACTAGTGTTTGGCACAGATGTTCTGACCGACCTTCTGCTGCGGTACTGAAAGAGAGCAATGCAACTTCTCCAAGCGATCATTCTGGGTCTCGTTCAAGGCTTGACAGAATTTCTGCCCATCTCCTCGAGCGCGCACGTGAAGATCGTGGGCGAGCTCATCGGAGCCGGCGGCGACCCGGGCGCGGCCTTCACCGCGATCATCCAGCTGGGCACAGAGGCAGCCGTTCTGGTGTTCTTCTGGCGCGACGTGGTGCGCATCGTGTCGCGATGGGTGAAAGCCCTCTTCGGTCGCATTCCCCGCAGTGATCCGGATGCCCGCATGGGCTGGCTCATCATCATCGGGTCTCTGCCCATCGTCATTCTCGGGCTCATCTTTCAGAACGCCATCGAAACGACGCTGCGTTCGCTGTGGATCGTCGCGGTCACCCTCATCGTCTTCGGAATCCTGCTCGGCATCGCCGACGCCGTGGGTGCCAAGAAGCGTCGCCTGAAAGACCTCACCTACCCGCACGGCGTCGTCTACGGGCTTGCCCAGGCACTCGCCCTCATTCCGGGCGTCTCCCGCTCGGGTGGCACCATCACCGCCGGGCTGTTCATGGGCTACGAACGCAAGGCCGCCGCGCGGTACTCGTTTCTGCTCGCCATGCCGGCCGTGTTCGGCAGCGGGCTCTTCCAGCTCTACAAATCGGTGAAAGACCCCTGCACCAGCGCGCTGGCCGGATGCACGCCGGAGATCTTCAACGGAGCCGAAACCGCCGTGGCCACCGTCGTGGCCTTCGTGGTGGGGCTCGTGGTCATTGCGTTCTTCATGAACTACATCTCCCGGCACAGCTTTCTGCCGTTCGTCGTCTACCGCGTGGCCCTCGGTATCGTGCTGATGGTGCTGCTCGCGACGAACACGATCGCGGCGTAGCGAGCTCGGCAGAGCACCCCGCGGTTCGGCCGCCCGCCGCCGGGCCGTTAGAGTTTGAGAGTGCATTCCTGGCGCTCACCCGACGTTCCAGCGCTACCGGGCCCCGGCCCCGTTCCGCGCCTCTTCAACCAAGCGACGGGTACGGTCGAACCCGCTCCCGGTACCGACGGCACCGCTGGACTGTACGTCTGCGGCATCACGCCGTACGACGCCACGCACCTCGGCCACGCGTCGACGTACCTCGCCTTCGACACGCTGAACCGCCTCTGGCGTGACGCCGGTCTCACCGTGAACTACGCACAGAACGTCACCGACATCGATGACCCTCTGCTTGAGCGCGCGGCGGCCACGGGCGTCGACTGGCGTGAACTCGCCGCCTCGCAGACCGATCTGTTCCGCGGCGACATGGTGGCGCTTCGCGTCATCGCACCGCAGCACTACATCGCCGTCACCGAGGTCATCGACGAGGTCTCCGACGCAGCAGCAGCCCTGCTCGCCCAGGGTTTCGCCTACACGGTCGAGACCCCCGATGCACAGACGCCGGGCGACAGCGACCTCTACTTCGATTCCCGCCGGGCCGACCAGGCAACGAGTTGGTTTCTTGGCCTCGAGAGCCGCTACGACCGAGACACGATGCTCAGCCTCTTCGCCGAGCGCGGGGGAGACCCCCTGCGCCCCGGCAAACGCGACCCCCTCGACCCGCTGCTCTGGCGAGCCGCCCGCGAGGGCGAGCCGTCGTGGCCGTCGCTGCTGGGTGCGGGGCGTCCGGGCTGGCACATCGAGTGTTCGGTGATCGCGCTGCAGCACGTGGGCACGTCGTTCGCCGTGCAGGGCGGTGGCAGCGACCTCATCTTTCCGCACCACGAGTTCAGTGCCGCGCACGCGACGGCGTTGACGGGGCAGCCGTTCGCGAGCATCCACGCCCATTCGGGCATGGTGGCCTACGAGGGCGAGAAGATGAGCAAGTCGCTCGGCAACCTCGTGCTCGTGTCGAAGTTGCGGGCGGCGGGGGTGGATGCCCGCGCCATTCGCCTCGCACTGCTGGCTCACCACTATCGCAGTGACTGGGAGTACACCGACGCCGACCTCGAAGTCGCCTCAGGGCGCCTGGCCCGCTACACGGCGTGGCTCGACGGATCGGGTGACGCCAGCACGGCCGACTCCGACGCGGCGGCCCTCGTCGAGCGCCTCCGCGAACGCCTTTCGAACGACCTCGACACACCTGGCGCCCTCGCCGAACTCGATGCCTGGTTCGACACTGCGACGGCCGTGCCCGACCTGGTGGTCGACGCGATCGACGCCCTGCTGGGCATCCGGCTCACCGCGCCGTAACGCAACTCAGTCGCGGGAGCGCCAGGGCTCTGCGGTGCCGCCGGCGGGCCCATCGCCGCCGCGCTTGCGGAGGTAGCGCTCGAACTCCTGTGCGATGGCCTCGCCGCTCGCCTCTGGCGAATCGACGGTGTCGCGCGCCTGCTCGAGCTGCTGGATATAGCCGGCCATCTCTTCGTCTTCGCCGGCGAGGGCGTCGATGCCCGTCTCCCAGGCCGACGCCTCGTCGACCAGGTCGCCGCGCGGGATGGTCACGTTGATGAGTTCTTCGAGCCGGTCGATGAGGGCGAGGGTAGCCTTGGGCGACGGGGCGTTGTGCACGTAGTGCGGAACCGATGCCCACACGGTGACCGTCGGGATGCCGAGAGTCTCGGCGGCCTCGCCGATCACACTGAGGATGCCCACTGGCCCCTCGTATGTGCTGCGCTCGAGGTCGAGCTCGGTGCGAACGGCAGCGTTCTCGCTGGTCGAGAAGACACTGATGGGCCGGGTGTGCGGCACGTCAGCGAGCATGGCACCGAGAAAGACGATTCCGGTGACACCCGCGTCGACCGCGACCTGCATCACTTCGGTGGTGAACCGGCGCCAGTTGCGCGAGGGCTCTGTGCCGATCAGCAGGTACACGTTGCCGGTGTTGCCGCTCGACACGTCGAGGCCTGCATCGGCGGCGAGGTTCTCGTCACCCTCGTCTGCATCGGCAGGCCCGTACACCTCGGCCGTCGGCCACACCAGGATGCGTTGGCCGTCGTCGTCGAAACCCGCGGTCGGCCGGTTGAACTGGTAGTCGAAGAAGTCTTCGGAGTCGACCTCGGCGATGAGTGAGACGTCGAGCTGTTCTTTGAGCACGCGAACGGCCCCGGTAGCCGCCTCGCCCGCATCGTTCCAGCCCTCGAAGGCGACGACCATCAGTCGACCGCTCAGGAATTCTTTGGAGTCTGCCACCGTGTGAAGAACCTCTGACTTTGAGCCCGGCGAAACGGTTCCACCGGGGATCCCTCAAGGATAGGCCGTCAGGCTCCCGGCGCGGGTGGGAGTGCCCTGTAGGCTGGCTTGCCGTGACTGAACTGTATCCCGCCGCCGTTCTGTGGGACATGGACGGCACCCTCGTCGACACCGAGCCCTACTGGATGAGCGCGCAGAGCGACCTCATCGAATCGTACGGCGGCACCTGGAGCCATGACGAAGCCCTGCAGCTCGTCGGCTCCGGGCTCGGGCGCACCGCCCAGACCATGCAGGCGAAGGGCGTGACCCTCTCCGAAGACGCCGTGATCTCGCTGCTGACCGACCGCGTGATGGAGCAGATCACCGTGAGCGTGCCGTGGCGCCCGGGAGCCAGGGAGCTGCTGTCGGCCATCCGTGAGGCGGGCATCCCCACCGCCCTCGTCACCATGTCGATCGGCCGCATGGCCGAGCACGTGCGCTCGTTCATCGGGTTCGATGCGTTCGATCTGGTCGTCTCCGGTGAGAGCGTCACCCACGCGAAGCCACACCCCGAGGCCTACCTCATGGCCGCGGCCGCCCTCGGTGTCGACCCGATCGACTGCGTGGGAATCGAGGACTCCATCGCCGGTGTCACCTCGTCGGCCGCTGCCGGCATAACGACGATCGGCGTACCGCACTACCTCTCACTCGACACCAGCCCCGCCCACGTTCTCTGGCCCACCCTCGTCGGTCGCACGGTGGCCGACCTAGCAGAGGCGCACTCCCTGCAGCGCGCAGGCGACCGGATGCCCGCTGCACCCCTCACCGAAAGCCCCCACTCATGACAGCCCAGCTCAGCGGAGCCTTCCGTGCCGGTGACCGCGTTCAGCTCACCGGCCCCAAGGGCAAGCTCAACAGCATCACCCTCACCGTAGGAGCCACCTTCCACAGCCACCGCGGCTGGATCAACCACGACGACCTCATCGGCCTGCCCGATGGGTCTGTCGTCGAGAACTCGAGCGGTGTCGAGCATCTCGCCCTTCGCCCTCTGCTCACCGACTTCGTCATGTCGATGCCGCGGGGCGCCGCCATCATCTACCCGAAAGACGCCGCGCAGATCCTCGCCCAGGCCGATGTGTTCCCGGGCGCAACCGTGGTCGAGGCCGGTGTCGGCTCCGGAGCCCTCTCGCTCTGGTTGCTGCGCGCGCTCGGCCCCACCGGCCGGCTGTCGTCGTTCGAACGTCGCGACGAGTTCGCAGACATCGCCCGTGAGAATGTCGCCGCGTTCATGGGTTACGACCCCACCAACTGGAGCGTCACCGTCGGCGACCTCACCGACGCTCTGCCCGAGACCCACGAGCCCGCCACCGTCGACCGCGTCATTCTCGACATGCTGGCTCCCTGGGAGTGCATCGAGGTGGCCGCCGCCGCCCTCAAGCCGGGCGGTGTGGTGCTCTGCTACGTGGCCACCGTCACCCAGCTCTCGCGCGTGACTGAGACCATCCGCAGCACGGGCCTCTTCACAAACCCAGACCCCAGCGAGACCATGGTTCGCACCTGGCACGTCGAGGGCCTCGCCGTTCGCCCCGATCACCGGATGATCGGCCACACCGGCTTTCTCGTCACCGCCCGCAGGCTCGCCCCCGGCTCGGTTCTGCCCGAGTTGAAGCGCCGTGCCTCGAAATCCGATTATGACGACGCCGACGTCGAGGCGTGGACCCCCGGGGCCCTCGGCGAACGCGGCATCAGCCCGAAGAGCCTCCGCAAGCGCGTTCGCGAGGCGAGTGCCAGTGGTAACGCGGCCCGCGACCGTGAGGCGGCCGACCCCGCCGACTCGGTCGAAACAGACAAGTTAGAATAGGCGCGCTCCACTCGTGAGCCGAATACCCCGAAGTGAAATGAGGATCCGTGCGTAAGTCCGTCGCGCTCATCGTGGCCGCTGGCCTGCTTGCCACCCTTGCCGGGTGCAGCTCGTCTGGCAGCTCCGCCTCCGGATGCACACCCCAGCTCTCGGCGGGTGACGCGTCGAACACCATCGCCGCCGCCGGCGCCTTCGGCACGGCCCCCACGGTCACCGTGAACACTCCGCTGCACACCGCAGACAGCCAGTCGACCACGCTCATCACGGGTACGGGCCCGCGTGTCGAGACGGGTGACTACCTGCTGGGTGAGTACACCTTCGTCGACGGAGCCACCGGTGCCGTCGTTCAGAAGTCGGCGTACAACGGCTCCGACTCGGCCGGGTTCGTCGTGGGCAAGCTCGACACCCTTCCCGGTCTCGATTCCGCTGTGGTCTGCGCGACACAGGGCTCGCGCCTTGCCGTCGCCATGGCGCCCATTCAGAGCACGACCTCCGCCACCCCGTCGACCGACTCGATCGTCGCCGTCTTCGACATCACCACGGTCTTCCCGAGCCGCGCCGACGGCGCGGTACAGCCCGCACAGGCCGGCTTCCCGAGCGTGGCCCTCGGCCCCGACGGTCGCCCCGGAATCACCATTCCCTCGGGTTCGCTGCCCACCAGCCAGCAGGTCGCCGTTCTCAAGAAGGGCAGTGGGCAGACCGTGGCCGAGGGCGACCATGTCGTGTTCAAGTACACCGCCGTCGTGTGGGCCGACAAGTCTGTCGCCAAGACCACGTGGGATGACGGCGTTCCGGCCGCCGCCACTGCCTCGTCGAGCGCACCCCTGGCAACCAACATCGTGCCGGCACTCGTGGGCCAGACCGTGGGTTCGCAGTACATCGCGGTCGTGCCGCCGAGCGCCGGCTACGGCGACACGGCATCGACCACTCCCGTCATCCCGGCGAATTCGACTCTCGTGTACGTGGTCGATGTGCTGGGCATCCTGCCTGCCGCAGCCGCTCAGTAGCGGGCACAGCCTAAAATGGCAGAGTGACCGACAGCCAGGGGGCCGCTCCCGTTCCCGTTGAAGAGCGGCTCTTCAGCCTTGTGCTCGCGCTGCTCGCAAGCGAAGCCGGGCTGACGAAGAACGAGATTCTGTCGACCGTGCAGGGCTATCGCCAGCGTTACGCCTTCGCAGGCGACAATGCGAGCCTCGAGCGGCAGTTCGAGCGTGACAAAGACGACATTCGAGAACTCGGCGTGCCGCTCGAGACCATCGAGCCGCTCGATGAGCCGGGCAGCAATCACCACCTGCGCTACCGCATTCCCAAGGGCGCGTACGACCTGCCCGCCGACATCTCGTTCTCGCCCGAAGAGATAGCGCTGTTGAACCTGGCCGCCATGGCCTGGCGCGAGGGCTCTCTTTCGCGCGAGTCGCGCCACGCCCTCCTGAAGTTGCAGTCACTCGGCGTGGAGTCGGTCGAACCCGTTCTCGGCTACGCGCCCCGCATCAGAACCCGCGATGCCGCGTTCGATCCGCTCACCGATGCCCTGGCGCGACGCGTACTGGTGCGCTTCGCGTACCTGAAGCCCGGCGACCTGTCGCCTCGGGAACGAACGCTGGCACCGCTCGCCCTCGTGCAGCACCAGGGGAGATGGCACGTGACCGGCATCGACCAGGGCGTGGGCGAATCGCGTACCTTTCTCCTCTCGCGCATCGTGGGGCCGGTCACACGCACGCGCACCGGGTTCGTCAGCGACCAGACCGACGCAGCCGAACAGGCCCTCGCAGACCTCGACCTCATCTGGGCCGCCAATACGGCCATCGTGCGCGCGCAGGCCGACTCCGACGCCGAGACGAGGCTGCTGAAGCGCCGGGGCAGCGAACGGGGCGAGGGCGGCGAGCTCACGCTTCACTTCACTGACCTGCACCTGCTCGCCGACGACCTGGCCGGGTTCGGCCCCGAGGTGTACGTGGTGGCTCCGCCCGAGCTGCGGGCCGCGGTGCGACGACGACTCGAACTGACCGTGGCCACGCACGCGCAGCCGGCGAACGAGGCTCGCCGCTCGGGCGCCGACGAGACGAATGACAAGAGGGGAGCATCCGGTGCAGAAGAAACCGTCTGACCCCAATTCGTTCGTACTCGCGCAAGACAAGTTGGCCTTTCTGCTGGCGCTCGTGCCCTACCTTCTCGACCGCGACCGCGTTTCGGTCACCGAGGCAGCGGCGCACTTCGAGGTCTCGCCCGAGCAGGTGCGGGAAGCCGTGCGGCTGATTGCGGTGTCGGGCGTACCCGGCGAGACGACCCAGTACCAGCACGGTGACCTGTTCGACATCGCGTGGGACGACTTCGAAGACAGCGACGAGATTCAGATCACCCACCGGGTGGCGCTCGACGACTCGCCGCGGTTCTCGGCGCGGGAGGCCGCCGCCCTGCTCGCCGGGCTGCAGTACCTGCAGGCGCTGCCCGAGACGCTCGACAGCGCGGTGCACGCCTCGCTGATGGCGAAGCTGGCCCGCGGCGCGTCGGAGGCCCCCAGCCAGGTGTCGGTTGCGCGCTCGGAGGCGAGCGAGAGCCTCGTCACCATTCGCCGGGCCGTCGAAGCCGGTACGCAGGTCGAATTCGACTACGTGAGCTCGCGGGGCGACCGCGAACACCGTATCGTCGACCCGCTGCGCATCGATTCGAACAACGATGACTGGTACCTGCGCGGCTGGGATCACGGGCGCCAGGCCATCAGAACTTTTCGCCTCGACCGCATGGCCCAGCCGACCGTCACCGACACAGCCAACACCTACCGGCCGGGCGACCTGGCGCTGCCCGACACCCTGTTCGACGGCTCGGGCGACACGCAGGGCGTCGTGCTCGAGGTGAATCCGGCCGCGATCAGCCTGTTGGGGGAATACCTTGCCGAGGGCGAGCTGCCCGTGATCGACGGCGCCGTACTGCGGGTCACCGTGCGGGTTGCGCACATCCACGGTCTGAAACGGTTGGTCGCAAGTCTGCCCGGCGTCGTGCGCGTGGTGGCGCCCGCCTCGGCTCGTGACGCGGTCCGCACCTGGGCGGCAGCGGCACTCGACCCGTATGACGCTGACGAACAGGGCCGGGGCGGTAGTCTTCTCTGATGCAGTGGTGGGCGTGGGTGATCATCTGGGCGGGCCTCGGGCTCTGCCTCGTCGGCATGCTCGCGTTCTTCGCAGTACGCCTGTTTCGAAAGGCCATGCGAACCCTGGGCGAACTGACCGACCTCGGCGAGAAGGTTGCGAACATCTCCGCCACTGTCACCGAGCTGGAGCTTTCGGTCAGCGACAACGCTATTCTGTTGGGATACCCCGTGATGTCGCGTCGGCGCGAGGTAGTGAAGCGTCGCCGAGACGACAGAAAGCAACTTCGCAGGGAGAAAACGCTCGAGCGGGGTAAACTGCTCGTACGAACCGATTTTAGACAAAGGACGTGGCCTCATGCTCGGTAACCTTCAGGGATGGCACCTGATTGTCATTCTCGCCATTGTTCTGCTTCTTTTCGGCGCACCGAAGCTTCCGGGCCTCGCTCGCAGCGTGGGCCAGTCGATGCGCATCTTCAAGTCTGAAGTCAAGACCATGAAGACCGACGACCCCAAGAGTGCCGACGCCGAGACGGCTTCGAGCGTGGCAGACCCCGCACCGCTCGCGACTCCGGTCGAGGTTCGTGCGTCTGACATCCACGCTTCAGAAGCCAACCCAAAGTCCTAGCCTCCGGTGGCTATCGAGCCTAAAACCAAGCCGCCGAAGAAGAAGAGTGCGAGCCGCGACGGCAGAATGTCGCTCGGCGAGCACCTCGTCGAATTTCGCAAGCGTATTTTTCGAGCGGTGCTCGGCATCCTCATCGGCGGTGTGGTCGGGTGGCTGCTCTCCGACCAGATTCTGGTCGCTCTGAGTGCACCCGTCAGCGCCATCACCAACTCTCAGGGGCGCACGGCGTCTCTGAACTTCACCGACATCTCCGAAGCGTTCGACCTGCGCCTGCAGATTGCCATCACGGTCGGTGTCGTCATCTCCTCGCCGATCTGGCTCTACCAGATCTGGGCGTTCCTGGTTCCCGGCCTCACCCGCCGGGAGAAGCAGTACGCGGTCGGCTTCGTGCTCACCGCTGTACCCCTCTTTCTCGCGGGCTGCGCGGCTGGCTGGTACGTGCTGCCGCACATGGTCGCCCTTCTCACGGCGTTCGCGCCCAGCGACACGACCGCCATCATCAGCGCACAGACCTACTACTCGTTCGTTTTGAAGCTCGTGATAGCCATCGGTATCGCGTTCGTGCTGCCGGTACTGCTGGTACTGCTGAACTTCGCCGGCATTCTGAGTTCCAAGTCGATTCTGAAGTCGTGGCGCATCGCCATTCTCGTGATCATTCTCTTCACGGCCATCGCCACCCCCGCTGCTGACGTCTTCTCGATGTTCCTGCTCGCGATCCCGATGATCGTGCTGTTCTACAGCGCGGCCTTCATCGCCTGGCTCCACGATCGTCGCAAAGCAAAGAAGCAGGAGAAGTTCGACTCCGAACTGGTTGTGCCGTAATGGTCACCCCGCCGCCCGTCGGCGCCGCGAGTCTGTCGGCTGCCGAGCGGTACGCCCTCAGCAAGACACGCAGTGCGAACCCCGTGGTCGATGAGTTTCGGCAGGGGCTGAAGTTCGATCTCGACCCGTTTCAGGTCGAAGCCTGCCGACTCGTCGAAGCCGGGAACAGTGTTCTGGTCGCCGCCCCCACGGGCGCCGGCAAGACCATTGTGGCCGAGTTCGCCGTCTTCATGGCCATGCAGCAGCGTTCGGCCAAGGTGTTCTACACCGCACCCATCAAGGCGCTCAGCAACCAGAAGTTTCAGGAGTTCGTGGCCGAGTACGGCCCCGACGAGGTGGGCCTGCTGACCGGTGACACCAATGTGAACCCGACCGCGCGCATCGTGGTCATGACGACCGAAGTGCTGCGCAACATGCTCTACGCCGAGTCTGACCTGCTCGCGAACCTCGCGTTCGTCGTGATGGACGAGGTGCACTACCTCGCAGACCGGTTCAGGGGCGCGGTGTGGGAAGAGGTGATCATCCACCTGCCCACCTCAGTGAGACTGGTCTCGCTGAGCGCAACGGTCTCGAACGCAGAAGAGTTCGGCGACTGGCTGCAGGCGGTTCGTGGTGACACCGAGGTCATCGTCTCTGAGGAGCGACCCGTACCCCTCGATCAGCACATGCTCGTGCGCCACAAGCTGCTCGACCTCTTCGATGCGACCGGCCAGGCCGCAAGCAGCCGGGTGAACCCCGAGCTGATGCGCATTGCGCGATCGACCGGTGCGCCCCAGACGCGCGGCAGGGGCGACCGTCGTGGTCGTGATGCCAATACGAAGCACCGCCCGCACCACACCCAGGCACCCCGCATGGACAGGGGCGAGGTGGCAGCCCTGCTCGACGAGCACAACCTGCTGCCGGCCATCTTCTTCATCTTCAGCCGGGTGGGCTGCGACCAGGCCGTGAAGCAGGTACTGCGGGCCGGGGTTCGTCTCACCACGACCGAAGAGCGCGAGGAGATTCGCTACATCGTCGACCAGCGCTGTCGCACCCTGCTCGATGAAGACCTCGCCGTGCTGGGCTACTGGGAGTGGCTCGACGGTCTCGAGCGCGGTGTCGCGGCCCACCACGCCGGGCTGTTGCCGGCGTTCAAAGAGGTTGTCGAAGAACTCTTTCAGAAGAAGCTCGTGCGCGTCGTCTTCGCCACCGAGACGCTTGCCCTCGGAATCAACATGCCAGCCCGCACCGTGGTGCTCGAGAGCCTCGAGAAGTTCAACGGCGAGGCCCGGGTGCCCATCACGCCGGGGGAGTACACCCAGCTCACCGGGCGGGCGGGGCGACGAGGTATCGACGTCGAAGGTCACTCGGTCATCCAGTGGCGCGATGGTGTCGACCCTCAGGCCGTGGCCTCTCTCGCCTCCCGCCGCACGTACCCGCTGAACTCGAGCTTTCGGCCCACGTACAACATGGCGGTCAACCTCATCGACCAGTTCGGCCGCTCGCGCACGCGCGACTCGCTCGAGCTGTCGTTCGCACAGTTTCAGGCCGACCGGGCCGTCGTCGACCTCGCCCGCAAGGTGCGCCAGCAAGAAGAGACCCTCGCGGGCTACGAGAAGGCCATGACCTGCCACCTCGGCGACTTCACCGAGTATGCGGCCCTTCGCCGCGATCTCAGCGATGTCGAACGCTCGGGCGCCGGCCGTGCTGACTCGCAGAGCCGCGCCGAGCGCGACAGCCGCCAGAAGAAGATCACCGATCTGCGCCGCCAGATGAAGGCGCACCCGGTGTCGAACTGCCCCGACCGCGAGAACCACGCCCGCTGGGCTGAGCGCTGGTATCGGTTGAAGCGCGAGACCGACCAGCTGGTCGCACAGATCAACACCCGCACAGGCGCCATCGCGAAGGTGTTCGACCGCATCAGCGAGGTACTGCTGCAACTCGAATACCTGCAGCAGGATGACCAGGGCGAACTCGCTCTCACCCCCACCGGCAAGACTCTCAAGCGCATCTACGGAGAGCGTGACCTGCTGGTGGCGGAGTGCATCCGGCGCGGTGTCTGGGCAAGCCTTGACCCGGCCGGGCTGGCCGCCATGGCCTGCGCACTGGTCTACGAACCTCGGCGCGATGAGAGCGACATGCCCGAGCGTTTTCTGCCGCGCGGGCCGTTCAGGGGAGCGCTGGAGAAGACGCAGGAGCTCTGGAGCGACCTCCAAGAACTCGAGACACGGCACAGACTGCCCGGCACCTCGCCCATCTCGGTGGGGCTCTCGAAGCCGATGCACGAGTGGGCGCGGGGCGCGAGCCTTGACACCGTTCTCTACGACGCCGATCTCGCGGCCGGCGACTTCGTGCGCTGGACCAAGCAGACCATCGACCTGCTCGACCAGCTGCAGAACCTCTCTGATGTGAAGGTCGCGACGACAGCGCGCCTGGCACTCGATCTCGTCAAGCGCGGCATCGTCGCGTACTCGTCAGTAGCGTAAGGCACTCCGGATGACCGCTTCACTGCTCAATCGACCCACGAACCCGGGGGCACCCGCGCCCCGCGCACGCCTGGCCGCGGCCCTCGCCGAGCCGGTGCGCCCACTGTTTCCGCTCTGGCTCGCGTGCCTGACCGCCCTCGGCGCCGGAATCGCACTGAAGAGCGGTTTTCCCGGCCAAGACGTGTGGCCGTTGACCCTTCTGGGTGTCGCACTCATGCTCATCAGCCTCATCGGTCGCACCTGGAGGAGCGCGGTTCTCGTGGGGCTCGTCGGCGGACTGACATTCTGGTGCGCCCACATCTCGTGGCTGACGCTCTACCTCGGCCCGGTTCCGTGGCTGGCGCTGGCCATCGTCGAGGGTGTCTTCTTCGCCATCGGCGCCGTCGCCATCGCCGTCGTCTACCGGTACGCCGACGCCATCTGGCCGACCCGGCTGGGGCGCCTCGGTGTGCTGCCCGTGGTCATCTCGGGGTTGTGGGTGGCGCGAGAGGCCATCACCGCCGTTGCCCCCGAGGGCGGCTTCTCGTGGGGCCGCGTGGCGTTCTCGCAGTCGACGAGCCCGTTCGCGTCACTCGTCGCGTGGGTGGGCATCTCAGGTCTGAGCTTTCTGCTGGTCTGGCTGGTCGCCTTTGTCATCCAGCTGGTGCGCGAAGGGCGCGCCGCCGTAGTGGGCCGCGCGACACTAGCCGTCGCCGCCGCCGCCCTGTTGCTCGTCATACCCGCGTGGGCCGCGCCCACGTCGGGAACGACGCGCATCGCGGCGGTTCAGGGCAACACCAAGTCGGGCCTACTCGACCGGGTCGTGCAGGGCGACAACCTGAACGCTCATATCACCGAGACCCTCAAGCTCGAGGGCCAGCAGGTCGACATGGTGGTGTGGCCCGAGAACGCCAGCGACATCGACCCAGAAGCGTCTCCCGTTGCGGCCGAAGACCTCGACTTCATCAGCTCGATCATGAAGGCCCCGCTCGTGGTGGGAACCATCGCCGAGCGCGATGGAAAGTACTACAACACGTCACTGCTGTGGGAGAACGGCTCGGTCGCCGACTACTACGACAAGCGGCATCCGGTGCCCTTCGCCGAGTACATGCCCGCACGGCCCCTGTTCTACGCTCTCGCGCCCGCCCTGGTGAGCATGGTCACGCGCGACTACACCCCGGGCACGACCAGCACGGTCATGAACGTGAACGGGGTGCCAGCGGGTATCTCCATCTGCTTCGACATCACCGACGACCAGGCCGTGCAGTCGATGGTCGACGAGGGCGCGCAGGTCATACTCGCGCAGACGAACAATGCCGACTTCGGCCAGACCGATGAGAACCTGCAGCAGCTCGCCATCGCGCGCCTGCGGGCCATCGAGACGGGCCGCAGCGTGGTGAACATCTCGACCGTGGGCCACAGCGCGATCATCGCTCCCGACGGTTCGACCATCGATTCGCTGACACCCTACGAACCGGGCGCCATGGTCGACAACGTTCCGCTCTCGACCACCGTGACCCCGGCCAGCCTGTTCGGAAAAGGCGTCGAGCTGCTGGTGTCGGGCCTCGGCGTGGCCGGGCTCGTCTTCGCCCTCGTCGCGGCAGCGCGACGGCGCCGACGCGCGCGCTGAGCACTGCTGCACAACCGTACAGCCGCACTGCTCAGCAGACGACTGCCGTTAAAGAACAAGCGCGCCCCCCATAGCTGCGATCTATGAGAGGCGCGTAAGTCAGGTACGGGGCCGCTACGCTCCGATTTTCTGCTGGCCGCGACGGGCCCGCAGATAGTCGAGTCGCTCTTGAAGAAGATCTTCAAGCTCGGCCCGGGTTCGACGTTCGAGAAGCATGTCCCAGTGCGACCGAGGAACTTTGGCCTCAGCGCGGTCGAGAACGACGACGTCAGAACCGATCATCAAGATCGCCTCGTTGCTGTCGAACTTGCATTCCCAGGTGTCAGGTGCCTCGGCGTCAGCCGAGAACACCATTTCGGTCTCTTTGCCACAGGTGCTGCAAAGATATGTGTGTGTCATGCGCGGGGAGAATACGACTCCCTCTTCACTCTGGAGGCTTTGGCCCCCGAGTCTCATTCCGCGCAAGCTGCGATCTGCCATTGTGTGGTCTCCTCCCGCTTCGCTTACCTCTGTATAAACCCCGGGGCTGGGAGCTACATTCGCCCTCTGAGCTATTAACAGAACACTCCCAGATAGGTTCTCGGGGTATTAGGCCTTGACTTCACAGCCGTCGTTCTACCGCAAGTCGAAGTGCGATGTCGGCGCGATCGGTCACCAGTCCGTCGACACCGAGTTCGAGCAGCGAGGTCATCACGGCCGGGTCGTTGATGGTCCAGACGTGCATCTCGACGCCGGCGGCATGAATCGACGCAATGACCCTCGGCGCTGTGACGGTCAGCCCGAGCGCCTTCTGCGGCACCTGCACAGCATCGACGCCCCGCAGCACAAAGCGCACGACCGGTCGGAGCCCCAGCATGGCGGCGATCAGAGCGGTGGCGAAAAGACGCGCCGAGGCGGAGGTCGCCACGCCCGGCAGCTGCCGCACGGCGGCCCTTCGCCGTTTCTCTGAGAACGAGGTCAGCAGCACTCGGTCGACGGCACCGGCCCGCCGGATGGCTTCGACCGTGGGTGTCACGGCGTCGGCGGCCTTCAGATCGATGTTGAAACGAGTGCCGGGAAACGCCTGCAGGACATCCTGAAGCCGGGAGAAACCGCGCCCGGCGCCGAGGTCGAGCGCTTCGAGCGACGCGAAGGGCGAACCGGCGATGGTGTCGGTGCTGCCGAGCAGGCGGCCGAGGCTCGGGTCGTGCGCCACAACGGCGACACCGTCGAGCGAGGCGTGAACGTCGAGTTCGACGTACACCGCCCCGGCCTCGACAGCGGCCCGAAACGAGTCGAGCGTGTTCTCGGGAAAATCGAGCGCAAGGCCCCGGTGCGCGAAGATACGGGGCCGCTCGGGGGCGAAGAACGCCCCCGGCTGCCTACTCGTCGCTGGTCTTGTTCGAACTGCGGTCACCGAAGGCCTGACCTATGCCTTTCAGCGCCTCTGTCAGCTCGCTCGGAATGACCCAGAGCTTGTTGGCGCTGCCCTCGGCCAGCTTCGGCAGGGTCTGCAGATACTGGTAGGCGAGCAGCAGCTGGTCGGGCTTGCCACGGTGGATGGCCTCGAACACGGTGGTGATGGCCTGCGCCTCACCCTCGGCGCGGAGAACTGCCGCCTTCGCGTCACCCTCGGCTGAGAGGATGGCCGACTGGCGGTGACCCTCGGCCGACAGGATGGCCGACTGCTTGGTGCCCTCGGCGGTGAGAATCACGGCGCGGCGCTCCCGCTCGGCGCGCATCTGCTTCTCCATCGAGTCTTGAATCGACAGGGGCGGGTCGATGGCCTTGAGCTCGACCCGGCCGACCCGGATGCCCCACTTGCCGGTCGCTTCATCGAGCACGATGCGCAGTTTGCTGTTGATCTCGTCGCGGCTGGTGAGAGCCTGCTCGAGGTTCAACCCGCCGACCACGTTACGGAGGGTGGTGGTCGCGAGCTGTTCGACGGCCCCGAGGTAGTTGGCGATCTCGTAGGTGGCCGCCCGGGCATCCGTCACCTGGAAGAAGACGACGGTGTCGATGGAGACCACCAGGTTGTCTTCGGTGATGACGGGCTGCGGGGGGAACGAGACGACCTGCTCGCGCAGGTCGATGAGCGGGCGCAACCGGTCGATGAACGGAACCAGCAGGTTCAGGCCGGGCATGAGGGTCTTGTGGTACTTGCCGAGCCGCTCGACGACCCCAGCATTGGCCTGCGGAATGATGCGAATGGCCTTGGCGAGGGTGACGATGACGAATATGACAATGATCACCACCACGATGATGGCGACGACGGAGCCGATGTCGGAATTGCTCACAGTTGCACTTTCTCTTCGGGAGCGACCAGTGCGGTCGCCCCATCGATTGCTTTCACGTAGACGAGCGAGCCGGGCAGCAGTTCGAGGGCACTGGCGTTCGGGAAGACCCGTGCGGTCCAGGTGTCGCCGTTGCTCAGTTTGACACTGCCCGATTCGGTGGTGACGGCCGCGAGAACGCGGGCCTCGAGACCCAGCAATGCTTCGACGTTGCTCTTGGTCGGGTCGCTGCCGTGCCGGAGGCGCCGCAGTAGTGGGGGCCGGATGCTGAAGATCAGCAGCAGCGCTATGACGCCGGCAATGGGGATCTGCAACAGAAACGGGGCACCCAGAAAGTGCGAGACGAGGCCGCCGACGCTGCCGATGGCCAGCATGAGAAAGATGAGGTCGAGCGTGAGTGTTTCGACGACGAGAAAGATGAGGATGAGCGCCAGCCAGATCACCCATGCGTACGAGGCCATGAATTCGGCCATCACGTGCTCCTTTGCTTGTCGATCTTCATACGAAACTACCAGTTGGCCCCCGGCGGATACGAAGTTCACAGCCACTGCCTTGGTAGTCTCGATGCGGTGCACGCGCGTGACGCACCACTGTTTACAATTCACTCGATTCAAGGAGCACGACGTGTCAAACCCTCTCTCCCCCCAGTCGCTCGAGGGCAAACGGGTTCTCGTCACCGGCTCGTCGCGTGGTGTCGGTGCCGACACCGTGGCGTACTTCGCAGAGGCCGGCGCGAGCGTTGTCATCAACTTCCGAAACAAAGAGGCGCGGGCCGTGAAGCTCGCCGACACGCTGCGGGCCGGGGGAGCGAAGGCCATCACGGTGGGGGCCGACCTGACCGACGCCGGGTCGGTTGCCGTGCTCTTCGAGACGATCCGCCGCGAGCTCGGCGGGCTCGACGTACTCGTACTGAACGCCTCGGGCGGAATGGAGAGCGGTATGGCTGCCGACTACGCCCTCACGCTCAACCGTGACGCGCAGGTCGACCTGCTGACCGCTGCTCTGCCGCTCATGCAGCCGGGCTCCCGCGTGGTGTTCGTGACGAGCCACCAGGCGCACTTCATCCGCACCACCGAGACGATGCCCGAGTACGAGCCCGTCGCCCTCAGCAAGCGTGCCGGCGAAGATGCCCTTCGCGACATGATTCCCCGGCTCGACGAAGCGGGCATCTCGTTCGTCGTGGTCTCGGGCGACATGATCGAGGGCACGATCACGGCAACTTTGCTCGAGCGTGCGAACCCCGGCGCCATAAGCGCACGCAAGGAGTCGGCGGGTCGGCTGTACAACGTGGCCGAATTCGCTGCGGAGGTGGCTTCGGCCGCCGTCGACCCCATCCCCGAAGACCACACGCGTTACGTGGGCGACACCAGTGACTTCGCCCGCGCCTGACGCCGAGCCGGGGCACGGGGCTGGTCACTACGACTTCACCAAGTCGCGGGTGCTCGTCTTCGACGCCGACGACCGCGTACTGCTGTTTCTGACGAAGCCGCCGGTCGACACCAACCCCATCCGTTGGGTGACTCCGGGCGGGCACGTCGAGCCGGGCGAGACGCATCCCGAAGCCGCGGTGCGCGAACTCTTCGAGGAGACCGGCCTCGTGGTGAGCGAAGCCGAGCTGGGCGAGGCGATCTGGTCGCGCGAATTCAGCGACGAGCGTGCGCCCGGGGTCTTCAAGACGAACTACGAGCAGTGGTTCGTGGTTCGCACGAAGCAGTTCACTCCGTCGAGCACGAACTGGACCCCGGAGGAGCACGTCGACATGGTGGCGAGCCGCTGGTTCTCGGCCGCAGAACTCGACGCTCTGGCCGAGGTCGGCGAGCCGTATGAGCCCGACGAACTGCCGGAGATCATCCGGGCAGAGGTGCAGTCGTAGTCTGGATGCCCGGGGCGACATTCGCTGATTTATACTCAGCTTCGTACTAGAGTTGGCGGGTCAGAACTCGTACCGAGGCCGAGAGGAGGTCGCGCATGGGCACCCTTCCCCCGAAACCGCCGACCGAGTAGGCGACCGTCGCCGGGCGCCGGCACCTGCCGGGCGTCGGGTATCTGCCGGGCGTCGGGTATCTGCCAGGCATTGTCAGGCCGCCGGCCACGGCTCGCCGGCGTGGGCGCGAAAGTGTTCCTCGTCGGGTGGGGGAGAGTCGCTGGCGGTGGCATCAGTCACCACGGGTGCATTGCCGATGAAGCGATGTGCCTCGTCGCCGATGAGCACCCGCGGCGGCGGCGTTTCAGCCGAGAGAGATCCGGTCGAGACCGCGAAGCCGAGCGGGCTGTCACTCGCGAAGAGCACGACGTTGCCGATCTCGGTGTTCGACGTCATATCGTGGCGCACAACCACCGCGACATTTGTGAACAGCGCGGCGAGCGTCGCCGCCTGGCCGCGGGAGTACACGAAGCCGGGCCCGTCGAGGAGGTTGACGGCCAGAAGTGCGCCCGGGGCCATACGTCGGGTGACGAGGACGTAGAACTCGAGGCTGGCCACCCGCGCCGAGATGACGGCCCCAGCCCACAGATCGACGACGGTGACGTCGGCGCAGACATCAACATCGAGGTCGGCCCGCGCGGCGAGGTCGCGGGCATCTCCGTAGAGCAGACAGATGTCGTGGCCCGCCGGCAGCGGTAGCACCGCGAGCATGGCCCGCGACAATTCTTCGTCGCGCTCGACGACCCATTGCACCGAGCCGGGCCTGGTCGCCGCGACATAGCGAGGCAGGGTCAGGGCGCCACCGCCCAGGTGCGCCACGCTGAGCGGCACACCCGGTGCCGCCCACGCGTCGATGGCTCGGGCGATGACGCGAACGTAGTCGAACTCCAGCACGGTGGGGTCGGTGAGCGACACCTGCGACTGCAGAACCCCGTCGACGGTGAGTAACCAGGTGCCGGTTGCGGCGTCGACGAGGGTCAGTTCGGTTGGGGGCTGGGCGGGCATCCACCCAGCCTACAAAGTCAACGTGAGGTTTTGGCGACTTTCACGGGGCGGCCGAGAGTGAACGCCGACATGCCCTGAAAGACGCCCAGGATGATGAGCGTGTACGCAGCGAAGACGGTGAGTACGGCGAGCGACCACAGCGGCACGAAGATGAACACAATGCCGGCGATGAGCGACAGCACGCCGCTCAGGGTGCCGAACCAGCGCGACGAGTCGTTGACGGTCTGGGTGAGGGCGATGATGCCCTCGGTGATCCACGAGATACCGATGAGCAGCGCGAGCACAACCAGAGACGAGAGCGGGTTCTTCAGCGCGAAGACACCGGCCACCAACAGAAACACGCCGAGAATGACACTCAGTACACGCACACCCGACGAGAGCGACCCGTTCACGATGCCCACGACAACGCGCACGAGACCCACCACGAAGAAGTAGAGCCCGAAAAGGAACGCCACGACCTCGAGCGTCGAACCCGGCCATACCAGTACCACGATGCCGATGATCACCGAGAGAACGGCGCCCACCCACAGCGCCGTCTTGAACCACCGGATGGCGCTCGGCGGAATGTCTTCGGTGTGAAACGAGAATCGAAACAGACTCGGCTGCGGTACTGACACGGTAACCCCCTGGTGGTGCTGATGTGATGGTGCTGATCTGACGAGCAGATCTCAGAGATCTCTCTGACTCCACAACTTACCCGAACGGGGGAGGGCCCAGGAAAGCGCGCCCGTGCGGCGATCAACCTTCGCCGATGTCTTCGTTCCAGAGCACCGGATGCCCGGCGATGAACTCCCGCATCTCTCCGATCAGCGTGGCATCGTTCAACACGCTCACCTCCACGCCGTTCTCCGCCAGCCACTCCTGCCCGCCGAGAAAGTTCTGATCGTCACCCACGACGACCCGCCCGATGCCGAACTGGCGCACCAGCCCCGAGCAGTACCAGCACGGTGAAAGCGTGGTGACCATGACGGTGTCGCGGTAGCTCCTCTGTCGGCCGGCGTTTCGAAAGGCGTTCGTCTCGGCGTGCATCGCCGCGTCGTCGTCTTGCACGCGGCGGTTGTGTCCACTGCCGAGAAGGGTGCCGTCGGCGGCGAAGAGCGCGGCGCCGATCGGGATGCCGCCCTCGGCCGCACCACGGCGGGCCTCGGCTGCCGCGACGGCGAGCTTCTGGGCATCCGTCGCGTAGATGTCGCCGACACTCATGCGACAGTCTGTGCGTCGTCGCCCGCGGCCAGAGGTGCACCGAGCTGGGGTTTGACGGCCGCGAACAGCACGGCGTACAGCACCGCGGCGAGCACGAAGCCGACTACGGCCGTGAGGTCTCCGACGCCGGGAGCGGCAGCGGGAACCACCCCGATGAAGAACGACTGGTTGGAGAACAGCCAGATCGAGACCACCAGGCTCACCACGAACGCGATGATGCCGGCCGGATTGCGGTACCTGGCCGTGTCGCCGACGATCGAGGCGATCTCGGTGCCGCGCCTCAGAAACCGGTCGACGAAGACCACGCCGAGCCACGGGGCTATCCAGTAGGCGATGACGAGCAGGAAGTTCTCGTACTTCTCACCCGCATCGGCCAACGCGCTCCACGCGATGAAGAAGCCGATGACTCCGAACCCGAGCGCCACGAGCGCGCGCCTCAAGGCGAACGGTATCGAGATGCCCGCCGCAAGGAACGACATGGCTCCCGAGTAGATGTTCAGCGAGTTCGCGGCGATCGCGCCCACCGCGATGGCGACGAGCGTGAGGTCGCGGATGACCGTGGGCATGCTCGACGTGAAGGAGGTTGTGGGGTTGGTGGGGTCGAACCCCGCGATGGTGGCAGCCGCGGCTCCGGCCGCCATGAGCACCGCGCACGACACGAAGTTGCCGAGGCCGGCGGCCCACGCGATGGTGCGCCTTCTCGTCGCCGTGGGCAGGTAGCGGCTGTAGTCGGCCGCGTACGGGTTCCAGCCGGCTGCGTAACCGAAGGCGGCCCCGGCGGCGAGCGTGAAGCCGCCGAACGAGAAGCCGCTGCCCCCGGCCACGAAGCCCAGGTCAGCGTGCACGAAGATGGTCACGGTCGCGGTGATGAAGATCGCACCGAGCACGTAGCTCGCGTAGCGCTCGAACAGCTGTACAAGGTCGTGCCCGACGAATGCGACGGCCACCTCGACAACCACAACGATGAGCAGCGCCAGAACGGTGGGCATGCCGGTGAGGGTCGACAGCGCGAACGCCCCGCTGACCGAGTTCACGGCGAACCAGCCGAGCCCGGCCATGACGGTGTTGATGGCCGCGGGCAGAATGTTTCCCCGGTAACCGAACGCGGTGCGGCTGAGCACCATCTGCGCGAGGCCTTCGCGTGGCCCCCAGGTCGACAGGATGCCCTGGGTCAGCGCTCCCGCGGCACAGCCGAGCACGATCGCGGCCATGGCCTGCCAGAAGCCGAGCCCGAAGAACGCAATCGCGATGACGCCCACGAAGACGGTGGCGAACTCGAGGTTCGGTGCGCTCCACGTGGCGAACAGCTGCCAGGGCGATCCGTGACGGCGTGCGGCAGGGATCGCCTCGATTCCGCCGGGTTCGATCCGCGTTGGCGAAGCTTCGGCGGATGCACGAGTGAGCGTGTGGTCGGTCATGCAGAAATACTAGGCGCAGCGTCGGCCGGTGTCTCTGCCCTGGCGCTTTTGTGCTGCGGCGTCTACGAGACGGGTGCCGCCGCGACGCCGGATGACCCGAGCAGCGTGTCTGCAGCGATCTCGATGACTACGCGGCGCGGGTTCACGCCCGGTTGCCGGTAACGGGCCGCGTACAGCTGTACGGCGTGGGCCACGGCGGCCGGGTCACGATCGATGCGGGCGGGGCCCGACAGCGACAGCCAGCGCGCGCCTTCGACCTGGGCCACGGTCGCGTGGCCGGCACGCTCGACGTTTCGCACCTTCTGCGTCTCGTCTGAGGTGATGATGCGCACGAGCCCGTTCTCGAACGTGAAACCGACGGGAACCGAGTGGATGCCCCCACTGCGGCCGAGCGTCGACAGGATGGCGAGGTGGCGCTGAACGACGAAGTCGAGCCCATCGGGCGAAAGCAGAACGGTCATAGTGTGCTCAATACTGCACCAGTGTCGGCGGAGCGGGCTACGGTCGAAGCGTGAAGATCTTGCATACCTCCGACTGGCACATCGGGCGGAGCTTTCACGGCCACGCCACGCAGCCGTTCGTGCGTGAGGTGTTCGCGGCCATGGTCGAGCTCGTTGAGCAGCGCGGCATCGACGTCGTGGTCGTCTCGGGAGACGTGTTCGACTCGGCCACTCCGGCAGCCGAGAACTACGAGGTGCTCACCGAGACGCTCGGGGCGCTTCGGCAGGCCGGCGCCATCGTGGTGATGACGAGCGGCAACCACGACTCGGCGACGCGCCTCGGTTTTCAGTCGGGGTTCGCGTCGCTTGGCGGCGTGCACGTCATCACCCGGCACGAGCAGCTCGACACGCCCGTCACCATCGACGACGACCACGGGCCGGTGCACTTCTACGGCATCCCGTACCTCGAGCCGGCGCTGGTTCGCCACCACTACCCCGACACGCCCCTGCGCAGCCACGAAGAGGTGCTCGGCCACGCGATGAGCCGCATCAGAGACGATCTGGCTCATCGCGGTGGCCGCAGCGTCGTTCTCGCCCACGCGTTCATCGCCGACGTGCCCGCGAGCGATGTCGAGCGCGACATCAGCGCCGGCGGGCTCGACCTGGTTCCGCTCTCGGTCTTCGATGGCCCCGACTATGTGGCGCTCGGCCACATCCACGGCCGGGCGACGCTTCGAGACGGCGTGCGGTACTCGGGTGCCCCGCTGCACTACTCGTTCAGCGAGGCGGGCAAGCCGCGGGGTGGATGGCTGGTCGAACTCGATTCGGCGGGGCTCCATACGGTCGAGTGGGCCGAACTACCGGTTCCTCGTCGGCTGAGCGTGCTGACGGGGGAGATCGACGAGCTGCTGGGCGGCGAGCAGTACGGCGAGAACGAGAACGACTGGGTGTCGGCCATCCTCACCGACCGGGTGCGCCCGCTCGACGCCATGCGCCGGCTGCAGGTGCGGTTTCCCTACGCGGCTCACCTCGAACACCGGCCGGCGGTGACGGCCGAGCGATCTGCGGCGACCTACGCCGAGCGGGTTCGCGGGGCGAGCGACACCGAGGTCGTGGCCGGGTTTCTCGAGCACGTGCGCAACGGCGTGGGGCCGAACGCGGGGGAGCAGAGGTTGATCGCCGACGCACTCGGTGCCGGGGGCGACCGCCCGGGTACCCGTTCAGCGCCAACCGAGCGATCAGCGCCAACCGAGCGGTCAGCGACGATCGAGGGTGCCTCGTGAAGATCAGGCAACTGCGACTCGCCGGCTTCGGGCCGTACCTCGGCGAACAGCACGTCGACTTCGATGCCTTCGCCGACGACGGAATTTTTCTCATCACGGGCAAGACGGGAGCAGGGAAGTCGACCATTCTCGACGCCATCTGCTACGCCCTGTTCAACGGGGTGCCGCGCTACGACGGCACCCAGCAGAAGCTGCGGAGCGACCACGCGGGCCCTGCGAACCCCACCTGGGTCGAGCTCGAGTTCACCGCAGGGGGCGTCGACTACCGGGTCAGGCGCAGCCCCGAATACGACAAACCGAAGCTCCGCGGAACCGGGCTCACGAACGCCGCGGCCACCGCCGAACTGTACCGGCGTGAGGGCGACACCTGGCAGGGCATCGCGGCCAAGCCGGTCGATGTGGGCCGCCAGCTCGACCAGATCGTGGGCCTCACAAAAGACCAGTTTCTGCGCGTGATGCTGCTCGCGCAGAACCGTTTTCACCACTTTCTGCAGTCGACCAACGACGACAGGCAGGCGGTTCTGCGTACGCTGTTCGGCACCGACCGTTTTCGGCAGGTTGAAGAGGTTCTGCTCGAAGAGCGCCGCACGCTCGAGCAGGCGTTGGCCGGCACCTCGGCCCGGGTCGAGCAGCGCGCCGGCCAGGCTGCCGAGCTGCTTCGTGTCGACGCGCCGGCGGCCGCCACTCCCGGCTGGTTCGCCGAGTCGCTCGCTGCTCTTCAGACGCGGGTTCAGGATGCCCGGGCGACGGCCGCGCGAGCCGACACCGCACACACCCTCGCCGCCGCCGAGTACCGCCGGCTCGAAACCGTTCGGGCCCTGCAGCTGCGGCGCGCGGCGGCCACCGCGGCGCTCGAAACCCTCGGCGAGACGCAGCCGCAGATCGATGAGCTGCGGCTGGCCGTGAAGGCCGCAGGGCGCGCCCGGGCCGTGTGGCCTCACATCACCGCGGTTCGGGGCGCCGAGGAGGGCCTTCGCACGGCCGATGTGCTCGAGCGGGTCGCGCGGGTCGATTACGTGGGGGCTGCTGGCGGCGCCGCTGGCGATCCTGGCGATCCCAGCGATCACAGCGATCACAGCGAGGCGGTGACAGCCGCGGGCCTGCTGGTCGAGGTCGACGAGACCACACGCCAGCTGGGGTCGCTCGCCGACGTGCTGGCTGACGAGAAGACACTGCCTGAGCTCGAACGGCGGGAGCACCGCGCGCGCGACGCCGTGGCAGCGGCCGAGAGCGCCCTCGCCAACGCGACCACCGAGGCCGAGCAGGTGCCGGCTGCACTCGACGAGCTCACCGCGGCACTGGCAGAGGCGCGGCTCATTGCCGGGGGAGCACCCGATGCAGTCGACGCCGCCGCACGCGCCTCGGCCGCACTGGCTGCGGCCGAACGCGTCACTCAACTCGACACACAGCTCGGGGAGGCACGGGACGCCCACCGCACGGCCAGCGCGGCACACCTTGCCGCCGCAGCGAAGCACCACGCCCTCGTCGAACAGCGGCTCACCGGCCACGCATTCGAGCTGGCCTCCGCGCTGGTGCCGGGCGAACCGTGCGCTGTCTGCGGATCACGCGCCCACCCGGCGCCCGCCACGAGCGATGCCCCGCCGGTGACGGCCACCGACGTCGACGCGGCCCGCGACACCCTCGAGCGGTGTACGACGGCGATGGATGCCGCGAAACTCACCGTCGACGACCTCGCCGTCGCTCGCGCCGAGGCCCAGGCCCACGCGGGGCAGAAGCCGGTCACCGAGCTCGAAGAGCAGCGGGCGGCAGCGCTCGAGCGCGTGCAGCAGGCGGCTGCGGCCAGGGGGCGGGCGGGCATCCTCGAGGCCGACGTCGCGCGCCTCGCCGACACGGCCGCGGCGCTGCGCGAGCGGTTGGGCGCGCTGGCGACCCGCCGAGACGAAGCGAGCAGCGCCCTCACCGAGACGCGCACGGTGCGCACCTCGGTCGCCGCCCGCGCCGAAGCCAACCGGGGCGAGTTCGAAACGGTCAGCGCGCGGTACGACCGGTTGTCGGCCCAGCTGGCACGCGCCCAGCTGCTCGCCACGGCGATCGAGGCCGTGACCGCCCGGCGGCACGATCTCGACCGAGCCCACGATGCCCTCGTGGCGCAACTCGACGAACACGACTTCGCCGATGCGGCGGCGGTCGAGCAGGCACTACTGGCACCCTCTGCTGCGGCTGACGCCGAGAGCACGCTGCGGGGCCACGACGAAGCGCGGGCCGCTGCAGCCGCCATTCTGGCCGACGCCGAACTCAGCGATCTGCCAGCCGAACCCGTCGACGTCGACGACACCGCGCTGCGTGCCGCTCAGGAGACCCGCGATGAAGCGCTGGCCGAGTCGAGCACCCTCGCCGACCGGCTGGGTTCGCTGCAGACGGTCGTTGCCGCCGCGAATGCCGTTTTCGCCGAGTCTGCCGCCCTGCTGGAGCAGTTCGATGCGGTCGACGAGCTCGCCCGGGTGGTGCACGGAGACGACCCGAACACCATGCGCATGAAACTCGAGACCTACGTGCTCGCGGCACAGCTCGAGGAGATCGTCGCCGCGGCCAACGCACGGCTGAGGGTCATGAGCGCCGGCCGGTACTCCCTCGAACACGACGACTCGGTTCAGTATCGCCGGGCTCAGTCGGGGCTCGGCCTGAGCATCCTCGACGAGCACACCGGCAGGTCGCGGCCGACCCACTCGCTTTCGGGAGGTGAGACTTTTCTGGCCTCGCTCGCCCTCGCGCTCGGACTCGCCGAGGTGGTGACCCAGCAGGCCGGCGGCCTGAGCCTTGACACGCTCTTCATCGACGAAGGCTTCGGCTCGCTCGACGCCGACACCCTCGACATCGCCATGAGCACCCTCGACAGCCTGCGCGCCGGCGGTCGCACCATCGGGCTGATCAGCCATGTCGGGTCGATGGGGGAGCAGATCCACGCCACCCTGCGCGTGGCAGCCGATACCCAGGGGCACAGCACCATCTCGCAGTCGCTCGATTAGCGTGCGGAGCCGCTGACCGTAGTGACCGCCCCTGGGAGGCGGCTGCACCCGAGGCAGGAATATGCTGGAGAGATGAGTGGCAGACAACTCCTCGCTAACCCCGTTCGGCGCACCCCCGACGGCCTCCGCCTCACATCGAAGACGTGCCCGTTCGCCTCGAACTGCTCCTGCGTCTTCGCCGGGCCCTCGTCGGCCCATGCCACCAAGCCGCTGGCGTCGGCGCCCTTCAGCGAAACCACCCGTGCAGAGATCGCCGAGTGGCAGCTGCGCGGCTTCGTGGTCGTCTCGACCGACGCCCACGAGGTCGTTCTCGAGCGCACCCGCCCGACCTCGTTCTGCGTGAACGTGCTGCTGGTCATGCTGACCGCCTCGCTCTGGGCATTCGTCTGGGCGAGGCGCGCCCGCCACCCGCGCATCGAGCGCCACACCGTCACAATTCTGGGCTGAGTCCTGAATGTGACGTTGTGTAACGTCGCGGTATCACAACGCGCCGCGTTTCGCAGAAAATGTGTACATGGCCCGTCAGATTCGTTTTAATGCTTTCGACATGAACTGTGTCGCCCACCAGTCGTCAGGAATGTGGCGTCACCCCGAAGACCAGTCGTGGCGCTACAAAGACCTCTCGTACTGGACCGACCTCGCGAAGCTGCTCGAACGCGGCCGTTTCGACGGTATCTTCATCGCTGACGTACTCGGTACGTATGACGTGTACGGCGGATCGAACGAGGCGGCCATTCGCCACGGCGCCCAGGTGCCGGTGAACGACCCCATTCTGCTCGTGTCGGCGATGGCTGCTGTGACCGACCACCTCGGGTTCGGCATCACGGCTGGCACGGCGTACGAGCATCCGTACCCGTTCGCCCGCCGCATGTCGACGCTCGACCACCTCACGAAGGGCCGGGTGGGCTGGAACGTCGTCACCGGCTATCTTCCGAGCGCCGCGCGCAACATGGGCCACGAAGACCAGCTCGAGCACGACGATCGCTACGACGTGGCCGACGAGTACCTCGAGGTGCTCTACAAGCTGTGGGAGGGCTCGTGGGAAGACGACGCCGTCATCCGCAACCGCGAGACGGGTGTCTTCACCGACCCGAGCAAGGTGCACGAGATCGGGCATTCGGGCAAGAACTTCCAGGTTCCGGGCATCCACCTGTCTGAGCCGTCGCTGCAGCGCACGCCCGTCATCTACCAGGCGGGGGCGTCACCCCGCGGCATCCAGTTCGCCGCCGGCAATGCCGAAGCCATCTTCGTCGCCGCGTCGACGAAGGCCGGGCTGAAAGAGACCGTCAGCAAGATTCGGGATGCCCTCGAAGAGGCCGGTCGTGACCGGTACTCCGCCAAGATCTACACTCTGCTCACGATCATCACCGACGAGACCAGCGAGAAGGCCCACGCCAAGCACGCCGATTACCTGCAGTACGCGAGCGAAGAGGGCGCCCTCGTCTTCATGTCGGGCTGGATGGGCATCGACCTGTCGACGTACGACCTCGACGAGCCCATCGGCAACGTGAAGAGCAACGCCATTCAGTCGACGGTCGCGAACTTTCAGGCCGCGAACGAAGACGGCAGCGAGTGGAAGGTGCGCGACATCGCGAAGCTCGGCGCCATCGGCGGCCTCGGCCCGTTCATCGTGGGCTCGCCCTCTGAAGTGGCCGACCATCTCGAGGAGTGGGTCGCCGAAACCGACGTCGACGGGTTCAACCTCGCGTACGCCATCACGCCCGGAACCTTCGAAGACGTCGTGACGTTCATCATTCCCGAGCTGCAGCGGCGCGGCTCGTACCCCGAGGAGTACGTCGAAGGGGCACTTCGCAACAAGCTCCTCGGCCGCGGTGACCGCCTGCCCGACGAGCACCGCGGTGCCGGTTACCGTTACGCCCTGCCCGCGCGCACATGATCACCGTAGAGAAGCTCACGAAGGTCTACGGCAATGGCGACAGTGCCGTGACCGTGCTCGACAACCTCGACTTCAGCGTGCAGCAGGCTGAGATCTTCGCTGTCGTCGGGCCGAGCGGCGCCGGCAAGAGCACCCTGGCGCAGTGCGTCAACCTGCTCGAGCGGCCCACTTCGGGTTCGGTCATCGTGAACGGCGAGAACCTGTCGCAGCTCACCGAGGCGCAGCTGCGGGCCGCCCGGCGCCGCATCGGCACGGTGTTCCAGTCTGACGGACTCTTCAGCCGTCGAACCGCCGCCGAGAACATCTCGCTGCCGCTCGACTACCTGGGCGTCACCCGCGCCGATGCGAAGAAGCGCGTCGGCGAGCTGCTCGAGCGCGTCGGGCTGTCGTCGCACGCCAAACACTACCCGCACCAGCTCTCGGGCGGCCAGCGCCAGCGCGTCGGCATCGCCCGCGCCCTGGCGCTCAAGCCGACCGTGCTGCTGGCCGACGAGGCGACCTCGGGGCTCGACCCCGCGTCGACCGCGTCGATCACCGCGCTGCTCAAAGAGCTCCGCACCGACCTCGGTCTCTCGATTCTGTTCATCACGCACGAGATGGAGACGGTGCTGCAGGTGGCCGACTCCGTAGCGCGCCTCGACAACGGGCACATCGTGGAGTCGGGCCGCGTCGTCGACCTGCTGCGCGACGCCTCCTCACCGCTCGGGCGCGACCTGAACCCTGCCAAGCCGGCCCTTCCTGCCGCGCCCGACGAGACCACCTGGTTCGTCAGCTACACCTCTGCCCACGTGCCCTCTGACTGGGTCACCCGGCTCGGCGAGGCACTGTCGAGCCCGGTTTCGCTGCTCGGCGCCTCGATCGAGACCATCGAGGGTGCCGTCGTCGGCCACGCCCAGGTGGGCCTACGTGCGGCGAATGCTGAAGCGGTCATCCGGCAGGCCCAGAAGCTGGGGCTGGATGCCCGGCCCGCCGCCGCGCACGACCTCGCCTCGACGACAGTGGCCGCGCCTGCCGGCCAGAAGGAGCCCGTCGCATGAGCGCCCTGCACGCGAACGTCAACGATATTCCGCTGGCCGGCATCCCCGCCCTCGTGCTTCCTGCGCTCGGCGAGACGCTGATCATGGTGGGCATCGTGATGGCGATCGTAGTGCTGGTGGGCGTGCCGCTCGGCGCGATCATCCACAACCTCGCCCGCGACGGGCTGTTCCCGAACCCGGCGCTGCACTCGACCCTCAGCTGGATCGTCAGCGTGGGGCGTTCTCTTCCGTTCCTCATCTTGATGGTGGCGATCATTCCGTTCACCCGACTGATCACTGGCACGAACATCGGAATCGCGGCCGCGGTCGTACCGATGTCGGTGGCGGGAATCGCATTCTTCACCCGCATCGTGGAGAACTCGCTGCGCAGCGTGCCGCCGTCTCTCGTGAAGGTGGCGAAGGCATCCGGTGGCTCGTCATTCCAGATCATCTGTACGGCGCAACTCGGCGAGGCCATACCTTCGCTCATCGGTGGGCTCACGATCAACACGATTGCCATGATCGAGTACTCGGCCATCGCCGGAACAATCGGAGCCGGCGGAATCGGCTATGTGGCCGTCACCTACGGCTACCAGCGATTCGATAACCAGGTCATGCTCGCCACAATCATCATTCTTGTCGCCCTGGTGGCAGCGGTGCAGGTGATCGGTGACGCGCTGGTGCGGCTTACGACGCCACACAGCGCCGCACGGGTCAGCCGCCGGTCTGTTCGGCGCCCGGTGCTGGTGCCCTAGCCGAAACCCCCTCTTCTCCTCTTCGTTCTTCCTCGTTTCTCCTCACCTTCCGCAGCCGCCTGAAAGGCACTACAGCCATGTCTGAAAACACCCCTGAAACCCCCGAGAACGGCCACGGCTTCGAGCTGAAGAAGCGCCGTCGTTGGCCCTTCATCGTGGGCGGCGCGGTGGTCGTCGTCGGAATCGCAGCCGGCATCACGATTCCGCTGCTGAACCCCACCGCCTCGGCCAACACTCAGGCGGGGGCCGTGCTCTACGTGGCCACCGCCGAGGGCAATGCGTCTGAAGAGGCCCTTGTCAACTACGTTGCCACGAACATCGCACCGAAGTACGGCATCACGGTCGAGTTCAAGGGGCTCGCCGACAGCAACACGATCAACCGCGCGGTGAGCGACGGCGAGGTGGCCGCGACGGTCTACCAGCACAAGCTCTGGCTCGGGCAGGTGCTGCAGGCCAACCCCGACTTCAAAGAGGAGGCCGCCACACCCGTCTTCCGTTGGGGCTTCGGTCTCTGGTCAGACAAGTACACCGATGTGAGCCAGATTCCGGATGGCGGCACCATCTCGCTGTACTCCGACCCGGCCAACGAAGCCCAGGGTCTCTGGATCCTCGACAGCGCCGGCCTCATCACCCTGAAGCCGGGAACCAGCAAGGGCACCGCGACGCAAGACGACATCGCGTCGAACCCCAAGCACCTGAAGTTCACCCTTCTCGACTTCGCCGCGCAGTCACGCGCCCTGCCCGACCTCGACGCGGCCGTGGGCTACACCGAGTACTACCTGGCAGCGAACATCCCGATCGCGAAGCAGATCTTCGCACCTCAGGCCCCCGACGAGTTCGCCGGCCAACTCACCATCGGCTCGAACTTCGCCGACACCGACAACATCAAGAAGCTCGTTCAGGCGTTTCAAGACCCCGCCGTGCAGACCTTTCTGGCAACCGACCCGTCGGTGAAGAACATTCTGCTGCCGCTTCAGAAGTAACCATGCCTGCCGGCGCCCTCAGGGTGCCGGCAGGTTTCTGCGGGCCACGAGCGGTGATCGAGATACGAGTCGGCTGACGGCGATCGAGCCGGCAATTGCGAGCATGGCGGGCACCAGCAGCGCGGGGCCCTGGCCCGTGAACTCGATGAGCAGAACCAGCGCAGTGAACGGTGCTCGCATCGACGAGGCCAGAAACGCAGCCACTGCGACGAATGCGAAACCGGCGATCGGGCTGCCGGGCCACCACAGACTCCACAGACCGCCGAGCGCACCACCGAGTGCGGCGCCCACGGCAAGCGACGGCGTCAGCGTACCGCCGGCAGCTCCCGCTCCGATGGTGGCGGTCGTCGCAACCACCTTCGTCACGGCCAGAACCGCCAGCAGGCCGATGGATGCTGCGCCGGCGAAGGCAACCTCACCGAGTGCCTTGCCGTTTCCGAGCACCGCCGGAAACGGGATGGCCAGCAGCCCCACGCCCGCGAAGACCACGGGCATGATGCAGACGATCAGCCAGGTACGCGGCCGAAGCCTCGCCGCACCCCGCACCAGCCAGACAAAGCCCATCGCCGCCAGACCCATCAGTGGGCCTGCGAGCAGCGACCAGACAAACAGGGTTTCACTCAGCTGCATCGGGGGGAGCGAGTAGAGCGGGGCATCCGGTACCACCAGTCGGGCGACGATCGTCGCCACAGCGGCCGTGATGAGGGCAGGCACGGCGACGGCGAAACTGATCTCGGCCAGCAGAACCTCGATGGTGAAGATGGCGCCGCTCAGCGGAACGTTGTAGACGGCCGCGAGGCCAGCGCCTGCTCCGCACGCCACGAGAATTCTGCGCTCCCGGGCAGAGATATGCGCCCGGTCGCTCAGCCAGCCCGCGACCAGCGCGCCGAGTTCGCGTGGTGCGACCTCACGGCCGATCGAAGCCCCGAGGCCGACAACCACGATCTGCAGGGCCGCGTTGAGCAAGGTCGGCAGCCCGGGCATCCGGCCGCCCGCCACGCTGGCCTCGACCGAGACCACCGCGCGCCCGAAGCGCCGAAGCGCCCACCAGCCCGCACCCCCGACGAGCCCTGCTACCGCCAGTGCGGCCACCCGCCGCCACGGGTCGGCTCCCAGCACACCGTCAAGAAATGAGCCCTGAGAGTAGCCGTAGGCGACGTGTTCGATGGCGGTGAGACTCATGCTGACCAGCAGCCCGGCAACACCCCCGCCGACGCCCACCAGCACGGTCACAACGGCCAGCCGAATCAGCCAGGCCGGGGCGGCCCTGCCACGGCGGTTGGCATCCATACGCCGATTCTCGCACGTGCCGGGCCCGCGGCTCTGCTGGCGTGCGTTCGAGCCGAACGCTGGCGTGCTTCACGGAATGAGCCCCCGTTGGCGCGCCGTGATGACCGCCTCGTACCGATTGTTCGCGTCGAGCTTTCGCATCGCTGACGAAAGGTAGCTCTTCACGGTGCTCTCGGCGAGGTCGAGCTGGTCGGCGATGTGGCCGTTGCGCTTGCCGAGGGCCACCTGTGAGAGAACATCGAGCTCTCGGGGTGACAGCTGTTCGCGATGGTCTCGTTGCTCGGCCGTCGGTTCTGAGTGCGCGCCAGCCCTCGGCACCAGGGTTCGGCCGAAAGCATCGAGGCGCTCAGCCAGCAGTGGGTCTGCGACAACCCGGGAGAGCGAGCGCAGTTCGGCGTAGAGGTCGCGTAGCTCGGCCCTCTGCTTGGCCGCCAGGGCCCGGATGTGCGCGGCGCCGCCTTCGGTCTCGAGCAGGGCCACTCGGCGTTCGACTTCATCGTGCACCGAATACTCCCATGCCAGACCGGTGGCCAGAGCCAGCGAAGTGCGAAGAACCGGGTCACCGAGCTGAATGGCGCTGCGGTGCGCCCCATAGATCACCGCTCTGACGGCGCCACTGACGACAACCGGAACGGCGACAAGGCAGACAATGTGTTCGGCCAGAACTTCGCGGTCGTAGCGATGAGTGATAGACGTCGAGCCGCGATACTGAATCGCTGTGACGGGCCGTCGTTCGGAGATGGCCCGGCCACCAAGGCCCTCGGTCGGCTCGATGAGAAGGCCGTTCAGCGTCTGCCCGCGCGTGCCGACGAACGCGGTCAGGGGCGCGCCCACCCGCGTGACGAGCCCGCCGAAGGCGAGAGGGAACTCGGCTTTGACGGTGAGCGCGCTGAGCGTCTTCTGAAGCAATTCGAGATCATGCGTGGCTGTGCTGATACTCATGCTGCTACCTCCTTCAGGCGGTAGTTGAGCACATCGGCGTGCTCGTAGCCTGCACTGTAGCAGCCGATACGACGAACTGCTTGCCCAGTGTCGAGATCGATCGACTGGTCATTTCAAAGGAGAAATGCGATGAGCGTTACGGAGCACCTGCAGGCACCTGCGGGCACTACGCCCGGCGAGGTGACCCTGCCGGGCGCGTTCGCGGCGGTCGCCGAGCGCGCGACCAGTGATCCCGAAGGCTTTTGGCTCGATGCCGCCCAGGCCATCGACTGGGATGTCTATCCGACGTCTGCGCTCGATGATTCGGCCGCACCCCTCTATCGCTGGTTTCCGGATGCCCGGCTGAACACCTCGTACAACGCACTCGATCGGCACGTTCTCGCGGGCCGCGGCGAAACGACCGCCCTGATCTACGATTCACCGGTCGTGGCGAAGTCGAAGCGGTACTCGTACAGCCAGCTCCTGCAGAAGGTGGAGCTGTGCGCCGGCATGCTCGCCGAGGCCGGTGTGGTCGCCGGCGATCGTGTCGTCATCTACCTGCCGATGATTCCCCAGGCCGTCGTCGCCATGTTGGCGTGCGCCAGGCTCGGCGCGGTTCACTCCGTCGTATTCGGTGGCTTCGCAGCGAAAGAGCTCGCCGCTCGGCTCGATGACGCCGGAGCCAAGGTCATCATCACTGCATCGGGCGGAATCGAGCCGAGCCGGGTTGTCGAGTATCTGCCCACCATCGTTGAGGCTCTGGCGCTCAGCTCCCACACGGTGACCACGGTCGTTGTCAAAGACCGGCCCGAGGTCGCCGGGTCAGCCGCCGAGTACTCATCGCCCGGCACTGAATGGCTCGACTGGCACGAACGGATGCTCGCCGCAGAGCCGCACGCACCCGTTTCGGTCGCGGCGACCGACCCGCTGTACATTCTGTACACGTCAGGCACAACAGGCTCTCCGAAGGGTGTCGTGCGTGACAATGGCGGTCATGCCGTCGCGATGACCTGGTCGATGAAGAACATCTACGGCGTGCATGCGGGCGAGGTGATGTGGACAGCGAGCGACGTGGGCTGGGTCGTCGGGCACTCCTACATCGTCTACGGGCCTCTCTTGGCCGGCGCCACGACGGTTCTCTACGAGGGCAAGCCGGTGGGAACACCGGACGCCGGTGCGTTCTGGCGGGTGGTGTCTGACTACCGGGTGAAAACGTTGTTCACCTCACCGACTGCGCTGCGATCGATTCGCAAGGCAGACCCGCACGCGCACCTCGCGAAGAAATACGACCTCACGTGTCTTGACGCGCTCTTTCTGGCCGGCGAGCGGCTCGACCCTGACACGTGGACGTGGGCCACGGCGCTGCTCGAGAAGCCGGTCATCGATCACTGGTGGCAGACCGAAACGGGGTGGGCCATCGCGGCCAGCCCCTACGGAATAGAACGCCTGCCGCTGCGTGCAGGGTCGCCGTCGTTTCCGTCTCCTGGGTACAACGTCGAGATCGTCGACGACGCCGGCCGACGAATGAATGCGATGCAGGAAGGCCACATCGTGATTCGGTTGCCGCTGCCACCCGGCACGCTTTCGACACTCTGGCGGGGCGATCAGCGTTATATCGACGGCTATCTCAGTGCCTTTCCCGGTTTCTACCTGACGGGCGATTCGGGATTCTTCGACCGTGACGGCTACCTCTTCGTGATGGGCCGCACCGACGACATCATCAACGTCGCAGGGCACCGCCTCTCGACGGGGTCGATGGAGCAAGTGCTGGCTCAGCATCCGTCAGTCGCCGAGTGCGCGGTGATCGGGCTGCACGACGCCATCAAAGGCCAGAAGCCGGCTGGCTATGTGGTACTCAAAAGCGGCGCCGACATCGAAGAGAGGGTTCTGGCACTCGAACTGGTGGCAATGGTGCGCAACCAGATCGGCGCGGTCGCCGCGTTCAAGGAGGTCACAGTGGTCGCTTCGCTGCCCAAAACGAGGTCGGGCAAGATTCTGCGCAAAACCATGCGACAGATCATCAACGGTGAAGAGTACGTGGTTCCGCCGACGATAGACAACGTCGAGGCCATCGCCGTGATCGTAGCGACTCTGGCCACGAACTGACTTCTCAGCTCGTCAATTTCTCACAAGATCGCAAGAAAACAACACAAAGGAGTGTCACACAATGAGTATCACGGCCGAAAAACCTGCGGTATCTGCGCTTCCCCTGAACGTCGTTCGACCCGCCGCGCTCGGGCGGCCCGATATCGCTGACCCCGGCGCGCTGGGGCTCGGCGCTTTCGCCTTGACGACCTTTCTGCTGAGCCTCGCCAACTCCGGTCTGATGCCCGCTGCCGGTGCAGCTGTGCTCGGTATCGCCCTGTTCTACGGCGGAATCGCGCAGATCGCCGCCGGGCTCTGGGAGTTCGCCAAGGGCAATACGTTCGGTGCCACCGCGTTCGTCTCCTACGGCGCGTTCTGGCTCGCCTTCTGGTGGCTCGAGACGAACCCCGATGTCGCAAAGTCGGCCGGAGCAGTGGGAGTCGGCGCATTCCTCTTGGCGTGGGCGATCTTCACCGCGTTCATGACCATCGCCTCGGTCAAGACCAACGGAGTGCTGCTCGCGGTCTTCATCGTTCTGACCCTCACGTTCGCCGCGCTCACCATCGGAGAGTTCAGTGGCCAAGCGGCCTTCACTCACATCGGTGGGTGGCTCGGGTTGCTCACCGCGGTACTCGCCTGGTACGGGTCGTTCGCGGTCGTCATCAACGCCACCTGGAAGCGCACCGTGCTTTCGGTGTGGCCGAGCAAGTAAGGGCAGGCAGGGCCGTGTCGATCAGCACGACGCCGGTGCAGCATCCGGCAGCCTTCGAAAACCTGTCTCGCGAAGACCGCAGATTCGCGCCGACGGAGGAATTCGCAGAAGCAGCGAACGTCACAGCTGCGGCCTACGCCGAGGCGTCGGCCGACAACCTGGCGTTCTGGGCGAAGCAGGCAGAACGGCTCACGTGGGCCGAACCCTTCACCCAGACGCTCGACTGGAGCACCGCGCCGTTCGCCAAGTGGTTCGTCGGCGGCACCCTGAACGTGGCGGTCAACTGCCTCGACCGCCATGTTGCGGCGGGGCTCGGCGACCGGGTCGCGTACTACTTCGAGGGCGAGCCCGGTGACACACGGGTCATCACCTACAGCCAACTCACCGACTCGGTCTGCCAGGCTGCGAACGTGCTGACGAGCCTCGGTGTGAAGGCTGGCGACCGGGTGGCAATCTATATGCCGATGATTCCCGAGACGGTGATTGCCATGCTCGCCTGTGCCAGACTCGGGGCGATTCACACGGTGGTCTTCGGTGGTTTCAGTGCAGATGCGTTGAAGACTCGCATTCTCGATTGTGACGCGACGGTGGTCATCACGGCCGACGGCGGTTTTCGCAAAGGGTCGGTGTCGCCCATGAAGCCCACCGTCGATGCGGCCCTTCTTGGGTGCCCCGCAGTTCGCTCGGTGCTGGTCGTCAATCGGGCGGGCAACGACGTCGACTGGATGCCCGGCCGGGACGTGTGGTGGCACGAATCTGTCGAGGCGGCGAGCCCGGTGCACGCGGCCGAGGCTTTCGACTCCGAGCATCCGCTCTATGTCATGTACACGTCGGGAACAACCGGCAACCCGAAGGGCATTCTGCACACATCGGGCGGCTACCTCACAGGGTGTTCGTTCACGCAGTGGGAGGTCTTCGACCTCAAACCCGAGACAGATGTCTACTGGACTGCGGCCGACATCGGCTGGGTCACCGGCCACAGCTACATCGTCTACGGCCCCCTGTCGAACGCGACCACGTCGGTGCTCTATGAGGGAACCCCCGACTCACCGCATCAGGGGCGCTGGTGGGAGATCGTCGACAAGTACCAGGTCACCACCTTGTACTGCGCCCCGACGGCGATTCGCGCGTTCATGAAGTGGGGCCACGAGACGCTCGCGAACTATTCACTCGAGAGCCTTCGTCTCATCGGCTCGGTCGGCGAACCCATCAACCCCGAGGCGTACATGTGGTACCGGGAGCACGTCGGGCACAACCGCGTGCCCGTCGTCGACACGTGGTGGCAGACCGAGACCGGGTCGATCATGATCAGCCCGCTGCCCGGCGTCACACACGGCAAGCCCGGTGCGGCCATGAAAGCTCTGCCCGGAATCGTCGCTGACGTTGTCGACGACGACGGCGTCTCGGTACCGAACGGAACCGGTGGGTACCTTGTCATCACAGAGCCCTGGCCGTCGATGCTCCGCACGATCTGGGGAGATGACCAACGGTACGTCGAAACGTATTGGTCGAAGTTTCCCGGCACGTATTTCGCCGGCGACGGTGCGAAGAGAGACGATGACGGCGATATCTGGCTGCTGGGCCGCGTCGACGATGTCATGAACGTGTCGGGGCACCGACTCTCGACCACCGAGATCGAGTCGGCTCTCGTCTCGAACCCCAAGGTGGCCGAAGCGGCCGTCGTCGGGGCCGCAGACGCGCTGACAGGTCAGGCGGTCGTCGCGTTCGTGATTCTGCGAAGTGAAGCCGGCGACGGCGGCCCGCACGTTGTGCACGAGCTGCGGATGCACGTGGCCAACCAGATCGGCAAGATCGCCCAGCCCCGGCAGATCATGATCGTGGCCGAGCTGCCCAAAACCCGTTCGGGCAAAATCATGCGGCGTCTTCTTCGAGATGTGGCCGAGAACCGGCCCGTGGGCGATGTGACCACCCTCGCCGACACCTCTGTCATGACGACCATCGCCGCCGGCATATCGACAGGAATGCACGATGACTGATTTCGTTACACCGCTGCGTCTGCCGGTCACGCCCCGACGTATTCTCTTGATGGGGCCGCCGGGCGTGGGTAAGGGAACCCAGGCGCGCCTGCTCGCCGAGAGCCTGAGCGTGCCGGCCATCTCGACGGGCGACGTTCTTCGGCACCACGTCAAGGCGAAGACTCCGCTCGGTCTTCGGGTCTCAGCTCTGCTCTCGTCAGGAAGCTACGTACCCGACGACGTCGTCGACAAGGTGGTCGCCGACCGCCTCAGCGAACCAGATGCCTGCAATGGTTTCATTCTCGACGGCTACCCCCGCACGGTCGAACAAGCCGTCTCGCTCGACGAGTCGCTCTCAGCCGTCGGGCACCTCGTTGAAGCAGTACTGCTGCTCAGCGTCGGCGAGGCTCAGATCAGGGAACGCCTCGCCGCTCGGGCCGTCACCGAGGGCAGAAAAGACGACACTCCCGACGTCATCAGGGTGCGGCTTGAGCAGTACGCCCGCCAGACCGCCCCCCTTGCTGAGGCTTACGAACAGCGAGGAATTCTGCGGCGCATCTTCGGCGAAGGAACCACCGCCGAGGTCTGCGGCCGCATCAGTCGAAACCTGAGCCTGTCACCGCAGTTGTCATGGCCTGGTCAGTCGTCATGGCCTGGCATCTAGATCTCCACGGCCCCGACTCTGCATACTCCGGGCTCGGCGTCTCGTTCAGTCGTCTGGAGATTCTGCGTATTGTGCTCGCGAGAACAGAAGTCAGCTCCAGTACGGTCATGGCAGAGATGGGAATGACGCGTAACGGCGTGACTCGGCACCTCGAAGCGCTCAGAAACGCGGGTCTCATCTCCGAGCGCCGCACGACACACCCGAGGGGGAGTGGGCCGATCACCTATTGGCGAGCTGACCGCGGCGATGTCTGGGACGCCGTGGACGAGCTCGGTCAGTATCTGCTCGGGCCACGCTGACGCTGCGCGCTTGCTGCGGCTCGTTGCTCTGACCCGGTCAGCCTCACGCGCTGCGTGCGAAGTCACTCGTTGGCTCTTCGACGAGAAAGAGTCCGCCGCCACCATTCGCTGATCTGGTCAGAGCATCGATCCAGGCCCGATTGATCGGATCAGGTCTGCCGTGCGGATAGTCGAATTGCAGCGGGATCGCACAATCCAGCCAGAGTGAAGTGCTGGGGCGGCCGGGAACATCTCTCTGCGTCCACGAGAGAAAGAAGCTCTCCTTGCGGCGCAACTTCGCACCGATGACGACCTGCAGGTGCAAGAGTGCACGGGCATCGAAGGCGGTGACGGTGTTGTCATTGCCGTAGACCAGCGTGGCCAGCTGGACGTCAGCCCCGGTTGTCATTGGCTGGCGGTGTGCATGACGAGAACCGGGCAGTGGGCATGCTCGGCGCAGGCGGTGCTCACCGACCCGAGGAGCAGGCCGGTGAAACCGCCATGACCGCGGCTGCCGACAACGAGCATCTCGGCGCCCTTGCTCTCTTCGATCAGAACCTGGGCGGGGTAGCCTTCCCGAGCGGTTTCGTTCAACCACTCTGGTGGGTTCTGGTCGAATACTGCTTCTGTGGCAGCTGCGAGGATGTGCCGCGCATCGGCCTCTGCAGACCAGTCGCTGAATCCGAAGGTGCCCACGCTCGTGGGGTTGTGCCACGCGACGACGGTCTGCACGGTTGCATTCAGCCCGCCGGCGAGGCGCACGGCCCGGCGGAAAGCCTCGATCGATGCTTCCGACCCGTCGATGCCGACGACGATGCGGGTTGTGCGCGGCCGATGTGCAGACGCTTCGGATACAACAGAGGTGACCGTCGAGCGATCGTACTCGGCGACAGCGACACCCGTACCGTCGACTCCGAAATCGACAACGCGGTTGTCGATCACGGCGACCGAGGGGGCCTCGCGAGTGGCTGAGGATACGTTCCGTGTGTTGATCATGAGTCGATGATTCCACCGGTGAAGACCCCGCAGGCAGGGCCTTTAGTCACCAATGTGAGCCTGCGGAACGAGCCGGAGCTGCCGTTCGAACAGGCGGCCACGAATGTCGACGGGCATGATGCGTACGTAGATGAATTCGGCTGTGGGAACCCACTGGGGTAGCCGCAGGTCTACATCTCGGGCGACTGGCGCGTCAGCGCCTTGAACTTCGGCTCTGCCTTTAACGGTCACACTCCATGCCCCATTTTCGAGTTGCGCGTCGGCTTCGAACACCACAGAACTGTTCGCGATCAGATCGCGAAGCTTGGCACCTCTGGCTGTTCTGAACACGATGGATGCGCCGTCAGCGACGTAGTTGACGGGAAAGATCTCCGGTTGGTTGTCGACGCTGACGCCCAGGTGTCCGAACGTCGAGCCGTCGAGCAACTTCCAGCAGTGCTCCACAGACAGCTCGGTGACCGGGCCCTGCGGCGACCACTCGTCGATGTCTTCTGCCGTCATGACCATTTTCGTTTCCTTCTGTCTCTGTGTGCGGTGTTGTCAGAACTGAAAGACGAGTCGTGCCGGTACCGTGCTGGAAAGCACTTCGGCCATGGCCGTGTTGACCTGCTCGAGGGTGCGGGTTTCGGCGATCACCTTCGTCTTGCCTGCCAGATGCAGCGCGAAAACCTCGGCAACATCCTGCCGAGTGCCGACGATCGAGCCGATGATCGAGATGCCTTTGAGTACCGTCTCGAAGATCGGGATACTCATGGTGCCTTCGGCCGGAAGTGCGACACAGATCAGTCGCCCACCGCGCTTGAGTGAGGCGAACGCTTGTTCGAACACCTTCGGCGAAGCCGCGAGCACGAGAGCGACGTCTGCGCCGCCGAGCTCGGCGATCGCGTCGACGGGGTCGAGTTTCGCGGCATTCACCGTGAACTCGGCACCCAGCTCGCGTGCAAGGTCGAGTTTCTCATCTTCGATGTCGACGCCGATCACCGTTGCGCCCATGATGCGGGCGTACTGCACGGCGAGGTGTCCGAGACCGCCGATGCCGAAGACAGCGACGTTCTCGGTGGGTACGATATTCGCTACCCTCAGCGCCTTGTAGGTGGTCACACCAGCACACGTGAGCGGCGCGGCATCCAGTGCACTGATGCCCGCTGGCACGGGTATGACGAACCGGGCGCTGGCGACGGCGTACTCAGCGAATGCTCCGTTGACGGAGTAGCCGCTGTTCTGCTGTTGTTCGCAGAGCGTCTCACGCCCATCGATACAGTAGCGGCATTCACCGCAGGCGAACCCGAGCCACGGAATGGCAACTCGCTCGCCGATCACACGGTCGGTGACGTTCGGGCCGAGGGCTTCAACGATGCCGACACCTTCGTGGCCGGGAATGAAAGGGAGAGTGGGTTTCACGGGCCAGTCGCCGTGCGCAGCATGAATATCGGTGTGGCAGAGCCCGCAGGTCTCCAGTCTGATGAGAACCTCACCGACACCCGGCGTGGGTATGTCGATCTCCTCGATCTCGAGCGGTGCGTTGAATTCGGTGACGACGGCGGCTTTCATGGTCGAGCCTTTCTGATGGCGTGCGGCGGGAGTGCATCATCAGCTTCGCGGCAGCCGCCACGGGGTGCCAGTGCCGAAGGTCCCGCGCGGCACGGGCATTCACGCAGGACCTTCGGCACTGGTTCGCTTTTTCGCGAAAGAGCAGTCTCAGCAGTATGAAGAAACAGATCACGATCGGCGTTGTCAGAGAGACGGCGGCCGGCGAACGACGGGTCGCTCTTGACCCTGAGACGGTTGCACGCCTGACGGCGGCAGACCACGACGTGCTGATCGAGTTCGGCGCCGGAGAGGAAGCCCGTTTTCCTGACAGCGCCTATCAACAGGCCAGCGCGTCTCTAGCCACGCGCAGCGAGATCATCGATCAGTGCGATGTACTCGCCGTTGTTCATGCCCCCGGCGCCGACACCATTGCTCTGCTGAGGGCGGGCCAGTTTCTGATCGGCCTCCTCGACCCTCTGAACGACCCTGTGCTGGTCGCGGCGCTCACCCAGACTGGTGTGACGGCGGCCGCGTTCGAGTTGTTACCCCGAACCCTCAGCCGCGCTCAGTCGATGGATGCGCTCAGCTCGCAAGCGAGCGCTGCCGGCTACAAAGCGGCCGTCGTGGCGGCCGACAGCTTCGGCAGGTACCTACCGATGATGATCACCGCCTCGGGCACCGCTCGACCGGCGAACCTGATCGTCATCGGCACCGGCGTCGCGGGCCTTCAGGCAATCGCTACGTCCAGGCGCCTTGGCGCTGTCGTCACGGGATACGACGTCAGACCCGCCTCCCGCGGTGAGGTCGAGTCGCTCGGGGCCCGCTTCCTGACCTCGAGTATCGCCGAGGGCGCCGCTGCCGGTGGCTACGCACGGGCGCTCTCGCCCGAGGAACACGAACTGCAGCAAACAGAACTCGCTCGCGAATTGGTCACATTCGACATCATCATCACCACAGCGAAAGTGCCCGGTCGCACACCGCCGCTCCTTGTGTCGGCAGAAACCCTCACGGCCCTGAAACCCGGCTCGGTCTGCGTCGACCTGGCCGCAAGCGATCTCGGCGGCAACGTCTCTGGGTCAGTCGATCGAAAAACGGTTGTCACTGCCGGGGGAGTGAGCATCATCGGCGCCGGTGATCTGGCAGCAGAGCTGCCCACTTCTGCATCGGCAATGTACGCCCGCAACATCCACGCCCTGCTCGAATCGTTCACCACCGACAACCAGCTGCAGGTCGACCTCACCAATGACATCCATACCGCCGTGCTGATCTGCCACAACGGCGAGGTCGTCAACGCACAGCTTCACGCCCGTCGACTCGAGGAGAGCCTGAACGCATGACCGAGACCCTGTTCAGCAATCTGGCCATCTTCGTACTCAGCCTGCTCGTCGGGTTCGAAGTGATCAGCAAGATTCCTTCGACTCTGCACACACCGATGATGTCGGGTGCGAATGCCATTCACGGCGTCGTGATCGCCGGAGCGGTCGCTGTCGCGGCGGCGGCCGACACCCCGGCCGGGTACATCCTCACCTTCATCGCGGCACTTTTCGCTTCGGCGAACGTCTTCGGTGGGTACGTCGTCACCGACCGCATGCTTCGCATGTTCACTCCCGCTGCCGCACGGCCATCGACACCAGTGGCAGCAACCACACCTGCAACAACGATGTCTGGGAAGACCTCATGACTCTGCTCGCTTTCATCATCGGCGTGGTCTTCCTGGCAGCCGCGGTGTTCTTCGTCGTCGGGCTGCATCTCATGCGCACCCCTCGAACAGCCCGGCGCGGCAACCTCATTTCGGCCGGCGGCATGATCACGGCGGTCGGCGCGACCCTCGTGTACGCCATCACGCTCTCTCACTCGCACTCTCTGGGCTGGATCGCCTTGACATCAGGCGTGATCGTGGGCGGCACGTTCGGCGTCGTGCGCTCCCGGTCGGTGAAGATGACCGACATTCCGCAACTCGTCAGCCTCTTCAATGCCGTGGGCGGCGGGGCCGCAGCGGCGATCGCGTTCGCCGACTTCCTCGGCCGAGACGTGTCGGCCGGCCTCACACCCAGCACGAGCGTTCCGGTGGTGCTCGATGTCATCATCGGCTCTGTCAGTCTCTCTGGCTCACTGATCGCTGCCGGTAAACTGCAGGGCGTCATCCCGGGCCAGCCGATCCAATTTCCCGGCGCCCGCGTTGTGAATGTCGTAGTTGTGCTCGTCGCACTGGGCGCCGGGGGAGCGATGATCGCGCAGCCGACGTCGTGGCCGATGCTTCTCGTCGTTCTCGTCGCGTCGCTTCTGTTCGGCGTGTTGATGGTGCTGCCGATCGGTGGCGCGGATGCTCCTGTTGTCGTTTCGCTCCTGAACGCTTTCACCGGCCTCGCTGTGGCGATGGCGGGTTTTGTGATCGACAACCAGTCGATGATCATTGCCGGTGCGCTGGTGGGAGCTGCGGGCACGATTCTCACCCTCCAGATGGCCAAAGCGATGAACCGATCGGTGCTCACCATCATGCTCGGCGGCTTTGGAACCGGCGACAGCGGTTCGGTGGCGCTGGGCGCCACCGTCACGGCCAACGTTCGTGAAGTGACGGCAGACGACGTCGGGTTGCAGCTGGCCTACGCCCGCCACGTGATCATTGTTCCCGGCTTCGGGCTCGCAGCGTCCCAGGCCCAACACGAGGTCGCCGGACTCGCAAAACTACTGACTGACCACGGCATCGATGTCAAGTACGCCATTCACCCTGTTGCTGGCCGGATGCCCGGGCACATGAATGTGCTCCTTGCCGAGGCGAACGTACCGTACAGCCAGATGCTGCAGCTCGAAGAGGCCAACCCGGCCTTCGACACCTGCGATGTGGCGCTCGTCGTCGGCGCGAACGACGTCACCAATCCGGCCGCTCGCCGCCCCGGCAACGCTGTCTCAGGGATGCCGATTCTCGACGTCGACCACGCCACCTCGGTGGTCGTCGTCAAACGGTCGATGAGTCCCGGCTACGCCGGCATCCCGAATGAACTGTTCTCAGCACCGCAGACCGGAATGCTGTTCGACGACGCCAAGAAGGCGCTGGGCGACATCACCCTCGCGGTGAAGCAGTACGTCACCACCTGACTGTGCCGCCGCGACCTGCGGCCGCGCCGCCGCACTCGAACCCGAACCAGAAAAAGAAAGAAGAGAACCATGACACTCGTCGCAGAACCGAACACGAGCAGTACAGAATCCGACAACCGTCAGCTCGGCAAAATCGGCACGACGTACACCCGGCCGGGCAGCGCTGGCAGCATTGTGCCGCTGAAGAGCAGGTACGAGAATTTCATCGGCGGCGACTGGGTCAAGCCGATCTCTGGCGAGTACGCCGAAGATCTCGCCCCGGCGACAGGATTGCCGATCGCCGAGTACACACATTCGGGTCACGCTGACGTCGACCTCGCCGTCTGGTCTGCCCAGCGCGCGTTCAGCACCTGGTCGGTTACGACCACGGCCGAACGCGCAGCCGTGCTGAACGCGATCGCCGACCGGCTCGAGCAGCATCTCGAAGATATCGCCGTAATGGAATCGTGGGAGAACGGCAAACCGGTCAGAGAGACCCTCGCCGCCGACATCCCGCTCGCCATCGATCATTTTCGATATTTCGCAGCCGCCATCCGCACGCAGGAGGGCACCATCAAGAAGCTCTCGAACAACCTCGTCTCGTACCATTTCTACGAGCCGATCGGCGTCGTGGCCCAGATCATCCCCTGGAACTTTCCCATTCTGATGGCCGCATGGAAACTCGCCCCTGCCCTCGCGGCCGGCAACACCGTTGTTCTGAAGCCTGCGAGCGCCACGCCGATCTCGATTCTGTACGTGATGGAGTTGATTCAGGATCTGCTGCCCCCGGGCACCATCAATGTCGTGAACGGCAGCGGTTCACTTCTCGGCCAGCACCTCGTCGAACACGAAGGTGTGGGCAAGGTCGCATTCACGGGATCGACCGAGACGGGCCGGCAGATCATGCAGTACGCGATCAAGAACATCATCCCGTCGACAATGGAGCTCGGTGGAAAATCCCCCAACCTGTTCTTCAACGACGTTGCTCGCGAGCACGACGACTACTACCGCAAAGCCATTGAAGGTTTTACGATGTTCGCGCTGAACAAGGGCGAGATCTGCTCCTGCCCGTCGCGTGCGCTGCTGCAGGAAGACCTCATGACGAACGGATTCCTCGACAATGCGGTCTCGCGAGTGAAGAGAATCAAGGTGGGCAACCCGCTCGACACCGAAACCGAGATGGGCCCGCAGAACAGCGCTGATCAACTTCAGAAGATCTCGGGCTACCTCGCCCTCGGGCCGCAGGAGGGCTGCAGAGTGCTCGCCGGGGGAGCTCGGGCTGAACTCGGCGGCGACCTGGCCGGCGGCTACTTCGTCGAACCGACCGTCTTTCAGGGCTCGAACGGCATGCGTGTCTTTCAGGAGGAGATCTTCGGCCCTGTCGTCACGGTGGCTCCGTTCGCCGACTACGACGACGCGATCCAGATCGCCAACGACACCATCTACGGGCTCGGCTCCGGGGTGTGGAGCCGAGACACCGACATCACGTTCAAGGCCAGCCAGGACATCCGCGCCGGTCGTGTGTGGGTGAATACGTACCACCAGTACCCCGCGGGTGCCGGTTTCGGCGGGTACAAGCAGTCAGGGTACGGGCGGGAAACCGACCAGCAGACCCTGCGCAACTATCAAGAGGTGAAGAACGTGCTCGACAACCACGACCCCGAACCCCTCGGCTTCTTCGTTTGAGTCGCAGAAGACGGCTTCAGGTCGACTCGAACCGAGTGTCGAGCGCCTGGAGCAGCTTCGAGCATGCCCGCTCGACTCGGGCGCAGGATGCGATCCAGAAGAGATGACCGGCGCCCGGCCGATGCGCGTTCAGACCCGCCCAGACGCAGGTCTCTACTACGCTTCGGCACCCTGTGACGATCGCACGGGTGACGTCAGGATACGCGCCGGTGAAGTGCTGAAGAGACGTAGCAACCGCATCGCAGATTGCCATGCAGTCCAAGGTGAGCAGAAAGACACTCCTGGAACCAGCGTCGCAATCGAACCGTACACACTCATCTGCACAGTCTGTTGCAGCTTCAGAAGCAATGGCGCATGCGTCGATGCACTCTGACAACTGTGCCCAGAGCGCCTCCCGCGCATTCACGATCTCCACTGACAAAACGATAGACAGGAGCGATTCCACATTCACCCGGTTGACATTTGCGGCAGAGTAGCTTTTTTCCACTCCCACTCGCGGCCTGTTGTCAGCTGAATTCGGCTGCACCGGCCGAACGTACGTCGTGCATGATGAGCACAGGGCAGTGAGCGCGCAGGGCGCAGGCCGCACTGACCGAGCCGAGGGGGAGGTCTGCGAGAGCGCCGTGGCCGTGATGACCGACAACGAGCATCTGCGATCCGACGCTTTCTGCGACCAATACGTGGGCCGCCACCCCCTCGAGCACCGACTGCGTGAACCACTCCGGGGTTCGGGCGCCGAAGACGGCGGTTGTCACGTGCCTCAGTGAATTCGTGGCGTCGGTCTCGGGTGAGGTTTCGTAGTTGGCGAGGCCACCGAAAGAGACGGGGGCACGCCACGTGATCACAGCATGCACCGGCGCGTCTAGCGAACCAGCCAAACGAACGGCTCGGCGCAGCGCATCGATGCTCTGCTCCGACCCGTCGATTCCCACCAGAATACGTGCCGCAGTGCGGGTACTCGGTGCCGGTGTCGCTGTATTTTCGAGTGTCTTCGTCATGTCTTGAGTTTTGTCGGTGTGCGGCGTCATCGGTAGGGCACAAGGTCACCTGCACGATCTGCGTGCGACCGACGCACGAAGCCGCGCGCGAAGCGGCGCGCGCGAAAGTGCAGGACCAACGACCCTGCCGCAGACGTACCCGGCTTTGTCAGTATGGCTTCGCCGGCAGAAATCTTGCACGCCTGATCCGGTGCATTGACCTCTTATGCCACCTGAATGCGAGACCGAGAGTGAGTACCATGACAACCGCAACACATCTCCGCCCGACCCGCGAGACCAGGCTGCGTAAAGCGAGCTTCCTCCCGCACCCTGCCGACACGTTCCCTGCCCTGTTTGCGTTGGACGAAAACGCAGAGGAGCTGTGGCGGCACAGTTCTGCCTCCCATCTCGCGGCGACCTTTTGTCGAGTCGCCGAGCTGTTGCACACGAATCCCGACGGCGAGATGGCGGCCGGCCAGTTTCAGAGCTTCGTGCACAGCTTCACCGAAGTCGGCGACAGCAGCACCGCGGTCATCCTCGGCCAGCAGGTTGTGAGCACACCGCGACCGATCGGTACCGCCCTGATTGTGAGCGCACCGTCGTGCGACCCTCAGACGGTGGCCGAAAATGTGGCGGCGGCACTGGCCGCCCGCAACTGCGTCGAGCTCGCACTGTTCGAACAGCCCCACCCCAGCCTCATCGCCATGATCGCGGCGCTGCACGGAGTGTTGCCGAACGGCGTCTTCACCGTCTTGAGTGAGCAGACCGGATGGGGCGGGCGGGGCCCCGAGACAGCGATTGTGATTCTCACCCCCGAGAATGCGTTCATGAACGACCGGCCGTGGGTGAGATCGGGCGCCACCAGCAATCGAAGAGCGCTGATGTCGTTCTACAGCCGCTTAGAGAACGAACCTGTAGAGGTCTGATCGGCTGTCTCGAGAGAGTCAGGGGCAGCCCCGCAGGCTGTGATTCAGGCGTCGCGGGTGCGTGCCTGCAGGTCGAAGATCGCCGCCTGGGTGCGCCGTTGCAGCCCGAGTTTGCTGAGCAGGCCAGACACATAGTTCTTGACCGTCTTCTCTGCCAATGACAGCTCGACGCCGATCTCACGGTTGGTCAACCCGTCAGCAATGAGGGTCAGTACCTGACGTTCGCGAGGGTTCAGGGAGCCGAGCCTCGGATCAGCTTCTGCCGTCGATTGCAGCCGTTGCACAACGCGTTTCGTCACTGTTCGGCTGAGAAGCACCCGGCCCGCGGCAACCGCCCGAATCGAGTCGATCAGCCCGCTGCCCCGGATGTCTTTCAGCACGTAGCCTGCCGCGCCGGCCAGAACGGCTGCCGAGATTGCGTCATCGTCGTCGAACGCCGTCAGCATCAGGCACCCCAGCTCGGGATGCTGCGATCGGAGATCGCGGCACAGATCGATGCCGTTGCCATCGGGCAGTTGAACGTCAAGAACTGCGATGTCGGGCAGGGTCGCAGCGATACGCGTGCGGGCCTGCGCCGTGGTTGCGGCTTCGCCGACAACTTCGATATCAGGCTCGGCACTGAGAAGCGCGGCAATACCGCGTCGCACCAACTCATGATCGTCTAACAGAAATACTCGAATCACGGTTCAGCCTTCTACCTCGGGGAGGGGTACGCGCCACAAGAGGGCGGTTTCGCCCGGCGCTGACGTGACAGTGAAAGAACCCCCGCGGTCGGTTGCCCGCCTTCGGAGATTTCTCAGCCCGCTCTGGCGGCCGGCAGCTGGAATGCCGACCCCGTTGTCACGCACCACCAGCTCCACCTCGTCACCCAAGACGTGCAGCGTCATACTGGACTTCGTCGCTGACGCGTGCTTGGCAATGTTCGTCAGCGCTTCGCGGCACACGGCAACGACGTCGTCGGCCAACTCGTCGGTGATGATCAGATCGACCGGGCCAGCAAAAGTGACCTGCGGGGTGTCGATGAAACCGGCACCGAGTTCATTGATGAGGTCGAGCATCCGGTGCCGCATTGTCTGCTCAGAACTGGCCGGGCGCCCAGAAAGCGCGAAGATGATGGTGCGAATCTGGGCGATACTCGAATCGAGGTTGGCCACCGACTGAACGATGCGATCGGAGTCGGAGCGAGAACGAAGGCCACCCGCAACACTTTGCAGTTCGAGGCCCGTCGCGAAGATCTGTTGAATCACGTGATCGTGCAGGTCACGTGCAATGCGCGCCCGGTCTTCGAGCAGGGCCGAACGTTGACGGTCTGCGCGAGCCCGGGCCAGCTCCATCGCCAAGCTCGCCTGGCCGGCGAAATCCGCCGCCAATTCGAGGTCGCTCGAGATGAACGGGAGCCTCTCGGTGGTACGGACGACAACCATGAGGCCGCTGGCGACACCGTCGGAGAACAGCGGGATCGTCATCGCCGGGCCAGCGTGCAGGTCTGCCGAAAATCTCAGTTTCAACTCACCAGAGCCGAACAACCGAGGTTGGCCGCCCTCGAGCACGCCGCCGAGAGGCGATGTCGAGATCTGGTGTGTCTGGCCGGCGTGGACCAGCGGGTCGGTACCTGCAACCGTTTCGACAATCAGGGTATCCGGCCTGTCGCTCTGTACGAGCACGAAGACGAGGTCTGCTTCGGCCAGCGGAAGAACGCGGCTTGCCACCACAGAAATCAGATCGGTGTCATCAGAAGACAGCAGCGCCGACGTGATCTCAGCCGATGCTGCCGACCAGCGCTGGCGACGCCGCGTTTCGGCGAACAGGCGTGCGTTCTCGATCGCCACTCCCGCTGTTGCTGCCAACGCCGTAACGAGTTGCTCATCTTCGGCGCTGAACGAACCGGATGCCTGGTTCGAGAGGTACAGATTGCCGTACACCTCTGAGCGCACCCGTATCGGCACACCCAGAAAACTACCCATCGGCGGGTGGCCCACCGGAAAGCCAGAGGAGCGAGAATCAGCAGACAGCTGCTCCAACCGAATGGGTCGAGGATCATCGATCAACGCGCCCAACAGCCCATGGCCTTCGGGTAGGTGGCCGATGACACGAATGTCTTCTGGTGTCATTCCCACATTGATGAACTGTTCGAGACCGCCCTGCGGTGACAGCACCCCGAGAGCACCATACTGTGCTCCCACCAGTTCGACAGCGGCCGCGACAATACGCTCGAGCACCACCGGAAGGTCGAGCTGTTCGACGACGGCCTGATTCGCTCGGAGCAGAGCGCGAAGTCTGCCCTGGGTGGAGAGCACGTCTCGGGCTTTGCCAACGAGATCGGTGATGGCTTGGTCGAGTTGCCCGCGCTGCGCGTCGGGAAAGGAGAGAAACTCTTCACCAGTCATGCAGATACCGCCTCGGATAGCTGACGCCCCCGCGGTTCGTTGCCCACGACCAACCCCGGTACCCCGAGTGTAGCGCGGCCGGGGCAGCGACCGGCAGCAATGTCAGGACCAAAGCCTCTGCACTCGGCGACTGACAGCGGTCACGCTGGAAGGTACCAGAACCGCAACCACGCGTGCGTGAAAGAAGAAAGTAACCATGAGCGGCAACATCATCGTCGGTATCAACGAATCCGCACCCAGTCGGGCTGCAACGTCGTGGGCGCTCGACCACAGTGGCGTCGACAACGCCGAAGTCGTGCTCACCCACGTGATGACGGTCACCGACTCGCATGACGCACATATCGTTTCGGTTGCATCGGCACGCTTGGCCGACCATGCCCACACAGCACGCCTCGCGGCTCCACACGTCACAGTGTCATCTGAACTGCGCGTCGGAGACACCCTCAACGAATTGATCGAAGCGACCTCGGGCGGCGCAGCCGCGATCGTGATCGGTACCCACAAGACGGGCTTCGTGCAGGGTCGCGTTTACGGCTCGCGGTTCATTCAGCTCGCCGCGGCGGCCCACTGCCCGGTCGTGTTCGTACCCTCCAGTTCGGGTAGAAGCTCGCACACCGGCGTCGTTGTGGGCGTCAAAGGCGTTGAGCTCGACCGGACGGCACTGGCCTTCGCTGCCCGAGAAGCAGCATCGACGGGGAGCAGGCTGAGCATCGTTCACTGTTGGACTCTGCCCGACGTCGCCGACGAGACGTTCACGGCTCACACGAATCGGTCGATGCTTCAAGCGCTTCGTGCCGACAAAACGCTGGCCGCGGCCGAAGCCATCGCGCGCGCCGTCGAACCCGCCCTCACCATCAGAACGCGAAGCATCCGTCGCCCAACGGCGGAAGGACTGATCGAAACATCTGCGTCAGCGCTGCTGCTGGTTCTCGGGCAGAGCCAGCACGAAGGATCAGCGGGTCGAGTACTTGGCCACACCGTGCACGACGTGCTGATGAACCTCGCTGTGCCCACCGCGATCATGGCTGTCGATGCCCCCGCATACGCTACGGCCACCTGATGAACTCCCACGCCCGCCATCGCTTTTCGAGGAGCCAGAGCATGAATCCCTCCGCACAGTCCACCCCGTCGGCGTCGCAGCTCCCTGCGGCAGCCTCTCGGGCCGCCGACCGTAGCGCCGTTCTCTGCATCGGCGAATATGGCGCCGACGATGCCGCTGCCGCGTGGGCCGTCGAATACGCGAGTGCGCACGACCAGACGCTGACGCTGGTGCACGTCATCGACCCGCAGACGAACGACGACGCTCACCCTGCCACCCAAGCCGAAGTCGGTGCCGCCACCGAACTTCTCGAAACGACCGCAGACCATATTCGATTCACGAACCGAGCGCTTGACATCGTCGTGCATGTCTCGAACGGAAACGTGCACGACGAGATTCTGCGCCTCAGCGCGCCCGAAACTTTGCTCGTCTTCGGTGCGCCGGCCGGGCCAGGAGGATCGCGCGCCCGCAATTCGCTGGGCATCACTCTGGCGAGCACCGCGTACGGCCCAGTGGCTGTCATTCCAGCTCCAGACGCTCAAGCCCGGCAGGGTGTCATGGCTGCCGTCGATGGAACTGAGACAGCGATGACCGCAGCACTGTTTGCTGCGTCGGAGGCGGCGCTTCTCGGGCTCGAGCTACGCGTCATCAGCGTCTGGCGTGAACCTCCGATCTGGCAGGAGACATTCATCGACTCGCGCACCCGCAATGAACTGGAACGGGGTAACCGCGCTGTTCTGAACGCTGCCGTCGACCGGCTTCGTCTGGCGTTTCCGTCGCTGGCGGTGACCGGCCTGTTGTGCCACGCAGACACGGTAGAAGCGTTGGTGAGCGAGGCCCAGTCAGCGTCGCTGCTTGTCGTCGGTAGCCGCCAGAACCACGGCCTTCGCCGGCTGCTTCTCGGTTCGACAAGTCACGGCATTCTCACCAGCCTCCCGGCACCGACGATTGTGGTCGGAAATGTCACGTGAGCGAAGTGGCGACGTCGGCGCGATCACGACTCGGCGCTGCGGCAGCGATCGAACCGCATGAGGCCTGCGCCCTTGTCAGCTCCACACGAGATGGGCTCACTGCCGTGGAGGCCGAGGCCAGGCTGCGGTCGGACGGACCAAATGCTTTGCGAAGTCACCGCGCTCACCCATGGAGGGTGCTCGGGCGCCAACTGAAGAGCCCTATCCTCTTGCTGCTCTTCGTCGCAGCGGGGGTATCCGTTTTTGTTGGCGAGGGTACGAATTCCCTCATCATCGGTGTCATTCTGGTGGCCAGCATCGGTTTGGGGTTCGTGAACGAGTTTCGTGCAGAACGTGCTGCGGATGCCCTGCACGATCAGGTGCGGCACACGGCGGTCACCCTCCGCGACGGGCACGCAGTCGAGATCGACGTCACCCGGCTGGTGCCCGGAGACGTCGTAGAACTGTCGATCGGCGCCGTGGTGCCCGCCGACATCCGACTCCTCGATTCGCGCAATCTGTCGTGCGACGAGGGCATTCTGACCGGTGAGTCGCTGCCGGTCGAAAAGGCCCCGGCTCCATGCCCGCCGGGTGTCGGGGTGGGCGAACTCAGTTCGTGCGTGCTGATGGGCACGATCATCCAGTCAGGAACCGCGACGGGTATCGTCATCACCACCGGGCCGGCGACCGAGTTCGGACAGATCGTGGTGGGGCTCGGCACCCAGCAGCCCCAGACCGAGTTTCAGCGCGGGCTCGGCACATTCTCGGTGCTTCTGCTCGAGGTGGCGGTCATCTTGACGACCCTCATCTTCGCAGCGAACTTGCTTCTTCACCGCTCTGTGATCGACTCCCTGCTGTTCTCGCTGGCCATAGCGGTGGGCATCACCCCTCAACTGCTGCCCGCCGTGGTCAGCGCCAGCCTGGCAACAGGTTCTCGGGCTCTGGCTAAACGCAAGGTGCTGGTGAAGCGTCTGGTGTGCATCGAAGACCTCGGCGACATGGACATGCTCGTCACCGACAAGACAGGCACGCTCACCGAAGGGCGGATCAGTTTCACCGCCGCGCTAGCTGTGAACGAGAAGGCGATCTCCATCGAGCGAGTGCTCGAGCTCGGTCTCCTGGCTACCGAGACCGATTTCACCGCCCTGCCCGTCTCTACGATCGGTTTGAATCCGTTGGATGCGGCGCTGTGGAATTCACCACTGTCTGCGGCAGTGCATCCCGAGACCTACCGTCGAATCGACTCGCTGCCCTTCGACCACGAACGACGCATGACCACCGCCCTCGTCGAGTGCCCGGAACCCTGGCAGCGGCTCATCGTCACGAAGGGATCACCCGAAGACGTTCTTCGAATCTGCACTGATGTTCCCGCATCGGCTCAAGCGCTGCTGAGCAGCCAATACTCAGCTGGCGCGCGTGTTGTTGCGGTTGCGGTGAAAGCTGCGGGGGAGGTGCGGCACCTGAGCGCCACCGATGAGATCGGCCTTACCCTGGCCGGGTTTCTGGTCTTTCTCGACAAGCCCAAACCTGATGCTCGCGACTCGCTCGAGAGGCTTCGACAGCTGGGCGTGAGCGTGAAAATTGCTACCGGAGACAACGCTCTCGTAGCAGAGAAGGTGCTCGAAGACATCGGACTCAGCTCAGGGGGCACTCTCACGGGCAGCGATATCGACGCGATGACCGACGCCGACCTGAAGATCGCGGCGGCGGCTGCGACAATATTCGCGCGGGTGTCACCAGAACAGAAAGCCCGTGTGATCACAGCGTTGCGGCACACTGGGCGGGCAGTCGCGTTTCTCGGAGACGGAGTGAACGACGCGCTGGCCCTGCACCAGGCCGACATCGGTATCTCGGTTGAGACCGCGGCAGACGTCGCCAAAGACGCCGCCGACGTGCTCCTTCTCGACAAAGACCTCGGCGTTCTCGCCGATGGTGTCATCGAGGGGCGCCGAATCTTTGCCAACACCATCAAATATGTGCTGATGGGCAGCTCGAGCAATTTCGGCAACATGTTCAGCGCCTCAGTCGCCTCAGTCGTACTCCCGTTTCTGCCCATGCTTCCGGGGCAGATCCTGCTGAACAATCTGCTCTACGATTCGGGCCAGCTCGCTATCCCCACCGACACGGTGGATGCAGAACAACTACAGGCTCCCGCTCACTGGAACATCGGCTACATCAGACGCTTCATGTTGCTGTTCGGGCCCATCAGTTCCTTGTTCGACTTCGCGACGTTCGCGCTGATGATCTTCGTCTTCCACGCTCAGCAGAGCGAATTCCAGGCCGGCTGGTTCATCGAGTCGATCGCCACACAGACCCTGATCATCTTCGCGATCAGAACCCGACGAGTGCCCTTCTTCCGAAGCCGGCCATCCGTCGCCCTGACCCTCGCGTCGCTCGGCGTGGTGGTCGTCGGCGTCTGGCTTCCGTATTCGCCCGTATCGGGTCTGCTCGGCTTTCTGCCACTGCCCGTTCCATTCTTTCTCGCCCTGGTGGGGATGGTGCTGGCCTATCTGGTGCTGGTCGAGGGCGCGAAGCACTGGTTCTTCTCCCGCCCAGCCCAGGCGCTCACCGCTGCCCCGAACCGGCGTGTTCGCGGCTACCGGCACCGCATCGATCGCAGGTCTGCTCGTTTCACCCCGAAGAGCACTGCTGGGACCTTCGGCCCTAGTGGCGCCAGCACTGCTGCGAGACAGTGGGGGCACGGTACCAACACCAGTTCGCAGGCGGGCACACCGCAGCGCACCTCGACAGAGAGAGTCTGACCTCATGGACGCCCTTGACATCGCTCGCTGGCAATTCGGCATCACAACCGTCTACCACTTCTTGCTCGTGCCACTGACGCTGGGCCTCGGCCCGACGCTCGTCATCATGCAGACCATGTGGGTGCGCACCGGCAACGAGCGGTACCTCCGCATGGTGAAGTTCTGGGGCAAGCTCTACCTGATCAACTTCATTCTCGGCGTCGCTACGGGGCTCGTTCAGGAGTTTCAGTTCGGCATGGCGTGGAGCGAATACTCCCGATTCGTCGGCGACGTGTTCGGCGCGCCGCTCGCCATGGAGGGACTTCTGGCGTTCTTCTTCGAGTCGACCTTCCTCGGCCTGTGGATCTTCGGCTGGAACCGGCTGCCCAAGCGCATCCATCTCGCCTGCCTCTGGATCGCGGTAGCCGGCTCCTGGGTCTCAGCGTTCTTCATCATCGTCGCCAACTCGTGGATGCAGCATCCTGTCGGCGTAGCGCTGCAGAACGGCCGCCCGGTCATGAACGATATCTGGGCTGTGCTCACCAACAACACGGCCCTGCTGGCATATTCGCACACGATCTTCGGCTCACTCGCCGTCGCCGGCGGCTTTCTCCTCGGCATCGCCTGGTACCACCTCTGGCAGAGACGCAGAGACGGTATCGACACTGTCGACGCCGACAAACGCGTCATCGTCGGTGAGGCGCGCGAGATCGTCGGACGAGACAAGGCCGACCACAGGGTCTGGATCACGTCGTTGCGAATCGGAGCGGTCGTGGCCATCGTCGGGTTCGCGGCCGTTGCTGTCACGGGTGACATGCAGGCGAAACTCATGTTCGAGCAGCAGCCGATGAAGATGGCGGCGGCCGAAGCAGCGTGTCAAACCGGAACCAGCTTCAGCGTCTTGACGATCGGAGACGTTGGGGCGACTCAGAACTGCGACAACGTGGTCGGTGTGATCGAGATTCCCGGGCTGCTCTCATTTCTGGCCACGGGAACGTTCGACACCCAGGTGAAGGGCGTCAATGATCTGCTGCCCGAGTATCAGGCGAAATACGGCACAACCATTCCCGACAGTCCTGTCTATGGCGCACAGGCGGGGCAGAGCATTCAGTACGTACCCGTCATGCAAGTGACGTACTGGGGATTCAGGCTGATGATCGGCTTCGGAATCCTTGCCGCATTCGCAGCTCTGGTCGCGCTGTGGCTGACCCGAAAGGGCACCGTGCCCGAATCGAAGTGGCTGATGCGGCTCGCTGTGTTCGGTATCCTCGCGCCGTTCGCCGCGAACGCCGCCGGCTGGGTCTTCACAGAAATGGGCCGGCAGCCGTTCGTCGTCGCACCAAACCCCACCGGCATCGACGGTGTCTTCATGTTCACCCAGGCGGCCGTCTCTCCCGGAGTCTCACTGGGGGAGCTGCTGTTCTCTGTGATCACTCTGACCGTGGTGTACGCCGCACTGCTCGTGGTCGAAGTGCGTCTGCTCTTCAAATATGCCCGCGCTGGTGTCGCCGCAGCTGCCCCCGAGCTCTTCGAACACGATCACGACGGCGACCCGGGTGCGGGCCCAGGCCATGACGCCGACGGTGACCGCTCCGGCGACGTACTCGCATTCGCCTACTAGACAGAAAAGACGAGACACCGCTATGGATGCCCTACCCACCATCTGGTTCATCGCGATCGCCGCGCTCTGGATCGGCTACCTGCTGCTCGAAGGATTCGACCTCGGAGTCGGCATGCACATGCTGTTCACCGCTCGAACCGACACCGAGCGCCGCGTCATGCTGAACTCAATCGGCCCCGTATGGGACGGCAACGAGGTCTGGTTGATCACGGCTGGCGCTGCGACGTTCGCCGCGTTCCCGCTCTGGTACGCCTCACTGTTTTCCTCGCTGTACCTTCCGTTGACCATCGTGCTCGTCGGGTTGATCTTTCGCGCGGTCGCCATCGAATACCGCGGCAAAGGCACCAGCGTTCGGTGGACAGGGGCCTGGGATCGCTCGATCGGCGTCGGATCGCTCATCGTGGCGTTCGGCATCGGTGCCGCCCTCGCCCTCACCACAACGGGTCTGCCCATCAATGCGAACGGTGACCGCGTCGGCGGCGCATTCGCCTGGTTCACTGGCTACGCGGTACTCGGTGGCTTCGCCGTGGTGGGGTTCTGTCTCGTGCACGGTGCCGTGTTCCTGGCTCTGAAAACCGATGGCACGGTCAGGCAGAAGGCCAACCGTTTCGTCACGCGGTGGGCTCCGATCGCGTTGCTCCCCATTGTCGGATGGGTTCTCGCGGTGCAGTTCACCAGCGGAAGGCTCTCTTGTCTGCTTCTCATCGCGGGTGCCGTCGTTGCCGTGAGCTGGGCGTGGATCAGTGCTCGCCGCGGAAGCGAAGGCAAGGCGTTCCTCGGCCTGTCGATCTTTCTGGTGCTCGGCGCGGCATCGATCTTCGCGAACGTCTTTCCCGTTCTCCTGCCGTCGACCATCGACTCCGCATTCTCACTGACGACGAGCAACGCGGCCAGCGGAAGCTACACGCTGTCGGTGATGACGGTGGTCACCGCAATCGGGCTGCCTCTGGTGCTCGTCTACCAGGGCTGGACATATTGGGTCTTTCGTAAGCGCATCAGCGACACGAACATTCCCGCAGCGCACACCGTGGTGGATGCCGTGCGCACATGACGGTGGCAGAGACCAAGCCCAACGCCGAGGCGCACATCGTGTACCTGCTCGGCCTGATCAGTGCGGTCAGGGCACTCTCGCTCGTCATGATTGCCGGTGCTCTGGCCGCGGGCCTGGGCGGCCTCGCGACGGGCGCGGCCGACCTGCCGTCTGCGGCCCTCTGGGGCGCTGGCGGTGCGGTGCTGCGTGCTGTGTCCAGCTGGGCCAGCACCATCGCCGCATCCCGCGCCGCAGTCGGCGAAAAGGAGCGACTGCGACAGGGCATCGCCCGCACCGCCCTCGATGATCCGAGTATCAGCGTGGGCTCAGCCGCAGTTCTGGCCACCCGCGGGCTCGACCACGTCGACGCTTACTATTCGACCGTGCTGCCGGCGGTCACGAACGCCGCCGTCATTCCTCTGCTGATCGGCGCACGCATCCTGTTCGCCGACTGGCTCAGCGCACTGATCGTGGTGGTCACGCTTCCACTCGTCCCCATTTTCATGGCGCTGATCGGGATGCATACCCGCGACAGGGTCGACGCCGCATCTCGCGCTCTGGGCCGGCTCTCTGATCATCTCGTCGAGCTCGCACGCGGGCTGCCTGTTCTCGTGGGCCTCGGCCGCGCCGATGAACAGCGCGACGCCTTGCACGCCGTGTCCGACTCGTATCGCGTCGCCACTGTTCGCACGCTGCGCACGGCATTCATATCGTCGCTGGCACTGGAACTCATCTCGACGATCTCGGTGGCTCTGGTCGCCGTCACTATCGGATTCAGGCTGATGGGCGGCACTCTCACCCTCGAAATCGGCCTGCTCGTGCTCATACTGGCTCCCGAGTGCTTTGCTCCGTTTCGTGAAATGGGCGCGGCCTTCCATGCCGCACAAGAGGGCCGTTCCTCCCTTCGATCGGCCCGAGACCTCATCGCCCGACGCCCCCGGCTGAGCATCAGTCGACCCGGACCCGATCTGCGACTCGAAGAAGTGAGCGTGCATTTCGCGGGGCGCGACTACGCGACCCTCGACCGACTGACCCTCGCAATCGCGAAGAACACGACAACTCTTCTCACCGGCCGAAGCGGCAGCGGCAAATCGACTGTTCTCGCGGTGCTGGCCGGCCAGCTGGGCGCGGGAGCACCTGAGTACGAGCTCACCGGATGCGTCATGGGCGTCGACGCCGACCGCATTGCGTGGATGTCGCAGCATCCGCACACCGTTCTGCCGACGGTACGTCACGAGCTCGAACTCTATGGCGGTACCGCCGCAATCGAGCGACCCGAGCGCGTCGCCGAGGTGCTGGAATCTCTCGACCTCACAGGGTTCTCCGATGTCGACCCCGCCCAGTTGAGCCCGGGGGAGCTCCGCCGGGTTGCCTTCGCCCGTGTTCTGCTGCGGGTCGATGACGGTGCCGACCTCGTACTGCTCGACGAACCCACTGCCCATCTCGATGAAACGAATGCCGAGCGAATCGAGCGGCTCATCGCCGGTCTCAGCGGTCGGGTGACCATTGTGATGGCCAGTCATGAGGCTGGCGTCGCGCGCATCGCCGACACGGTCATCCATCTGGGCTCACCGAGCGGGTTGCGTGATACACCGCACAGCGGCGGCACAGACGGTGCGGGCGAGAACGGTCACCACGATTCAGCCGTGAGCAGCCCGGGGCAGCTCGCCCTCTCAGATCAGCACGCGGTAGCCATGCAGGCCGACCAGCCGTCGCGCCGCCCGCTCGTGACGGCAACTCTCGGGGAACTCTGGAGGTTCTTGCGCCCCGCACGTGGCCACTACGTCGCCTCCATTCTTCTCGGCACCCTCTCGACCCTCTTCGCCGTCTCGCTCACCGCTGTGTCGGGCTGGCTGATCGTGCGAGCCAGCCAGGAACCCGAAGTGATGTACCTGCTCGTCGCCATCATCGGCGTACGGTTTTTCGGTATCGGTCGCTCGGCTCTGCGCTACTGCGAGAGGCTTGTCGGTCACGACGCGATTTTTCGGTCTGCCACCGACCTGCGCGTGCGCCTCTGGAGTGCACTGGCCGAAAACGGCGCGCGTTCCCGCAGCCTGTTTCGGGGCAGCACGGCTCTTGACCTCCTGGTCAGTGCTACCGACGACATCCGCGACCTCAGCTACAGAGCAGTGATGCCTCTGGCAGTCGGCACGATGACCGCCGTCGCCGTTCTCGTCGCCGTCGGTCTGCTTCGGTGGCAGTTTTTGCCCGTCATTATGGCGCTGTTCGTTGTGTGCCTCGTACTGATTCCCTGCGCCGTCCTCGTCGCCGATCGAAACGTGACCGAGCGTCAGCGGCACCGACAGCGCGACATGCTGCGCCGCTTCACGTCGATGCTCGGCGCCGCAACCGACCTGACAACGAACTCGGTCGACACGACCGTACGAGCCGACCTGGAGCGGCTCGATGCCGAGGTGACAAAGGATGCCCGGCGAATCGCCTGGGTATCGGGATTCGGTCACGCTCTGACAGTTCTCGCGTGCAGCGCCACCTCGATCGTGATGCTGGCGGCGGTCTGGCAGAGCGTGACGGCACGCACCCTGCCACTCGAAGTCGCCGCCGTTCTGGTACTGCTCCCACTCGCACTTGTCGAGCCATTGGCGGCTGTCGTCGACGCGGTACTCCAGTGGCCATCGCTCGCGTCTGCACTTGCCAGAACCTCCGATTTCTGTAGCGGCGGAGAACCGCGTGTGGTCGAGAACCCGCATCCGCTCGGCCGGGTGCAGCGGCTCGAAGTTCGTGAGCTCGCCGCCAGCTGGCCCGGGCATCCGCAACCCGTCTTCGAGAGTGTCTCGTTCACGGCGCGCACGGGGGAGTGGGTGGTCGTTGAAGGGTGCTCGGGTTCAGGGAAGTCAACGCTGTTGAGCATTCTGCTCGGCGATCTTCTGCCACACGCAGGCAGCTACCTGATCGGGGGAGCCGACGTTTCGACGGTCGAAAGCGACGACCTGCACCGCCACATCACCTGGTGCCCTCAGCAGGGTCATCTGTTCGACTCGACCCTGCGGGCCAACCTGCTGCTGGCGCGGGAGCGCAGCGACGCACCGAGCGATGCCGAGATGCTGACCGTTCTGCGGCGAATCGGGCTCGATTCGCTGGTCGCCGAGCTGTCGAACGGTCTCGACACGCGACTGGGCCCCGAAGGCAGCTACCTCTCAGGGGGCCAGCGTCAGCGCGTGGCGGTGGCGCGGGCCGTGCTCGCCCGCTCCGACGTTGTGCTGCTGGACGAGCCCACCGCCCATCTCGGTTCTGACGACGCGCTGACACTGATGGGCGACTTACGGCAGGCTCTCGCCGACAAGATCGTCGTTCTGATCACCCACCACAGCGCCGAGGCCCTGCCCGGCGATGTGCGGGTGCGACTGGGGGCTCCGGCGCGAGCGTTGGAATCCTCGGCAAGAGGGCGCTAAACCGCCAGGCGCCCGCCGTCGACGGGCAGAACGGCGCCGTGGATGTGACGAGCCGAATCTGACACCAGAAAGACGATCGCATCGGCTATGTCGGTGGCCGCGCCGGGATGTCCTGCCGGAGTCGTGGCGGCGAGCTGATCGAGGCCCTCACCCATGCCGGCGGTTCCCTCGGTGCGGGTCGGCCCGGGGCTCACCGCATTGACTCGCACGCCGTGCCCTCCGAATTCTGCGGCCCACGCCTTGGTGAGCAGTTGCAGCGCGGCCTTGCTTGAGCCGTACAGGGCCATGCCGGGCATCCCGAAGTTCGCGACCATTGTCGAGATGTTCACGATGGCGCCTGAGCCCTGCGCTATCATCGCTGGAGCGAGGCCGGCAACGAGCAGGAACGGTGCTTTCACGTTGATCGCAGCGACACTGTCGATTTGCTCATCGGTGACGTCGACTGTCGGCCCGAATGGAAAGACGCCTGCATTATTGACCAGGATGTCGACGTGACCGCCGCCGAGTTCGAGCGCCCATGCGATGAGCTGACGCACGCTCGAGGCGTCTGAAAGTTCGACGGCGACGAAATCCGCGGTGCCGCCGGCCTGGCGGATGGCGGCCACAGCCGCCTGCCCACGGGTGATATCGCGCCCGCTGATGATGAGCCGGGCGCCTGCAGCGGCAAGCTTGTCTGCGGTGGCGCGGCCGATGCCGCTGGTCGATCCGGTGACGAGGGCGGTCTTGCCCGTGAAGTCGTATGTCATGAAACTCTTCTCTCAGTGGATGGTGATATCGCAAGAGTGGACGAGACAAAATGGAGTGGCAACTACAAAACGGATATAGTCATCACATGGCCGTATCGAATCTCGAGTACCCTGCAGTTCGCACCTTCACAGCGAAAGGCCTCGCAACGCGTGAACGAATCGTCGTCGCCGCAAGTTCATTGATGCTCGAGCACGGTGTCGACGCGGCGAAGCTCGAAGACATTCAGGCCGAAGCGCGCGTGAGCGCCTCGCAGCTGTACCACTATTTCGAAGACAAAAGCGCCCTCATCCTCGCGGTGATCGACCACCAGACCGACGCGGTTCTCGGCATGCACCGGCAGATTCTCGTGCGGCTCGACAGCTTTACTGCCCTGCAGGAGTGGCGAGACCTGATCGTCGCGTCAATCGAGTCGAACCAGTGCGTGGGCGGGTGCCCGCTCGGATCATTGGCGAGCGGACTCGCCGAGTCTGACCCGCTTGCACGGGCGGCCCTCGCGAAATCGTTCGCCGAGTGGCAACGGATGCTTCGCGTGGGCCTTGAGACGATGCGCGATCACGGCGAGTTGCGGGCCGACATCGATGCCGAATCTCTCTCACTGAGTATTCTCGCCAGCGTGCAGGGCGGACTGCTGCTGAGCCAGACCCGCCGCGACTCAGACGCGGTTCGCGCTTCTGTCGACATGGCAATCGCCTACCTGAAGACGCTCAGGTGACATCGCGCTGTGATCGCTTTTCTTCTTCGTCATGAAATGGGTTTGGCAGCGCGCTCGGGTCGCTGATAATGCACATTATGTCAAGTAAAGTGTTGGGCCAGCCCCCCAACCGCTGCTCGGCGGAGGAAAAAACGCAATCGGCGGCCCTGGTTCACACCGCGGCGAATACAGCAGAGGTATGAACGAGGGCCGCCGATTGGGTGCTTCCGGAGCGATTCTGGCGAGGCGAGCGCAGCCTACCGTCCGCGGTAAGGCGCAGTCGCGATCCGTTACCGCGTGAGAACGACCTGAGCGGCAAGCTGGCGTCCGTCAGTGTTTGGGCAGCCTCGCCAGTGCGGTGTCAGCCGAACCCTCGCTGACACCGAGGTCATCAATGAGCAGAGCACGGGCGGGAGCGTGGTCGCCGCTCTTGAGGGCCTGGTAAGCCGAGTCGGCCTTCTCCCCCAGCGCCTCGGTGGGTTCTTTTGTCACGCCGAGCTGGTCGGCGAGTTCTTGGGCTGTGTCGACACCGTAGACCGTCGTGATCGCTCGTGGCAGACGGTAGCTGCTGAGGTATCCGAGGTTCATGTTTGTACCTTTCCCTTGCAGTCGGGTGCAGGCGTATTGCCTGCGGGTTTCAGCGAACGGGTCGCTCAGCGGTTCACGGCGCGGCGGCCGCCGACGCGCGTGTAGATGAAAAGCACGATGATCGCGCCGATGACGGAGCCGATGATGCCGGCGGGCTGAAAGAAGCCGTCCATCGGGTCGTGCTGGAAGATCAGAAAGCCGAGGAAGCCGCCGACGAAAGAGCCGATGATGCCGAGCACGATCGTCATCAGAACAGACATGTGCTGACGGCCGGGGATGATGAGTCTGGCGAGGGCGCCGGCAATGAGGCCGATGACGATGAGGCTGATGATGAGACCAAGCATGATGTTTGTCCTTCTGGTTGTAGGTGGGTGGTACGTGTAAGAGCAAATCAGCCTAGAAGGCGTACCGGACCACCCCAAGGGGTGGTCTTTGACGAACCCGTGTGATGTACCTTCGAATCATGAGTGGATCGACACACCCGGCCCCCCTGCGCATCGCGCTCGTGGACGACTACGACGTTGTTCTGTCGGGCCTGGCGCACATGTTCGACCAGTATCGCGACCGTGTCGTGGTCTGCGAGATCGATGCGAATGCCCCGCTTGACGACGTGGTCGACATCGTTCTGTATGACTCGTTCGCCCAACCCGAGTCAGACCAGCAAGAACTTGGTGCGCTGGTTCGAAATCCGCGGGCAAGTCGGGTCGTTGTCTACACCTGGAACTTTCAGCCCGCACTTCTGAGTAGCGCCCGGCAGCAAGGCATCCACGGTTACCTTTCGAAAACCCTTCCGGCCAGGGATTTGGTTGCGGCCCTCGAGTCGGTTCACGCAGGCGAGATCGTCATCAGTACGCCGCCGCCGCGAAGCGGAAGCGCCATGGGCCTTGACTGGCCCGGCCGGAGGGAGGGTTTCACCGACCGCGAATCCGAGATCCTGGCGCTCATCACGCAGGGCAAGAACAATGCCGACGTTGCGTCGCTCACGTACCTCAGCCCAAACACCGTGAAGTCATACATCCGGAGCATCTATCGCAAGATACGCGTGACGAGTCGCACCCAGGCCGTGCTGTGGGGTGTCGCTCACGGATTCACGCCCGATCATCACCGCATCGACCACTGGCTCGGTGGGCCCTGAAGCCCGGTACACGCGCCCCGAAACATCACTTTTGTGCACCACTGACGAGCAGCGCTGCTGCATGTGAGCTAGTGCTTGCGCAGACCGTAGGTCGTGAGCACATTTCCTTTGCTGGTGGTGCTTGAGCGGAGTAATACGAGTGGCGTGATCGGGTCGTTGGTGGTGAAGAGATGCCGCCCAGCTCCGGCAATCACCGGATGGGTTATGAGCGTGAGTTCGTCGAGCAGACCCGCGAAGAGCAGGTGCCGTACGAGGGAGATGCCGCCCATGAGGCTGATCTCGCCACCGTCGATGTTCTTCAGATGGCGGATGAACGTGTCTAGATCGCCTTCGATCAATTCAGAATTCTGCCACTCGAGAGTGCCCGAAAGCGTGTTCGACGCCACGAACTTCTGTACCGGGTTGATGAAGACGCCGAATGGATCATCCGGCCCGGCGTTCGGCCAATACCCCGACCACTGCTGGTATCCGATCCTGCCGAGGATGACCGAATCGACTCTCGCCAGCAGCGAGCCCATCTCGTCGCCGAGCTCCGCGTCGAAGCTGTCGCCCTGCCACAGGTTTGGCGCTTCTACGACCCCGTCGATCGAATGAAACAATCCCGCACTGAGTTTTCTCATCGGTTACCTCCAGTACGAAACAGGCTACTCGGCCAGGCGCTGTCGCACGATATCCCGGGTCGCGAGGGTGACCACCGCATCCGTCGGCGCTCATGCACTTACTCAGCGGGTGCTCGGGAGCATCCTGCAGCCTGAGGCGCGCCTGGATCTGGTGAATGGTGGTCGCAGCTGACGACTGCGGGTGGGCCGTTGTGATGGGTTTTGGTCAGGTCAAGCCCTGCCCGTTCCGTCCAGATGTGAGAAGAATGGTGGATGTTCCGTTGGCTCGCGGCGGTGTTCTCTGAGACGGGTGTGTACGATGGTATCCAAAGTCAGATCGACCGTCCGGCTCGGCCTGTCAAGGCCCCTACTACCCGACTGCTAATTCGCTGCCGCTGCGTAGATTGGCAACATGACATCTCGGTGGACTACGTCGAACATTCCTGACCAGACCGGAAAGACCATCATTGTCACCGGAGCCAACAGCGGCCTGGGCGAGGCAACCACTAACGCCCTGGCCACACACGGTGCGCGGGTCATTTTGGCGTGCCGCGACACAGACAAAGGTGCCGCCGCGGCCAAGAAAATGAACGGTGACGTGACAGTGCGAGAACTTGACGTCGCTGACCTCGATTCCGTCCGCAGCTTCGCAGACCAGACCGGCCAGGTGGATGTGCTGATCAACAACGCCGGGGTGATGGCCACTCCCGAACAACGCACCTCGGACGGATTCGAGCTTCAACTCGGAACGAACTATCTGGGTCACTTCGCTCTCACCGGCCTGCTGCTACCGCACATAACCGAACGCGTCGTGATGGTGTCGAGCCTCGCGCACATCATCGGGCGGATCGACTATGACGATCCCAACTGGCGTACCCGCAGCTACCGGCGTTGGCCAGCATACGGGCAGTCCAAACTCGCCGATCTGATGTTCTCGTACGAACTGCACCGACGCCTGCAGGCCTCGGGATCCACGCTGCGATCGATCGCGGTGCATCCGGGCCTGGCCCGCACCGCACTGCACACCCACACCGATTCGGTGCAGAGCGGGCTGATCGCCGCTCTCACCAGCGTCGGCCAGAACAGCGCACGAGGAGCGCTCCCTTCGTTGTTCGCCGCAACCGCCCCGGATGCCGCAAGCGGCCACTACTACGGCCCGAGTGGACCCGGAGAGATTCGCGGCTACCCTCGCCCCGCGTTCTCGACACCGGCGTCTCGCAATGTTCAGGCCGCCGCCGCACTCTGGGATCTTTCTGAAACCCTGACGGACGTGCACTTCTTGACGCCGATTCCAGCTGGCACCGAATCAGTCCCTGTCGGTGGCGCGGCAACGGGCAGAGAAAAAGCTTCGTGGCTGACGGCGGGCGCTGTATTGGGGGCTGCTGTTCTCACAGTGGCTTTGCGGCGTTCCCGACGCTGATCGCAGGTCGTGAGCACCAAAGGAGGGGGTGCGTGCACGGCCCGCACCCCCTCCTTTCTGTATTCATATGGCTCGCGGAGGCGATCTCCTGGTCATGCACCGGCATCCGGTTCTCAGACGCTGACGGTTTTCCGATCCCCACTCTGCTCAGCCGAGCTGACCTGGATCTTTCGCGGCTTCGCTTTCTCGCTGACGGGCATCACGACGGAGAGCACGCCATTGTCGTAGCTTGCCGAGATGTGCTCGGAGTCGACACCCTCGCCGAGGCTGAACTGTCGGAGGTAGGTACCGTGCGGTCGCTCTTCGGCCAACCACTTCACGCCGTCCTGGCTCTCCCCGCTGCGTTGAGCTCGGATCGTGAGCAGCTGGCCATCAACGTCGACGTCGACTGATCCCGGGTCGACCCCTGGGAGGTCAGCGTTCAGTACGTACCGGTCGCCGTCACGATAAAGGTCCACAGGCATGAACCGGGGACCGGGGCGGAACTGGAGCAGGTTGCCGGTGAGGCGGTCCAATTCGCTGAAAGGATCAAAAGACATTGCCATAATGAGGATTCCCCTTCCTTGTAGTTGAGTCCCTATGACTCAACTTCCGAAAGATATTAACTCCACAAAGCGGGTGCACGCAACATACAGTCAAAATTTTTTGGGCCTTTTATGTCGCACCGGGAAAGCTGCCCCTCGCGTACCGTCCGGAGTGAACCGAGCCGGTCTACGTGTTTCGGCGGCAAAGCAATGGAAGTCGCCTTCGATGCCCGCACTCATTGTCATCCCTGGTCCGAGTGTGCTCTTCGTCATCGGACGATCGCTCTCGCTTGGTCGGAGGGGTGGATTCCTCAGCGTGCTCGGCAACGCCATCGGCATGCTGCCCGCCGTCGCACTGGTGTCGGCCGGAGTTGGTTCGACTACTCCGCGAAGGCTTCACCGTGGGTGCCACGAATCCCAAGTCGATCGTTTTCTTCGTCGCGGTCCTCCCCCAGTTCGTTGCCTACGACATAGGCTCCGTGCCTTTGCAGATGGCGCTCCTCGGACTGGTCTTCTTCGTTATCGCCCTCGCGAGCGACAGCGCATGGGCCTTCACCGCAGGCACCGCCCGCAACTGGTTTGCACGCAACCCCCATCGTCTCGCTCGAATGAGCGCCGGCGGGGGCGCCATGATGATCGGCCTCGGCGGAACGCTTGTACTTACGGGAAACAAATCCTGATGCGCCGCTAGCCCGCACCAGTTGTCAACGCGCTTCTCAGTACTCGTGAAAATACCGCGACGAGCTAACCGAGGCTGCGCAACAGGTAGTCGAGCTGGTCTTGAGTGAATGCGCCCGGATGCCGAATCACGACCTGACCGCCAGGATCCAGCACGACGGTGTACGGCAGCCCCGTAATCGCGTATCGGCCGGCAACCGCGCCGGTGGCGTCGGAGACGACGTCGTAGGTCGTACCGAATCGCTGAGTGAAGGCTCCTCCCGCCGCGGTCTTGTCGTCGACGTCGACCCCCACAAAGGCAACACGGCCGCCGAGAAGACGATATTCCGATTCGAGGGCGGGCATCTCAGTGGCGCAGGCCGTGCAGGTACTCCCCCAGAAGTTGATGACCGTGTATTTGCCGTCGTCTGCACGCGTGGAGACGGTGGTTGACGGGTCGCTGAGCTTCGGCAGTTCGACAGGCGCCGGGGTCGACCCGAGCTCCGCATTGTCGGTATTCGCCGACAGAACACCGTGCCCCGAGACGGTCGTGCGCTCCCCGGCCGGCAGAAGATCATCGGCGACCCGGGCCACCGCGTAGGCGAACGGCGCGGTGTCAGCAGATTCTGTGCCGAACTCCCCCAGCCGCGTCTCATTGCCAGAGGGGTCGATGAAGAAGATCTCCGTGCCGTGCTGAACGGTCCTGTCAGCAGGGTCGAGCTGAATGGGCACGCCGTATGCTGCAGCCACCGCAGAGAGCACCCCAGGCGTGCCCGTACCGAAATACCAGTTGGCGGTGTTGCCGAGGCCCTGCTGATCACTCCACTGTTTCACCGTGGCCGGAGCCGGGAAATACGGGTTGGCATTGAGAGAAACGAACGCAACAGTGTTCTGTGCCGCACCGAGATCGGTATTCGCGGCGAGTACGTCTTCGGCGAGCAGAGTGCAGAGGTCAGTGCACTGATCGTCGTTGAAGGTGAGCACCACCGAGCGGCCCTGAAACTGGTTCAGCGTCATCGGGGCGCCGTTCTGGTCGGTGAGCGAGAATGCAGGGGCGGCTACGCCTGGTTGATCGGTGCCGTCGAGTTGCAAGAGGTCAGCGGTGGCCTGCGTGATGCCGGGCATGACATCGGCACTCGCCGGCTGCGCCTGTGCTGAACCGTAGACGATGACGAGTGCCACAGCTACAGCGACCGTGACGGCACCGGTCAGCCAGAGCATCCAGACCGAGCCTCGCCGCTTGGTGGTGACAGAAGGCACCCGGATGCTCGGGTCACCCGTGTCGCGATCGTGCGTTTCGTCTTCTTCTGCCTTGTCAGGCATCGGGCGTGCCACCTTTCGGAATTGTGGATTCGCTGCGTGCGGCAAGGATCGTGACGAGAGCGAGAGCCGCGACGACAAGAAAGCCGAGACCCGCACCGACGGGAAGAGCAGCCGCGCCCAGCCCTGAGGCCATGGCGCTCTGAACCGTTTGCACGGCCGTTATCAGACCCGAGCCGATCGCCGGGTCGATGAGGTCATGAAGCCAATAGAAGACGAGATAGCCGCCTGACGTGACGAGCACTGCTCCGGCCAACGGCGACAGAATGCGTGTCAGGGGCCGCAGCACCCGCACCGCGTTGCCGCCGGCGAACGCCGCCACGATGCTCAGGGTTGTGACGAAGACGCCCATACCGAGGCCGTAGGCGACGAACGCAGACAAGCCGTTCACGAACGACCCTCGCACAAAGGCGCCGAAGACCCCGGCGAGAAAGAGTGGGAGGGAACAGCTGAGCGAGCCCACAGCGTAGCTTGCGCCGAAACCGAGGATGGCCGGCACACCGGTTCCGGAGCGGAAGGCCAGCGACGGAAGGTGAACGGCAACGGAACGCCCCGTCACGGTGATGACGCCGACGACGACGAGAGCCCCACCGACGGCGATCATCAGCCACGGTACGCAGGCGAGCACAACACTGACCGCCGATGCCGTCACCAGTCCCACGATGGTGAACACGAGGAGAAAACCGGCAGTCATGCAGAGGCCTGCTCCGAGACCCCGCATGAGCCGTTGGGGCCAGCGCACGCGCTCGCGGGTGACGAACAGGGTGAGATACGCCGGCAGCAGCGGAAAACCGCAGGGGTTCAGAACACCGACGAGACCGAGGGCGAAGGCGTATCCGACGACCGTGTAGCTCATCGCCCGACCGGTCTCGTGCCGGTCTGGTCGCGAGCGGCCAGCGCCGCCAACTGCGCGTTGTAGTCGTTCAGCTCGGCATCCCCATTCCGGGCCGCCTTGCGATCGGCCACTCGACTCTGGCGCGAGTCTGCCTTCTGCCACTGCCAGAACAGAACACCGAGAACGACGAGCGTCGGCAACTCGGTGAACCCCCAGGCGATTCCGCCACCGACCTGCTGATCGCCGAGTGGAGTGATGTTCCACCCCGGCATCGTGCCGGCATACGAACGCACAATGAGCACGGTCGACATCATCACCACAACCCCGAAGAACGCATGGAACGGAACCGTCGCGGCCAGCTCGATGACCCTCAGCGCAGGCTTGCTCAGCTGGTGAAGGCCACGGCCACTGTTGCGCGGGCTCGGGTCAACGCCTACGACACCCCAGAAATAGAGGCACCCGATCGCAAGAAAGTGCGCAAGCATCAGATTGTGGCCCCACATCGTGCCCATGAGGTAGTCGAATGCAGGGGGCAAATACAGCGCGTACAGACTGACCAGGAAGAGCAGCAGAGCCACAACAGGATGCGTCACAAGGCGCGCCGGCGCGCTGTGCAGCACGCGCAGAATCATGGCGCGTGCGCTTCGCCCAGAACCATGGCGGGCAGGCAGAGCTCGAAGCAGCAGAGTGATCGGTGCTCCGAGCACCAGCAGAATGGGAATGAGCATGTTGATCACCATGTGCTGAAGCATGTGCACGCTGAACAGCTCCATTCCGTAGCCGTCGATTCCCGTCGCGGTCATCAGCAGCAGGGTCGCTACACCCGCGACCCACCACACAATGCGACTAATCGGCCAGCGGTCGCCGCGCCGCCGGAGCCAGAAGACCCCGAACAGGTAGCCCACAAGCAGAATGACGGCGAAGGCGGGGAACAGCGGCACCGGTTGAAGGTGCAGAGCGAACAGATTCAGTGCGGTCGGCGGCGCGGTGGGCATCCACATCGCCCCACCCATCGCACGCAGAGAAGGTTCGGTGCTGGCGGCGACCAGCTCACAGACCAAGGGTCAGCAGATCTTCAACACTCGGCTCTGCCGCCGCGGTGGCAAACAGCGTGAAGGCTCGCACCAGGGCGACCCGATCTTCATCGGAGAGAGCCGCCAGAATCTTCTGAATCTCTTGTTCTCTGCGCGTTGTCACGTCGGAGACCAGCTGACTCCCCTTGTCGGTGAGCTCAACGAGAACCGCTCGTCGATCACCGGGGCCAGGAATGCGAGTGATCCAGCCCGCGACTTCCATTCGATCGAGAGAGCGGGTGAAGGTTGACGCGAGTGTGGTCATCTGGTCAGCCAGAGTTCCAACGCGCGTCGGTCCGCTTGCCGACAACAGAACGAGCACCCGAAACTGCGGCAACGTCACCACTTCGAGTGCGCTCGCCACCGATCGCGCGACAACGCCGAGAAGTGCCCGGGATGCCGTCAGGGTCGCGCTCGTGGAGTCCAGGTGCGCGACAAGCGCCGCTTCAGTCATGGAGTTCTTCTCACTCTCAGGGTGATGCATCTGAAATATGCATCTGTGCAATAGTTGCATGTCTGCAAATAATTTGCCACACGGTGGCGCACATCCGCAGTCGATGATGAGAAAGCTGGAAGACGGTGTTGCCAGAACCTATGTTCGAGAAAAAGCGGGAGGTTCGCAGTGCGCTCAGAGGGGCGCGAGCCTGGCTGCGTGGTTCGCGGTTCGGGCTGCTCACCCTCGCGCTCATCGTCGGAGTCGGGGCGGGGCTCGGAGCCGTCGCGTTTCGTTACCTTGTGTACGCGGTGACGTGGCTATTCACCGGCCAGGTCGAATTCGGCCAAGACGGTTGGGTCACGAGCTCGCATCTGCCGTGGTTGGGGCTGAGTTTCTATGTCGTCATTCCCGTCATCGGCGGGTTGCTGTACGGGCCGCTGGTCTACTTCTTCGCCCGCGAGGCGCGTGGCCACGGTGTTCCGGAGGTGATGGTCGCCGTCGCCGTGAACGGCGGTCGTATCCGGCCACAGGTCGCTATCGTCAAAGCTTTCGCGTCTGCTCTCACGATCGGAACCGGCGGATCTGTCGGACGCGAAGGACCGATTGTGCAGATCGGATCGGCCATGGCGTCGAGCCTCGGCCAGTGGCTCAGGATGCCTGAGCATCGCATGCGCATCCTTGTCGCTTGCGGGGCAGCAGGCGGTATCGCGGCCACATTCAACGCACCCATCACTGGGGTCTTCTTCGTTGTCGAAATCATCATTCGCGAGATTTCGGTCGACTCCCTCTTCGCAGTGATGCTCTCTGCTATGGTGGCCGACGCCGTTGCGATCCAATTTCTCGGCAACTCCCCCTTTCTGGCCGACTTCCCTCACGGACTCGCACTGGGCACCCCGAAGAACTACCTGCTCGTAGCGGTACTCGCCGTCATCGCCGCCCTCATCGGAATCGGTTTCACGAAGGCCCTCTACGCCATCGAAGACCTCTGCGACCGACTGTGGCGAGGGCGCCCCGAGTGGGCACGCCCGGCTGTCGGAGGCATTTTTCTTGGTCTGCTCCTGCTCGGCGTGCCGCAGTTGTTCGGCGTCGGTTACCCCGTCATGTTCAATGCTGTCGCCGGCGACTACTCCCTCTGGTTCCTACTCATTCTCGCCGCGGGTAAAGTGCTCGCCACAAGCCTCACGCTGGGAATCGGGGGCTCCGGGGGCATCTTTGCACCGTCCCTCTTCATCGGGCTGATGACAGGCACGGCGTTCGGCATCGTCGCTGACCACCTCTTCGGCCCCGCTGCCGGCGACCCCGCTCTGTATGCGGCGATCGGGATGGCAGCCGTCTTCAGCTCCGCGACTCGCGCGCCTCTGACCTCGCTCGCAAGCGTGGTCGAGTTGACCGGCGACTTCACTCTCACCCTCCCCGTCATGCTCACCGTCGGTATCTCGACTGCGCTCTCCCGGGGCATTAGCTACGGCACGATCTACACGACCAAACTCATCCGCCGCGGACAAGACCTCGATCGCGCAGCACCGTGGCGCGCATTCAGCGATCTGACGGCCAAGAACACCATGCGCCGGCTCCCCTCCCCCACGGAGATTCGAACGCACGACACGCCAGATCGTGCATCCGATCCCGATGTGCCTCTGCCCGGAACCTTCGTAGTGTCACGCACACCTCAGTCTGTCTTCGAAACAGAACCCCTGCCCGACGTGCTCCGTCAGCTCGAGGCCTACCCACACACCGGGCTGCCCGTACTCTCAGAAGACGCCACAACCATTCTGGGGTGGGTCAGCACTCACAGCATCGTGGCCTCCGTCGCCCGAGAACTGACTGCACGGTCAGGAGACAGCGTTCGCTCCGCAGCACCATCATCAAATCTCCGAGGTTTTCACGTACTCGAAGTCAGCATTTCAGCCGAATCCGACGACGTTGGCAGAACCCTCGGCTCGCTCACCTGGCCGCGCGGCCACATTCCCGTTTCCGTGGCACGAGGCGGGCAACTCGGCGAAGCCGATCCCTCAATGATATTAGTCACCGGAGACCATATCAACGTGCTCGCGCCCGGCTGAACGAGAATCCCTCGCCCGGTCACCTTTTACTGTTTCCTGACACTTCTATAGTGAGGGGGATGCGCATATGAGCCAACAAAACAACACCGACACCGATGCCGACAGCGAGCTGCTCGCGCGACTGGTCATCGGCGATTCCGAAGCGCTCGCCGCGCTGTTCGACCGATATGCACCAACCGTCACCCGCTACGCGTGGGCGATCGCCGACACGAAGATGGATGTCGAAGAACTCGTTCAAGACACCTTCGTCACCGTCTGGCTGAAGAGCGACACCATCGTGCTGCCCGACTCATCGCTACTCCCCTGGCTGCTCGTCACCTGCCGCAACCACGGTCTCAACCTCCGCCGAAGACACAAAAAACACCGTACCGACGAACTATCAGACGAACTCCGCGCGGACCCAAGAACAGACCCCCGGGCGAACGACGAAGCTCGCGAACAACTGCGCTGGGTACTCGACGAAATCGAACAACTCGACCCCGTCGACAGGCGCATCTGCGAACTCTGCCTCATCGAAGGGCGACCCTACTCCGAGGCCGCCGAGCAGATCGGCATCAGCGTCGATGCCGTCAAGAAACGGGTCTCCAGAACCCGCGCACGACTGAAAAAGGCGGTGACCGACAATGAGAACTGCCCCCCCAGCGGTGACGACCTCACCCGCATGCTCACCACGATGAAAACAAATATTCTGCGGCGGGCCGACGAAACCATGAACCAACAGACACCCGCCCGACGACCTCACAGCCGCACAGCCGCAATCACCATCGCGCTCGTCAGCCTGCTCGTCGTCGGCTCAGCGGGCGCCGCACTGGCCACCGGAGCCATCCCCAACCCCTTCACCGCACCACAGATTCCCGTCGCCACCACGACACCCACTCCCGCCAGACCGACCCCAACACCGACACCCACACCGACCCCCACCGTTTCTGACGATCCCCCGGCCGTCAGCGAGCCCGCCCCCGATTTCATCGACGGATACGACGCCCGAACTCTGTGGAACCTTTGCGTCGCCCGTGGCCACGACGAATTCCCGGGCTCCGTCACAACGAGCGAGTATGAAGCACGCTTCGTTCACCTGACGCCGAGCGGTGTGCCGGAGGTCTATGTCAGTTTCGCAACGCCCGCAGAGCCAATGCCGACAGGCACAATCTGGATCTGCCAGTTCGGCGGCGACCCCTCGTCACCCACACTCGATTTCTTCAACGCGAAAGATATCTGATGCGACAGACGCGCCCAGCGCGCGCCGGCGACAATCGAGCGAGGCGCGCCCATTCTCTTAGCGAACCCATAGCCCACTGAGAGGCCGCCCCCTCGAAATTCAGAATGTGCGAGCGTAGCGTCGACCTCAGAAGGAGGCCGAGATGCCCGCACAACACCGCACGCGACTGTTCGTCAGCGCCGGGGTGCTCCTGGTCGCAGTGGCGCTGGTCGGTGCCGTCAGTCTGTCGAACTCGCGGGTGGCGTCAGCACAAGGCACCCACCCCGCGGTTTCGGTCGTCGAAAGTGTACAACCGCCGCTCGCTCCCCCGGCCAATGCTCCGTCGGTCGCCATCCCCGACGTGACAGCGTCGCCCCTCGCCACCGCGGAAGCCGGAGAAGCCGCATCGGCGGGTGCGGCAGCAGCAACCGATCCCGTCGTCGTGGCCATCGGCGACTCGATCATGGACGGCCACGGCGTCGACCCCGACCAGGCCTGGCCTGTGCTGCTGGCAGACCAGAACACGTGGCAGTTCGCCGACCTGGCAACCGACGGCACAGGGTTCGTGCGGCTCGGCAACGACGCGAACACCTTCGAAGCGCAGGTCACTGAGGCCATCGGCCTCGACCCCTCGGTCGTCATCATCTCGGCGAGCAGCAACGACCTGGGTGAAGACAATGCCGACATCGCCGACGCGAGCACGAGCGCTCTCGAGCAGCTGCACACCGCTCTGCCCCAGGCCCAGATCATTGCGCTGAGCGCATTTTGGGGCGACACTGCGGTGCCCGAACAGCTGCTGCAGATCGATTCAGACCTCGACAGCGCTGCTCAGAACGTTTCGGCCTCGTACGTCGACATCGGACAACCGTTGGCCGGGCAACCCGATCTGATGCAGAGCGATGACGTGCATCCGACCGCCGACGGGCTGCACGTGCTGGCGTCGGCGATCGGTACTGACATAGCAGGCGTTATTTCTCACTGACGGGAAAGTCGTCGACGCCGAGGGCCAGAGCCTGGGCGCGGCGTGCCCGCATCGAGGGCGCCGCGAAGGCACCGAGTATGGCGAGAACCGCAACGGCGGCGCAGACCCAGAATCCGATCGTGAACGCGTCGTTCTGTGGCAGGCCCTGCGGCGAACTGTGCGACGAGATGAGTGCGGCGATCACGGCTGTGCCGATGCTGCTGCCGATGGTACGCGAGATCGTGTTGACGCTGATCGCTTCGCCCGTCTGCGTGGCGGGAACGCTCTCGATGATGGCATTCGAGGTCGAAGCCAGCGCCAATCCGATGCCCGCGCCGGTGAGCAGTCCCGAGACCACGATCTGCCAGATCTGGCTGTGGTCGATGGCGGGCAGAATGAAGGCCGCCGTGACGAAGACCGAGCCGAGCAGAAGGGGCGGTTTGGGGCCGGTTCGACGAACCAGAATGCCGGCGACGGGACCGAAGACGATCATCATCAACACCGTGGGCAGCAGGTAGAGCCCTGCCGCTGACACCGATTCGCCGAACCCGTAGCCGGTGGCGGTGGGCAGTTGCAAGAGCGTGGGTACGAGCACGAACGTACCGAACATGGCAAAACCGAAGACGAGTGCGACCACGTGAGCCGTCCACACCCCCCTGACCTTCATCAGGCGCATGTCGACCAGAGGTTCTTTCACCCGCAACTCGACAAACACGAACACGACGAGCGCAATCACGCCCAGCGCGATGAGGCCGAGCGTCTTGCCGTCGTCCCAGCCCCAGTTCTCGCCCTCACTGATGGCCAGCAGCAACGAGACGAGGGAGACACCGAGGATGCCCGCCCCCAGCACATCGAGACGACCCGGTTTCTTCACCGGCGACTCGGGCATGCCGAAGATGACGCCGGCCAGTGCAATGACGATGAGCACAGCCGGAAGCCAGAACAACCAGTGCCACGACAGGTTCTCGACGATGGGCCCGGCAGCCACGATTCCCACGCCGGCGCCGATTCCGAAGATCGCCGACAACAGGCCGATGGTCACGCCGACTTTGTCACGGGGCAACTCGTCGCGAACGACACCGATCGAGAGAGGCAGAATCGCGCCCGCAGCGCCCTGCAGCGCCCGGGCGACGATGAGCACGCCGAGGTTCGGCGCGAGGGCGGCGAGCAGCGTTCCGACCAGCAGCAGCGAGAGCACAACGATGAGAATGCGGCGCTTGCCGACCATGTCGCCCAACCGCCCGAAGATCGGCGTGAGCACGGCGGCCGACAGGAGGTAGGCGGTCAGGATCCACGACGCGTCACTGGTCGAGACGGTGAGGTCTCGGCCGATCGTGGCGAGGGCGGGCGCCACCAGCGACTGCAGTACGGCAAATGAGAGGCCCCCGAGCGACAGATAGATGACAATCAACGTGGTGTTGGGGCGGCGCTTGGTCAGCACCCCTGACACGCCCGTGGCCGGACTCTGAACGGTGGATGACATGGCTCTCCCGACGCGTGTAAACAAATGCTGACTTATGAAGCGTAACTATTTTCCACGACAAGTCAATACGCGTTTACTTATCACGCCGTGACCGGTACGGTGGCGAAGGGGCTCTTTAGAGCCCGACGCACACACGAGCGCGCACGCACGCGAAGGAGCGAAGACCATTTCCACCCCCCCGGCAGCACCGAAACAACGTGACGCCGAAGCCACCAGCCGACTGCTGCTGCACGCCGCCCGCCGGCGCTTCGCCCGCGACGGCTACTCGGCCACGACCGTTCGCGACATCGCAGCCGACGCCGGCGTCAACGTGGCACTCATCAGCCGCTATTTCGTTTCGAAAGAGGGCCTGTTCGAGGCCTGCCTGGCCCGTGTTGGCGAAGAATTACGACGCCCCGACACCGAGCCCGCCACGATCGAGAACATCATCACGACGATGATCTCGCAGATCGCCGACTCCCCCAACGGCGAGCAGGCGCTGCAACTGCTTCTGCTGCTGCGCTCGTCGGGTGACGAAGCCGCCGACCTCATCCGGCAGAATACGCTCGCCTCGTTCGCCGAACGCATGGCTCTAGCGACCGGATGCTCCACCTCAGCCGCACCCGCAGACCACCTTCTGCGTGCACAGCTCGCCATCGCCGCGGTAATGGGTGTCGTTCTCATGCGTACCTCGACGGGCCTCGAGCCGCTCTCGTCTGCGACGGCAGAAGACCTGCACACGCCGATGACAGAACTGCTCTCGGCCCTGTTGAAGCACTAGGTTGACGCCTTAGTACAGCCCTCCCGACGGATGCAATGCCACCAGCGCGGCGTCGGCCTCGACGATGCGGGCACCCTTCAGTACGGTGGTGACGGCCGGCATGAACTTGAACGACTGGGCTGGGCGCGACGTCGTGCCGGTGAGAGTGCACTTCGCTTCGCTCAATGACACCGGAATCGCCGCTTCATAGAAGAGCACGTTGCCTTCGGCGTACACCCGCAGCTCGACCGGCACCGATGTGCGGCCGCACTTCAGCGTGAGAGCGAAATCGTCAGTCGTCGAGCCTCGCCCGATGTTCTGCACGAAGCCCATCATTTCGACGGTGCTGTCGGTCGAGGGGAACGCGTCGGGAACTGTGAACGTGACGGTCGACCCGCCAGTTTCAACCGGAGGTGCGGCGGGGCTCGCCTCAGCGGCCGTCGCCCCGGTCACGACGAGGGCGCAGATGGCCGCGCCTACCAGGGTCGCGGCAGAGAGGCGGGCGGGCAGGGTGGAGATCGACATGGGAGTCCTTTCGAGTGTCTTACTCGAGAGACGCGCGAAAGCTCATTTCCTTACGCTTGTTTGCGATATGACGGCAGATTGCGAAACAACTGCGAGTGCGAGTGCGGCCCGATGAGGGCTCCGCCTCACGGCTGCCAGTACTACGTCAGCGACGCGCGCAGATTCGGGGTGGCCCGCAGTGCGCCATTCCTGTCAATTGCGAGCACGTCGAGCGGCCAGGTTCGGGTGACCAGGTCGAGAACGCTGTGACCGCCGGCCAGAATGGCGGTGGCGAGCACATCGGCGGTGACGATGTCTGCGGCGAGAACAGTGACCTGAACGAATTCGGCCAGCGCACCGGTGCGCCAGATGTGTTCTCCTCGTTCGGCGGTTCCCGATGTCGCGACGGCTCTCCAGCCAGGCCCTGTTGGTACGGAGCCCAGAAGCTGCTGCCGGTCACGAGGGTCGACGATGCCGACCTGCCACGGGTCGCCGCCGCCGGCGAGCACATCACCGCCCACGTTCAGGAGCCACCCCGTTGGGCTGAGCTGGTCGAGAAGCGGTGCGGCCGATGCCATTGCCTGGGCTTTGACGATGCCGGAGAGGTCGATGACACCGTCTGGCCGGTGCGGAGTGAACGCTCCACCGGTCAGGTTTCGCCAGCCGATGGCCTGTTCGTAGGCGTCGCGTAGCGTGGTCGAGGCTGCGGTGAGGGGGAGATCAGCCCGAGCGACAGCGCTCAGTTCGGAGTCGGCCCGATAGAGACTGAACCTCTCGTCGAGGGCTCGGAACACCTCCTCCAGAGCGTCATAGTCACCGCCCCCTCCCCCACCGCTGACACACGTGCGCAAGCGGATGCTGACCACGGTGCCCATCGCCTGGAACGTGTGCGTGCGCATCACATTTTGGCCTGGTCGAGCGCGGATTGCAGCGATTGGAGATACCCGTCAGTGGTGTACGTGGCACCGCTCACCGAGTCGACGTTCGCGGACTGCGCGGCCAGCACTTCTTTTCGAAGAATGGGGGCAGCCTGGTTGCTGATCTGAACAGAACGACCACCGTCGTCGGTGAGGTGCAGCGGGGTCACGTCTGTGATCTTTCCACCGCTCACGGTGATCTGCACTTGAACCGTTCCGTACCGGGTACTGACTGCAGACCCCGTGAACGCACCCTGGGTGGCTGCCGGAGTGGCAGCAGGCGCTGCGGCAGCGGGCGCAGCGGGCGCTGCGGGCGCTGGTGCAGTTGTCGTCGATGACTGCGCCGCGGGCGCTGTCGTCGGCGCAACGGCACTGCTCGCCGGCGCTGCCGTTGCCGCGGGCGCCGCCACGGGCGCCGCGCTGACCGCCTGAGGAGCATTCGCGGCCTGAGATTGGGTGCCGATCTGCCAGCCCAGAAGAATAACGGCGCCAGAGGAGACAATGCTGGCGGCAACGGCACGCCGCCTCATGAGCCGAACCTCTCGATGTGAATCTGGCGTTCGGGCATGCCGGCGTGCCGGGCATCGGCGACGACTTCATCGGCCCACGCGGCCGGCCCACAGATGAACAGGTCTGACTCGTGCAGGTGCGGGAACGTCGATTCGAGGGTGACGTTGTTCGCCAGCGCGTGCGCAGACATCCAGGTCGGGTAGTTGGCGGGCCTGTGGCCGAGCATCGAGAACGCGGTGGCGTTCGTATTGTGGGCGATCTGGCCGATTTCGTGCCAGAGGTACTGTTGGCTCTCGTCGGTGCCACGCAAGAGGATGCTCGCCTCCCCCGGTCGCAGCGTGGCGTGTTCGAGCATGGCCCGCACCGGGGTGACGCCGATACCAGCGGCGATCACCGAGAGGTAAGGAGAAGTTCTCGCCTGGTCGGTGAAGATACCGTACGGACCTTCGATCGAGACAAACGTTCCCGGCCGCAGCCGGGTGAGCCGTGAAGTTCCTCGGCCGAGCTCCCGCACGGTCAGTCTGACCGAGCGGTCGGTGGGCATTGCAGAGAAGGAGATGGGGTGTGCGTGCCACCAGGTGCGCCACGACCAGAACCGCCAGATTGCGTACTGCCCGCCTGAAGCGCCGAGCCTGCGAAGATCAGCGCCTGCGAGCTGCAACGACACCACTCCCGGGGCGACCTGGTCGATTCGTTCGACGCGGAGCCGGTGCCGCAGTGTTCGAGCGACGGGCACCGCAAACCGGAACACGGCGATCGCGCCGAACGCCACACAGTACAAGCCGAGCCAGTACACGCGTTGCAGAGTGCCGTCGGCGAGAACACCGCCGATGCTGAGTTGGTGCGGCAGTGCCACGAGAACCGCAAGATAGCTGAGCAGATGGATCAGGTGCCACGCTTCGTATGCAAAGTGGCGGCGAACGGCGACAACCGAGGTGACGACCACAACAATCAGCAGCGCGGTTGCGATATACGCGAGCAGGAGGTCGTTTCCGAGCCCGAAGAAACTGATCGTTTCTGCAATGACGTTCGTGCCGTCTTGCACCGAATAGCCGATGGTGAGCAGTACACCATGGCCGAGAATGAGGTAGAGCGCTGGTTTGCCGAGACGTTTGTGCAGGGCGATGGCGCGGTCTTGCCCAACGGTTCGGTCGATCCAGGGAACCCGTGCGGCCAGCACCAGCATCAGCAGAATGAGGTCGGTGCCCGCGAGCCCCGTGATGATTCCTGTTGCAGTGATGATGCCGCCGGGGCTGGTGAATTGACTTGCTCCGCTGTAAGCGAGGTACAAACCGACCGACACAGCGACAGAGAGCCAGCACAGCACGCCCATCAGGTCTGCAGCACGCGCCCGTGAACGGTAGTTTCGTGCCCGTTCCCGAGCCGCAATCATCGTTTCCCGGCTCAGCTGGGCGGGCGATGTTCTGCGGTGCGAGGCTCGGGGGTGATGCGCAGTGCTCGTGGCCACCGTGTGCTCCCTGTCTCATCAGACACGGCAACCCCCTGCGGGTCAGACGGTCTGTGTCATCTCAGAGCTTGTCGGCAGTTCTCGGGTAGACGGTGAGCAATCAGTATGAAACCTGTTCGAGACTTCATACGTTGTCGATCAGAACTTCGACCGTCAGGCCAGAGGGGTGACGGTTTGCGAGAGTGACACTCCCTTCGGCTCGGGTCACGATGCTGTGCACCAACGCCAGTCCGAGGCCACTGCCGGAGAGGCCGGATGATTGCGCGGTGTCGGGTTGGCTGAACCGGTCGAACGCATGCGGAAGAAACTCCTCCGGCATCCCTGTTCCCTCGTCGTCGACTCTCAGGTGCAGCGCGCTGGCGGTCTGGCTCAGCGAGACCACAATGTTTCCGGCCCCCCGGGAGGCGTTCAGAGCATTGATGAGGAGGTTGTCGAGCACCCGCCCGAATGCTGTCGGTGACAACGCGTACCGCTGGTCGGGTGAGACGATATCGTCTTCGAACTGGATGTTCTCGTGCCCCACTCCTGCCATCATCCGGGCCCGGTCGATGGCGCCCATCAGCTCGGTGACAAGCTCTGTCGCAGTTGCTGTCTCAGAGGGTAGCTGCCTGTTCTCGGCGGCGTCGAGGCGCGAGAGTTCCAGTAGATTGCTGGCCAATCGGGAGAGCCTGGACAAGGATGCTTCGGCGCTGAGGAGGTCGTGTTCGAGCGCGACGGCATCGCCGAAATGAGTGTGGGCCAATTCGAGTTGCGTGGTCATGACGGCGATGGGGGTGCGCAGTTCATGGCTGGCGTCGGAGATCATCTGCTTCTCGCGCACCGACGTGTTTCTGACCCGGCTGAGAAACGTGTTCAGGGTCACGGCGAGGGCTGCGACTTCGTCGTCGGCCGGGCCCACCGGGAGTTCGTCTGTGGTGTTGGTCTCGCTGAGCGCTTCAGCGGCTGCCCTCATTTTCTTCACGGGTCGAAGCGCAAGCGTGGTCAGCAACCACGCGGCCAGTGTGAACGCGATGAGGATGCCCGCAAGGGCGACCGCGAGCCGCCGATCGACTTCGTTCACGGTGAGGTCGCTGGTCGCGCTGCTGCGAACGGCCCACAACTGCCACACCCCGGTTGAGGTCGCGAGGCTCTTTCCGACCACCGTGAACTTTCCGGCATCGCTCGGCACCGTGAACGTGTCGTCGCCGGAGGGATGGTGTTCGAGTGCGCCCCGCAGACTCACGGGCACGGTATCGATGCGGTACGCACCGGCTGGATCTTTGATCAGCACCAGTATGCCGGCTGCGGGCTGATCGGGAGTTTCATCGGGGTTGTTTCGAATATCGGACATGAACGCTTCGAGATCGCTGGTCGCGAGCGTACGGTCGGACTGGGTCGTGACGGTCAGCATCTGAAAGTGGATGCCCACCCCCACCAGAAACAACAGCACCGCCGCGACCAGGGCGCTGCCGAGGGTGATGCGCACGCGGATCGAGAGGGAGCGCATCACGTGGCCGCGGCGGTCGACGCCGCATCGATACGGTACCCAGAACCGCGAACGGTGCTGATGGTCACGAGAGCATGTGCTGTTTCAAGCTTCTTTCGCACATAGCTGATGTACTGGTCGACAAGCGTGGGCTCGAAGAACTCGGCTGACCCCCACACCTCTTCGAGGGCCTGTTGACGAGAGAAGACCGACCCGGGCTGGGAGACCAGAAGTCGAAGCAGAGCGAATTCCTTCAGGCTCAGCGAGACGGTCTTGCCGTCGACGGTTGCGCGCACGACTGCGGTATCGAGCATCAGGTTGCCGACTCCGAGGGTGCTGGTGCCGCCAGCGGTGTTCCGGCGGATGTGGGCTCGCAGGCGGGCATTCAGTTCGGCGATGGCGAACGGTTTGGTGAGGTAGTCATCCGCTCCGAGATCGAGCCCGGTGACCCGGTCTTCGATGCCATCGCGTGCCGTGAGCAGAATGATCGGGAGAGTGTTGCCGGATTCCCGGATGCGGCGACACAGCTCGAACCCTGTCATCTTGGGCAGCATCACATCAATGGCGGCCGCAGAGAAATGGGTGTGCCGCAGAGCGATCAGAGCATCGATGCCGTTGGTGACAAGGTCGATGGTGTGACCCTCTCCCACCAGCCCCCGCTCGATCAGGGCGCCCATCTGCGGATCGTCTTCGACTACGAGAATTCGTGCCATGCCGTCTCCAATGGATGCCTGTGAGTGGTGTTGGTTCAGTGTCACAGGTCTCGTGGGTCTAGGCGATTCCCGACGTGCCGAGCAGCGACCCGATCAGGAAAGTTGCCGCAAGCGCTAACACTCCGCCGATCACGACCCTCAAGGTGGCCCGAACGACTCGGGCGCCCCCGAGAATCGCACCGGTGATGCCTGTCGCCGCCAGAGCGATGATCACGACGATGAAGGTGATCGGGATGCGTGCCGGTTCGGGCGGCAGCAGAATGGCCAGAAGGGGCAGGATTCCGCCGAGGAGGAACGAGAGAGCGGATGCCCCCGCTGCGCTCCACGGGCTCACGACGTCGTTCTCGTCGATGTTCAGTTCCATCGCCAGGTGGGCTTTCAGTGCATCTCGCTGAGTGAGCTCGAGTGCGACCTGTTTCGCGGTCTCTGCCGAGAGCCCCTGATTCTGATACATGCCCGCGAGTTCGGTGAGTTCGCCGGCGGGGTCGTCGTGCAACTCCGCTCGCTCCTTCTCGATCAGGGCGTGCTGTGAGTCTCGTTGGCTGCTGACGGACACATACTCGCCAAGAGCCATGGAGATGGCACCGCCGACGAGGGCCGCAGAACCGGCTGCGAGGATGACCGGGGTCGATGTGCTGGCACCAGCGACACCGACCACGATCGCTGCGACCGAGACGATGCCGTCATTGGCGCCCAGCACTCCGGCGCGGAGCCAGTTCAGTCGCCCGGCGAGGCTCCCGGCGTGGGGCTCGTCATCGTGGTGTGCAAAAGAAGATTCAGCGGATGCGGTACTCATGTGCACACCATAGGCAGATGCGGTTTGCGAATACTAGGACGGACAGGCTACCCTTGCCGACCCAGCGGCGGGGTGCTGGCCACCCCAATGGTGAAGTCGTCGAGGTTGGGCAGGGCCTCGCTGAGGTTCTGTTCCGCGCGCCGAACAATGACGTCGGCGGCTGACAGCGCAATTTCTCCCACCTGGATTCGGGCCGCACCCTGAAGCCGGTGGCCCACCCATCGGAGCTGCATCCTCTGAACCGAAATCACTCCGGTGGTGTCGAGCAGAGCTCGTTCGGCCCGGTCGAGGAGGTCGGGGTCAATGCCATCCATGAGTCGGCGACCGATGCTCCGCACGGTGCCCCAGAGCAGGATCAGAATCGATATCGCTATCAACAGACCGACGATCGGGTCGGCCAGGGGGAACCCCAGCATCACACCAATGGCACCGATGACGACAGACTGCGATGTGAATCCGTCGATTCGCGCGTGCACTCCGTCGGCGACGAGAGCGGCGGAGCCGATTTGTCGGCCGACGCGGATGCGGTAGATGGCGACGGCCTCGTTGCCGGCGAACCCGATGATGCCAGCGGCAACAACCCAGCCGAGATTCGAGACGGTCTGCGGGTGGAAGAACCGGCCGATCGCCTCCCAACCGGCCACGACCGCTGACAGCGCGACGACGGCTACGATGAACAGCCCGGCGAGGTCTTCGGCCCGGCCGAAACCGAACGTGTAGTGCCGGGTCGCCAGACGCCGGGCCAGAACGAACGCGATCCAGAGCGGAACGGCGGTCAGGGCATCGGAGAAGTTGTGGATCGTATCGGCGAGCAACGCGACAGAACCGCTGACCAGGAAGACCCCGAATTGCAGCACCGTCGTGCCGAGCAGCACGAACAAGCTGATCTTCAGCGCACGCACTCCCGCGGTACTGGCCTCGAGCGCGTCATCGATGGAGTCTGCGGCATCGTGACTGTGCGGCACGAAGAGCCCGTAGAAGAACGCACGGATGCCGCTGGGGTGACGATGGCCGCCATGGCCGTGGCCGTGCTCGTGGCCGTGGCCGTGGCCGTGCTCGTGGCCGTGCTCGTGGTCGTGCTCGTGGTCGTGGCCGTGGCCGTGCTCGTGCTCGTGCTCGTGCTCGTGGGGATGCTCGTGGTCGTGAGCGTGCGGAGTGTTCACTTCTGTTCGGCCTGCGGGTGGTGGTGCCGAGGGGTGGTGCCGAGGGTGTGTTCTGCCTGAAAGATCGCGTCGGAGACGAGGGCGGATGCGTGTTCGTTCTCAAGGCGGTAGAAGACGCGTTGGCCGTCTTGCCGGGCGGCAACGATGCGCGCGAGACGAAGCTTGGCCAAGTGCTGCGAAACTGCGGCAGGGCTCTTGTCGACGAGCTCAGCAAGCTGGTTCACCGATCGTTCGCCCTCTCGAAGTGCCAGAATCAGTCGCACCCGGGTCGCGTCAGCGAGCATGCTGAAAATCTCTACGGCCAATTCAACGTAGTTGCTGTCTGGTCTTCTGCCGCATACCCGCGCATCTGCATCCATACGCAGATCATGACATGACAGACCGCATGAGCAAAATCGCGGCCTGCCCGCAAACCGGTCGCCTGACGCCGCATTCCGTGGTTGACGAAACGTCATGATGAGAGCAGGCTACAAAGCGTGGGGTACGAAATACACGAGACGCGGGGAGAGACAGAATGGCTGAACACGCTCTGCAGTGGCGAATCGACTTCGCCGACGCCAACCTCGCACTGCTGAATGTCGATGTGGGCGACGCGGCCGTGCGCGATCTGGTCACGCGCGTGGCGGTGGGCGGGCTCAGCTACGACGAGGCGGTTGCCATGACCGCTGCTCGTTATGGCACTCGTATTGCGCCTCGACAGGCACCCGTCATCCATGACTTCGACGACTATCTCGTACCCGGTTCACTCACGCTCGCGAGCCGCATCGTCGACGACGCGCACCCCTTCGGCATCGTCGACGCTGACCAGTTTCGCATCGTCGAACTCGAGATATCGCGCCTCAGACTGGTCGAGCTGGCCGGCGACCCGGTACTGGGGTACTTCGACTACGAACATCTGAAGAGCATCCATCGCCGCCTCTTTCGCGACATCTACAACTGGGCGGGCCAGCAACGCGTCGGGCCAGAGACGTCGATGATTCGGTTCGCACCCGATACCGTCGAGCACGGGCCGGGCGACCCCGACGCGCCACTGATGAAATATGTCTACTACCCGGGCCCCGAAGTGGCTGAGGCTGCCTCGATGCAGTTCGCCCAACTGCAGTACTTCGGTCGGCGAACCGACCTGCCCCGAGCCGAACGCATCGACCGTATCTCAGAGTCGGGCGGCGAACTGCAGTCGGTGCATCCGTTTAGGGATGGCAACTCACGAGCCATGACCGCGTACTTCATCGAGTACCACAACTCGATCGGATTCGAAGTCGACCCGGCCGACTTTCTGATGGGCAAGCCGCTGCGCGAACAGATGATCCACTCGTGGTACCACTACCAGGCCACGGGGTCACACCGGCCTCTGAACGACACGCTCGACACCGCGCTTGACCCGGGAGTGGCTTCGCGCGAGAAGGTACTCGGCGACTGAGTCAGGGTCGGCTGCGGGCATCCTCTAGCCGAAATGTGCTCGTGGGAATGCTATCGACGAGGTCGACCGCGATGACCGTCGCCTCGTCTTCGGTGAGCTGGTGGCGCACGACGAGTGAGGCGAGGTGGCCCGCGTCGATGCGGCGGCTGAGGTCGTGCCTGGCCCCGATGGAGCACAGGGCACGAGTGTCGTCGATGAAGCCGGAGGTCTTGTAGAAGCCGGCGCTGTCGGTGGCCGCTTCGCGAAAGCGTCGCATTGCGTCGGGGGTATCGAGAAACCACCAGGGCGCCCCCACGAACACGCTCGGGTAGAAACCGGCCAGCGGGGCGATGTCGCGCGCGAAACTGGTCTCGTCGACGGTGAAGAGAACGAGCCTGAAGGCGGGGTTGGTGCCGAAATGGTTGAGAAGGGTCTGCAGGGGCCTCGTGAACTCGGTACTGACGGGCAGGTCGTGCCCGGTGTCGGGCCCGAACCGATCGAACGTGGCGGCGTGGTGGTTGCGCAGTACCCCCGCGTGCAACTGCATCACGAGGCCGTCATCGGCCGACATCTCGGCCATGCGGTAGAGCATGTTGCGGCGATACGCCGTGGCGTCGGCCTCTGAAATGGGGCCACTCAGTGCCCGCCGATGGATGCCCTCCGCAGCCCCCTCGTCGAGCGGAACGGCCCACGCGTCGACGACCCCCGAGTCTGTCGAGGTGGCCCCGTGGCGGGCGAAGTACTGGCGTCGGTCTCGAAGCGCGGCCACCACTCCGCGGTAGGTGGAGGTGTCGATGCCCGATGCCTCAGCCAGCGCCTCGAGAGATGCGGGCCAGCCGGCCTCAGACGGGTCGAAGTATCGGTCGGCGCGAAAGGTGGGAACGACGGCTGCGCGCACGCCCGGGTGCAGCGCCAGGGCCTGGTGGGCACCGAGGTCGTCTGCGGGAGCGTCGGTGGTGGCGAGCACGTCGATGCCGGAGCGGGCCAACAGGCGGCGGGGCGAGAATTCGGGCAGCGCGAGCTTCGCCGAGAGCTCGTCGTACTGGGCGTCTGCATTGGCCTCCGACGGCTGTTCTTCGAGGCCGAAGACGCCGGCCAGCTGGTCGTCGAGCCAGTACCGCACGGGTGTTCCGGCGAGCTTCGGGTACACGCGGGCGAGCTCGCGCCAAGCCGCGCGGCTGCGGGCATCCTGCGCTGCCGTGGGGCCTGGAGCGAGTGCGGGCACCGCCGGGCCCGTTCTGGCCCCTGCTCTTCGGTCTGCTGCCGGGTCTGACGGGTCGAGCCCCAGCGCGTCGAGCCCGACACCGAGACTGTGCAGCAGCCGCGTCACGTAGTGGTCGGGGGTGATGAATAGCTCGGCGGGGTTGGCGAACGGGCGATTCGTTACGAACAGCGCCGGGTCGACGTGGCCGTGCGGGGAGACGATCGGCGCATCGGCAACCGTCGCGTAGAGCCGTCTCGCGACAGCCCTCGTGCTGGGGTCTGCCGTCAGCATTCTGTCGGGGTGCAGTCGCAGCTCAGGCATCGTGACCACCGATTGGTGCGGGGCCGGTCGAGTGCCGGATGACCAGATGTGTGCCGATCGTGACAGCCTGGCGCCGCGGCGCGGCAGACGGGTCGAACAGGCCGAGCAGCAGCGAAACGGCCGCGCGCCCAGCCTGTTCGATGGGAGCGGCGATGGTGGTGAGCGCGGGCGAGCAGAAGTCGGTACCGAAGATGTCGTCGCACCCCACCACACTCATCTCGGCGGGAACCGCGACCCCGCGCTCGGCCAGGCGGCCGAGAATGCCGATGGCGAGCAGATCGTTGTACGCGATACAGGCCGTCGCGCCGCTGTTGATGGCCGTATCGGCGGCGGCCACTCCCGACTCCCGGGTGGGCCGAAACGGGCGGGTGACCGCCACGTCGACACCGAGCCGCTCCCCCGCCCGCTGCACGGCAGCCAGCCGCCGGGTGTTCGACCACGACTCGGCGGGGCCCGACACGTAAAGGAGCGAGCGGTGACCCAGCGACACGAGGTGTTCGACGAGAGCCTCGAACCCTGTCGGAGTGTCGACGATGGTGCTCGCGACGCCCGGGGTTTCACGGTTGAGCACCACGAGAGGCACACGGGCCGCCACGGTGATGAGCTGTTCGTCGGTGAGCCGCGACGCGGTGAGAACAACACCGTCGACCGTGCCGAGCAGCTTCTGCAGGGTCTGCCACTCCACGTCGCCTGACTCCTCGGTGTCGACGAGTACCTGCAGGTAACCCGCCGCCGCGAGCTGGCGCTGGGAACCACGGATGATCTCCGTGAGAAACGGGTTGCCGATGTCGGGCACGAGCAGCGCAACCACACCGAGACCGTCGGCCGGAGTGCCGGAGCGTCGCGCACGCGCCGGCCCGGCCTCAGCAGCGGCAGCCAACGATTTCGACTTTGCGGCCGAGGGCGGCAGGTAGCCGAGCTCGCTCGCAATCCGGCCAACGTGCTCGCGGGTGCTCGCGCGAACCCGCTCCGGGTTCGAGAGTGCCCGCGACACCGTCGACGTGGCCACCCCGGCGGCCAGCGCTACGTCGTGAATGGTCACGGTGCGCCGACGAACCGTGTTCGATGCGGGCATGAATTGTCTCGTCTCGTCGTCGGTTGAGTCTCAGCTGCACTGTATTCGAGTCTGGCAAATAATGGCAACCATTGATGCAACGTTGCCTTCTGTCCTAGGGTGAGACCCAGCACTGCTTGCACTGCCACCCGCCGCCGCCCGTTCGCCCGAGGAAGAAATGCCCCGTCTCACCCGCTCGTCGGTCTCCGCTCTGGCCGCCGAGGTGCGCATGGTGCATCTCGGGCTGGGCGCGTTCCATCGTTCGCACCAGGCCTGGTACACGCAGCATGCGTCAGATTCGTCACCGACGCCAGAGGGCCTTGCCACACCGGGAGCCGGCGGCTCGGTGCCCAGCGGCACCGAGCCGTGGGGCATCCACGGTTTCACCGGTCGCACCGCGCGGGCAGCCGAACAGTTGACCGCCCAGGACGGCCTGTACACGCTGCTCACCGCCTCACCCACCGCGGTCACTGCCGAGGTGATCGGCAGCATCGTGGCGGCCACCGACGGCGGAGACGCCGTGCGGTGGAGGGCAGCCGTCAGCGACCCGCGGGTGTCGGTGCTGACCCTCACGATCACCGAAGCGGGCTATCACACCACACCCGACGGCACGCTCGATCTGACCGACGCGGCCGTGCGCGACGACATCGCCCGCCTGAAAACGGGGGCACTCCCCCACACCGGCATCGCTCGCCTGCTCGACGGTCTCATCGCCCGCCGCGCGGCCGGCTCGGGCCCGCTGGCCGTAATGAGCTGCGACAACCTCGTCTCGAACGGCGAGCTCACCCGAGCAGCCCTCACCGCACTGGCCGAGCAGACCGACTCTTCGATGGCCGACTGGATGCACGAGGGCGTGTCATTCGTCTCGTCGATGGTCGACCGCATCACTCCCGCCACAACCCCCGCCGACGTCGTCGAGGCCCAGCGCATCACGGGGTTCGACGACGAGTGCCCAGTGATGACCGAAGACTTCACCGAGTGGATCTTCGAAGGCGACTTTCCCGCAGGCCGCCCCGACTGGGAGCGCTCCGGCGCCCGCCATGTGAGCGACGTTCGCCCCTACGAACAACGAAAGCTCCGCCTGCTCAACGGCGCCCATTCACTGCTGGCCTACACAGGTCTCGCCCGCGGGCACTCGAGTATCGACCAGACGATGGGCGATGCGTTCTGCCGACAGGTGCTCGAACAGTTCTGGGCCGAGGCGAGGCCCACCGTCACCGGCGACGCCGGCGACCTGGGTGCGTTCACCGACCGCTTGGTCGAGCGGTTCGAGAACCGCCGCATCGTGCACTCGCTCGCGCAGATCGCCCGTGACGGCGAGCAGAAGATCGCCATCCGCGTGCTGCCGGTACTGCGGTTCAACGCCGCGAACGGCGGTGAGCTGGTCGGGGCGGCGATGGCGCTGGCCGCGTGGATCAATTTCACTCAGACCGCCGCCTCGCCGACCGCGGCCGATTGCGACCACTCAGCAGAACGTGTTCTTGAGCGCATCGCACCCGACCTGGCCGGGCAGACCGCGGTGACCCATGCCGTCGCTGATGCGCTGACCGAAATACGATCATCCAACCGAACGAAGGCAGCCTCATGAAGATCACCCACGCCGACGTCATCGTCACGAGCCCCGACCGGAACTTCGTCACACTCAAACTGACCACCGATGACGGACTCACCGGGCTCGGCGACGCCACCCTCAACGGGCGGGAGCTCGCGGTGGTCGCCTACCTTCGCGAGCACATCGTGCCGTTGCTCATCGGCCGCGACGCGCACGCCATCGAAGACACCTGGCAGTTTCTCTACCGCAGCGCATACTGGCGTCGTGGGCCCGTGACGATGGCGGCCATTGCAGCGGTCGATGTGGCCCTGTGGGACATCAAAGCCAAGGCGGCCGGCATGCCGCTGTACCAATTGCTCGGTGGGGCATCCAGAACCGGCCTGCTCGCGTACGGCCACGCGTCGGGCAAGACCCTCGACGAGCTGTTCGACAGCGTGCGGCAGCATCAGGAGAAGGGCTACCGGGCCATTCGCGTGCAGACCGGGGTGCCCGGCCTGAAGTCGATCTACGGCATTGCCTCGAATGCCACGTTCGAAGCCAACACCGGCGTGCGGTACGACCACGAACCGGCCCAGCGCGGGGCCCTGCCGGCTGAAGAAGACTGGGACACCCGCAGTTACCTGCGGCATGTTCCGACGGTGTTCGAAGCGGTGCGCAACGAATTCGGCCCCGAGCTGCCGTTACTGCACGACGGCCACCACCGCATGACGCCGATTCAGGCAGCGCAACTCGGCAAGTCGCTCGAGCCGTACGACCTGTTCTGGCTCGAAGACGTGACCCCGGCCGAGAACCCCGAAGCGCTGCGGCTGGTGCGCCAGCACACCACCACCCCGCTGGCCATCGGCGAGATCTTCAATACCGTGTGGGACTATCAGCAGATCATCCGCGAGCAGCTGATCGACTACGTGCGGAGCGCCGTCACTCACACCGGAGGAATCACCCACCTCAAGCGGGTGCTCGAGTACGCGGCGCAGTACCAGATCAAGTCGGGCATGCACGGGCCCACCGACATCTCACCGGTGGGCATGGCGGCGGCGATGCACCTGGGGCTGAGCATCCACAATTTCGGCATTCAGGAGTACATGCAGCACGGCGACAAGACGAACAGCGTCTTCGAGCAGTCGTTCACCTGGAGCAACGGCCTGCTGCACCCCGGCAACAAGCCCGGCCTCGGCGTTGACCTCAACGTCGACGAGGCGGGCAAGTACCCCTATGAGACGGCGTACCTGCCCTACAACCGGCTCGCCGACGGCACCGTTCACGACTGGTAGCCGTAGTGCCGACTCCTTCGGGAGTCAGGTACGCCTACCCGGTGAAGGTGGCACCGAAGACAGAGCGCAGGTGGGCGCCGACCGCATCGAAGTTCTCGTCGATGTACGCGTTCACGGCAGCGCGAGCAGCGTTCGCGCCACGGTCGACGAGATACTGCGCCTCGATGCGCCGGGCGAGGGTGGGCGCGGCCCGCACACGGCCCGCCTGGTCGGGGCTCGAGAGGTCGGGCAGCGCGGCGAGGTCATCCAGAGCCAACCGCTCGAACAGCCAGCAGATGTCCCAGAGCGGGCTGAACGAGGGCTGGTCAAGCGTCTGGCGAACGGCGGCGGTTTCGAGGTAGTACGACGAGACGCCGAGGCCTGTGCGGTACTTCCAGGCCAGCAGCAGCCGGATGCTCGCCCGCAGGCTGCCCTCATCGAGCCGGTCAATCAGCCGCTGCCTGGCCCCGGGCCGAACAGCCACCCAACGCCGGGCCGCATCGGGCAGCAGCACGATCTCGCCAGCGGAGTCGGCCAGAGACAGCGGCGCCGCCCTCCGCTGCTCGAACGCCGGAATCAGCCGCAACCCAGGCGAATCGGGCTGGTCGATGAGAACCGAGTCGCCCGCCGGGCTCTGGCGCGCGGCCAGCAGGCCCTCTGGCAGCGACTCGGTCACCAGTTCTACGGCGCGGGCCAGCGACGTCGGTTTTGCCGAGAACACGACCAGGCTGTCGAAGCGGCTGTAGCCACGAACTTCGGTGCCGTGCTGAAACGAGCCCACGTCGACAAGACGGGTGATCGACGCAACCGAGCCGAGCTCGGCGGCGACAGAGTCGCGCACCTCGGTGAGCCGACGGCGCTCCTCTGCCGGAACACGCAGCGACTCGTCGAACTCTGCAAAAACGCCTTCGATGTCGGGTCTCACAATGCACTCAGCGTACGCCGGTCGAACCGCGGGTATTGCACCCCCGAGGGCGTGAGGTCAACCCGTTTGTTCGTCGTGGTCGCCCTGAGAAGATATTTCTCATGAGGCACCTTCACTACGTCGACGGAACCCTGGTTGTGAGTTTCACCGTGTGCGAGGCGGTATTCCACTATGCCGCGGCTCTCACCCGAGCAGGTCAGGCTGACGTTGTGACGATTCCTGTGCTCTGGCACGGCCGGCGGGCCGAATCGAACCTTGTTCTCGGCCCGGCGAGCCAGCTCTACTGCACCCCGGCAGACGAGTACCCCGAGAACATCGACCTCAACGATGCCGCACTCGTGGCCGAGCTGCACAGGCGAGCACGGGCCCTCGGACCGCGGGCCGCGGTGCCGACGCCACACGCCGAGGTCAGTGCAGCCCGTATCGACTTCGATGAACGAGCCGAGAACCTCGGGCATCCGGCGGCCTAGAAAAACGACGTCACTCGTTGAGTTGCGTGCAACCTAATTGTGCACAATGTGTTAGAGTTTCATCATGATCCCGAGCGAAACCCCCACCCTGTCGCTCGACGAACAGATCTGTTTCGCCCTCTACAGCGCCTCTCGTTCGATCACGTCACGGTATCGCGAACTGCTCGACCCTCTGGGGCTCACGTATCCTCAGTACCTCGTTTTCGTGGTGCTCTGGCACGAGGGCGCACTGAGTGTCTCGCAGCTCGGTGAACGCCTCGCCCTCGACTCCGGCACCCTGTCGCCACTGCTGCGCCGCCTCGAGAAGAGTGGTCTCATTGCTCGCGAACGCGGCACCGCCGACGAACGTGTTGTCATGGTCTCGCTGACGCCGAGCGGCAGTGATCTGCGGGCCGAGGCGGCGGGCATTCCAGCCGCCATCTGCGCCTCGACAGGTCTGCAACTGCCCGAACTGCAGGCGCTCACCCAGCAACTGGCGAGCCTCACCGATCACGTGCGTTCGACGCCGCCGCGCTCGACGCCCGCACGCTCTACTTCTCTTCGTTCCGCTCCGTAACAGCTCCACCCCAACCCAAAGGAAGTAACAATGCCCACACGCACCGCACGCACCGCTTGGAATGGCAGCCTCGAGACCGGCGCCGGCCAGGTCGAGCTGTCAAGCTCGAAGATCGGCACCTACGACGTGTCGTTCCCGAAGCGCGCCGCTGATGACGCCAACGGCTTCACCAGCCCCGAAGAGCTGCTCGCCGCAGCCCACTCGGCCTGCTACGCCATGCAGTTCTCGGCCGTACTGGGAGCAGCCGGCGGCACCGTTGAAGCGCTCGACGTCAAGGCCGACGTGTCGCTCGGCGCCGACCCGGCCGGCGGATTCCGTCTCACTGCCATTCACCTCACGGTGCGCGGCGAAGTGACCGGTATCGACGCTGACGCGTTTCTCGCCGCGGCCAACGAGGCCAAGACGGGCTGCCCCGTCAGCAAAGCACTGACCGGTGTCGAGATCACGCTCGACGCACAGCTCGACGAGTAACCGAAGTACCACCACCAGCTCAGATCCATCACAGTTGAACGCCGGGGGTGCGCCACGCAGACAAAACTGCCGGGCGCACCCCCTTCTTCTGTGAAGCGTCTGCCATCCAAGATAGAACTATGAATCCGGTTGAAGCACTGAACGAGATCGCGTTCCGGCTCGAGTTCGAACGGGCGCCCCAGTTCAAGGTGCAGGCGTTCCGCCGGGCATCCGCCATCGTGGCGGCGCTGGCACCCGACGAACTCGCCGAGCGCGCTGCTGACGGGCGGCTGAAGAACACCAAGGGCATCGGGGCGAGCACCTTCGAGGTGGTGAGCCAGGCGCTCGGCGGCGATGTGCCCCACCGGCTCGAGAAACTGCGCGCTGACGCGGTCGAGATTCTGAGCGAAGAGGGGCGGGCATTGCACGCCCAGATTCGCGGAGACCTGCACTCGCACAGCGACTGGTCTGACGGAACCACCTCCATTGATCTGATGGTCGAGGCCGGCCGGATGCTCGGTCGGCACTACCTCGCCCTCACCGACCACTCCCCCCACCTCACCGTGGCGCACGGGCTGACGGCCGAGCGGCTGACAGAGCAGCTGGCGGTGGTCGAGAGCATCAACGCGGGCGGCGGCTCTACTTCGACCGACCTCACTTCTGCCGACTCCGCGTATGCCTCCGAACCCCTCCGACTGCTCACCGGCATCGAAGTCGACATTCTCGACGACGGGTCGCTCGACCAGACGCCTGAGCTGCTCGAACGGCTCGACGTGGTGGTGGCGAGCATCCATTCGCACCTGCGGGTCGACTCACGCACCATGACCGACCGGATGCTCGGGGCCATCGCCGACCCGCACACCAACATTCTCGGCCACTGCACCGGCCGTCTCGTCGAGGGTAGCCGCGGCACCCGCCCGCCCTCGGAGTTCGACGCCCAGCGGGTGTTCGCCGCCTGCGCCGAGAACGACGTGGCCGTCGAGATCAACGCCAGGCCCGAACGGCAAGACCCGCCCGATGAGCTCATCGCACTGGCGCTCGAGGCTGGCTGCCTGTTCAGCATCGACTCCGACGCGCACGCTCCGGGTCAGCTCGCCCTGCTCGACTACGGAATTGAGCGGGCGGCGCGGGCGGGCATCGCGGCCGAGCGCATCATCACGACGTGGCCGCTCGAACGGGTACTCGCATGGGCCTCATGAGGGCCCCGTCTACGACTTTGTGTGTACGAACACGTCGTTCGCGGGGCGGATGCCATGGCCCCGCTGCACTCGTAGTGTTACCTGAACAACGAGCACTCTGAGCGTGAGCACCCACCCAGCACCACGAACAACCAGCACCTGAACCAGCACCACAAGCACCAGAGACAGAGGAACCCCCGTGATCGACACCCTGCACGACCTGCTTCGAGACGGAGTGGCTGCCCTCGCTCTCTGGAGCGCAGCATCACTGCCGCTCGCTGTACTGGTGGGCCGCATCATCACCGCACGTGATCGCCCCGCAGGTGGCAGCACCGCGCACAACCGCGTCGATGCCCGCTCGACGCGTCGGTTCTGACGGGGGCTGGCGCACTGTGACGAACAGAAGAACCCCGGCTGAATCAGAAGAGACGGCCGATGGCGACCGCGTCGGCGTCTCTGGCGAACTCACCCGCGACCGGTATGTCGGCTCGGTCGACCTGACGCACTGGTACACGCCCGTCGGGCGCGGTGTTGCGCGAACCGTCGACCGGGCATCCACTCGACTGGGGCCGAATGGCTCACTCATTCTGACGCTCGTGATCGGCCTGCTGATCGCCCTGGCACTCAGCGTGGCCGCCGCCCAGGTCTACGACGGTGTGACCGACGCCGAGGGCGTTGCCGGCCTCGACCAGCCGCTGCTGAACTTCGCCCTCACCCTTCGTTCACCCTGGTTCGACACCCTCGCAACCGGGTACACCGACATCGCGGGCCCCATCGGCATGCCCATCGTGGCGGTCGCCGCGCTGCTGCTGCTCTCGATCAGCCGCCGCTCATGGACCCCGGTCATTCTCATCGTGGCGGCCGGCAGCGGCTCGCTGCTGATGACCATCGCCGGCAAAGACCTCATCGGCCGGGTGCGGCCGCCACTTGCCGACGCGGTGCCGCCCTACGAGTACTCCCCCTCGTTTCCGAGCGGGCACACGCTGAATGCCGTGGTGGTGGCCGGCATCATCGCCTACTTGATTCTGCTGCGCCAACACAGCCCCCGCACCCGCGTACTCACCGTCTCGCTGGCCGTCTTCTTCGCACTCACTGTAGGGCTCAGTCGGGTCTTCCTCGGGCACCACTGGTTCACCGATGTTCTGGCCGGCTGGATGCTCGGGGCGGCCTGGCTCGCCCTCATCATCACCGCGCATCGGTTGTACCTCACCACCCGCCGCCACCGCGCTCAAGGCGTAGTGAGCGCGTAGTCATCCCGGCGGGGTCGACGTGCCACTCTGGCGGGCCGCCAACGCTGGGAGGTCGACCTCGCGGAGGGCCCGCATGCGCTGGTCGCGCTCGGCGGAGTAGTCGGGTGCGGCATCCACCCCCGCCACGGCCTGGAGGCGCACTTCGATGGCGCGACTCAGCTCAGACCAGGCCCACTTCTGTGATGAGTCAACCGCCTCGGCGACGAACTCTGTGTCGTCGTGCAGACGCGCGAGTTCCGTCGCAAGCGACGAATACGTGACGCGCCGCTGGGTGAGCCACTGAAAGTCGGCCACCGAGCGCGACTTCGTGAACTGCGGAGGAAACTCGAGCATCAGCCGCTTCATGTGCTCGGCCATGGTGGCCTGTTCGAGAGAGAGCAGGCGCAGCTCGTTTCTGACGAAGGCGGCAATCTCCACGGGGTCGTAGTCGATGGTGTGCATCAAGGCGCCCACGATGATGTGGTTCATGGTGGCCATGGTGAGAGCGGTACGCGACATCAGTACGCCCTCATCGACCGCGCGGCCCACAGCGTGGCGGCTCACCGGGAAATACAGCGAGCGGACGCGCTTCGGCTTCACACCCTTGGGCCGCTTCGGCTTCTCGCCCTTCGGGCGTTTCGGCTTGCCGTTCTTGGCTGACATAGCTGAACACTAATACGCGAAGTTGCCCTCACCTGCCCGGCACAGCAGACTGAAGACACCGGATCGCAACTGAGTCTTCCGTCGGCCGCTAAGGAGCACACCATGACCGAACCGAACGATTCCCGCGTGGGCCTGTACATCGACTTCGACAACATCGTCATCTCGCGGTACCAGCAGCTGCACGGGCGCAACGCCTTTCAACGCGACGGTATCCGCGACTTCGTGACCTCGGGTGCCGACGCTGACCCCGACATCGCCGCCCGGCTGAAGGCGGCCACGGTGAACTTCGACGCCATCATCGACTTCGCTGCGTCGTTCGGCACCATGGTGGTCAACCGCGCCTACGCCGACTGGTCGGTACCCGTCAATGCGAGCTACCAGCGCCAGCTGATGTCTCGCGCGGTCGACCTCACCCAGCTGTTCACCACGACAACCCGGGGTACAAAGAACGGCGCAGACATCCGGTTGGCCGTCGACGTGGTCGAAGACCTGTTTCGGCTGCCCGACCTGACCCACATCATCATTGTCGCGGGTGACTCCGACTACATCGCCCTCGCCCAGAAGTCGAAGCGGCTCGGCCGATTCGTGGTGGGAATCGGCGTTGCCGGCTCGACCAGCACGTCGCTCGCCGCCGCGTGCGACGAGTTCGAGGACTACGACTCGTTGCCCGGAATCGAGAAGATCGACCCCAGCGTCTCGACATCGACCACGAACTCAGGCAGGGGCCGCGGCTCGTCTGCGGCGAAGTCGTCGACGACCTCTTCGTCGGCGGGATCAGCTGGAGTGGCCGGATCAGCCGACGACAGTGACGCTGCCGCCGCCGCGGCGCCGACGAAGAGCCGCCGCGTATCGACCATTCCCATGTTCTCGCACACCGACGATTCTCAGTTCGACGATGCTGAACCGGCTGACGACATCGACCCGCAGACCGTCGCCACCGAACTGCTGATGCGCGCCCTGCAGATCGGGCACGCGAAGGGAGACGCCGATGAGTGGCTGAACACCGGCACGGTCAAGAACCAGATGCGTCGCATGGATCCGTCGTTCAACGAGAAGCCGCTCGGCTTTCGGTCGTTCACCGACTTTCTCGCGTCGCACGACGACATGGCCGAACTCGCCGACGACGGCCCGCAACGGTTGATCCGCCTGCGCCCCGGTACGGGAACCGGCTCCGCGGCCTGACGTCGGCGACGGCCCAGGTCAGACCGCGGGGGCGACGGGCGCCGGTGCTGTCGGGATCAGACCCCTGGCGCGTCGGTGAAGATGGTGAGGGTGGGGGCGGCCGCGAGGAGGCTGCCGAGATCGCTTTTTCCCTCGTCGGTTTCCCGCCAGGCGCGGTACGCCTCATCTGCTTCGATCGAAGCCCAGTGCTCGATGAGCAGAATGTGGGCCGGGTCGTTCACATCGACGACGACATCAACGCCGAGGTTGCCCTCGAACGCCCGAGTGGCTTCGAGAACCGTCGAGATGGCGGCGTGTGCGCCGCCCAGGGCTTCGGGCTTGATGGTGAGGTCGAGCAGGGCGGTTGTGGGCATGGTGAGCTCCTTCGCTGGTCACTTCACACTACCTCCGCCTGCCTGATAATGGCTTATGTGACCGATGACCCACTCGTGCCCTGGCCGGTGATCGACGACGACGCCCGGTGCCCGTGCCTCAGCGGCTCACCCTTCGCCGCGTGCTGCGCTCCGTTTCATCGCGGCATCAGCACCGCACCCACCGCCGAACGGCTGATGCGCTCGCGGTACTCGGCCTTCGTGGTGGGTGACGAGGAGTACGTGCTCGCCACGTGGCATCCGAGCACCCGCCCAGCCACCGTGGGCCTCGACCCGGCACAGCGCTTCTACCGTCTCGACATTCTTGGCCGAACCGGCGGCGGCCTACTGGAGCACACCGGCACGGTCGAGTTCGAGGCCCGCTTCCGCTTGAACGGCCGCGCCGGTTCGCAGCGCGAAAACAGCCGTTTCGTCAAACAGAACCAGAAGTGGTTCTACCTCGATGGCCTGTGACGCCGAACACCTCTACCCAATACCAATAGGGTGAGTGCAGCCGTTCGACGAGGGGAACCCGAATGACACGTGATCAGGTGACCATCATCATCATTGTGATTGCACTGCTCGTTGATCTGAGTGTGCGGGTCGCGGCCATCATTGTTGTTCCACGAAACCGTCGACCCGCCGCCGCCACGGCATGGCTGTTGGCCATCTTTCTCATTCCCTACGTGGGCGTGCTCGTCTTTCTGCTGATCGGCAGCTACAAGCTGCCCAAGAAGCGCCGCGACAAGCAGGCCGCCATCAACAGCTTCATCATCGAGACCACCGACGGTATCGAACTGGTGAGCAACGACCACCCGTGGCCAGCGTGGCTCAAATCCGTCGTGCACCTCAACCGCCAGCTCGGCGCCATGCCACTGGTAGGCGGCAACAGCGCCCGCCTGATCGGCGACTACGAGGCATCCATCGCGGCGATGACGGCTGAGATCGGCATGGCAAAACGGTTCGTGCACTGCGAGTTCTACATCATCGCGCTCGATACCGTGACGAGCGACTTCTTCGCCGCACTCGAGGCCGCGGTGAAGCGCGGGGTCACCGTGCGGGTGCTTCTTGACCACATCGCGTCGATTCGCACGTCGACCCACCGCGCCACCTTCAAACGTCTGACCGACATCGGTGTGATCTGGCAGTTCATGCTGCCCGTGCAGCCGTTGAAGGGCAAATGGCAGCGACCCGACTTGCGAAACCACCGCAAACTGCTGGTCATCGACGGCCTGGTGGGCTTCATGGGGTCGCAGAACCTCATCGACCGCAGTTACAACAAAAAGAGCAACATTCGCCGCGGCCTGCAGTGGCAAGACCTCATGACACGAGTCGAAGGGCCCATCGTCACCGGCATCAACGCCATCTTCATCACCGACTGGTACAGCGAGACAGACGAACTGCTCGACCGCGAAACGTCGCCGATTCGTGAAGAGGCCGTCAATTCGAATCCGGATGCCCTCGACTGTCAACTCGTGCCGAGTGGCCCCGGCTTCGAAGGTGAGAACAACCTGCGGCTCTTTCTCGCATTGATGTACTACGCGCAGAAGAAGGTCATCATCACGAGCCCGTACTTCGTGCCCGACGATTCGATGCTCTACGCCATCACCACCGCCGCCGAGCGCGGAATCCACGTCGAACTGTTCGTGTCGGAGATCGGCGACCAGGCAGGCGTTTATCACGCGCAGCGTTCGTACTACGAGGCACTGCTGCGCGCGGGAGTGCACATCTGGCTCTACGAGTCGCCCTACATTCTGCACGCCAAACATTTCACGATCGACGATGACATTGCCGTCATCGGGTCGAGCAACATGGATATTCGGTCGTTCAACCTCGACCTCGAAATCTCGCTCATGGTTCGCGGCGCAACGTTTGTGAACGAGATGCGCGCAGTCGAAGACGGCTACCGTGCCCGCAGTCGTGAACTCACTCTGACCCAGTGGATGAAGCAGCCGCTGCGCTCAACCATCCTCGACAACCTCGCCCGCCTCACCTCGGCGCTGCAGTAGCCAACGAGTCACCCGAACTGGGGGTTACCGCAGTTCTTCCCCAGTATTACCTCCGTTTCGGGCACGACCGGCCCGTGTACCCCGTTCGCGTGGCACACTTCGGAACATGTACCCCACCCGTCGAGCTGTTCTGATCGGGGCCGCCTGGAGCGTTCCCGTCATCTCACTCGCTGTGGCGACCCCGGCGTCGGCCGCCAGCGGTGGAGTCTCCCAACTGTCGCTCGCTTCGTCGTCGCCGAAGCTTCAGGGCATGCCATCGGGCGGAGGCACTGCACCCCTGATCGTCTCATTCGCCGAGGTCGGCGGTGCGCCCACGACGGGACCCGCATCGGTGTGGGTGACCCGCCTGAACGGCGCGAACGGCTACCCGACCGTCACAGACGAGCTCGTGAATGGAACGAACCCGGACTGGACCGTGTCGAGCAGCCCCACTCACCACGTGCTGACCTACACCGCGATCATCCCTGCAAACGCCGACTCCACGGGCTTCACCGGAACCTGGAATGTGATGTCAGCGGCACCGACCTCCGGTTTCTCAACGGCTACCCTTGTCGGCAACGATGTCGGCACCAGCACCAGCACCGGCAGCACCGACAGCAGCACCGCGGCGACCAACGAGGTCACCATTCCGTTCTCGATCACCAACACGGTGAATCTCGGTACCGCGCGAGCGTACGCCCTCATCGGTCAATTGGCGCTCACCGACGACGGCACTTCGACATTCGATGGTGCGATCGGATTCGATCCTGGCGCCGCCCTTACCGGCTTCTCTCCGGCGGCACAGACGCAGTACGGCACTGAGAGTCAGAACTCCCAGGCCACCCGTGATGCCCATGCCGCCTTCGCTTCGGCACAGTCGATGACGGCGACACACGCCTTGCCCGGCCAGCTCGGCGCCGCCGTCATCACGCCCGGCGTCTGGCACTCGGTGGCCGCCCTCGGCCTCACGGGCAACCTCACCTTCGATGGCGGTGGCCAGTCGAACGCCGTCTTCATTCTGCAGTGCGATGCCGCCATCACCACCGCTGCCGCGAGCACCATGTCGCTTGTCAACGGCGCCAGGGCCGCCAACATCTTCTGGGTGATCGGCGCTGCCACCACACTCGGCGCAGGATCACTGTTCATTGGTACCGCGCTCATCGGTGCTGCTCTCACCGTCGGTTCGGCCAGCCGCATCGAGGGCCGGATGCTCACGCCGAACGCTGCCGTCACACTGGCGTCGTCAACGATCACAGTGCCGCGGTAGGGTCTTTCAGCTCAGTGCTCTCGGCTCGTGCCGTGCTGTCGGCGCTCTCGGCTGCCGTGACCGGTATCGTGGGCGTCAGACGGCCGTTCGCAATGAGAGCGCCTACTACAGGCGCATCCTCTGAGTAGCTGCCGTGGTAGTAGCCGTAACCCCGGCCTCCCGCACCCTTCGTCGGAACCCTGTTGAGCACGACGCCGAGTGTGCGGCCACCACCCATGCTGATTCCGGCGAGAGCACGTTCGAGTTCGTCGGTCGTGGTGCGACCCGCCGACACCACGATGATGGCGCCGTCGGAGATCGCGGCCAGAATGGCGGCATCTGTCACGGGCAGGAGCGGTGGGGCATCGACGAGCACAATGGCGTCGAGTGCCAGTTCACGAAGCAGCGTGGTCATTCCGTGCGACCCGAGCAGCTCGCTCGGGTTCGGCGGAATCGATCCAGCCCCCAGCACCCGCAGGTTTCCTCTCTCACCCCACGGTTGCAACACATCGTCGAGTTCGGCCGAGCCGATGAGAAGGTCGGTCACGCCAACGCCGCCGACCACGTTGAACGTCGAAGCGACCATGGGCTTTCGGAGATCTCCGTCGACAACCACCACCTTCTGGCCGGCGGCCGACAATGCAACAGCCAGGTTCGCCGTCACCGTCGATTTGCCGTCGTTCGGCGAGGGGCTCGAGATCACGATGATGCGAGGCGGGCTGTCGACGCGCATGAACCGCATGTTCGTGCGCAGCTCGCGAAAAGCTTCAGCCAGAGGGCGGCTCTGCACTGTGACGGAACCCGCGTGAATACCACCCGTCTCCGAGACGATCCGATTCTCGTCGGTGAGCGCTGCGTCTTTGGGCAACACCCCGATGACCGCGAGTTTGAACTGCTGCTGAATCGTCGCCGCTGTGCGAATGCGTCGGTCGAGAACATTGCGCACCATTGCATAGACAATCGCCAGCACGAGCCCGATCAGGGCGCCGATGATCACCGATAGACGTACGTTCGGAAAGATCGGCTGGGTCGGAGCCACAGCCGACTCCACCGGTTCGAGAAACGTTACTGCCGCGACGACCGTGTTGCCGGCCTGCTGAGTGACGGCTTTGTTCTCGAGGGTGGCGATCTGGGTGGTCAGACCCACGATCCAGGCGTCGGCGAGCTTCTTCGCCTCTATACCGCTTGACGCACGGGCCGTGACGTTGATGGTGGGGGTGTCTTTGATGTTCGTCACGGTGATCTCGCCCGCCACCGTCTCGGGCGACGCCGTCAGACCGAGGGCAGTGATCACAAGCTGGGCGACAGCGCGCGACTCCCCCACCGCCACGTAGGTGGTGGCCTTCGATTTTGCCAGCGCATCAGACGCGACGGTGTCGCCGATCGAACCGTCAGACATGAGCGTCACGATGCCACTCGAGTTGGCGGTGTACACGCGCGTCTGGGTGAAAGTCCACCCGAACGCCGCCGCGGCCCCCAGCAGAGTGATTGCAACGACGGTCACCCAGTGGGCTTGAAGAACGCGGATGTACTCCTGAAGTGAAATGGCGACCTCTGCCTGTTGGCTGAGCAGTCTACGCGCACCACACCCCCGATCGGGTTACAAATTCACTACCGGCGACTACGGAGAAGCGTGAACGAGCGATCGCGCACGATGAGGCTGGTGACCTCACCTTCCACCGTCTGGCCGGGATCGCTCGAGAGCGCGAGGCTCCATTCGTTCAGCGGCGCGGCAGGAACAGTGAACTCGACTCCGTTCGAGGCGGAGTTGAGCAGCAGTGCGAAAGCGTCGGCACCCTCGTGTTCGAAGACGAAAGTGATGGTGCGGGCATCCGGATTCGTCCAGTCGTCGTCGCTGAAACCTTCGGCGTCGGAACGCAGAACGCGAACCGTGTTGGGGCCACCCACCTCAGGCGCCTGCCTGAACCAGGCCGGGTGCAGCGCCAGATTCTGCTGTCGCAGCGCGATCAGCTGCTTCGTGAACTCGAGCAGCTCAGTGTCGGCATTCTGCCAGTCGAACCACGAGATCTCGTCATCGTGGCAGTAGGCGTTGTTGTTGCCACCCTGGGTGCGGGCGATCTCGTCGCCGCCCAGCAGCATGGGAACACCGGCCGAGAGCAGAACGGTCGCGAGAAAGTTGCGTCGCTGCAGGTCGCGCCGCTCGTTCACCTCTTCGTCGTCGGTGGGGCCTTCGGCACCCTGGTTCGACGACTTGTTGTCGCTCTCGCCGTCGTTGTTGTCTTCGCCGTTCGCCTCGTTGTGCTTCTCGTTGTACGACGTGAGGTCGGCCAGCGTGAAGCCGTCGTGGGCGGTGACGAAGTTGATGCTCGACAGCGGCGAGCGGCGATCGCCCTCGTACACGTCGGGGCTGCCGAGAACGCGCTGCGAGAGGGTGCTGAGCACGCCGTCGGCGTCGTTCCAGAAATCGCGCACATCATCGCGGAACTTGCCGTTCCACTCGGCCCAGTCGGCCGGAAACCCGCCTACCTGATAGCCGGCTGTATCCCACGGCTCGGCGATCATCTTGACGGGCGCGAGCACAGGGTCTTGCTGAATCAATGTGAGGAATGCGCTGTGCAGCTCGGCATCGCCGCCCTGCCGGGTGAGGGTGGTGGCGAGGTCGAAGCGAAATCCGTCGATGTGCATCTCGGTCACCCAGTAGCGAAGCGAATCCATGATGAGGCCGAGAGCGGTGGGGTGGCCGACGTTGAGGCTGTTGCCGGTACCTGTCGTGTCGAAGTAGGCGCCCCGGTCATCCTGAACCAGGCGGTAGTAGGCCTCGTTGTCGATGCCCTTGAATGACAGGGTTGGGCCCATGTGGTTGCCCTCGGCGGTGTGGTTGTAGACCACATCGAGAATCACCTCGAGGCCGGCCGCGTGAAACGCCTTCACCATCTCTTTGAACTCGGCGACCTGGGCTCCGCCGTCGCCACCGGCCGCATACTCGCCGTGCGGTGCGAAGAAGCCGATGCTGTTGTAGCCCCAGTAGTTGCGAAGGCCCTTTTCGAGGAGGTGACTGTCTTGCACGAACTGCTGAACGGGCATCAGTTCGACCGCGGTGACACCGAGCTCAGTGAAGTACCGGATGGCCGCAGGGTGGGCCATACCCGCGTAGGTGCCGCGAATGTCTTCGGGAATCTCGGGGTGCAGCTTGGTGAAGCCCTTCACGTGCGTTTCGTAGATGATGCTCTCGGAGAGCTGTGTGCGCGGGGCTCTGTCGTCACCCCAGTCGAACGCGGGGTCGGTGATCACCGAGCGGGGGGTGGAGTCGGCTGAGTCGGTGGGGTCGAGCTCGTCGGGGGCATCCATGTTGTGGCCGAACACGGCCTGGCCCCAGGTGTAGTCGCCCCCGATAGCGGTGGCGTGCGGGTCGAGCAGCAGCTTGTGGGCGTTGTGCCGGAGGCCCTCTTCGGGGTTCCACGGGCCGTCGACGCGGATTCCGTAACGGGTGCCGATGCCCGCGCCCTCGACGATGCCGTGAAAGACGTGGCCGGTGCGCTCTGTCAGACGCGTCTTCGTCTCGGTGCCGTCGTCGGCGAACGAGCAGAACTCGACGGAGTCGGCGGTCTCGGAGTAGACGGCGAACGAAATACCGCCGTCGAGCAGGGTCACGCCGAGCGGGTACGGAAGGGAACGAGGAAAGACTGTGGGCATGAGCACCATCATGACCGACAGAGGCGCCGGCGCACCGATCTGCAGCTGGGGCTTGACGAAGGCCTCGAAAACCCTCACTCTCAGCTGGTGCCAGTGCGCGCGAAACAGTGTGCACGAGACGGTGTGCGAAGCAGCAGTAAGAACGATTGGAGCATCGTGTGACAGAACCGTTCGTTCCCGTGTCGCTGTCGCCCTCGTCAGCTCCGGATGCCCTCCCCAGCCCCTGGCCCGCACTCGCCGCCCTCCGGCTGCCCTCGACCGTGGCCGAGGCGCTGGCGTTCGCCGAAGAGCTCAGCCTCCAGCGCGCCGTGCCCGGAGACGGCCGCACCCGTGAACTCTTCGAGGCCCTCGGCACCCTGGCCTGCCACGACCTCGCGGTCGCTCGCGCCGCCGAACCGCACCTCGACGCGCATGCCATCCTCCGCCAGTCGGGAATCGACCCGGGGGCGCGCGGAACGTGGGGTGTCTTCGCGTCGGAGGGCGGCGAGCCACTCGTCGTTGAGCGCTCCAACGACACGTGGCAGGTCACAGGCACGAAGCAGTGGTGTTCGCTCGCGGGTCAGCTCGACATGGCCCTTGTCACCGCAATTGTCGCGCCTGAGGCCGGCTCGGGCGGGTCTGGTTCGGGCGGGTCTGGTTCGGCCACCGGCCCCGGCGAGCGCCGCCTCTTCGGCGTGCGGCTCCGCGATCCGGGCATCACCGTCGAAAGGGGCGCCTGGCACGCCCGCGGTCTCACCGAGGTCGAGAGCGGCCCCGTGCACTTCGACCGCGTCGATGCCCTGCCGATCGGCGCCCCCGGCTGGTACCTCGAGCGGCCCGGCTTCTCCTGGGGCGCCATCGCCGTCGCAGCGTGCTGGTTCGGAGGCGCCGTAGGGCTTGCCCGTACCCTCTTCGAATCGGTCTCCCCCGACTCGTCGGTCTCCCCCGTATCCCGCGCTTCCTCCTCCTCCCCGGCATCCCCCGGCATCAGCCCGTTCGCCCTCATGCACCTCGGCAGAGTGGATGCCCTGCTCGAAGACTCGCGCCGCGCCCTGCTCGAGGCGGCCGAACGCATCGACGACGGCCGCGCGACCGGGCCAGAGGGCCGCCTGCTCGCCAAGCGAGTGCGGGCAACGGTCGCACGGGCATCGGAAGAGATTCTGCTGCGCGTGGGGCACGCCCTCGGCCCGGCCCCGCTCGCCCTCGACGCCGCTCACGCCAAACGTGTCGCCGACCTGACCCTCTACCTGCGCCAGCACCACGCCGAGAAAGACGACGCTTCGCTCGGCTCCACGGTCGCGGCGCTGGGCACTCCGCCATGGTGAGCTTCGACGCACGCCTGCCCGGTACTTCGGTCGCCGACTGGGTGGCGGATGCCCGACTGCACACACTCCCGGCGTTCACCCTCGACGGATTCGCGCACCTCATCGTTCTCGCCGCCCACCCCGACGACGAGACGCTCGGTGCCGGCGGCCTGCTCGCCGAGGCCTTCGCCCGCGGCATCCCCAGCACCGTGGTCATTGTCACCGACGGCTCGGCGTCGCACCCGCGCTCGCCCACCGTCTCGCCCGAGGCCCTCGCCCGTCTCCGCGCCGCCGAGGTGCGTGCCGCCGTCGCCCTGCTCTCCCCCGCCGCCGAGGTCGCACTCCTCGACTTCGCCGATGGCTCCCTCGACCGCCAGCTGCCCGCCATCCGCGCCGCGCTCGCCGCGCACCCGGCCCTCGCTACACCCACCGGCCCTACCCTGCTCGCGGCTCCGTGGCGCGGCGACGGCCACCGTGACCACCGGCTTCTCGGCGAGCTGGCGGCAGAGCTCGCCCGCGAGCGCGGCCTCACACTCGTCGAGTACCCGATCTGGCTGTGGCACTGGGCGAACCCCGGTCACCCCGACACCCCGTGGACCGGTCTCGTCGCGCTCCCCCTCGGCGACAGCGTTCGTGCGGCGAAGCAGAACGCGATCCGTGAGCACCGCAGCCAGGTCGAGCGGCTCTCGCCCGCCGACGGCGACGAAGAGCAACTTCTGGCCGAGTTTCTGCGGCACTTCGACCGCGGTGACGAGATCTTCGTGCGTTCCGAACATCCAGAACAGGAGCCCGGCGTGGCCCACCCGCCCACTCGCACAGCCCTCCCCGGCACCTACTTCGACGACACCTACGCCCGCCGGGCCGATCCGTGGGGGTTCACCACCCGCTGGTACGAACGGCGCAAGCGCGCCGTGACCCTGGCCGCCCTGCCGCGCGAACGGTATGCGAACGCTCTCGAGATCGGCTGCAGCATCGGCGTTCTCACCCACGACCTCGCTGCCCGCACCGACGCGCTGCTGGCCATCGACATCGCCGAAGCCGCCGTCGAGCGGGCACGCGAACGGCTCGCCGGCGAACCCCACGTCACCGTCGAGCTCGGTGACGCCGCCACCGCATTCCCAGCCGGACGCTTCGACCTCATCGTGCTCTCAGAGGTCGGCTACTACTTCGACGCCCCCACCCTCGCCGCGGTCGCCGCAGACATCTTCGCCGCCCTCACCCCCGACGCCACCTTTGTCGCCTGCCACTGGCGCCACCCTGTCACCGACTACCTGCAGACCGGAGACCACGTGCACACCGTCATCGCCGCCCAAGCCGCCCGGGCCTCCTGCACCCGCCTCGCGCACCACATCGAAGCCGATTTCGTGCTCGACGTCTACTCGCCGAACCCGCGGTCTGTGGCAGCCGAAACGGGCTTGGCATGAGCGCCAGGGTTCCGGATGCCCACCCCCGGCCGTTCGCCACATCCCGTCTGCCAGCTTCCCCCAGCCCGTTTGCGCCTGTGAGGTCATTCGCCATTGTCGTTCCCGCTCGCAATGAAGAGCTGCTCATCGCCCAGTGCCTCACAGCCCTTGGCCTCGCCCGCAGCAGCACAGAAGCGAGCTTCGCCGAACTCGGCGCTCCCTGCCCCCACATCAGCATCACCCTCGTGGTCGACAACAGCGTCGACGACACCGCCCGCATCGCCCGCACCTTTCCCGGAGTCGACGTTCTCGAACTCGATCGCTCCAACGTCGGTGTCTCCCGCGCCGTCGGCGTCGCCCACGCGCTCAGGTCACTGCGGCCTCATCTGCTTCACACCGCCTGGATAGCCAACACCGACGCCGACTCGGCCGTACCCTCGAACTGGATCACCTCGCAGCTCGCCCTGGCCGCCGCCGGGGCCGACGTGATCATCGGAACCGTGCGCCCCGACTTCGCCGACCTCACCGACGCTCAGGTCGCCCGCTGGCGGGAGACCCACACCCCCGGCACCGCTAACGGCCACGTACACGGCGCCAACCTCGGCGTGCGCGCGAGCGTCTATGTCGCGGCCGGCGCGTTCGACTCGCTCGCCGAACACGAAGACGTCGACCTCGTCGCCCGGCTGCGTTCACTCGGCGCTCGCATCGTCGCCTCGGCCGACGCCGAGGTACTCACCTCCGGCCGGCAGCAGGGCCGCACTCCCGGCGGCTACGCCGGTTACCTTCGCAACAACCTGCTCGGCGAGCCCGCTCCGTCGCGCTAGCCGCGCCCAAGCACCCCCGAGCCGCACCGCGCAAGGCTCAGCACGAGCCGGTTTTCCGTCGTACCGTAAAGGGTGACCAGAGCGACCACCCCGAAGAAAACCGCCCCGACGAGCACTGCCACCCGGCGCGGCACTGCCCAGGCCAACAGGGCCACCCCGAGCGCCCAGCCCAGCGAAAGTACCCAGCCCGCCCAGCCGCCCGCCGGCACTGACCCCATCCGCGTGAACGGTTACACCGACCTCCGCTCGTACGGTGCCATCGGCGACGGCCGCACCGTGGCGCTCATCGCCCTCGACGGCAGCATCGACTGGTTTCCCGTGCCGAACCTCGGCGGCACCCCCGTGTTCGCGCGCCTGCTCGACGAAGCCGACGGCGGCTCCATCGAACTGACGCCCACCCAACCGTTCACCGCCACCCGCCGCTACATCGAGGGCACCAACGTGCTCGAGACCACGTTCACCACCGACAGCGGGGTCGCCGTTCTCACCGACGCGCTCGTGACCGGCTTCGCGGGCCGCCTGCCCTGGGCCGAGCTCGCTCGCCGGGTCGACGGCGTGAGCGGCACCGTTCGTTTCCGCTGGCGGGTCGCCCCCGGCACCTGTCTCTCGACGGCCTCGCCGTGGATCCAGAAGACCACCCACGGCCCCGTCATCCGTGTCGACTCCACTACCATCGCCGTACGCGGCATCGACCACGGCCCGCGTGGCGGCGGCGACCGCGCTCTGGCGGGTCGCTTCACCACGGCACCGACATCGCGCCACCTGCTCGCCGTCGTCGGCACGGCCAACGAGCCCCTGCACATCCCCGTTCCCGAACTCACCGACAGCGGAATCGAACGCACCGTCTCGAACTGGCAGTTCTGGTCGCGCGAGTTCACCTACGACGGGCCGTGGCCGGATGCCGTTCAGCGCAGCGCCCTGGCCCTGAAGTTGCTCATCTACAGCCCCACAGGGTCGATCGCCGCCGCAGCCACCACGTCACTGCCCGAGAGCTCGCGTGGCGGCAAGAACTGGGACTATCGCTTCGCCTGGGTGCGCGACGCGGCCTACACACTGCACGCGCTCATCCGGTTCGGCCTGCGCGAAGAGACGCACGCCGCCGTGGCGTGGCTGCTGAAGACCATTCGGGCCAACGGCCCCGACCTGCACGTGTTCTACACGCTCGACGGCCAGCTGCCAGAGGGCGTCACCAAGCACGACTCGCCCGGCTGGCGTAACGCCGGGCCCGTGGTCACGGGCAACCCGGCGAGCGGTCAGCTTCAGCTCGGCGTCTTCGGCGACCTCTTCGACGTACTGCGGCTTTATGTTCAGGCCGGCAACGTGCTCGACAGCGAGACGGGCCGCATGCTCGCCGGCATCGCCGACCGCACCTGCGATGCATGGCGAAGCCCCGACTCCGGGCTCTGGGAGCTCGAAGACATCCGGCACTACACCTCCTCGAAGATGAGCTGCTGGCAGGCTCTCGACTGTGCCGTGCAGCTCGCCGAACTCGGCCAGATTCCGGGCGACCCCGCGCGCTGGCGTGCCGAGCGCGGGCTGATCGCCGAGTGGGTTCGGGAGAACTGCTGGTCTGACGAGCGCCACAGCTACGTCGCCTACCCCGGCACCGACGAACTCGACGCCAGCGTGCTGCTGCACACCGTGAGCGGCTTCGACCGCGGCGAACGCATGTCACAGACCATCGACGCCATCCGGTCTGAACTCGGTCGTGGCCCGCTGGTCTACCGCTACTCCGGTGCCGAGGCAGAAGAGGGCACCTTCGTCGCCTGCGCCTTCTGGCTCGCCTCAGCGCTCGTCTGCGTCGGCCGCCATGATGAGTCGATCGCCCTCATGGACGAGCTCATCGGCCTGTCGAACGACGTCGGCCTCTACTCGGAGATGATCGACGCCAGCGACCTGTCGTTCCTCGGCAACATTCCACAGGGCCTCAGCCACCTCGCCCTCATCAACGCGGCCATCACCATCGAAGAGCTCATGCGTTCGATGTGAAGCTCCGCGCCGGCACGCCCCGGCTGTCGGTGTCGAGCGCGAACACCGAGCCCGAGAGCGGATGCTCCCGCAACTGCTGCTCGGTCAGATTCTCTCGCGCGCTCGTCACGAACAGGGTCGAACGCCCCGGCCCCCCGAAGGCCACCGACGTCAGGTTCGGCGCCGGCAGTTCCCGCCGCAACACCTCGTCACCATTCGCCCGGTACTTCACCACCACGCCTTTGCCGTACAGCGCGGCCCAGAAGTCGCCAGCCGCGTCGCGGGTGAGCCCATCGTGCGGCCCATCGTTCAGAAACACGCTCACCTCACCCAGTTCGCCGGTCGCCGAGTAGGGGGCCACGTACACCGTCTCGACACTCGTGTCGGTGAAGTAGATGAGCGACCCGTCGGCCGACCACTCCAGCCCATTGCCCACGCCCACCCCGCCGCACAGCACACGTTGTTCACCACTCGACGTCACCGAGTAGAACGCTCCGTCGGGCTCGCCGGTGGTGAGGTTCATCGACCCGGTCACCCATCGGCCCGCCGGGTCGACCTTGCCCTCGTTGAGCCGCAATCCCGTGTGGGCATGCCGGATGCCCGCCAGCTCCCGCACGATCACCCCCGCCTCACTGACCAGCACCACCCTGTCGCCGAGCGAGACGACGAAGCCGGGCTCGCCGTCGATACTCGCCAGGTGAAACGAAGCGAGCGGTGCGGGCAGCTCGATGTGCCGATCATCCGCCCCACTGACGGCACCGCCGTAGGGGCTGATGTGAAGGATTCCCGATGTGATGTCGCACCAGAGAAGGTCACCCTCGAGGTCGGGGGTACCCGCTTCACCGCCCGCCGCGCGCCACACGAGGCTCTCGCCGAGGATAGCCTTCTGCTCGCGAAAGACCCGAGGTTCTGAAACGAAATCGCCCATCGAACCATCGAACCACACCCGGTGTCAACCGCCCGCAGGCCGACGTGACGGGTTGACACTGCGAGCGTAACGTGAAGGTCATGGATCTCGGTATACAAGGAAAAACAGCACTCATCTCCGGCGCCGATTCGGGTATCGGCTGGCACACGGCACGTCTCCTTCTCGCTGAGGGCGCAACCGTCGTCATCACTGACAAAGACCAGCAGAGCCTCGACACGGCCGCTAGCGAACTGAACGCGCCCGACGGCGCGCTGCACGCCTTCGCCGCCGACATTACCGACGTGGCATCGATCGCCGCCCTGCACGACAAAGTGACCGGGGCTGTCGGCGACATCGACATTCTGGTTCAGTCGGCTGGCATCACGGGAGCCCAAGGCCTCTTTCATGAGATCGACGACAAGGGCTGGACCTCGACGATCGAGGTCGACCTGATGGGCCCCGTGCGACTCGTCTCGGCGTTTCTGCCGAGTCTGCGAAAGGGCGGCTGGGGCCGGCTTGTGTTCGTCGCCTCTGAAGACGCCGTGCAGCCCTATGACGACGAGCTGCCCTACTGCGCGGCGAAGGCCGGCATCCTCGCCCTGGCGAAGGGCCTCTCCCGCAGCTACGCCCTCGAGGGGCTGCTCGTGAACTGCGTGAGCCCGGCCTTCATCCACACGCCCATGACCGACGCGATGATGGAGAAACGGGCCGACCAGCAGGGCACCGACGTCGACGAGGCCATCGAAAGCTTTCTCGACGAAGAACGCCCGTACATGGAACTCAAGCGGCGCGGCGAGCCCGAGGAAGTGGCGAACGTCATCGCGTTCCTCTGCTCAGAGGCCGCCAGCTTCGTGAACGGTTCGAACTACCGCGTCGACTCCGGCTCGGTCGCCACGATCTAGACCGCCAGCCGCCACCACCACCTGCCCGGTCATCCGGTCGGGCCATCCCCACGATTCACACCAGAAAGGCACACCATGTCTACGACAACCATCGAACGCGACGTTCACGTTCCCGCCGACGGCGGACCGAAGAGCACGCGCCGACAGAACGCCGAGCGCGGCTTCAAAGCGCCCAAAGAGCTCACCGACGCGCTGCAGCAGGTACTGGTCGACCTCATCGAACTGCACGTTCAGGGCAAGCAGGCGCACTGGAATGTCGTCGGCAAGAACTTTCGAGACCTTCACCTGCAGCTCGACGAGATCATCGATGCAGCTCGTGAATTGAGTGACACCGTCGCTGAGCGTATGCGTGCGTTGCATGCGGTTCCGGATGGCCGTTCCGACACAGTCGCGGCCACGACGACGTTGCCCGAGTACCCCAACGGCGAGATCGACACCGCCGAGACCGTCGACCTGGTGACGGTTCGCATCGAGTCTGTCGTCGGAACCATGCGCGACGTTCACGACGCCGTCGACGAGGCCGACCCGACCAGTGCAGACATTCTGCACGCCATCATCCAGCGGCTCGAGCAGTACGCGTGGATGGTGTCGGCCGAGAACCGCAAGGCGACCGCCAAGTAGAGCCACAAAATACGAAACCCGCGAACACGGGCCTCACCGGGCTGGTCTTCGCGGGTTTCGTGTTCAACTCAGCGTGCAGCGCGGCTCAGGCCTCACCGAAGCCCGACTCGATGAGCCCGGCCAGCGCATCGAGCGCGTCGGTACCCGATTGATCGGCGGTGCTGAGCGTGGCGGTCGCCCCGCGCACGAGCCCGAGCGACATGATGCCCAGCAGGCTCTTCGAGTCTTTGCCGTTGATGGTTACCTTCGCGGCGAAGGTGTTCGCGAGTTTCACGAACTCTGCCGCCGGGCGAGCGTGCAGTCCGTCTTTGTTGACGATGCTCACCGTTCGTACGAGCGAACCAGAGGCACCTCTGGCGGCGTCGACACTGCCGCCCGCCGCACCGTTGGTGTCACCCGGGGCGCCCATCAGGGCATCCGGAGCCTCACCGAACGAACCGCGTGCACTCTCAGCCGCCGCAACGACCTCATCGAGCGCGCCACCCGTCTCGGCGGTCACCGACGCTGCCACCGCGCCCTCGACCAGCGGCGCGTCGACGATGCGCACACGCTCGCGCACCTCGTCGTCGAGAAAGTCGAGCGCTGTCTCGGCGGTCAGAATGGCCGAGCCGAGGTCGCAGAGCACCACGACCCCGACGCCGGAGTCGACCTCGGCGATGGCCTTCGTCACCTTCTCGAAGCTGGTGCCGATTCCGCCCTCGTCGGTGCCGCCGGCCGCAGCCATCGCCGTTGCCGGCGCCATCTGCGACGCGAGTTCGATGAGGCCCGCCGCGATCTTCTCGCTGTGCGAGACGAACACCAGGCCTACCTTGCCGTCGACTGCCGCCACGCTAGGCGCCGGGGCTTTCGACCAGGCTGAAGCCGGGCTGCGCCGCGTCGGATGCCGCACGCAGCATCAGCGCCGACGACTGCGACCCGGGGTCGCGGTGCCCGATGGCTCGCTCGCCGAGGTAACTCGCCCGGCCCTTGTGGGCCACGAGTGGCTCGGTCGACTCGGCACCCTTCTCGGCGGCATCGGCTGCGGCCAGCAGAATCTCGGGCTCACTCTTGCCGTCGGCCTCCGCTGCCGTTGCAGCGTCGACGGCGGGGCTCCACGCGTCGATCATGGTCTTGTCGCCCACAGCGGCCTTGCCGCGGAGCACTACGCCGTCGCGCGCAGCCGTCAGCAGCGCCACGATGGCCGCGCCGTCGAGCTCAGCTTCTTTGCCGGCGGCCTGCGCCGCCTTCAGAAAAGCCGTGCCCACCAGCGGCCCCGATGCCCCACCCACGGTGGAGATGAGGGTCGTGGCGACGAGTTTGAGGGCATCACCCGGTAGAGCGTCAGCCGGCAGCGCGTCGAGCTTCACGATCACGGCGCTGAACCCCCTGTCGAGGTTCTCTCCGTGGTCTCCGTCGCCGATCTCCCGGTCGAGGGTGATCAGCTCCACTCTGTGCTCGGCGATCACGCGCGCGCTCAGCCTGATCCAGTCGGTCACCCAGGTGATGCCCAGTGTCATGCGTATACTACCTTCCCCACCGAAGCGCGGCGGTCTGCACGGGGGCATCCCACAGCTCGGTGAGTTCGTCGTCGAGTTTCAGAACGGTGATGGATGCCCCCTGCATCTCGAGCGAGGTGACGAAGTTGCCCACGAGCGTGCGCGACACCGTGATGCCCTTCTCGGCCAGTACCTCGGCCGCGCGACGGAACAGAATGTACAGCTCCACCTGCGGGGTGCCGCCCATGCCATTCACGAACAGCAGCACCTGGTCTCCGGAGGCGAAGGGCAGGTCTTCGAGAATCGGCGCGAGCAGGCGGTCGACAATGGCGTCGGCCGGCTCGAGCTTGATGCGTGCACGACCCGGCTCGCCGTGGATGCCGATACCGATCTCGATCTCGTCTTCTGGCAGGTCGAAGCTCGGCTCGCCGGCGTGCGGCACCACAGGCGCGGTCAGCGCGACACCCATCGACCGCGTCTGCGCGTTGACCTTGGTGGCGACGGCCGCGACGGCGTCGAGATCGTCACCGCGTTCGGCAGCGGCGCCCGCGATCTTCTCGACCAGAACGGTGCCGGCGACACCGCGTCGGCCGGCGGTGTAGAGCGAGTCCTTCACGGCGACGTCGTCGTCGACGATGACGGTACGCACGTCGATGTCTTCTGCACCGGCCAGGTCGGCGGCTGTCTCGAAGTTCAGCACGTCTCCGGTGTAGTTCTTCACGATGTGCAGAACGCCTGCTCCGCCGTTGACGGCGATCGTGGCGGCGAGAATCGGGTCGGGCGTGGGCGAGGTGAACACCGGGCCGGGAACGGCGGCATCGAGCATCCCGGAGCCGACGAATCCGCCGTGCAGGGGTTCGTGCCCACTGCCGCCACCGCTCACGATGCCGACTTTGCCCGGGGTGGGGGCGTCTTTTCTCACGATGAAAATGGGGTCGTACGACACCGTGACGAGGTCGGGGTGAGCCGCCGCGATTCCGGCGACCGCTTCGGCCACCACGTTCTTCGGATCATTGATGAGTTTCTTCATTGAAATTCCTTCGCTATCGGCGATCCAGTTCACTCAATCTACGCCAAAAAAGCCCAGCGCCAGTAGAGTGACGGGCATCGCCGCATTCGAACAGATGCGGCACGTACAAAGGGGTCGACATGAATGGTTTGGGTCTTGATTTCGTTTCGGAGCTGGTAGGCACAGCTCTGCTGGTACTCCTGGGAACAGGAGTCGTCGCAAACGTCGCACTCACGAAGTCGAAAGGCTTCAACGGCGGCACCCTGATGGTCAACTTCG